>NZ_DATENY010000021.1:0-19219 GCF_035274705.1 Mycobacterium sp. | reverse complement strand
TCCCGCAACAGGTTGCCTTCCCCGGTGACCTCTCCGCCCTGATGCCGTCCGCTTTGCAGGCGCCGCTGACCAAGGCCGGCCCTGCGACGGCTCCGGCCGCGGCTCCCGCGGCACCCGGCGCTGGACTGGCCCCGGTGCTGTTGCCGCTGTCCGCACTGCCCTGATCGCCGCGACAGACGAACGTCCACCACTACCAGGCATTGGGGGACCCATGTCATCGACCAGGACGATGCTCACCACCGCGGCAATCGCGGTGGGCTCGTCAGCCGCTCTACTACTGGGCGGCATAACACCAATCGCCAACGCGGACCCGGCAGCACCGGCGCCACCGCTGCCCATCGACGGGCTGCAGGCGCCGGGCTTGTCGGCGGTGCAGAGCCTCGGGCCCGCGATTCAGCGGGCAGCCGCGGACCCGACGAGCGCTGCGTCGCAACTGATGGCCGCAGCAGCGGTGTTCGCGGGTAATTCGGCCGCGCCGGCCGACTCGCGGAATGTGGCGTCGGCCGTCAATCAGTTCGTCGCACAACCGTCGGCCGCGCATGTGCCGGCTCCTGGCGCTGTGCCGGGCACCGAGGCGCACCTGCCTGCGGGCGTCAATCCCGCCCACGCCGTCGGGCCGGTACCGGATGCGGTGCCCGCGCCGGCTCCTGCACCAACGCCGGCCCCGACTCCAGTTCCAGTTCCAGATGCGACGCCCGCGGCTGCCCCTGCGCCCGACGCGAACCCGTCATTCGGACCGGACGCGCCGCCGACACAGGACTTCATGTATCCGTCGATCAGTAACGGGTGCCTCGCGGACGGCGGAAATGTGTTGGCGACGGCGATCTCGGTGGCGGGTCCGGCCAAGATCCCGGCACCCGGACCGAGGGCGGGGCAGACGGCCTACGTGTTCACCGCGATCGGCACGCCGGGCCCGGCGGCCGAGCAGAAGCTGCCGCTGAACGTGACCTGGGTCAACCTGACGACGGGCAAGTCGGGCAGCGCGACGCTGAAGCCGCGGTCGGACATCAATCCCGACGGCCCGACCACGCTGACAGCGATCGTCGACACCGGCTCGGGCAGCATCATCTCGACGATCTTCGGTCAGGTCACCACGACCGAGAAACAGTGCCAGTTCATGCCGACCATCGGCTCGACGGTCGTCCCCTGACCCATTCCGCGAGCGAAGGTCAGTAGGCCATGAAGAGGATGGCGTCCCGGTCGTACTCACGGCCGGGGTGCTTCTCGGACAGGTGAGCCTGGGCCTTCTCGACCAGATCCTCTTCGTCCTTGCCGGTGATCGCCTCGCCGCACGGACAGTTCAAATGCGTCTTCATATCTTCACAATCGCATAGATCAGCATGATGGTGATCATGGATCTCTATGATGTGATGCGCACGACGGGCGCCGTGCGCGAATACACCGGCGACCCGCTGCCCGACGAAGTACTTGAGCGCATCCTCGACAACGCCCGGTTCGCGCCTAGCGGCGGCAACCGCCAGGGCACACGTGTTGTGATCGTCCGCGACGGGCAGACCCGCGAGCGGCTGATCGAGCTGACCATCCCCGGAACGCAGCGATACATCGCGCAATTACGCAACGGCGAGGGCCCGTGGAATCCGTTGCAGCCGTGCGGGGTTGACGCGCAGACGATCGCCGCCGTCGAGGTGCCGCCGCAAAGCCCGTTGCGCGAGGCAGACGTGGTGTTGGTGGTCTGTGTCGATCTGGCGGTCGTCGCGGCGTTCGACCAGGACCTCGACCGCGTCGGCCTGATCGCCGGCGCGTCGGTCTACCCGTTCGTGTGGAACATCCTGCTGGCGGCCCGCAACGAAGGCTACGGCGGCGTGCTCACCACGAACGTCGTGGCGGAGGAACCACGCGTCAAGGAACTGCTGGGCATCCCCGACACCTACGCGATCGCGGCTGTGTTGCCGCTTGGCAAGCCGGTGCGCCAGCTCACCAAGCTCACCCGGAGATCAGTCGCCGAAATCGCCACGCGGGAGCGGTTCGACGGGCAACCGTTCAGCGGTTAGCCACATCGCGACGGGCGTGTCTCTTCCACACACGGTCCACACCGTGAGACCTTTGAATTCGTGACAGCCACGCTGGGCTACGCCACAGCCAGCACCGCCGGGCAGGCCCTCGATAATCAGCTCGCGGAATTGACCGCTGCCGGGGTGGATCCGCGGCGGGTGTTCACCGACCGACTGTCCGACTCAGCCGACCGGGTGCGGGCCGGCCTTCACGCGATGCTCAGCTATGCCCGCTCGGGCGACACCGTCGTGGTGGTCGGACTGGATCGCCTTGGCCGATCAGTGGCCGAGGTGACGCGGACCATCGCCGACCTGACCGACCGCGGCATCACACTGCGGGCACTCAAAGAAGGGCTGGACACCGGCACATCGACCGGACGCGTCGTCGCGAACATCTTGCGCGGCCTCGCCCAGCTCGACCTCGAGCCCGAACGCCAGACGCACTAGGCCTTGGCGGCCTTCGCTCGGTTGATGGCTCAGGCCTTGGCGGCCTTCGCTGCCGCCTTCGCTTGCTTCTTGTACGAACGCACCTTCTCCAGCGAACCCGCGTCCTTGACGTCGGCGACCGACATGAACGACCCGGCCCTGCCGTAATCGCCTGCGGCTTCGCGCCAGCCCTTCGGCGTCACGCCGTACTGCTTGCCGAGCAGCGCCAGGAAGATCTTGGCCTTCTGCTCACCAAAGCCGGGCAAGCCCTTGAGCCGCCGCAACACCTCCGCCCCGTCCGGGTTGTCGGCCGTCCATATCGCCGCGGCGTCGCCGTCATAGCGGTCGACGACAATCTGCGCCAGAGTCTGGATCCGCTTGGCCATCGAGCCCGGGAAGCGGTGCACCGCAGGGCGTTCGGCGCACAGCGTGGCGAACTTGTCGGGGTCGTAGTCGGCGATCTCACGGGCGTCGACGCCGCCCATCCGGTCGGCGATCTTCTTCGGGCCGCCGAACGCCACCTCCATCGGGATCTGCTGATCGAGCAGCATCCCAACCAGCAGCGCGAATGCATTGGAATCCAGCAACGCATCGGCCGCCGGATCTTGGACCAGCTGCAAGGTGGGCACCCGGCCAGTCTAGGACGACTTGCAGCGGAGCGATCGGACTGAGTCGACCGGCACTTCAGGCCGCCGTGAGGTGCGTCTTCGCCGACCGAACGCATCGCTCGGGTCAGGTCGGTTCGGGGGTGTGTGTCGCTAGGGTGTGCGATCGTGGAGCCGATAACCGGTGGATACGCCCCTAGGAGACGGACATGAGACGGGTCATTGCACCCCTTGTTGCGGCGATGGTTACCGCTACTGCGTTGGCCGGCACGGCTCAAGCGATTCCAGACCAGGGCACACCGGCATTCGACGAATACCTGCAAGGCTTGCAACGCAACGGCTACAACCTGAATCCAGACACTGCGTGGCGAGTTGCTCACCAGGCGTGTATCGGCGGCTTACCGGGATACATCGGTTTGGAGATGGCTGCTCAAGGGGTTATCGGCCCCGGAGCACAGGAGCGGGTGATGGACGTGGCCAGAAAGTACGCCTGCCCCGTTCAGTAGGTGAAATCACCGCACATCGCGCTACCCGTGAGCCGGTTGGGACGCGCTCGATGACGATGCTCTTGTAGGTGTGTTGGATGCGACGGACGCGGGAAAGCCCGACACCTGGTTCGAGTATCCCGTCGTGGGCAGCCCGCCCAGAGACGCTCGCAGTCGCTCCTGATCGGTATTCAGCCAAGCTCAGCATCCGTGTCACTGGAGCGTTGGACACCGTGTTGGCCGCGTCTCGAAACGCTGCTCGACAAGGCCGTGATTGTCCTCAACGTGTCCCTGGCTTGCTGATCGAGCAGAACATTGCGTTCCTCGTCGCACTGGCCTTCGCGGTGGCGGCCGCCGCGAACCTGCCGACCATCCTGTATTCGCTGTATTGGTCGCTCGCACTGTGGAGCATGTACGGCGGTCTGATATCGACGATCCTGCTGATCATCTTCTCCCCCGCGGTGTCGGGGGCGAAGACGGCGATGCTGCCGCATGTCGACTTCGCCTGGTTCCCACTGAGCAATCCGGGCATCGTGTCGATTCCGCTGGCGTTCCTGCTCGGCATTGTCGGCACGCTGACCTCGTCGGATCGCGGCGATGCGGAAGTCAACGCCGAATTCGAGGTGCGGGCGCTGACCGGGATCGGCGCGGAGAAGGCGGTCTCACACTGACGTGGCATAACCAACCGCGATAGCGTCGCTGTTGATGGACGTGCTCGAGACCACGCCGAAGACCCGATTCGCCTTCCCGCTGCTGGCCTATGCGTTCGCGGCCATCATGGTCGGCACCACGTTGCCGACGCCGATGTACGCGCTGTACGCCGAGCACATGCACTTTGCGGTGCTGACGACGACGGTGATCTATGCGACGTACGCCGGCGGGGTGCTGTTCGCGCTGCTGGCGTTCGGCCGATGGTCTGATGCGATCGGTCGGCGGCCGGTTCTGCTGGCGGGCGTGGTGTTCGCACTGGCTTCGGCCGCAGTGTTCCTCGTCGCGGATTCTGTACCGACGCTGTTGGTTGGCCGGGTGCTGTCGGGGCTGTCGGCGGGCATCTTCACAGGCACCGCGACCGCGGCCGTGATCGAAGCCGCGCCACCGAATTGGCGCACCAGGGCCGCGGCCGTCGCGACAGTTGCCAACATCGGCGGGCTGGGAACCGGGCCGCTGCTCGCCGGTCTGCTCGTCGAGTACGCACCCGAGCCGCTGAAGCTGAGCTTCATCGTTCACATCGTGTTGGCGGCGCTGGCCGGCATCGCGGTGTTCATTGTGCCTGAAACCTCCCAGAAGGCCGGACGCATTGGGGTGCAGCGGCTCTCGGTGCCGGTCGAAGTGCGCGCGGTCTTCGTCGTCGCCGCGCTCGCGGCGTTCGCGGGTTTCGCGGTGACGGGCTTGTTCACGGCCGTGGCCCCCTCATTCCTGGCCAATGTCGTCGGAATCGATAACCACGCCCTCGCCGGCCTCATCGCCTGTTCGATCTTCGCGGCATCCGCGGTGGCGCAGATCGCAGCCGGCGGGCTGGCGCCGCAACGCGCGGTCGCGATCGGCTGCGCGATCCTGGTAGTCGGCATGGTGATTCTCGCCGTGGCGCTTCATTTTTCGTCGCTGACGGGTTTGATCACCGCCGCAGTGGTATCCGGCATCGGACAGGGCATCAGCTTCAGCCGCGGCCTGGCGGCCGTCGCCGAACGCACACCTGCCGATCGACGCGCCGAGGTGAGCTCCACCTACTTCGTCGTCGCATATGTGGCGATCTCGCTGCCGGTCGTGGGCGAGGGACTGGCCGCCCGCGATTGGGGATTGCAAACCGCCGGCGTGAGTTTCGCCGTCGCGGTCGGGGTTCTGGCGACCATATGCCTGGTTGCGATTCTGGTGCAGGAGGCACGCGAGTCAAGGCGGGCCGTAGCCGCCTAGCCCTGTAGAGCGGCGATCACTGAGCTGAACATCGTCGACTTGATCGCCTTGAGGGTGGGCGCATGCTTGCCTTTGAGCCCCGTGACGAGGTCGACGGCGGCGGCTGTGACTTTGCCTTCCGGCGCCGTCGCCGTGACCAATCCGATCGCCTCGGCGTCAGGGCCGCCGTATCGCCGCGCTGTCGTCATGGCCTCCACTGCCGCGGCTGGCGACACCTTCGCTTGAATCAAGGCGGCCATGCCCGGTGTGAACGGGATCTGGATGTCGGCCTCAGGAAAGCAGTAGTAGCCGCGGTCGCTGCGCATGACGCGAAAATCGTGGGCAATGCCGAGCATTGCGCCGGCACCGAACGCGTGGCCGTTGACGGCCGCGACCGTCGGAACCGGTGCCGTCAGCACCCGCGCAAGCAATGCGTGTACCTGCGCGACGTACCACTCGGCCTGATCACCATGCGAGCCAAGCCATTCCAGATCTAGCCCGTTCGAGTAGTACTTGCCGTCACCCGTGCTCACCAAGGCCTTCGCCTCTCCGGCATCCACCCGGTCGAGGATGCCGTTGACGGTGGCCAACCACTCCGGTGAGAAGCGGTTCTCGTCGTCGCCGAGGTTCAAAACGGCGATGTCGTCGGTGATTTCGACTTGTGGGGACATGTGTTCTCCTTACTTCTTCCTACGAGGCGGCCCGACGGCCAAGATTGCTTCGACTGCGGCGGCAAGCCGTTGACGGGCATCGGCGGTGGGTGGCATTGAGCGGCGCAGCATCAAACCGGTCGGCAACCCCACGATGCAGTCTTCGATGACGCCGACCGCAGCCCCGTCCTTGCGGTCGAACACGGCGATGGACAGCCGGATCAGCATGTCTCGCAAGTCGTCATCGAGCGCCTTTAGATCGGCCTGCACGTCGGCAGGCGCGTCGCCGGTGAGATCTTCGCGCCGGGTACCGAGCACGAGCCGAGCCGAGACGGGGAATTGTTCACTGAAAACCGCGGGTGTATCGGCCGCAGCAACCACGCCGCTAGCTGGGTCAGCCGCCGCATCGACGAGCTCGCGCTGCAGCGCCAGGAATCGGCGTGCTGCTCTCACCCATGCCCGGCCGACCAGTCCGCCCATCGACCCGAATGCGTGATAGATGGCCCCGTTTGAGATGCCGGACAGCTCGGATACCGCGCGAACGGTGACCGCCTTGGGCCCGCCGCGCACCGCCAGCGCTTCCGCGGCGTCGAGCATCGCGTCGCGGTTGTGCAGTTGCGGCCTTGGCATGCACGCACGATAACAGAGCAGTTGCTCTAAAACAAAGCTGACAGTGAATCCTCAATCGTCGCTCGCACAAACTGTTTCGAGGAAAGCGGCAGCGCACCGTGGCGCGAGGCCATCCTCGCCACGCCGCAGTTACTGGACAAAGTCACCATGCTCAACCCCGCCGACCGCGACCGGATAGTGAAGTTGACGGCCGACCGCATCAGCGCCAACGCCGCCACGGACGCGCGGCCAGCCCTGCTGGTTCAGCTGGCCTTCGCAGCGGCCGATTTCGGCTTCCAGCAATGGGTTCGGCAGTCCACAAAGAACCCCAGTCCCCTTCACCTGTACGTCTCCGAGGCGCTCGAGGCCGTCAAGAGCCGGCGCTGGCGGTACGCCAGAAATTTGAGTGGTTCTACCTAGGCGCTGCGGGCTTACCGTTGCGGCATGACAGTTGCGACGCTGTTGCCCACCCCAGCCGAGGTCGAGGCGGCCATACCCGCGACGCGTGACCGCGCCATCGACGTCATCCGCATCGTGTCGCTGGTGGGCGTCGTGGTCGGGCACACGATCATGGCCACCAGCACGCTGCGCGATGGCGTATTCATCTGGAGCAATCTGCTCACCGCGTCGCCGGTGTTCCAGGCGCTGACGTGGGTGTTCCAGATCATGCCGCTGTTCTTCTTCGCCGGTGTCGCGGCATCCGTCGAGTCTTGGGTGCCCGGCGGCAGCTGGGGCAATTGGCTGATGCGCCGCTGCACCCGGCTCTACCGGCCGGTGTTCTACTACCTCGGGTTTTGGTGGGCCGCGCTTGCAGTGCTCAGCACCGTGCTACCCGAGCACGTCTACGAACCGGTCGCCGGCATTTCTATCCAGCTGCTGTGGTTCCTCGGCGCCTATGTCCTGGTGCTGGCGACCATCCCGTTGCTGGCGCGCATCACCACCACCGGACGTCTGGTCGCCGCCGTCGGGGGCGCCTACGCGTTCGTTGCCGTCGTCGACGCGATCCGGATCAACATCGGCGGCACCTCAGCGCTCGGCTACCTCAACATGATCGCGTGGCTGATCCCGGGCTTGTTCGGCGTCGCCTATCGTCGTCACCTCCTGACCGGCCGTGCCGCACTCACGCTCGGCTTCGTCATGCTGGCGATCAACTTGGGGCTACTGGCGTTCGGGCCCTACGAGGTCAGCCTGGTCGGCATCGAGACCCAGCATCTGAAGAACATGACGCCGCCGTCGCTGCTGCTAGCAGGGCATGCAATCATGCTGTGCGCGTTCGCAATTGCCGCGGCGCCCGCGATCGCACGCTGGGCCCAACGTCCGCGGGTGTGGTGGTTGGCCGCGATCGGCAATTCTGGCGCGATGACGCTGTATCTGTGGCACATCCCGCCGCTGCTGGCCATGCATCTGGTGTTCGACTACCTCGGCTGCCCGCGGTTCGACCCGGCGACGCCAGGCTTCATCGTGCTGTCGGTGGTGCAACTTCTGATCATGGCCGTATTGGTCGCGCTGGTGTTCGTCACGCTGCGTCCACTGGAGAACAGCCCGCTGCCACTGTGGGACGGCGGCTTCCTCGCAAAGCCGGGCCGCCGCAGCACCGCCGTCGGTGCACTGCTGTGCATCGCGGGTGCGGCGACCCTGGCGTCGGTCGGTTGGGGGTTGAAGGACCAGGGCCTCTACCTCGTCGCAGTCATGCTCGTGGCGCTGGTCGGCGCACGCGGGCTGGCCGGCGACAGTCAGCGTGTCTGCGCCGCGAGCCGACCGGCGAGAATGACGTAGGTCGCCGCGAAACTGCGCCGCATCCACGCGACGATGCGCGGCCGCGAGATCACCTCGCGACGGACCGCGGCCGCGAATACACCGTAGATGCTGAACACCACCAGCGTCACGGCCATGAAGATCACGCTCGGCCAGACCATCAGCAGCACCCCACCGTCACGGTCGGGCTGGACAAACTGCGGCAGGAACGCGAAGAAGAAGATGGTCAGCTTAGGGTTCAGCATGTTCACCAGCACACCCGACACGATGACGCGCCACGGCGAGACCTTCTCCGGCCGGCCAGCCACGCGAGAGTCCCGCCGCGAGCGTGTAGAGCACACCGGCGCCCGGCGTCGCCACCACGATGAGTGTCGTCAGAAGGAATTCCGGCGTCACGGGCTAGCCGCTCTTGCGGCGAAACTCCCGGCGATTCTCGAGCGGCCCGTGCGCTCGCGGCTGCTTGGCGCCACGATCTTTGTGTTCGGAGCCGCTCGCTGCTTTGGCCTTTTTCCGCTCCAGCGCTTCCCGGAACTTGCGTTTTGTGTCGTCTTCCGGTGCATCAGCCATGTCCGCAGCGTAGCCCTACCGCATCCCGGGCGGCATCCCATATACGTGCGAAATCGGCAACGTCATCAGCACCCGGCGGTCCTCGACCATGGCCCGCCGATAGTCGTCCCAGTCCGGATGCTCACCGGCGATATTGCGGTACAACCCGATCAACGCCTCCACCGTGTCGTCATCCGTTGAAGTCGCCGGTGGAGTCAGCGTCGCGTCCCCCTCCGCGACGGCGTACGCCCAGCCGTCGTCGGAGCTGACGTGGATCGCGGCCCGGGGGTCGCGTCGCAGGTTGCGGGTCTTGGCACGCGTTTCGGTGATCGACGCCCGGATCGCCAGATTCCGCTTGTCGAACCAATACGACACATTTGACAACTGCGGCCTGCCGTCGCGTTTGATCGTGGCCAGCACGCCCAGCGAGTTCCCGCCGATCAATGCCAACAGCTTGTCGTCGAACACTTGGCGCCCCATCACCCGAGCCTACTTCTCTAGGATCGATTCAATGAGCGGGCTTCCTGGGTTTTCTCCAGTCGACGGCAACGTTCTCGAGGGCGTCTCCGCCACCACGCTGTGGACGCTGCGTAATCGTGCAACCGAGGCCAAGCGGTCCGACGGGGTCATCCGCGACCCGTGGGCGGTCACTCTGCTGGACGCGATCGACTACGACTACGGAAAGTTCGGCAGGCCGAGTCAAGTGCACGCGCTGCGAGCCCTGGCGTTCGACTCGTCGACACGGAACTACCTGAGCACACATCCGAAAGCGTCGGTGGTGGTGCTGGCCGAGGGGTTGCAAACCAGCTTCTGGCGACTCGACCGTGCGGGCGTCGCCGACGAACTCACTTGGTACTCCGTGGATTTGCCGCCGGTCATGACATTGCGTGAACAACTGCTGCCCCACGACGAACGGATCGTCGAGTTGGCCCAGTCGGCGCTCGACCTGAGTTGGATGGACCGGGTCGAGACAAAGCACGGCGTGTTCATCACCGCCGAGGGTCTACTGATGTATCTCGACCCCGACGACGCGCTCGGGCTGATCCGCGATTGCGCGGCGCGCTTTCCGGGCGGTCAGATGATGTTCGACTCCGTCCCGCCGTGGTTCAGCCGCCGCACCCTCAAGGGCGCCAAGCTGTCCGGCCGCTACATCGCCCCGCCGATGCCGTTCGCCCTCACCGTGGATGACGGTCTCGCGCTGGCCGAGCGAATTCCCGGCGTGCAGAAGGCCCGCGACGTTGCGCTGCCGCAGGGTCGCGGAGTCTTCAAGTTCGCGTTCTGGCCGCCGCTGGACCGCATTCCGTTGATACGGCACAGGCGCCCGAACTGCACGCTGCTGGAGTTCGGCTGATGACTCGCTACGCGGCGTTCCTGCGCGGCGTCAACGTCGGCGGTGTCAACCTCAAGATGGCCGAGGTGGCCAAGGCCTTTGAAGACGCCGGATTTACCGAAGTCCGAACGATATTGGCGAGCGGCAACGTCTTGCTCGAAAGCAAGTCCGGTGTAGAGGCGGTCAGGAAGAAGGCAGAAGAAGCGTTGCGCGACGCCTTCGGCTACGACGCCTGGGTGCTCGCGTACGACGTAGAAACAGTGCGCGCCGTTTCCGACAGTTTCCCCTTCGAGCGCGAGGTCGAGGGTCACCACTCGTACGTCACGTTCGTCACCGATCCGAAGGTGCTCGACGAACTCGCCGAGCTCGGCAAGGAGGCCGGGCCCGACGAGAAGGTCAAACGCGGTAAAGGCGTCATCTACTGGCAGGTGCCCAAGGGCACGCTGGGCACCACGATCGGCAAGACCATGGGCAAGAAGCGCTACAAGTCGTCGACGACCACGCGAAACTTGCGCACCGTCGAGAAGGTGCTGCGATGAGTTCCGCACCGACGGCGAAGGTCGACGGCACCGTGTTGACCGGTGTCTCGGAGACGGCGTTGCTGACGTTATGGGTGCGGGCACACGAGGCACGGCGGCCGGATTCCATCATCGACGATCCGATGGCGATCGAGCTGGCCGACTCCATCGACTACGACTTCGCCAAGTTCGGGTATTCCCGCCGGCAGGACATGGCGGTACGCGCGCTGGCCTTCGACAGGCACGCCCGTCGCTACCTTCTCGATCACCCCAAGGCCACCGTCGTCGCGCTCGCCGAGGGATTACAGACAAGCTTCTACCGCCTCAACGCCGCCGATATCGGCGACGAATTCCAGTGGCTGACAGTCGATCTCCCCCCGATGGTCGAGCTGCGGCGCAAACTGCTGCTGCCGTCGGACCGGGTGCGTATGCGCGCGCAGTCGGCGCTTGACTTCAGCTGGATGGACGAGGTCGACACGGACCATGGGGTATTCGTCACCGCCGAAGGGCTGCTGATGTACCTGGAGCCCGACGACGCGCTACGGCTGATCACCGAATGCGCCAAACGGTTTCCCGGCGGGCAGATGATGTTCGACCTGCCTCCGGCGTGGTTCGCGATGTGGGCGCGCCGCGGTATGCGGACCTCGCCGCGCTACAAGGTGCCGCCGATGCCGTTCTCGCTGTCTCCGACGGAAGCGGCGAATCTGGTGGAAACCGTGCCGGGCATCCGGGCGGTGCATGATCTGCCGATGCCGGCCGGCCGCGGCAAGGTATTCAACGCACTGATTTGGACGGCCCAGCGTCTCCCGCTGTTCGATCCGGTCCGGCCGGTGCTGACCCTGCTGGAATTCGGCTAGCTGAACGCCGCCTCGACGTACCGCAGCGCCTCGGCCTTGCCGACGCCGAGCGCCTTGGCCGCCGAAACGTAGGCATGCGCGGCAGTGGCCATCGCGGCGTCGGCAGGGTCCGCGCGGGCGACGAAAGTACCGAATCGACCACGGGTTTCGAGAATTCCCGCCGACTCCAGCTCTCGGTATGCGCGCGCCACGGTGTTGACGGCCAGGCTCAACTGGCCCGCGAGTTCACGCACCGTCGGCAACCGGGTGCCGGGCGGTAACTTGCCGTCCCGGACCCCGTCGATGATCTGCGTCCTGAGCTGGTCGAAAAGCGGCTTGGCTGCGTGTGGATCGACGCTTACCCAGTCCCCCAACTCCGCCACGTGCTCAGTATCTCTTAAACCCGCTAGTTTGGTGGTGTGCAAGTAACGGTGCTCAGCGGAGCGGGCATTTCCGCAGAGAGCGGCGTGCCGACCTTCCGCGACGCCGAAACCGGCTTGTGGGCGAAGGTCGACCCGTACGAGATCTCCAGCGCACAGGGTTGGCGGGCGCATCCGGACAGGGTGTGGGCGTGGTACCTGTGGCGGCACTACATGATGAGCTCTGTGGCGCCCAACAACGGCCACCTTGCCGTCGCGGCCTGGGAGGACTACGCCGACGTGCACGTCGTCACCCAGAATGTCGACAACTTGCACGAGCGTGCCGGCAGCAAACGCGTCTACCACTTGCATGGCAGTCTGTTCGAATTCCGTTGCGACCGTTGCCAAACCGCCTACGCTGACGATCTGCCAGAGATGCGCGAGCCGACCGAGTCGGTCGACCCGCCGCGCTGTGTGTGCGGTGGTTTGATCCGGCCGAACGTGGTGTGGTTCGGCGAGCCGCTGCCCGACGACGCATGGCAGCGGTCCGTGGAGGCGGTGACGAACGCGGACGTGGTCATCGTGGTGGGCACGTCGTCGATCGTCTACCCCGCGGCGGGGCTGCCCGAGCTGGCGCTCGCCAACGGTACCGCGGTGATCGAGGTGAATCCCGAGCGCACACCGCTGTCGGATGCCGCGACGGTCGTCATCCGCGAATCAGCGGCCACGGCGCTGCCGGCGCTGCTGCAACGCCTGCCCGCACTGCTCGGCTAGCTAGGCGGGTTTAACCGCCCGGCCGATCGCGAATTCCGACACCGGTACCGGTACCCACGCCGGAACCGTCCACTCGCGGCGGGCACCACTCACCTGGAAACCCGCGCCGACGATTGTCTCCTCGGTATGTCGATGGGTGTGACAGTTACCGGCAATCCGCGGCCATATCGTCGCGTCGGCGATCTTCTGCAGCCGTTCACGACGGCCGCTGCTTGCGACGTGTTCGAGGTAGCGCAGCTCGCCACCCGGGCGCAGCACCGAATGCAATTGCTGGACAACCTGTTCGGGCTCGTCAACCGAGCAGAGCACCAGTGAGCACACCACTGCGTCGAACGGCTCACCTGAGGAAAAGCTCTCCACGGTCGACGCACTCACCGTGACGGGCACCGTCGCCGCGGCAGCAGCTTTCTGCGCAAGAACCGCCAGCCGCCGCTCGGGTTCGACGGCCACGACTTCGGTCACCGTGTCCGGATAGAACTCGAAGTTGGTCCCGGTGCCCGCGCCGACTTCCAGTACGCGGCCGGACAGGCCGGCGAGGTTTTCGCGCCGCAGCCGCTTGAGCGCCTCCGGCTCGTGTTTCGACATCACGGTCCACACTCGCGCGAAGAACGGATTATCGACGGTGTTGCTGCTCATCGAGCATTCCCTTCAATCTGCTAATCGCTTCCTGCGGTGGCAGTTCCGGATCGATCACACCGGACATGATGTGTCCGGCGCACATCGCCCTCAGCACGCGATCGGTGAACACCTCGGCATCGCCCCACGGCATGTACGGCCGCGATATCAGCATTGCGGCCACCCCATGTGCCGCTGCCCATAACTCCAAGACGAAGGCGGTGGAATCACCGGCCGGATAGACACCTTCGGCCATCAACGACTCAATTGCGCTGCGCATGTGTTCGAACGCGGAGCTATTCAGGGCAACGTCTACGTCGCTGCCGGGTCTGCCCTCACCCATGGTGGCAATGCGATACAGCTCAGGGGTTTTCGTCGCAAACCGGACGTAGGCCAGGCCCTGCGCCCGCAGCACCTCGATCGCAGACGGTTGGTCCGCCGCTGCCCTCTGCATCTCCTCGTCGAGCTTCTCGAAGTACCGTGCACACACCGCGTCCAGCAGCGTGTCCTTGTCGGCGAAATGCAGATAGATCGACGGCGGCGTCACCCCGACGCGCTGTGCCACCGACCGGATGGACACCGCTTTGGCGTGGCCTGTCTCCAGCAACAGGTCCGTGGTCGCGTCGAGGATCTCATCGCGCAACTGTTCACCGGAACCGCGGGCTGCGCGGCGTCGCTTCAACGGCTGGACCGTCACGCTAACCAGTGTCCGTCACGGAAACCGTGCGCCGTCGATGATCCCGCGTCGGCGTCACCGTATCGTCACCGGATTCATTGATCCCGATCCGCTCGTGCAGCCGGGCCAGCGGCTTGGGCGCCCACCAGTTCCAGCGACCCAGCACGTGCATGAACGCCGGCACCAACAGCATCCGCACCAGCGTCGCGTCGACGAGCACCGCCAGGGTCAGCCCGACGCCGAACATCCGCATGAACGACACCTGGGCTGCGATCAGCGCGGCGAACGAGATGGACATGACAAGCGCCGCAGCGGTGACGACGCGGCCCATGCGGGCCAGCCCGAGCGCGACACTTTCGTCGTTGTCCGCCCGAGTGCGCCCGGACCGCAGCCAGTACTCGCGGATCCGGGACACCAGGAACACCTCGTAGTCCATCGACAACCCGAATGCGATGCAGAACATCAGCACCGGCATGTTGGCCACCAACGTTCCGGTGGGTGTGGTGCCCAGGGCGCCCAGGTGGCCGTCCTGGAAGATCCACACCAACGCGCCGAAGGACGCGGTCAGCGATAAGACGTTGAGCACCAACGCCTTCAGCGGCAAGATCACGCTGCCGGTAAGCAGGAACAGGAGCACGAAGGTGATGGCCGCGATCACGCCGAGGACCAGTGGCAGGCGGGAGGTGACCGCCTCGGAGCTGTCGCGGTTGATCTGTGCGATGCCGGTCATCTGTACTGGCTGGCCGGCCGGTGTGCTGACCGCACGCAGCCGATCGAGCTGGGCTTCGGAGGCGTCGGTGAACAGCGGTGCGGTGCTGCCGACCGTGAGGTACGCGCTGCCGTCCTTGAACCCCGTGGCCGCCGCCGGCGGACCGGACGGCCTGCCGCCGACGAACGTGCCGCCAGGCGCCGAAACCGACGACACGTCGGGCACCCGCGACAGCGCCGCGGCATAGCGGTCGAGTTCGGCAGGGCCGATCCCCGTCGTGTCGGGGATGACGATGACCACGTTCTTCGCGGAGTCGACGGCGAAGTTGTTGCGTAGGTCGTCGCCGACCTGGCGCGTTGACGCCGATTGCGGCAGTACACGATCGTCGGGAAAGCCCCACTTGATGCCGAGGAACGGCGCGCCGAGCACGAGCAGTAGCGCGACGATCGCGAGCGCGATCGGAATTGCCCGGCGTTCAACGAATTTCGTGGATCGATACCAGAAGTTCTGCTCGATTGGCTTGCGCACCGGGTCCGGCCGGCCCAGGATGCGGCGGACCAGCCGCCGCACGTCCAGCGAGTCCAGCCGGTCGCCGAGTAGCACGATCGCGGCAGGCGCCACCACGATCGCCGCGACGGCCGCCAATGCCACCACCGCAATCCCGGCATACGCGAACGACTTGAGGAAGTACATCGGGAACAGCACCATCGCAACCATCGACAGCGCGACTGTCATCGCCGAGAAGAGCACGGTCCGGCCCGCGGTCGTCATGGTGCGAACCAGAGCGCGCTCGCGGTCCGCCCCGTCGGCGAGCTCGTCGCGGTATCGGCTGATGATCAACAGCGTGTAGTCGACAGCCATCGCCAAGCCCAGTGCGACGGTGAGGTTCAGCGCGAAGATCGACACGTCGGTAACCAGCGTGATCGCCCGCAGCACCGCCATCGAACCCAGAATGGCGAATCCACCGACGGCCAACGGCAGCGCGGCGGCCATCAGCCCGCCGAACACCCACACCAGCACCAAGAAGCTGAGCGGAACGGCGATGGATTCCATCAAGAGCAGGTCTTTTTCGGTTTGCCCGTTGACCTGGACGTAGGTCATCACCTCGCCGCCGGCGCGCACGGTGACGCCATCGCGGTCATGCACGAGCTGACCCGTCAGCGCCTTCGCATGCTTCTGCGCGTCGCTCTCACCGCCAGTGATGCCGGCGACGATCAGCCCCGTCTTGCCGTCCTTGCTGATGAGTGCCGGCGCGGCGGGCGGCGGCGCGGTCCACGCCGAGGTCACGTCGGCCACATATGGCGAGGCCTTCAGCTGCGCGGCGATGTCGGCGGCGACCGCTTGAGCCTCGGGGCTCTGCGCACCGGCGTCCGACGTGACGCTGATCAGCAGCTGCATGTCGCCCTGGCCGAACTTGTCGACCAGCAGCTTGGCCGCCTGAGCCGACTGCGATGTCGGGTCCTTCATGCCGCCGGCTGACAGGTGCTTGGCGACCGGAATTCCGAAGATGCCGCACCCGATCAGGACCAGTGCCGCGATCGCGATGATTCGTCGTGGCGCGGCGATGGCCAGCAATGCAATGCGTTGCAGCACGACGCGTCCTTCCGTCAAGCGCTTGATATCGTCGATAACTTATCAGTGGTAACTTGAGATGGTCAACGCCTCCACCCCCACGGTAGATACGGCGCGACACGGCTGGTTGTTCACGTGGGATCCCCGCCTAAATTGCAGCCAGGGCTGTGACTCGTCCTCCACCACGACCTCCAGTGCAATTTTCACGAGCGCTGGAGGGGCCGATGAATTCCTTCACCGGCGTGTCGAGGGACCTTTGCGTTCCCCAGCTTGCGCGTGGGTCCATCTCGGCTCGATTTGAGCTACTCACGGGTAGCCGGCGAACCTACCCGGGGGTAAGAATTGCCACCATTTTCCGAATCGTGACTCAAAGAATCCTTAATGGTGATGGTTACTGTTCAGTACATGTGGATCGACGACACCAGTGCTGATGTCATCAAGGTTGACTTCGAGGCGCTCTACCACGGCGATGTCCTGGTCGAGGGCGATACGTCGGAGCAGCTCGACGACGAGCACCCTCTGCCCACCGCGGTCTGAGTAAGCGCGCGCCCTGCGGCGCGCGTTCACTCGGGACGGTTTGCCCAGCGCGGGCACTTTCGTCGTTAGGTCTTTTCCTAAGCCGCGTTCTCTTCTTCGTCGGGTTCGATCATGTCGGCCAGTCGTCCGGTGATCAGTTCTTCTGCCTCGTCGACGATGCGCGATACCAGCTCACCAACCGTCGGTATGTCGTTGATGAGGCCCATTGCGGTGCCGACCGACCAGATCCCGGCGTCCAGGTCGCCGACCTCGTAGACCTTGACCCCGCGCTTGCCCGCGACAAGATCCTTGATGTCCTCGAACTGACCGCCGCGGTTGAGGATCTCGACCACCTCGCGCGACACCGCATTGCTCGCCACCCGCGCCGTGTTGCGCAGGGTGCGGAAGATCAGCTCGGTGTCGGTTTCCTTGCCCACGACGATGGCTTCCTTGACGTTCTGATGAATCGCCGACTCGACCGTGCACATGAAGCGCGACCCCATGTTGATGCCGTCGGCGCCCAATGCGAGTGCGGCCACCAGACCACGCGCATCTGCGAAACCACCGGAAGCGAGCATCGGGATCTCGATCTGCGCAGCGGCGGCCGGGATCAGCACCAGTCCGGGGATGTCGTCCTCGCCGGGGTGCCCGGCGCATTCGAAGCCGTCGATGCTGATGGCGTCCACGCCCAGGCTTTGCGCCTTGACCGCATGTCGCACCGAGGTGCATTTGTGGATCACCTTGATGCCGTTGTCGTGAAACATCGGCAGGTGCGGCGCCGGGTTGGAGCCCGCGGTCTCGACGATCTTGATGCCGGAGTCGACGATCACCTGCCTGTACTCGTCGTAGGGCGGCGGGTTGATCGTCGGCAGGATGGTCAGGTTCACGCCGAACGGCCTGTCAGTGAGATCGCGGCAGCGCGCGATCTCGTTCGCCAGGTCCGAGGGCGTCGGCTGAGTCAGCGCGGTGATGAATCCCAGCGCACCCGCATTGGCAACGGCCGCAACGAGTTCCGCGCGGCCGACCCATTGCATGCCGCCTTGCGCGATGGGGTGCTCGACCCCGAAGGTCTGGGTGAACTTCGTCGCGATCGTCATCTGCGCTCCCTAGCTCTTCGCGCAAGCGCTCATCGCGGCGCCATCCGGATCGCGCCGTCGAGACGGATGACTTCGCCGTTGAGCATCGGGTTCTCGACGATGTGCACGGCCAGCGCGCCGTACTCGTCGGGATCGCCGAGGCGGGCCGGGTGCGGAACCTGCTGGCCCAGCGACTTCTGCGCTTCCTCGGGCAGCGAGCCAAGCAGCGGCGTCTTGAACAGGCCCGGCGCGATGGTGCACACGCGGATCAACTCGCGCGACAGGTCGCGCGCGATCGGCAGCGTCATGCCGACGACGCCGCCCTTGGACGCCGAGTACGCGGCCTGACCGATCTGGCCCTCGAATGCCGCCACCGATGCGGTGTTGATGATGACGCCGCGCTCTTCACCGATCGGCTCGGACTTGGCGATGCGCTCGGCGGCCAACCGCAGCACGTTGAATGTGCCGATCAGGTTGACGTTGATGACCTTCTTGAACTCGTCGAGCGGGAAGGCACCGTTCTTGGAGAACGTCTTGATCGCATTGCCGATGCCGGCGCAGTTGACGTTGATCCGGAGTGTGCCAAGCGATTCGGCGACGTCGAGCGCCTCGGTCACGGCCGCCTCATCGGTGACGTTGGCCGAGACGAACTTCGCGCGGTCGCCGAGTTCGTTCACGACCTCTTCGCCCTTGAGGTCGATGACCACCACTTGCGCGCCACGGTCCAGCAGGCGCTTGGTGGTCGCCAGGCCCAGGCCCGAGGCTCCGCCGGTGACAACGGCTACGGCGTCTCTGATCTCCACTGATTGGTTCCTTTCCTCTATACCCAGTCGCTGAGTACGGCTTCGGTGTCCGCGCCAGGCACACCGGGCGGTTCCGGTGCGGACGGCACGCTGCGGGAGAACCGCGGCGCAGGCGCGGCGAACAGATGGTCGCCGTCGCGGTAGAACGTGTCGCGCTCGGTGACGTGCGGCTCGGACTCGACCTCGCCGAACGACAGCACGGGCGTCACACACGCGTCGCTGTCGGTGAACACCTTGGCCCAGTGGTCGCGGTCTTGCGACGCGAAGACCTCGGTAAGCCGGGCGCGCAGCTCGGGCCAGCGGCTGACGTCGTTCTGGTCGGGCAGGTCGGCCGCGTCGAGGCCGAGCTTGGACAGCAGTTCGGCGAAGAACTGCGGCTCGATGGCGCCCACCGCGACGTAGCGGCCGTCGGCGCATGTGTATGTGTCGTAGTACGGCGCACCGGTGTCGAGTATGT
>NZ_DATENY010000020.1:0-69105 GCF_035274705.1 Mycobacterium sp. | reverse complement strand
TGCGCGCAAGTACCTTGCCACCCAACGGCCCGTCGAGGACATCGTGGCGGCGGTGCTCACCGGACGCGAACGTTGGGACGACATCGAGGACCGGCCCGACCGTGTACTGATCGAGGACGGCATCGTCTTGCTCGGCCAGGGCGTCCTCCCGGATCGGTCACTCAATCAACTCGGCAGCTCCGACGCCGCAATCGTGTTGTTGCGCAAGCTCTATGCCCGAGAGCTGGCGGCCATCGAAGCCGGCCGGCCACTCACCAAGTTCCCGACACCCGACACCGCCGGCCTGGCGCGGCTCGACGGCTGACGGCGATGAAACGTAAGGACACGCACCTATGACGACCGTCGAAAGTCTAATGGTAGAAGCGGCTTTGGCCATCGACGAGGATATCGACAGGGCCCGCGAATTCGGCGGCATCTACAAGTTCGTACTCGACGGGGTCGGGGGGCGCACCTTCATCCTCGACCTCGGCGAGCACCCGCGCGTGATCGACGGCGACGGTGATGCCGAATGCACCATCTACATGGAAGCCAGCGACTTCATCGACCTGATGGAGGGCCGGGCCGACCGGCGCGCGCTGTTCTTCATGGGCCGGTTGACGGTCGAGGGCGACTGGGGCCGGGCGATGAAGCTGAAGGATCTCGACGAACTGAGGGTGACCCAGAATGGCCAATGAGCGCTTCGCCGTAGTCGGTTACGCCGTCCGGGTTCCCGGGGCCGGCGACGCCGCAGAGTACTGGGACCTGCTACGGGATGGACGGGACGCCATTTCGGAGATTCCCCGCGACCGTTGGAACATCGACGAGTACTTCGACCCGGATCCCGACGCGATGGGCAAGATGGTGACGCGGCGCGGCGGATTCATCGGCGACGTCTCCGGTTTCGACGCGCACTTCTTCGGCATCTCCACCCGGGAAGCCGAATTGCTCGACCCTCAGCACAGGTTGCTGCTGGAAACGACCTGGCAGGCCGTCGAGCACTCTGGCACAGCGCCGTCCGCGCTCGCGGGCACCCGGACGGGTGTCTACATGGGCATGTCGACGCAGGACTACCTGTGCCTGCTGACGAATCGGATGGGCGTCGACGCGATCGAGGCGTACCTGGGCACCGGCACCTCGTTCGCCACTGCGACCGGCCGGATCAGCTACCGACTCGGACTGGTGGGCCCGGCGGTCGCCGTGGACACCGCCTGCAGTTCATCACTCGTGGCGGTGCACCAGGCCTGCCAAGCGCTGCGTCACGGGGAATGCGACGTGGCGCTCGCAGGCGGGGTGAACCTCATCATCAGCGCCGCCACGATGATCAACTTCTCGCGAGCCCGGATGCTCTCCCCCGACGGCCGCTGCAAGACGTTCGATGCTGCCGCCGACGGGTACGTGCGCGGTGAGGGATGCGGCGTGGTGGTCATCAAGCGACTCGCCGACGCGCTGGCCGACGGCGACGTAATCCGCGCGGTGATCCGCGGCAGTGCGGTCAACCAGGACGGCGCATCCGGCGGCCTGACCGTCCCCAACGGCATTGCGCAGCAACGTGTCATCGCTGAGGCGTTGGACCGTTCCGGTGTCACCGCAGCCGACGTCGACTACCTCGAGGCGCATGGCACCGGCACCTCGCTCGGTGACCCGATCGAGGTCCAGGCGGCCGGTGAGGTGCTCGGCGCGGGCCGCGCCGTCGAGCATCCCCTGCTCATCGGGTCGGCGAAGACCAACATCGGCCACCTGGAAGCCGCCGCGGGAATTGCGGGCCTGATCAAGGTGATCCTGTCGCTCGAGCACGGGGAGATTCCTCGACACCTGAACTTCGAAACTCCGTCGCCGCACATCCCGTGGGACAGGTATCCGGTACGCGTTGCCGCGCAGCGCACGGCGTGGGAGCGCAACGGCAAACCCCGCGTCGCCGGAGTCAGTTCCTTCGGTTTCTCCGGCACCAACGCCCACATCATCCTCGAGGAGGCCCCGGAATACGTTGCGGCGCTTGGTGCCCCGCCTTCCGACGGCGAGTGCTACCACGTACTTCCGCTATCGGCGCGCACCCCGGCCGCGTTCACCGAACTCGCGGTGCGGTACCGCGACTGGCTCGATCACAATCCTGCAGCAGAGCTCTCCGACGTGTGCCGCACCGCAGGGGTGGGCCGGTCGCACTTCGAGCAACGCGCCGCGCTGGTGGTGAACTCGACCTCGTCGGCGAAGGACCTGCTGACCGCGATCATCGAGGACCGTCCCGCACCCGGCCTCTTCCGCGGGGAGTGCGGCGATCCGCCGAAGACCGCGTGGCTGTTCGGAGGACAGGGGAGCCAGTTCCCCGGTATGGCCCGCGAATTGTTCGACACCGAGCCGGTTTTCCGTGACGCCATGATGCGCTGCGCCGACGCCGTCGCCGACCTTCTCGACAGGCCACTGCTCGACGTCGTCTTCGACTCCACGGACGACGAGACGCTGCGGAACACCGCCTACGCGCAGCCGGCGCTCTTCGCTCTCGAGATCGCCCTGGCCCAGCTGTGGCAGTCCTGGGGACTGCAACCCGACGTCGTGATCGGGCACAGCGTCGGGCAGTACTCCGCGGCCTGCGTGGCGGGCGTTTTGAGCGTCGAGGACGGAGCGCGGTTGATCGCCGAACGCGGCCGGCTGTTCGCGACATTGCCGGCCGGGGGCCGGATGGCCGCCGTGTTCACCGCGGCCGAGCGGGTGGAGCGGTGCACCGAGGAGTTCCCCGGCCTGTCGGTGGCGGCATACAACGGCGCCAACACCGTGTTGTCCGGACCGGGTGCGGATCTCGAGCGCGCGGTCGCCCAGCTGAGCGCCGAGGACGTGCGGTGCGACTGGCTGGAGACCAGCCACGCGTTCCACTCTGCGCTGCTGGACCCCGTGCTCGATGAGTTCGCTTCGTACGCCGATCAATTCACGTATTCGGCGCCGCAGTGCACACTGGTGTGCAACCGCACCGGCGCGGTCGCCACCAGACACGTGAAGATGAACGGGGACTACTGGCGCAGGCACGCCAGGCAGCCGGTCGAATTCGCCAAGGGTGTCGTCACACTGGCCGAGCTCGGGTGCACCGTACTGCTGGAGGTCGGTCCGCAGCCGGTGCTGACGGCCGCCGCAATGCGCGCCTGGCCCGATGCCGAGCACCGGCCGCAACCCATCGCGTCGCTGCGCCGCAACCGGGTCGACCAGCGTCAACTCGGTGAGGCGCTGGCTCAGGCCTACGTCTGCGGACACCGCCCGGACTTCGCCGCCGTCCAGGGCGGCCGCGGCAGGCCCGTCGAGTTGCCGAGCTATCCGTTCCAGCGCAAGCGGTACTGGTACGACGGGAAGGACGCTCATGCCGGCTCGGCATCCGCCGACGGCCCACGCACCGAGACGGTGCGGCTGCTGGAGGAGGGCCGCTTCGACGAACTCGCGGCGCAACTCTCCCCGGGCGCCGACCCGGTCTCCGTGCTCAAAGGCGTTGCTGCCCTTCATAATCGACAGCGCAGCAGCCAGACCATCGCCGATGACCGCTACGAGATAGCGTGGGAGGTGGTTGAGCCCTCCCGACCAGCGGGTGTCACCGCCCAGGACGGCGTCGACTGGTTGGTCATCACCGACGACGGCGCGGGGGTGAGCGAGCTGACGGAAGCGATGCGCGCGCGCGGATACCCCCACCGCACGCTCGCGCTCCCCCGATCCGACGAGGACGAGGCCCGGCTGGAGGCAGGGCTGCGGGGACTGTCCGCGATGGGACCGGCCCCGCGCATCCTGTTCCTGGCCGGGCTGGACGAGGACGGCGCGTCGCCTCTTGAGTGCGTGCAGCGCCTCCAGGATCGCGTCTTCCCTGGTGCGCAGCGGCTGTTTCGGGCGACGCTCGCGTCGGGCACCAAGGCCCGGGTATGGATGGTCACCCGCGGCGCCCAGCTGATCACCGGGGCGGAGTCGGTAGCTCCGACGCAAAGGAGTCTGTGGGGGCTGGGCCACACCACGTCCGTCGAATTGCCCGACCTGTGGGGCGGCATCGCCGACCTCGGGACGAACGAAACCGACGAGTGGTCTGCACTGCTCGATCACGTGGTCGCCGGATCAATGGCCGACGACGAGATCGCCGTCCGAGGGAGCGCCGTGCATTGCCCGCGGCTGCAGCGCAGGCCGGCTCCGCAGACCTCCGATCCACTCGAATTGCGCGACGATGCCACGTATCTGGTGACCGGCGGCCTCGGTGTGATCGGCCTGGAGATAGCCGAGCTGCTGGCCACGCAGGGCGCGCGCCATGTGGTGCTGACCAGCCGCAGCGAACCATCGGACGCCGCCCTGCGCCGCATCGACGAGATAACCGCACAGTACGGATGCGGGATACACGTCATCACCGCCGACGTCTCCGACGCCGGCGAGATCGACCGGCTGCTGGAGCGGATTCGGACCGAGCTGCCCCGGCTGGCCGGCATCGTCCACGCTGCGGGTGTGTATGCCGACGGGTCGCTTCTGGAACACGACCCGGCCGACGTCGAGCGGATCTTCGCCGGGAAGGTCCGTGGCGGCCTGATGCTGAGCCAGGCGGTGTCGGGGATGCCGCTGGACTTCTTCCTGAACACGTCGTCGATCTCCGCGCTGTGGAGCACCCGCGACCTGATGTTCTACGCCGCCGCGAACGCATACCTCGACGGGTTGAGCCATTGGCAACGCCAGCACGGGATCCCCGGCGTCACCGTGGCATTCGGCCTGTGGACCGACGGCATGGGCGCGGATTCGCGGGAAGCGTTCAACGCGTTCGGCATCCGCACCCTGTCGCCGGACGAGGCCCTGACCGGGATGGTCGAATTACTCGCGGCGGGCGCACCGTACGGCATCGTCGCGCGGCTTGACTGGCCGAGGTTCCTGCCGTTGCAGCACATCAACCGCAAGAAGGGCTTCCTGCGCCGCATCGAGCGTGAACTGCCCGAACAGCCAGCTGCGTCAGCCTCGTTCGGAAGCACGCCGCTGATCGACGAACTGCGGTCTGCACCCGCGCAGCAGCGCACCACACTGATGCTCGAGTACGTGCGCAACGCGGTGGCGGAGGTGACGAAGATCGACCCGGGCGACATCCGCGACGACACCGGGTTCTTCGATCTCGGCATGGACTCGCTGATGGCGGTCGAACTACATCGCCGACTCGAACGTGGTTGCGGCAGGCCGCTTCCGGTGACCTTGGCCATGGATCATCCGCGGCTGGCCGAAGCGGCCACCTTCCTGCTCACCGACGTGTTGGCACTCGGCGCCGAGAAGGCGCCCCGCACCGCGCAGGCCGGCGCGGTCGCCGAGACCAGGCTGGACGAGCCCATCGCAATCGTCGGGATGGCCTGCCGGGTGCCCGGGGCCTCGAATCCCGACGAGTTCTGGTCGCTGCTCTCCGGCGGCGCCGACATGATCCGGGAGATCCCCGACGACCGCTACGACATCAACGACTTCTACGATCCCGACCCCGATGCACCGGGCCGCATATACACCCGGTACGGCGGATTCCTGGACTCCATCGACGGATTCGACCCGGAGTTCTTCGGCATCTCGCCCCGGGAGGCGGTATGGATCGACCCCCAGCAGCGGCTGGTGCTCGAAACGGCGTGGGAGGGCTTGGAACGCGCGGGGCTGTCGCCGGCGGCGTTGCGCGGCAGCATGAGTGGGGTTTACGTCGGCGTCGGCGCCAACGAGTACTCGCATGTGCTGTCCACCAATTCGGTCGAGAGCATCGCCGCTCAGTTCGCCACGGGCAATGCCATCAGCGTGATCGCAGGCCGCGTCGCCTTCGCGCTCGGGCTGGAAGGCCCTGCGGTGGCAGTGGATACCGCGTGCAGTTCGTCGCTGGTAGCCATCCATCAGGCCTGCCAGGCGCTGCACACCGGGGACTGCGACCTCGCGTTGGCGGGTGGCGTCAACGTCCTGTTGAGCCCCATCATCACCATTGCGACGTCGCGGGCGCGGATGCTGGCCCCCGATGGCCGGTGCAAGACCTTCGACGCGGCCGCCGACGGCTACGTACGCAGCGAGGGCTGCGGCATGCTGGTCCTCAAGCGGCTCGGCGATGCCGAGCGCGACGGCGACCGGATCCACGCCGTCATCCGCGGGAGCGCAGTCAACCAGGACGGTGCTTCAGGTGGACTGACTGTCCCCAATGGTGGTGCGCAGCAACGGGTCATCAGTGCTGCGTTGGCCCGCGCGGGCGTCGCGGGCGGCGACGTTGACTACCTGGAGGCGCACGGAACCGGGACGTCGCTCGGGGATCCGATCGAGGTTCAGGCCGCTGCGGCGGTGTACGGCGCCGAGCGCGACCGGGCCCGACCGCTGCTCATCGGGTCGGTCAAGACCAACCTTGGGCATCTGGAGTCGGCGGCCGGCGTGACCGGCCTGATCAAAGTGGTTCTGGCGCTGGGTCACCAGGAACTTCCCCGGAACCTCCACTTTCAGAACCCCTCTCCGCACATTCCGTGGGACCGGCTGCCCGTCCGCGTGGTCGACGAGACGACCCCCTGGCGGACGAATGGCCGGCCGCGCCGGGCCGGGGTCAGCTCGTTCGGCTTCTCCGGCACCAATGCGCACGTGGTGGTCGAAGAGGCGCCGGTGCCGTCACCCGTCTGTGCCGACGACGCTCAGGTCGACACACCGGACCCGGTGTCGGTGCTGCCGCTGTCGGCACGCTCGAGCGAGGCGTTGTCGGACCTGGCCGCCGAGTTCCGGGACTGGCTTGCGGCACGTCCCCAAACCCGACTCGAGGACGTGTGCTTCACGGCGGGCACCGGGCGTTCGCACTTCGAGCACCGCGCCGCGCTGGTCGTCGATGACATCGGGCGAACGCGCGAACTGCTGAACGAACTGGCCGGGAATCGCAACGCAGCGGGACTCTTGCGCGGACAGTGCGGTGACCCTCCGTCGACGGCGTGGCTGTTCACCGGTCAAGGCAGCCAGCACGTCGGCATGGCGCGCGAACTGTTCGACGCCGAACCGGTGTTCGCCGAGACAGTGACGACCTGTGCACATGCGGTCGACGCCCTCCTGCCCCGTCCGCTGCTCGACGTCCTGCTCGGCTCTCCGGACCACGACGAGGCGACACTGCGTGACACCTCTTACGCCCAACCGGCGCTGTACGCCGTCGAGATGGGCCTGGCGCGGCTGTGGCAGTCGCGCGGCGTCACGCCCGACGTGGTGCTCGGCCACAGTGTCGGCCAGTACGCGGCGGCCTGCGTCGCGGGCATATTCGGACTCGAGGACGGCGCCCGGCTGGTGACGCATCGCGGGCGACTGTTCGGTGCATTGCCGGAGGGCGGCCGGATGGTGGCGGTCTTCGGTGAGGCCGAGACGGTGGAGGATTTCGCCGACGACTTCCCCATGGTGTCGGTCGCCGCCTACAACGGCACCAACACCGTGCTCTCGGGCCCCACGGCCGACGTGGAGCGACTGGTGGAACTGTGTGCGGCAGAGGGAATCCGGTGCACGCGGCTGGACACCAGCCACGCCTTCCACTCCGAATTGCTCGAGCCCGCGCTCGACGAATTCGAGTCCCACGCAGCCGGAATCGACTACGCGGCCGCCGAACTGCCGTTGGTGTGCAACCGCACCGGCAAGGTGCTGACCGGGTCCGACAGGGTCGACGCCCGCTATTGGCGGCGGCACGCCCGGCAGCCAGTGCAGTTCGCCGAGAGCGTCCGCACCCTGGCCGGGCTCGGGACCGCGGTGCTGATGGAACTCGGCCCACAGCCCGTGCTCAACGCCGCGGCCCTGCAGTGCTGGCCGGAATCCACGGCGCCTCCGAAGGCGATCGCGTCACTTCGCAAGGGCGTCGACGCCCGCACGCAGCTCGCCGAGGCCGTTGCCGCCGCATACGTCGCGGGGCACCGGCCCGCCTTCGCGGCGTTGCACCGCCGTCCCGGGCGCAGGCTCGAACTGCCCACCTACCCGTTCCAACGCCGCACGTACTGGCCGAAGACCGGCGGCATCCGCCATGACGGCAGCACCGTCTCGGGCTTGCTCGGTACGGCGCAGGACCTGGCCTCCGGCGACGTGGTGTACACCAGTCGGTTCAGCGTCAAGACGCAGCCATGGTTGGCCGATCACGTCATCTACGGCACCGTCGTGGTACCCGGTGCGACCTACGGCGCGATGGTGCTGGCCGCCGTCGGAGCGCCCGTGACAGTCACAGACGTGTACTTCTTCGAACCGATTCTGCTCGCCGACAAGGACTCTCGCGAAGTTCAGCTGGCCATGCGTCAGCGCGACGACGGGCTCGGCTGGACGTTCCAGGTGCACAGTAGGCCGTGGGGCGACCGCGAGGCCGAGTGGGCACTGAACGCGGAGGGCGCCGCCGCGTCGGGAGTCGGCGCAAGCGACGCTCCCGCCCCACAGGAGCCCGTCGAAGAGATGCTCGAAGGGCTCGTCCGGCTCCGTCCGCAGCAGCTGTTCGAGGTGTTCGCCGACAACGAGCTCGCACTGGGACCCGCGTGGCAGACGTCGCTGAAATCGCTGTGGGCGGGCGAACACGAAGCGGTCGGTGACATCACCGTCGGCAGTGCCCTGGCTGACCAGATCGGATCCGAACCGGTTCATCCCGTGCTATTCGATCTGTGTGCCGGAATCGCCCTTGCCGCAGTGCATTCCAAAGCAGGAGACCTCGATGCAGGAGTCGACCTCTTCCTGCCGCTGCAGTACGGGAGCGTGACCCTGCGGGAGCCGATGCCGTCCCGGTTCTATTGCCGGGCCCGGTGGGTACCCGGTCCGCTGGACGGCGAGACGGCGGTCTTCCACCTGGACTTCATGGACCGCGACGGGCGATCCATCGGCGGGCTGGCCGGATTCACCGTCAAGCGTGCGCCGCGTGAGGCCTTGCTGCGGGGGCTTGGCAGCGACGCCACCCGAGTGCTGTACGGCATCGGCTGGCGCGAGTCCACGCCGCCGCCGTCGGACCAAACGCCGCCGCCCGGCACGTGGCTGGTGGCCGGGTTCGACGACCTGGCCGCTGCGTTGCCCGGCGCCATCCGCTTCGACAAGGCGTTGGGTGTCGACGAGTTCGCCCGGACGATGGAGCAGATGTCGCCGTCGGGCATCATATGGCGGGCGAACGGTCCCGCATCGCCGAGGGATTCGAGTACTGAGTCGAGTTCCGATTTCCAGGGCCGCCTCGAGGCTGAACTCTCCGACCTGCTCGCCGTCGTGCACCCGGTGCTCGAAGGGGCGGCGCTGCCCGGCGGGCTATGGGTCGTGACCGAGCGGGCGGTGGCCACCGAGGCGCACGAAGCGGTCGATCCGGCGCAGGCCACCCTGTGGGGGCTGGGTCGCACGATCATCTCCGAGCAGCCGGTGGTGCGCTGCCGATTGGTCGACGTCGACGACTCCCCCGACGGGGCAACCGCGCTGCTGCGACTGCTAGGGGCGCCCGGTGACGAGTCCGAAGTCGCCGTGCGACAAGGCAGATTCCTGGTGCCACGGGTTCTGCCGTGGGCGCGCACCGGATATCTCATGGTGCCGCGCAGGACGGATTACATGCTGGCTCCGACCGAGCGCGGCGCCATCAACAACCTTCGCCTGGTGGCCACCGAGATACCGTCGCCCCCTCCCGGGCACGTCCAGGTCAGGGTGCAGGCCGCAGGTATCAACTTCCGGGACGTGCTCAACGTGTTGGGCCTCTACCCCGGCGACCCGGGACCCGTGGGCGGTGATTTCGCCGGCGTCGTCTCGGCGGTGAGCCCGGACGTCACCGACTTCGTTGTGGGACAACGGGTCTTCGGTCTCATGCCCGGATCGATGGCCAGTCGGGTCAACGTTCCGGTGCAGTTCATCCACCCGATACCGGACGGCGTCAGCGCGGCCGTGGCCGCGAGCACCGTCACCGCGGTGATGACGTCGCTGCTGTCGTACCGGTTTGCGGAGTTGAAGCCGGGCGACAGGGTGCTGGTTCACGCGGCCACCGGTGGCGTCGGCATCTCGGCGGTACAGCTGGCGCAGCAGCGCGGCGCCACCGTGTTCGCCACGGCGAGCACGTACAAGCGCGCGACACTGCGTGCCATGGGCGTGAAGTACGTATACGACTCGCGCAGCACCGATTTCGCCGACCAGATCCTCGCCGACACCGACGGCGAGGGCGTCGACGTGGTGCTGAACAGCCTGACCAACGAGGGTTTCATCGAGGCGACGGTGCGAGCGACGGCGCGGCACGGCCGCTTCATCGAGATCGCCAAGCGCGACATCTGGTCCCCGGAGCGGATGGCGCAGGTGCGTCCCGACCTTTCCTACGAGGTCTTCGCGTACGACCTGATGATGTTGGAGCATCCCGACTTGTTCAAGCCGTTGGCCGAGGAATTGTCGGCCGGTCTTACCAGCGGCGAGATCCTTCCGCCGCCCCTGGAGATCTATCCGATGGCCGACGCAAAGTCGGCCTTCCGGCGCATGCAGCAGGCCCGGCACGTCGGCAAGATCGTGATGACCGTTCCAGAACCGTTGCAGCCCAGAGCTGATCGCAGCTACCTGATCACCGGAGGACTTGGTGCGCTGGGGCTGCACACGGCGGGCTACCTGGCACAGATGGGCGCGAATGACATCGTCCTGACCAGCAGACGGGCGCCGGACGACGACACCGCGCGGGCGATCGCCGAATTGTCCGACCGCTACCACTGCAGGATCCACACCGTCGCCACCGACTTGGGGGATGAGGCACAAGTCTCCACACTGCTGCGGTGGATTCGGTCCGAACTCCCGCCGCTCGGTGGCGTTGCCCATCTCGCAGGCGTCATCGACGATGCGCTGCTGCCTCAGCAGAACCTGGAACGCTTTCGTAAGACATTGGCCCCGAAGGCGTTCGGCGCGTGGCATCTACACCGGTTGACGGCCGACGACCCGCTGGAATTCTTCGTACTGTACTCATCGGGGACGAGCGTGCTCGGGTCGCCCGGTCAGGCCAACTACGCCGCGGCGAACGCGATGCTCGACGGGTTGGCGTTTTACCGCTCATCACGGGGACTACCGGCCACAAGCGTCAACTGGGGTCCGTGGGCCCAAGGCGGCATGGCGAGTTCGGAAGCGGCACGTGCGAATCTCGGTGCACGCGGGCTGATTCCGCTCGATCCGGGAACCTCGCTCAATGCACTCGGGGAGATCGTCGCACAGGGCATCCGACAGGCGACCGTGTTGAAGGCCAACTGGCGACGCGCCGCGAAACTGCTCGGCGGCATCCGTCCCCCCATCCTCGACATCGTGCTGCCCACCGCCGCGGCGACCTCGCCCGGCCACAGTGCGCTGCTCGCGAAGCTGCACGACATCCCCGAGGCGCAGCGTGGCGGATTCATCACCGAGCACCTGCAGCGCGAGTTGCAACAGGTGCTCGGCCTTGCTCAGCAGCCAGTGGCGGCCAGCCGGTTCTTGGAACTGGGCATGGATTCGTTGATGGCAGTGGAGCTCCGCAACCGGCTGCTCAGTCAGTTCGGCAGCGCGTTCACCATCAGCGCCACTGCGGTTTTCGACTACCCGTCCATAGGGCAGCTCGCCGACCACCTTGCCGCTCAGACACCCGACGACGAACCCGCGCCCACCGACCCGGCGGACTCGGTCGCATGACCCCGATGCTGGAGCTGGTCGACGTCACGAAGGGTTATCGGATCGGCGGCCAGCAGGTGCGTGCACTGGACGGTGTTTCGCTCGTGCTCGAAGGCGGCGAGTTCGCGTCGGTGGTCGGACCGTCGGGGGCCGGGAAGAGCACGCTGCTGCACCTGCTCGGCGCGCTCGACCGGCCCGACTCGGGCTCGATTCGCTTCCAGGGCAGGGAGATCGGAGCGCTAGATGACGACGAGCAGTCCGACTTCCGAAGGCAAAGCGTGGGTTTCGTGTTCCAGTTCTTCAACCTTCTGCCCACGATGGCCGCATGGGAGAACGTCGCGGTGCCGAAGTTACTCGACGGAACGAGAATGGCGAAGGCCAAGAGCCGCGCACTGGAACTGCTGGCGTTGGTCGGGTTGGCCGACCGGGCCGACCACCGTCCGTCGGAGCTCTCAGGTGGCCAGATGCAACGCGTCGCGGTAGCGCGGGCACTGATGATGGACCCGCCGCTGGTGCTGGCCGATGAGCCCACCGGCAACCTCGACAGCAAGACCGGTGCGGCCATCATGGCGTTGCTCACCGACATCGCCCACGAACGCGACAGATCCGTCGTCATGGTCACGCACAACCTCGAGGCCGCCAGCTCGACCGACCGGGTGATCACGCTGGCCGACGGACGCATCAACTCCGACCTCCCCTCGGTCGACGAGTCGTCGTGATCGTCGACCGCATACACGCATTCAATCTGCGCGAACTGCGAACCCATCCCGGAAGGGCGGCGCTGTCCTTCGTGGTGGTCGCGGTGTCGGCGACGTTGTTGGTCGCCGTCTTCGGCATCGCCGGTTCGGTCACTGGTTCGTCGGACCGGCTGGTGTCCGGCATCGGCGGCAATGCCAATCTGGAGGTATCGGGCGTAACCGATACGGGTTTCGACGAGTCACTACGCAACGCCGTCGCGAAGGTACCCGGCGTCCAGGCGACGGTCCCGATGATCCGCATGGCGACTGGCACCCCGACGAATCGCATGGTTCTGCTCGGCGTGGACGACGGCGTGCGTGCGATGTTGAGCGACCTTCAGCGTGCCGTCCAGGATCAGATCGGCCCGCTGGTCACGCAGCCCGGTCGCGTCGCGGTCGGGTCCGGTACCGGCTACGCCGACGGCGAGCGAGTGGGTCTGGGCAATGGCACCGTCACCGTGGCCGCGGTACTCGCCGGCCGCGACGCCGAACGTGTCAACGCGGCGAACTTCATCGTCGGCCCGCTCCCCCTGATTCAACGGCTGACCGATCGTCCCGGCATGATCGACTCGATTCTGGTGATCACCGCCCCGGGCGCCGACGTCGCCACCGTCGAGTCCGAGGTGACCAAGGTGGTCGACGGCCGAGCCGTCGTCGCAGAGCCGTCGTTCCGATCGGCGAAATCTGGTGGGGCGATAGCGATTCTGCGCACGTTGATGCTGGCGGCGGCGTCCAGCGCCCTGGTCGTGGCGGGGTTCCTGATCTTCAACGCGATGACCATGGGCATCACCCAACGTCGCCCGACGATCTCGATGCTGCGGGCGATCGGAGCCAACCGCCGTCAGATCGTGCACGACCTGCTGATCGAGGCGGCCCTGATCGGGTTGGTGGCCGGCCTGATCGGCGCCACGCTCGGGGTGGTGATCGGCCGACGGGCCATCGGCAACCTTCCGGCCGCGTTGCTGCAGGGCTTCGAGTCACGTACCGAGTACATCCTGCCCCCGTTCGCGATCCCGGTCAGCGTGACGGCGTGCGTCGTGGTGAGCGTGGGAGCCGCAGCGCTGGCCGCGCGCCAGGTCTACAAGGTGCAGCCCGTAGAGGCACTCGCGCCGGTGGGCGCCTCCGCGGCCGACGCGGTCGGCATGCCGGTCCGGATGGCCGCAGGGCTCGTCGGGACAGGGCTGGTCGTGGCGGCGGTCGTGATCGCCTCGCAGGATCTGGGGCGGGCGTCCGTCCTGGCGATCGGGTTGGTCTCACTCGGCGAGCTTGGGCTGTGCTTCGCCTTCGCGAGCCAACTCGTTGCCGCCGCGGCGGCGGTCGCCCGATGGTTCGGCGCGCCGGGCGCTCTCGCGGCGGCCACGATCGAGCGGGCGCCGCGGCGGGTCTGGGCGACGGTGATGACGGTCTTTGTCGCCGTGGCGATCACCGTGCAGAGCACGGGTTCCAACGACAACGCCATCGACTCGACGAACGCCAGCTTCGCTTCACTCGGCGACGTCGCCCTCTTCGTCAGCTCCGCCGGGCCAGGAGTCTTCCCCACGGCGCCGCTGTTACCGAAGGGCTCGGAGGCGACCATCGCGGCGATTCCCGGGGTGAGCCGCGTCGTCGAGGGCCAGGTGGCGTATGCGACGCTGGGCGGAACGCGTGTCCTCATCCAGGGGCTTTCACCAGGGTCGGTGGCGCCACCGATAGCGGCCATGAGCGACGATGTGCGGCGCCAATTGCTGGCCGGCAATGGGGTGGTGGTGTCGCGAGACATCGCCCGCGCCAACGGCTTGCGAGTGGGCGACGAGTTGGTGCTTTCGACACCGACTGGCGCGCGGCGGGTCCGGGTACTGCAGGTCGCCCCGTTCTTCTCGTTGCTCGGCGGCGTGGTGTCGATTGGACTGCCGCAGATGCGGGAGTGGTTCGACCGGCCGGGATCGACGATCCTGGCGGTTGACGTCGCCGCGAACGCAGACGTGACGGCGGTCGAGGACGCGATCCGCGCCGCGGTCCCACCCGACGTCTATGTGTATCCCGGCAGCGAGGCGGCGCGCGCAGTGGGGGCATCGATGGCGCAGGGTACCGCTCTCATCACGGTGTTGGCCTGGATCGTCGTGGGCGTCGCCAGCGTGGCACTGCTCAATACGTTGATGTTGTCGGTGCTCGAGCGACGGCGCGAGTTGGGCGTGCTGCGCGCGATGGGCTCGTCGCGTCGGTTCGCGCTGCGGACGGTGCTGGCCGAAGCGGCAGGGGTGGGCGTGGCCGGCGCGGTGCTCGGCGTGGCGCTGGGATCGGCGAACCAGTACCTCAGCACGACGGCGCTCACCCGGGTTCTCAGCATCGACGTGGCCTACGCGCCGAGCGTGCTAGCCCTCGCGTTCGCGGTGGTGGCGTTCGCGGTGACCCTGCTCGGATCGATTCCGCCCGCGGTGCGCGCGGCCCGACTCAACATCGTCGAAGCAGTTGCCGTGGACTGAGCCTCCCCTCGCGAGCGGCCGCAAAGTGCTCCTTTTTCCCGGCGTGTCGGGGCATTTTGCGACTGCTCGCGAGGGGGGTCGTTACCGAATCGCCAGGCCGGTCAAGGCCCTTGCCATGACGAGGCGCTGAATCTCGCTGGTGCCTTCGAAGATCGTGAAGATCTTGGCGTCGCGGTGCATGCGCTCGACCGGGTAGTCGCGGGTGTAGCCGTTTCCGCCAAGGATCTGGATCGCTTCGTCGGTGACGTACACCGCCGTCTCACTGGCGTAGAGCTTGGCCATCGAGCCCTCGGCGGAGGTGAACGGCTTGTTGTTGCGCTGCATCCACCCGGCCCGCCACACCAGCAGACGTGATGCGTCGATACGGCTCTTCATGTCGGCGAGCTTGAACGCGATCGCCTGAAATTCACCGATCTTGCGGCCGAATTGCTCTCGCTGACAGGCGTATTCGAGGGCATACTCGTAGGCCGCACGCGCAACCCCGAGTGCCATAGCGCCAACCACCGGGCGCGTGCGCTCGAACGTCATCATCGCCGCCTGGCCCGACGTGCGGTGCCCCTCACGGGTTTTCGCGACCCGCTGTTCGAAACGCTCACGGCCGCCGAGGATGAGGTGGCCGGGCAGCCGTACATCGTCGAGAACGACCTCGGCGGTATGCGAGGCCCTGATTCCATGCTTCTTGAACTTCTGTCCTTGCGAGAGGCCTTTGGTGCCCGACGGGACGATGAACGTGGCCTGACCTCGCGCGCCCAGATCCGGATAGACCGATGCCACGACGATGTGCACGTTGGCGATACCACCGTTGGTCGCCCATGTCTTGGTGCCGTTGAGCACCCACTCATCGGCGGCTTCGTCATAGCGCGCCCGAGTGCGCACGGCGCCGACGTCTGAGCCCGCCCCGGGTTCCGACGAACAGAACGCCGCGAGCTGCGGATCGCCTGGGCTACCGAACATTTCGGGCAGGAATTCACCGATCTGGTCCGGCGTGCCGCTGGCGGCGAGTGCGGCCGCGGCCAGACCAGTGCCGAGAATGGAGAGCGCGATGCCGGCGTCGCCCCAGAACATCTCCTCGAACACGGTGAGTATGCCGATGCCGCTGGACTCCGCGGCCATCTGCGCGAAGAGCTCAGGCGTGTACAGCCCGACCTTGGCGGCCTCGGCGATGATCGGCCATGGTGTCTCTTCGCGCTCGTCCCACTCCGCCGCGGCCGGCCGGATCACTTCGGAGGCGAATTCGTGCACCCAGTCGCGGACGTGCACGACCTCTTCCGGCAGTTCCAACGAGAAACCGGCTTCCATGCTGAGCCCTCTTTTCACAAATTGTAAATCGGTAAACAACTGTACGCGCACAATGCAGAAATGGAAGTCCTTCCGCCTGAATCTGTGCTGTTAACTCCAACACAAAACAGGTACAACCGTTCACTCAAATGAACTTCGCGATCTTTACGGATTCCTGACGGCACGGGTCCTTGACTACGCGCTAAACGGGTGTTTAGTGTACTAAACATGCGTTCAGCACCAGATGATCGAACGGCCATCGCCCGCATTCGCGATGCCGCGATCGACCAATGGGGCCAGCACGGGTTCAACGTCGGGCTGCGGAGCATCGCTGAATCCGCAGGCGTCAGCGCCGCGTTGGTGATCCACCACTTCGGTTCCAAAGGAGGGCTGCGCAAGGCCTGCGACGACTGCATCGCCGAGGAGATCCGCACCGGCAAATCGGCGTCGATGCAGACCAAAGACCCCGCCGAATGGTTCGCGCAGATGGCCGAGATCGAGTCGTATGCCCCGATGATGGCCTACCTGGTGCGCAGCATGCAGTCCGGCAGCGACCTGGCGAAGATGCTGTGGCAGAGGATGATTGACAACGCCGAGGAGTACCTCGAAGAGGGTGTGCAAAACGGCCTGCTCAAGCCCAGCCGCGATCCGCGCGCTCGCGCCAAGTTCCTGGGCCTGACCGGCGGTGGCGGATTCTTCCTGTTCATCCAAATGCACGACACTCCAACCGATCTCCGCGCCGTGCTCCGCGATTACGGCGAACAGATGGTGCTGCCCGCCCTTGAGCTGTACACCGAGGGCCTGCTTACGGACTCCACCATGTACGAAGCATTCCTCGAAGCACGTGAAAAGGGCATTCCCTTAACAGGAGAAGGAGAGGGCGATGACGGCTCAAACAAACGGGTACCTGCAGCGGGCTAACACCACACAGTCGCAGCTCGCTGTCGAAATCCGGGGCCTGTCCAAGTCTTTCGGGCGAACCAAGGCACTCGACGGCCTCGACCTGACTGTAGCGCCGGGTGACATCACCGGCTTCCTCGGCCCGAACGGCGCGGGCAAGTCCACGACCATCCGCGTGCTTCTCGGGCTGCTGCACGCCGACGGCGGAACGGCACGACTGCTCGGCGGTGATCCGTGGCGCGATGCGGTGCAATTGCATCGCCGCATCGCTTACGTGCCCGGCGATGTGACGTTGTGGCCGAATCTCACCGGCCTGCAGGCCATCGACTTCTTGGCCCGGCTGCGCGGCAACGGCGTCGACACGCGTCGCCGCGACGAGCTGATCGAGCGGTTCGAACTCGACCCGCACAAGAAGGCCCGCACATACTCGAAGGGAAACCGGCAGAAGGTGGCCATCGTCGCCGCGTTTTCGACCAACGCCGAGCTCTACATCCTCGACGAGCCGACATCTGGACTGGACCCGTTGATGGAGAAGGCATTTCAGATTTGTGTCGAGGAGGTCGCCGGCAGCGGCGCGGCGGTGCTGTTATCCAGCCACATCCTTGCCGAGGTGGAGAAGCTCTGCGACAAGGTCACAATCATCCGCTCCGGCCGAGCCGTGAAGTCCGGCACGCTCGACGAGCTGCGTCACTTGATGCGCACCACAGTCTCCGTCCGGACTCGCGAAGACAGCCAGACACTGGACCAGCTGCCGTATGTCCACGACTTCTCCAGCGAGGACGGCTATGTCCGGTTCTCGGTGGACCGCAACGATCTGGACTTCACCATGGAGCACCTCACCGATCTGGGCATCGAGGAGCTCACCGTGACTCCGGCGTCGCTGGAAGACCTGTTCCTCCGCGAATATCAAGGGGTGAACTGATGTCCACCACGACCGTGCCGCACCAAGCCGGTCGGCACGAAGCCGCACCCGCCGGCTCGCCGTGGACGGGCGTCGGGAGCCTGATCAGGCTGGCGCTGCGGCGAGATCGCGTCCGGCTGTCCGTATGGATCGCCATCCTCACGCTGATGATGGTGTACGCGCCGAACGCGATCAAGCTGGCCTACCCAGAAGAGCCCCAACGCCAGGCCAGGGTGAACCTGCTGAAGACGCCGGCCGGAATCATCTTGGGCGGACCGTCTTTCGGCGTGCGTGAGACAGACCTCGGCGTGATGATGGCAAACGAGCTGATGCTCACGCTGATCGTCGCGACATCGATCCTTTCGATTCTCACCGTCATCCGCCACACGCGTGCCGAGGAAGAAAGCGGCGCAGCGGAATTGGTGTTGTCGTCGGTGGTGGGCCGGTATGCCCGCACCTATGCCGCGCTGATCATCGTCGGTGGGGTCAATGCGATTCTCGCGGTCACGATGACACTGGCGATGGCCTCGACAGGATTCGCCGTCGTCGACACCGCGGCGATGTGCCTTGGCATCACCGGCGTTGCCATGGTGTTCGGTGCAGTCGCCGCCGTGACCGCCCAGCTGTGGCGGCAGGCCAGGGCCGCGACGGGAGCGGCGATGGGTGCGCTCGCGCTTGCCGCGCTGATCCGCGGAATCGGCGACGTCATCGACAATTCCGGCAGTGCGCTGAGCTGGTTCTCCCCCATCGCGTGGGCTCAGCAGATGCGCGCATTCGTCGATTTGCGGTGGTGGCCGTTCGCCCTGCTGGTGGCGGTGGCCGTCGGGCTGATGGCGCTGGCCGCAGTCCTGGAAAGCCGGCGCCAGTACGACGACGGCACCATCCCGTCGAGCGGTGAGCGCCCGAACGCGCATCCGATCCACAACGTCATGGGCCTGCACCTGACGCTGCAGCGCGGCCAGACGATCGGCTGGAGCGTCGGGTTGTTCCTGGCGGGCTTGGCTTTCGGTTCGATGACGAAGTCGTTGCTGGACGCGGCGAAGGACAATCCCCTGCTTGCACGGGTACTTGCGGCACAGGGCAACGACGGTGTGTACACCACGATGACGCAGTTCCTCGCGGTGGCAGCCACCGCCTACGTCGTCGGCGCGGTGATGCGGGTGTTCAGCGACGAGGAGTCAGGACTGGGCGAGCCGGTACTGGCCGGCGCGGTGTCACGCTGGTGGTGGCTAGGAACGGCAGTGGCGTCGGCACTGGTGGGCTCGGTCGTGCTGATGTTCTGTGCGGGCCTCGGAAACGGGCTCGGTGCGGGCATCACGCTCGGCGAGCCGGACACAGTCGCGCGTCTGACGCTGGCGGGCCTGGCCTACGTGCCTGCCATGGCGGTCATGGCCGGTATCGCCGCGCTGGCCGTCGCACTGCGGCGGACGTGGATCGGTTGGCTCGCAGTAACTTTCGTCGTCGTGTCGCTATATCTCGGGGCGCTCTTGCGATTACCCCGGTGGTTGATTGACCTGTCGCCGGTCGGGCGGACCACGGTGCCGTCAAGTGTGCCCGTCACGGCGCTCGTCGTGATGGTGCTCGCCGCTGCGGCACTGGCACTGCTTGCCGGGTGGATCTACCGCCGACGCGACGCAATCTAGACAAGGAGTGGACATATGAAGATCGCACTTCAATCGGCGATGTCCGCGCTCGTTGGCCTAGCGGCGTTCGGGCTGTTGGTGTTCTGGCCGGCCGGCACCTTCGACTACTGGCGGGGATGGGCGTTCATCGCGGTGTTCGCCGCGGCCACCACGATCCCGAGCATATATCTTGCGGTTAAGAACCCGGCGGCTCTCAAGCGCCGCATGCAGGCTGGTCCGGCGGCCGAGACGAGGCCCTTGCAGAAGTTCATCATCTCGGTGGCGTTCCTGTCGATGGGTACGACAATTGTGGTGAGCGCGTTGGACTTTCGCTTCGGCTGGTCCTCGGTGCCCGCTGCGATCTCCATCGCCGGTGATGTGCTGGTGGCGGTAGGGCTCGGTATCGCGATGCTCACCACGATCCAGAACGGCTATGCGTCGGCCAACATCACCGTCGAGGCCGGGCAGGAGTTGGTGTCGACGGGTCTCTACGCGGTCGTGCGTCACCCGATGTACTTCGGAAACGTGGTGCTGATGATCGGCATCCCGCTGGCGCTGGGTTCGTATTGGGCACTGCTGTTCGTGGTCCCGGGCCTCGCCGTGCTCGCCGTGAGGATCCTCGACGAGGAGAAGGTGCTGACACAAGAACTCGCCGGCTACTGCGATTACGCACAGCGAGTGCATTACCGGCTGGTGCCCTACGTGTGGTGATGGAGGAATCGTGAAGCTCTTGATTCAAGCCGTTGTGGCAGGCCTGTTCGGGCTGCTGTTCTTCGGCGTGTTGCTGTTCTGGCCGGCGGGCACGTTCGACTATTGGCAGGCATGGGTTTTCATCGCCATCTTCACCGCGGTGTCGTCCGGCCCCAGCATCTACTGGGGCCTACGCAAGCCTGAGGTCCTGCGGCGCCGCATGCATTCCGGACCGATCGCGGAGACCAGAACCGTACAGAAGGTTGCCACGGTGGGCATCACCGCCAGCGTGGTCGCGGTGCTGGTCGTCTGTGCCCTCGACCACCGTTTCGGTTGGTCGAACGTGCCAACAGGACTCGTCATAGTCGGCGAAGTTCTGGTCGCCGTTGGCCTTGGCATGACGATGGTGGTCGTCAACCAGAACAACTACGCCGCCGCGACCATCACGGTCGAGGCGCAGCAGCCTGTGATCTCGACGGGGCTGTACGGCGTTGTGCGGCACCCGATGTACGTCGGCGCACTGATCATGATGGTGGGCATGCCACTTGCTCTCGATTCGTATTGGGGGCTGGTCGCTATCGTGCCGGGCGTGGCGGTGCTCGCCCTCCGCATCGACGACGAGGAAAAGATGCTCCGGCAGGAACTCGACGGGTACAGCGAGTACACGCAGAAGGTGCGCTATCGGTTGGTGCCTGGTGTGTGGTGACGCCGGGCCGCCTGCCACACGACCAGGAACACCGCCACGACGGTGAAGCGCAGGACGGTGTTGGCGATCAACACGCCGCCGGCCTTCGTCATGCTCATGTAGACGATGTCGAGCACGCCGCTGGCCAGGTGCAGTGTCACGAAGGTCGTCACGATCAGCCGCAGGGCGGCCAGGTCAGTGATGCGGATGGCACCGAATGACAGCACCGCGACGGCCAGTTCGGCCGCGGCGACCAGGTAGACCAACAGGTAGTCCGATCGCTCGATGGTGATACCCACCGACGACGGGATAGCGGTCGGAAATGCGGTCAGCACGAAGGCGCCGGCCAGGGTTATCAGTCCGTGCACGACGAAAACCGCTCGCAGCATCCTCATGTCATCGCCTTCCTGTCATAACGACACACATTCATCCGTCATAGAGATGACGCGGCGAAAGAGCGGAGTATGACGGGAAAGGGGGTGCGCGGGTGCAAGCAGAGTCGTTCGAGCAGCACCGTGGGCATCTGCGTGCGGTCGCGTACCGCATGCTCGGGTCGCTGACCGAAGCAGACGACGCCGTGCAGGAGGCGTGGCTGCGGATGGACCGCGCCGAAGCCAGCGACGTCCGCAATGAGCGTGGCTGGCTGACCACCGTCGTCGCGCGCATCTGTCTGGATATGTTGCGCGCCCGCAGCACACGATCCGAAGATCCACTCGACCAGGCTGCGCCTATCGCCGCGCCCGACGCGGTCGACCCGGAGGCCGAGGCGGAGCTTGCCGACTCGATCGGCGTGGCGCTGCTCGTCATCCTGCAGAACCTGTCTCCGGCGGAGCGGTTGGCGTTCGTCCTGCACGACATGTTCAATCTGCCGTACTCCGAGATCGCCCCGATCGTCGGCCGCTCAGAAAACACGGCTGCACAGCTGGCGTCTCGCGCCCGTCGCCGGGTGCGCGGTAAAAATCCGGATCCGGCAGGCGATTTCGTCCAGCAGCGCCGGCTCGTCGACGCGTTTCTCGCCGCGGCGCGCGACGGCGACTTCGATTCGCTGCTGGCGGTGCTGGACGACGATGTCGTGCTGCACGTCGACGCCGCCGCGGCTGGAGCGCCGAGGACCATCCGTGGTGCGCAAGTGGTGGCGGTCAACGCACAGATGTTCTCGGCCAACGCACGCTTCGCCGAGCCCGCGCTTGTCGACGACGCGGTCGGAATCGTCGTCGCCCCCAACGGACGGCTGTCGATTGTGCTGCGCTTCAAGATTGCCGACGAAAGGATCACTGAGATCGACATCGTCGCCGATCCGGCAGCGCTGCGCGGGTTCGATCTCGCGGTGCTCGACTGACGCCTATGGTGGGGTCGATGGCCGCCCCGTCAGCGGCGACCGAATCTTCGTCTACCCCACCGATGCGAACACCCAACTCACCGATTTAGAAACGCCGAACATCACGCGCTACGTAGGGGGTCGATCAGGTTCTTTTGTTCGAGCTCGACGTCGTCTGGGTGACGATCAAGCAGCGTGAGTCGATTACCCGGCCCCAGTTCGTGCCTATCAGGATTAGCCCGGCCCCAGCGGCGCTGATGACGGTGAGGGGATCACCGGCGACGAGAATGCCAATGGTTGCGGCCCATAGTGGTTCGGTTCCCAGTAGCAGGCTTACCCGGGCGGAGGACGTGCGCCGAACGGCCCAGATCTGGATGAAGAACGCAAACACTGTGCACACCAGCGCTAGGTAGATGGTGATCAGCCATGAGTGGATGCTCATGTGCTTGGCCACTTCGCCTACACCTCGTCCGGTGAACAGCGACAGGATAAGAAACACCACCAGGCCGGTGACGAGTTGGACCAACGTCACACGTGCCGAATCGAGTGTGCGGCGCTCAGACAGGTGCGCAATCACTGTGACGTGGACCGCTCGCGCGGCAGCAGCCAACAGCATCAGCAGATCGCCAAGGCAAGGGGCAGCGAACCCGCCACTTTGGGTTAGCAAGCCGACGCCGGCGACCGCGATCACGGCCGCTCCGTAGAACATTGGTGGCAGGTGCGTGTGTCGTAACCACTGCTCCAGTAAAGGAGTCATGACGATCGTCAGGGAGATGATCAATCCAGCGTTGGAGGCCGACGTCATCGTCACGCCAAACGTCTCCAGCGCAAAGATGATGCTCAAGACCAACCCGAACAATGTGCCAAGGACGACTTCCGAGCGACTGAGGTGATGCAGCCTGACAGCCAGGATGAGCGCCAATCCCGCAGCGGCCAGGGTGAACCTGACGACCAAGAAGGCAAAGACGCTGTCGGCAGTGACGACTTCCTTGGCCGCTAGGTAGCTTGACCCCCACACAATCGCGACTGCGAGCAAGGCCAAGTCGACGGTTCGGTGGGACATGATGGCTGCATGTGACGTGCCGTCTACCGCGCCTGAGCCGGCGCGGTTGAGAGTGCTCACAGGGAATCTGGTGCGGCTGTATAGGCGATGACGAGAACATCGCGATGCCCGTTGTCAAAGCCGACGGCGGGCTGGATAGGCGTCACGGAGTGCAAGGTGGCGCGATCGTCGCCGAGGAGGAGTTCACCACGTTGTCTCAGGGTCAGTGCGGTGAGTTCGTCACCGCTGTCGGTGTAAACGCTGCGTTGGTCGATCTCATCGAACGACCGGAATCGGTGAGCTGAGATGATGATTCCCATTTCTGTGAGTGATTCCAAGCCGCCAAACCTGAACGAGGACAGCGACATACGCGATTGACGTCGCGATAGCCCGATTCCCCGGCGACTACCGCAGCCTCGACGCTCACGGCGACTCCAATGATCACCACTCGCGAACACATTAGACAAGCAATACTTTCTTCATCTAATGGTTAGAATTCCTACATGGACGTGGCGCGCCTACGCCTGCTTCGGGAGCTCGCCGAACGCGGCACAGTCCACGCCGCCGCCCAGGCGATGTCCCTGACCCCCTCCGCGGTATCTCAGCAACTGAAGATCCTCCAACGCGAGGCCGGTGTCTCCCTTCTTGAACCAGAGGGGCGCCGAGTACGGCTCACCGACGCCGGCCGCATCCTCGTGGCTAGAACCGATGAGGTGCTGGCCGCCCTCGACCGAGCCCAGGCAGATATGGATGTCTACCGCACCACGCCCTGCGGCACCGTGCGCGTTGCCATGTTTCCCTCCGGCGCTGCTATGTTGCTGGCAAAAGTCATCACACGGGCCGCCGCCTGCGGCGTTGAAGTGGTCGGACGCGACATCGACCAGCCGGCCGCCAGCGCCGCAACCCAACTCGCCGACTTCGACGTCGTAGTCGTGCACCGCGACGAACGCGATACCGCAGCCTTGGGCGCTCGCCTAGAAACAACAGTCCTGCTCCGTGAACCCCTTGAAATACTGCTACCACCGCATCATCGCCTCGCAACCCGCAAGCGAGTGCCCCTGCGCGAACTCGCCGACGAACCATGGATCGGCGTCGAATGGGGTCTCATGGTCGATGACGTACTGCGTTCACTTGCCGCCACCTCCGGCGTCCAGCCACGAATCGTACAAAGAGTCAATGACTTCCGTGTGGTCGAAGAGCTCGTCATGGCAGGGGTCGGAGTCGCACTGCTACCGCGTTACGTACTCACCACGCGGGACGTGACGCGTAAGCCGCTCAGCGGCGTGCGCATCGCCCGCCGAATTGAAGCCATCACCCGCGTCGGAGCCACCACCCGACCCGCCATCGCCGCCGTTATCGACATCCTCAAAACGGTGGCCCAAGAAACCATCGAACAAAACACCAGACCACAATGACCGTCAGCCGAACCACCCACTGAGCGGTCCCGGGCTTGGTGGAGTCCGTGATCACACCAGGAGGACTGGTGTTGGTCGCCGTGGTTGCGTTGGTGTGGGCCGTCGTGCGGATCGTGCGGCGCCGACGACGGGCGCGAGCAGACGCATAAGGACCCGACACGCCGAGAATCCGGGGACTTTTGCGTCTGCTCGGCCTAGATCCAGACGCCCTTGCCGACCGCGACCACTCCCCCGGCGCTGATCGCAAACCGCTCGCGGTCCTTCTCCAGGTCGACACCGACCATCTCGCCGGGGCCCACTACGACGTTCTTGTCCAGGATCGCGTGGCGCACCACAGCGCCGCGGCCAACTCGGGTGCCGGGCATGATCACACTGCCCTCGACGATCGCGCCGTCGTCGACCACCACATTCGATGACAGCACCGAATTGCGAACGGATGCAGCAGAAATGATGCTGCCCGCACCGACCACCGATTCCTGGGCCGAGCCACCGTTGACGAACTTCGCCGGCGCCAGCATCTCCGCCTCACCGCGGATCGGCCAGCGTTTGTTGTACAAGTTGAACACCGGGTGCACGGACACCAGGTCCATGTGCGCGTCGTAGAACGCATCCAGCGTCCCGACATCACGCCAGTAGCCGTGATCGCGTTCGGTGGCGCCGGGCACCTCGTTGTTGCTGAAGTCGTAGACCGCCGCCATCCCGTCGGAGACCAGCCGCGGGATGATGTCGCCGCCCATGTCGTGGTCCGAGTGATCATCGTCGGCGTCGGCGCGGATGGCGTCGATCAGAACCTTCGTGGTGAAGATGTAGTTGCCCATCGAGACGAATGTCTGCTCGGGGTCGTCCGGCGTGCCCGGCGGGTCGGCGGGTTTTTCGATGAAGCCGCGGATGCGGCCCGACTCGTCGGAGTCGATGCAGCCGAACGCGGTGGCCTCGGCGCGCGGCACCCGGATACCGGCGACGGTCGCGCCTGCGCCACTTTCGATGTGGAACTGGACCATCTGCTCGGGGTCCATGCGGTACACGTGGTCGGCGCCGAACACCACGATGTAGTCGGGGTCCTCGTCGTAGATCAGATTCAGCGACTGGTAGATGGCGTCGGCCGAGCCGGTGTACCACCGCGGGCCGAGCCGCTGCTGGGCGGGCACCGGCGTGATGTACTCGCCGGCAAGCCCCGATAGCCGCCAGTTCTGCGAAATATGACGGTCCAGCGAATGCGACTTGTATTGGGTCAGCACGCAGATTCTCAAGTACCGGGCGTTGACGAGATTGGACAGGACGAAGTCGATGAGCCTGTACGCACCGCCGAACGGCACCGCGGGTTTGGCTCGGTCCGCCGTCAACGGATAAAGCCGTTTGCCCTCCCCGCCGGCCAGGACGATGCCAAGCACGTGTGGCAATTCCCGCATGATCCAAACCTATCCGGAGCTTTGCACAAGGGCCAGGCATTCGCGCCATGTACGTCAAGCTATTTGGCGTATCCGAGGTTCAAAACGGGGCTGCGGCGGCGGGCGACGGACACTACCGTCGTAGGCATGCGGGTGGCGATGATGACTCGGGAGTATCCACCTGAGGTCTACGGCGGCGCGGGCGTCCACGTCACCGAGCTTGTCGCACAACTTCGGCATCTGTGCGAGGTCGACGTGCACTGTATGGGCGCACCACGGCCAGGTGTGATCGTGGCGCAGCCGGACCCGGCGCTCAAGGGCGCCAATGCGGCGCTGTCGACGCTCTCGGCGGATCTGAACATGGTCAACACCGCATCGGCGGCCACCGTCGTGCATTCGCATACCTGGTACGCCGGGCTGGCCGGGCACCTCGCCGCGCTGCTGTACGACATCCCGCACGTGCTGACCGCACATTCGCTCGAGCCGATGCGGCCGTGGAAGGCCGAGCAGCTGGGCGGTGGGTATCGGGTGTCGTCGTGGGTCGAGAAGACGGCGGTCGAGGCGGCTGACGCGGTGATCGCGGTCAGCTCCGGCATGCGTGACGACGTGCTGAAGACCTACCCGGCGCTCGATCCGAACCGAGTGCACGTGGTGCGCAACGGGATCGACACCGACGTCTGGTATCCGGTCGAGCCCGAACGCGGCGATTCCGTGCTCGAAGAACTCGGTGTGGACCCGTCGCGTCCGATCGTGGCGTTCGTCGGGCGGATCACCCGGCAGAAGGGCGTCGCGCATCTGGTTGCCGCCGCCCACTATTTCGCGCCCGACATCCAGCTCGTGCTGTGCGCCGGCGCACCGGATACTCCCGAAATCGCGGCCGAAGTGACGTCGGCGGTGCAGGAACTGGCCCGCGCACGCACAGGCGTGTTCTGGGTGCGCGAGATGCTGCCGATCGGCAAGATTCGCGAAATACTCTCGGCTGCAACAGTTTTCGTATGCCCGTCGGTATACGAGCCGTTAGGCATCGTCAACCTCGAGGCGATGGCGTGCGCGACGGCCGTAGTGGCAAGCGATGTCGGCGGCATCCCGGAGGTGGTAGCCGACCATCAAACGGGGCTGCTGGTGCACTACGACCCGAACGATCCGGCGTTCTTCGAGCGGCGACTGGCCGAGACCGTCAATTCACTGGTGGCCGAGCCGGAGAAGGCGCGGCAATACGGTCAGGCCGGACGGCAGCGTTGTATTCAGGAGTTTTCCTGGTCGCACATTGCCGAGCAGACCTTGGAGATCTACCGAAAAGTGTCTTCATAGAATTCGGCGCGGAAACACGCGCTGAGCGCGGTTATGCGCGCCGAAGGGGCTAGCTGGTAACGCCCTTGAGTTCGTCGCCGAGTGCGGCCGCTTCTTCGGGGGTGAGTTCGACGACGAGTCGCCCACCGCCTTCTAGTGGTACTCGCATCACGATGCCGCGCCCCTCCTTGGTTGCTTCCAGTGGACCGTCTCCGGTCCGGGGCTTCATGGCCGCCATCGAGTGCTCCCTCCACATGAGCTGGCCCGCGTCGGGCTAGTGATCTTCTGCCTATTGTTCCCTATCCGCGCCGTTCGGTGTGCAAAGACCCGGCGATGACCGTCGTGACGGCGACTAGCTGATCGCCGGAACCCAACAGTCCGCGGTGTGATCGTCGACCATTCCGGTCGCCTGCATCAACGCGTATGCCGTCGTCGGACCGACGAATCGGAAGCCGCGCCGCTTCAGTTCCTTGGCCATCGCGGTCGATTCCGGAGTCACCGCCGGGACCTGGGACACGTCGGCGGGCCGCGCCTTCGGCGGCGGGGCGAACGACCACAACAGCTCGGACAAATCGACGTCGAGATCAGTTGCGGCGCGAGCGTTGGCGATGGTGGCCTCGACCTTCGCGCGGTTACGCACGATCCCGGTGTCGGCCATCAGCCGCGCTATGTCTTTATCGGTATAGCGGGCAACACGTTCGACATCGAAGCCACCGAACGCGCGCCGGAAGTTTTCCCGTTTGCGCAGGATGATCAGCCACGACAGCCCGCTTTGAAACGCCTCGAGGCTGATCCGCTCGAAAAGAGCTGCCGAGTCGCGCAACGGCCGGCCCCACTCGGTGTCGTGGTAGTCGCGGTAGAGGGTGAAATCTGCTGGCGTCAAACGTGATTCGTCAATCCATGCACATCGGACGCGCACGTCGCCGGTCATGAGTCGTCGTTGTCCTCCGACGCCAGCGCGTGCGCCCCACCCTCGACGGGCTGGACGGCAACGTCGGCGTCGTCGTCAAGGCCGTGAGCAGCCCGCACCGCGCCGAGCTGACCGCGCAGCAGATCAAGCTCCTGGCCCAGCCGGTCGAGCACCCAGTCCACTTCGCTGGTGTTGTAGCCGCGCAGTGTCTGGGTGAATTTGACCGCCTCGACGTCGTCGCCGGTGACGCCGGAGGCCGGCAACACGGTGGCAGTGGTGGCGCGCGGCAGCGGCGGCAACGGTTCGCCGCGGCCGAAGAGCACGCTGCCCAGGGCGAACAGCACCACGGCCACGAGGATCAGCACAACCAGGTACAGCAGAACCAGGGTCACGCCTCGATATTGCCCGACGGCCCCGACAAGGGGCTAACCGCGCAGCGTGTTCATCGGCGGACGGTCCTGCAGGGAGACGGACGATGAACGCGGGGTGTAGTCGTCGCCGTCGGCGAAGAACTGCGTCAGCCCCACCCCGGAGTCGGGGACGCCGCAGCGCGACAGCAGGGTTGCGATCACTTGGCGGCTCATGGACGCCAGCTCGGTCAGCGGCCGGTTGCGGTGGGTCCGCACGCCGAGGTTGACCTGGGCGATCGCGTCCAGGCCCAGCCGGTCGTAGGTATCGACGAGCAGTCCGATCTCGACGCCGTAGGCCGGTGCGAACGGCACCGACGTCAGCAATTCGCGAGTGCCGGCGTATTCGCCGCCCAGCGGCTGCAGGATGCAGCTCAGCTCCGGCCGCAGCGAGGCCAATAGCGGCCGCGCGACGAGTTCGGTGACCCGCCCGCCGCCGTTGGCGTCCTCGCTGCCGCTGATCTTCAGCGGCCGCCGGTAGAAACCCTTGACCAGGTGTACGCCGTCAGTCGTCAGCAAGGGCCCGACGAGTTTGGGAACGAACATCGGATCGGGGTCGATCAGATCGGAGTCGACGAACACGATGATGTCGCCCGTGGCGGCGGCCAGCGAGCGCCACAGCACTTCACCCTTGCCGGGTTGCGGCTCGACCTCCGGCAACGCGACCTCACGGCTGATCACCCGGGCACCCGCGGCGAGCGCGCGGATCTCGGTGTCGTCGGTGGAGCCGGAGTCCAGCACGATCACCTCGTCGACAAGACCGCCCAGCAGCGGGGTGATCGTCTCGACGACGCTGCCCACGGTTTCTTCTTCGTTGAGCGCGGGCAGGACGACGGAGATGGTGCGTCCCGCCTTGGCGGCCACGAGCTCTGCGACCGTCCACGAGGGCCGGTTCCAGCTGTGGTCGGTCAGCCATCTCCCGGTGACGACGTCCGTACCGGGCAGCTCTGGTGTCAGTGTCATGCCAGTCCCCTCACCGTGCGCGTCGGTGGACGCACGCCCTGGATCGACGCGACCATTTCCAGCACGCGTCGCGTGGGCCCGACTTCATGCACGCGGAACATCGCGGCTCCCTCCGCCGCGACGATGGCCGTCGCCGCCAAGGTGCCCTCCAGGCGTTCGGTCAGACCCACACCCAGAGTTTCCCCGACGAAATCTTTGTTGCTCAGCGCCATCAGGACGGGCCATCCAGTGTTTACAAGGTCTTTTACGTGGCGCAACAAACTAAGACCGTGATAAGTGTTCTTGCCGAAATCGTGTGTCGGGTCAATTAGGACCGCGTCTCTGGAGACGCCGACGGCCACGGCGCGCTCGGCGGCGGCGGTCACTTCGGCGATCACGTCATCGACGACGCCGCGCTCGGTGATGCCGTAGTTGACCCGAAACGGTCGTGTCCGCGGCGTCGCGCCGCCGGTGTGCGAGCACACCAGGCCGGCTCCGAATTCGGCGGCGACTTCGGGTAGGCCGGGGTCGTGGCCGCCCCAGGTGTCGTTGATCAGGTCGGCGCCCGCGGCGCAGGCCTGCTTGGCCACCGCAGCGCGCCAGGTGTCGACGCTGATCAGCTGGTCAGGGTAGGTGGCGCGCAGCCATTCGATGAATGGCACGACGCGCGCGATCTCGTCGTCGACATCGACGGAATCCCCGGGGCCTGCCTTCACGCCGCCGACATCGACAACGTCGGCGCCCTCCTCGATCACCCGGTGGGCCGCCGACTTCGCGGCCTCATCGGTGAACGTGGCGCCGCGGTCGTAGAAGGAGTCCGGTGTCCGGTTCACGATCGCCATGATCAGCGCCCGATCACCGGCCACCGGGCGGCCGCAGAAGGTCGACTGCACGCCTTCCAGGCTACGGACCTCGCGCGAACGTTCCTTACCGCCCGAAAATTTGCCGGCGGATTCGAGCGGTAAGGAACGTTCGGCGGCGGAAGTCGCTAGTTCTTGGGCCGCTTGCCGGTCTTCACTTCGTCGGGGTACTCGTCGTAGAACGGCACATAGCCCTCGTCGCGGCCTGACAACACGTAGATCGGATCCTCGCCGTCGGTGGTGTACCCCTCCTTGCGCAGGTCCACCTTCTGGCTCTTGAACGTCGACGTGTGCGCCAGCTCCTTGACGACGCGCACGAACAACGGCACGGCGTAGCCGGGCAGCCGCTCGTAGACAGCCTTGGCCAGGGCATTGCCGTCGAACTCGTCACCTTCCTTGAGCTGGATCGCCGCCATGCCCGCGCGCCCGCCGGTCCCGGGCACCTCGACACCGAAGACCGTCGCCTCCTCGACCTGAGGGTCGGTGGAGACGGCCGCCTCGACCTCGGTGGTGGCGACGTTTTCGCCTTTCCACCGGAACGTGTCTCCGAGCCGGTCGGTGAACGCCGCATGACCGAAGCCTTGTGAGCGCATCAGGTCGCCGGTGTTGAACCACACATCCCCGTCGCGAAAAGCGTTGCGCACCAACTTCTTTTCGGTGGACTTCTTGTCGGTGTAACCGTCGAACGGCTGGAAGTTGCTCACTTTGGACAGCAGTAGCCCAGGCTCGCCGTTGCGCACCTTGCGGACTCGGCCGTTCTCGTCACGCACAGGATCGCCGGTGTCGCCGTCGTATTCCACGAAGGCCACCGGCGTCGGGCAGATCCCGGTGGTCTTGTCGAGGTTCAGCACGTTGACGAACGCGGTGTTGCCTTCACTGGCGGCGTAGAACTCGCAAACCCTCTCGATGCCGAAGCGCTCGGTGAACTCGTCCCAGATCGACGGCCGCAGCCCGTTGCCGGCGATCACCCTCACCTTGTTCTTGCGGTCGGTGTCCTTGGGCGGCTGGTTGAGCAGATACGCGCAGATCTCGCCGATGTAGATGAAGGCCGTGGCGTCGTATCTGATCACCTCGTCCCAGAACCTCGACGCCGAAAACGACTTGCCCAGCGCCAGCGTCGCGCCGGAGTTCAGCACCGCCGACAACGCGACCGTCAACGCATTGTTGTGATAGAGCGGCAGGCAGCAGTACAGCGTGTCGTGACTGTTCAGACGCATGCCGAGCCCGCCGAATCCCGCCAACGCCCGCAGCCAGCGGTAGTGCGTCATCACACTGGCCTTGGGCATGCCGGTGGTGCCCGACGTGAAGATGTAGAACGCCTTGTCCTTGGCCAGGACCGCCGCCGTCGTCGCCGGATTGCCGGTAGGCGCCGTGGCCGCCAGGCGCTTCAACTCGTCGACGGTCATCAAACCAGTCGTATCGGCGCCGCTGTCGCTTACCGGTTCGATGAAGTCTGTCTCGGCGATGACGGCCTTCGCGCCCAGCAGCCCGAAGCTGTGCTTGAGCACGTCGCCGCGCTGGTGGAAATTGAGCATCCCGGCGATCGCCCCGCACTTGACCGTGGCCAGCATCAGCAGCACGGACTCCGGCGAGTTGCGCAGCATGATGCCAACGACGTCACCGTGCCCGACGCCGCGAGCGGCCAGCACGGCCGCGTAGCGGTTGGCCGTCTCATTGGCCTCGCGGTAGGTGATCTGCTCGTCGCCGAACTTGATGAACACCTTGTCGGCGTACTGGGCCGCGCGGTCCTGGAACACCTTGCCGATCGACGTCTTGGCCGACGGGCGCGCTCCGAACCCAGTGATGACGCCGCGCAGGATCGTCGGCGCATCCATCAGCAAGCCCGGCACATGAGTGGCGATGTCGAGCAGCCCAACGCTGCTGCGAGTACCCGAGTTCTGGTCACTCATGCCGTTGTGTCCCTCCGCTGTTCGCTTGTCGCAACACCCTAGTGATCACCATCACACGATCGGAGAGCAGACCGCCATCGCGGCATCGACGTCGTCCACCACGACCAGCCGGTCCAGTGCGCCCTGGGCGACATACCCGCTGTCGATCAGCCCGTACAGCCACGCCAGCAGGCCGTCGTAATGCCCCATCGGGTCGAGCATCACCACCGGCTTGTCATGCATACCCAAATAGCCCGCTGTCCAGGCCTCGAAGAACTCCTCGAGGGTGCCGATCCCGCCCGGCAGCGCGATGAACGCGTCGGCGCGATCTTCCATCACCTGCTTGCGCTCGCGCATCGTGTCGGTGACGACGAGCTCGTCGGCTTCGGTATCGGCGACCTCGCGATGCACCAACGCCTTCGGGATCACGCCGACGGTGCGTCCGCCGCGAGCGCGGGCAGAGGTCGCCAACGCGCCCATGGCCGAGACGTTGCCGCCGCCGGACACCAGCGTCCAGCCCCGGTCGGCGATGGCTTCGCCGACACGGCTGGCCAACTCCAGCAGCTCGGGATGTGTTGGGCCTGACGCGCAGTACACACACACCGCCCAGCCGCGGTCGGGTTTCGGGGACACGCACACAACCTAGCCATAGACTCCGGCGGTGCCTGTCGACTGGGTGACCGCGCCGCCCGAACCGGTACTGGAACTGGTCGAATCAGGCTTGCGCGACCGCGCCGGGGCAGTGCTGATCGGTCCCGCGGGGGTGGGCAAGACGACGATCGCGGGGATCGCGGCGGAACGTTTCGGCGCCACGTTCAGCCGCGTCGATTGGGCGACCGCGACGGCGCCTGCAGTTCCATTCGCCGCGTTCGGCCATCTCCTCGACGTGCCGAAGACCGGAAGGACCGCCGCGGTGTTGCGGGCGGCCCGCGAATCGTTGGGGGACGGCCGCCTTCTGGTGGTCGATGACGCCCACTTGTTGGACACACTGTCCGCCTCGCTGGTCTATCAACTGGCCGTCAGCGGGGCGGCGAACCTCATCGTGACGGTCGCGGCGGGATGCCCTACCCCCGACGAGATATCGGCACTGTGGCGTGGCGAGCTGCTGACCCGGATCGACATCGAGCCGCCGGGCCACGACAACAGCCGGCTGGCGACGCTGGTCGAGGAGTTCGTCTCGGCGCTGGGGAGATCCGCGCATCGGGTGCTCGAGTACCTGGCCGTCGAGGATCCCCTCCCGCTCGCCGACCTGTCTGCCGTGACCGGTCGCGAGGCCGTTACGGAAGCCGAGTCGTCGGGCGTGATCGTCGTGGAGGGCGACAGGGCGCGGCCCGCGCATCCGCTGTTCGTCGACGCGGTTCGCGACGCGCTGGGCGGGCCCGAGCTGCGCCGGTTGCGCACGGAACTGGTGGAGCGACTGGCCGCGTCGGCCCCGCGTGACGTGATCGACCAGCTGCGGTTGGCGGTACTGGCATTGGACAGCGACCGGCCGCAACCGGTGTCAGACATCGTCATGGCGGCCGAAGAGGGACTGCGGCTGGGCGATTTGGCGCTCAGTGAACGGCTGGGCCGCGCTGCGGTCGAGCGGGGTGGCGGTTTGGCCGCACGGCTGACGCTGGCCTATGCATTGGCGTGGCAAGGCCGCGGCCGGGACGCCGACGAGGTTCTGGCCGAGGTGGATCCCGCTTCGCTGTCGGAGACGGAGCTGATGGCGTGGGCGCTGCCGCGGGCGGCCAACCAGTTCTGGATGCTGTCCGAGCCGGAGCGGGCCACCGCATTTCTGCAGGCGACCCGCAATCGGGTGTCGTCGCCAGGCGCGCAAACCACGCTGGATGCTTTGTCGGCCATGTTCGCGATGAACGCCGGCAACGTGGGCCGGGCCTTGGAGATCGCCGACGAGGTGCTGTCATCGCCGTCGGCCGACGAAACCGCGGTCGGGTGGGCGGCTGCGGCCGCAGCGTTGAGCTCGGCGCGAATGGGCCGGTTCGCCGACGTCGACGCGCTGGCCGAGCAGGCGATCTCCGCGGGGCAGCCGGGCTTGCTGCGGTTCACCAGCGGGTTTGGTCAGACGACGGCGCTGCTGATGGCCGGCGAGCCGGAGAGGGCGCAAGCTCTCGGGCAGCAGCTGACGGACTTCGCTCAGCTGCAACAGCCGGGCCGCGCAATCGGTGAGGTGCTGGTGGCCGATGTCTTGATCGCCAAAGGCGAGCTCGACGCGGCCGTCGGCCTGTTGCGCGGCGCCGCAGCAGCATTGGCGCCCACCGGCTATTCGTGGGGCCCGCTGGCATTGATGCTGCTGGCGCAGGCACTGGGTCAGCTCGGAGAAACGGTCGAAGCGGGAAAGGTTTTGTCGCGGGCCGAATCTCGACACGGATTGAAGTCGATGATGTTCGCGCCCGAGCTTGCGCTCGCGCGAGCGTGGACGATGTCGGCACGTCGAGATCCGCACGGGGCTGTCGCGGCCGCCCGCGACGCCGCGCGCAGCGCCGAACGCGGCGGGCAGTTGGCCGTCGCGTTGCGCGCACTGCACGATGCGGCCCGCCTCGGCGACCTTCGAGCGGCCGACGGCATCGCTCGCTTGAGCGGCGAAATCGATTGCGCTTTTGGGCAATTGGCGCTTGAACACGCGCAGGCCGTAGTGCGGCACGACGCTGCGGCGCTGCGCGACGTGGCGACGGGGTTCGACGCGATCGGGATGAAGCGGTCCGCGGCCGACGCGTTGGCGCAGGCCGAGAACTGACCGCAAAGTTCGTGCGCGGACCATTGCCAGTGCGGCCATAGGATTGAGGCGCGACAGCTAACCCAGGGGAAGTGACATGTCCGATCCGCTATACGTTCACCTAGACGGCGTGCGGTCCATCGCGCAAATCCACGACGAGGTGGTGGCGGGCCTATCGCAGGTGATGGGCGCAGCGGCACCCGAAGCGGCGGGCGTGCAGACCAGTCACGGGGCGATAGCCTCCGCGGTCAGTACCGCCTTGAGCAATGTGCTCGGCGCGCGGCAGGGCACGTTGCAGACGACCGCGACGTCCGGCAGCACGATCTCGGAGCTCCTGCAGAAGGCCGCGCAGATGTACGAGCAGGGCGACCAGCAGGGCGCCGAGAAGCTGAAGGCGGCGGCCGAGGCACTCGAAGGCAAGCAGGGCGGCCAACCGGGCAGCCCAGGCGGTCCCGGTTCGCCCGCTGGCTCTGCCGGCACGCCTGCCAGTGCGGCGAGCCCGGCGGGCACCAGCGCGGGCAGCGGCGCCGAATCAATGGGTCAGGTTTTCGGTCAGGTCGGGCAACAGGCAGCACAGATGGCTCAAGCGGTAGTGCAGCCGTTGGGAGCGATCGCCCAAGGGCTTGGGCAGATACCGCAGCAGATCATGCAGGGCGTCCAGCAGGCCGCGCAGGCGGGACAGTCGTCCGCCGCGAAGGCCGGGGCCGAGCGCCCTGCGGGCGAACGTTCGGACGAGCGCCCGAAGGAGCCGACGTCGGAGAAACCCGAGGAACGTCCAGAACAGCGGGAGCGGGTTCCGCGGGAGCACGCTGAAGGGGCTGCCCCGGGCGCTTCTGCGCAGACTGGGCCTGCGCCGGCACCGCCCCGCGCCGAGCGGGCCCAGACACGTCCGGCCGACTAGCTACAACCGGCGGCCGAGATCCTCGCCGCTGTCGCGCGGATGTGCCGGCGGCGCCACCGGAGCGGCGGCGTGCTTGCCGTCGCCAGTGGCAGAGGGTCCTGCCATGTCCGTCTCGGCGCGATGCAGCGGCTCGCGTTCCTCGCGATGCGGCGACTCGCGCTCGTCGCGCTCGGTGGGCGTGTCTTGGTTCGCGGCCTGATCCGGGACGCCGTCCTCGCGCGGCTGCGGTTGGCCGACCACGCCGGCCGCACCGCTAGCACCGCCGGGCGCACCGCCCGCTGCACCGCCGCCCGCCGCACTGCCTGACGACTGGCCCCCTGCCCCACCGCCTTGAGCCCCTTGCATGGCCTGCTGCATCAACGAACCGAACATGCTGGTCTGCCCGCCCAGGGCCTGCATCGGCGCACCCGCCATCTGCCCCATCTGCCCGGCCTGCTGGCCCATCTGTCCGAGCATGCCGACGATTTGGCCGACGGACTGCGAACCGGAGTCGTCGGAGTTCTGGTAAGCCGCCTGCGCAACGCCCAGCTTTCCGGAGAACATGTTCTCTTTCGCTGACAGCGTCGCGACGTTGGCCGTCAACTCAGCGGCCAGTGTTGGAAGCACGGCCGCGATGGTCGTGCTCAACGCGTCCTGGCCCGGCTGAATCGTCGGTATCTCAGGAAGCTCGATGGAGGCCGCGTTCCAGCTCAGGCCTTCAGGCTTCCTCAGCGGCATGCTCATCGCGCTTCTCCCCTGCTGTCACCAGTCATCGTCGTCACCTTCATCGACGTCGTAGTCGAGCGGCGCGGGCACGCCCAAGCTCGCTGCGGTGCCGCCGCTCTCGCCGCGCTGTCCCATGTGCGGCGCCATGCCGCCGCCCATGCCACCACCCGCGGCCATCGGGGCGACCCCGCCGGTTGTGGTGGACCCGGCCGCGGCGCCCTCCTGCGGCGCGGTACTCACGGACTTGGTGCCCACCAGATTCGCCATCTGTGATGTCTGCAGCGGGGTTCCTCCGGAGCCGGGCAGCGACGCCGCCTTCACCATGCCCGAGCCACCGCCCGCACCCGAGCCACCCGCCAGCGGATGGTTGGAGAACGAGGAGAACGGCAGGCCGGCGGCACCGAGTGAATCCGCCTTGCCTCCAGAACCGAACGTCGACATCAGCTGTTGCAGCGGCTGAGACAACTGCTGCAGCTGCTGGCCCATCTGCTGAGGCACAGCCATCACCGCCTGGCCGAGCTGCATGGGGATTTGCGCCGCCATGGATCCCATCTGGCTCATCATCTGCATGGCCTGCTGGGATCCGCCGCCGGCTTGCTTCGCGGCCTCCTCCGAGGTGTCTTTTGCTTCTTTCCCGCCGGGCACAGAAGGGGCCGCACCGGCAAACGGGATGCTCGGGGGCACGGCGAGGGTGTTGGCAAGTTCAGTCGTGTGGGCCGTCACGTTGGCGATGTTCTGGGACAGTCCCATCTTGATGCGGCTCTGCACCAGCTCTTGAGCGTTGCTGAACGGCATCGCCGAGAGTGCCTCGCACTCGTGCTGGACCTCCTGCGCGATCGTGTTCGCCAGCATCTTGGCCTTGACCACGGTGGCCTCCATGGCGCGCAGCTTCCCCGCGATCGCGGCCGCGTGTGCGGCGTTGGCCTCGTGGCCGCCGATGATCGTGGTGGCCTCGCCGGTGGCCGCCAGCGATCCGGCACCCTCCCACACATCGGACAGCTTCATCAGCTGGCCTTGCTGCTGGGGCACGATCGATCCGGTGATTTTCGCGGCCAGCGCCTCATACGTCGCCGCTGCGGCGGCCAACGTCTCCTCGTCGACATTCGGCCAGCCAGGGCCCGTCACCGTCTGCGACCCGAACGGGCTCGAATCGGGAGGTATGGCCATGACAGACAAATTTACCGTGCTGGCGATAGCTGTCGGTCCGCCAATCGCATCGCCGATCAGGGCCGGCTATTGCGACTCCAACCGGCCGTCCGATAGCCGGAGCCGACGCTGGATCCCGATCTCGGCGAGGAACCGCTCGTCGTGGCTGACGACGACGAACGCGCCCTCGTAGGCATTCAATGCGGACTCGAGCTGGCCGACGCTGACGAGATCCAGATTGTTGGTCGGCTCGTCGAGCAGCAGCAATTGAGGCGCCGGTTCGGCGTAGAGCACGCATGCGAGCGTGGCGCGTAGCCGTTCGCCACCGGACAGCGCGGCGATCGGCAGGTGAATTCGGCTGCCACTGAACAGGAATCGGGCCAGCAGGTGCATGCGGCGGGTCTCGGACAGACTCGGTGCGAACACGGTGAGGCTTTCGACCACGGTGCGGCGGTCGTCGAGCAGGTCGAGTCGCTGCGACAGATGTGCGACTCGACCGTCGAAGCGCTGGGTCGCGCCCTTCTCTGGTGTCAGCTCTCCATTGATGATGCGCAGCAGCGTGGACTTGCCCGCGCCGTTCGGTCCGGTGAGCGCAATGCGTTCGGGACCGCGCACGGTCAGGTCGATCCCCCCGAAGAGACCGTCGACCGTCAATCCCTCTGCGGCGAACAGCGTCCGCCCGGCCGGCACATGTGTGTCCGGTAGCTCGAGCACGATCACGTCATCGTCGCGAAGTGCGCGCTCCGCGTCGTCGAGCCGTGTCTTCGCGTCGGCCACCCGCGCGGCGTGGACGTCGTCCCCACGGCCCGCCGACTCCTGGGCGCTGCGTTTGAGCGCGCCCGCGACGATCTTCGGCAGACCGGCGTTCTTGACGTTTCGAGCGGCGGTGGCCGAACGCCTCGCGGCTCGTTCGCGCGCCTGTTGGCGTTGTCGCTTCTCGCGTTTCAGCTGTTGCTCTGCATTGCGGATGTTGCTCTGCGCGACGCGCTGGGCGTCGTCGACAGCCTCCTCGTAGGCCGTGAAATTGCCGCCATAGAAGCGGATTTCGCCGCGGTGCAGTTCGGCGATGCAGTCCATCCTGTCGAGTAGAACGCGGTCGTGACTGACCAGCAGCAGGCATCCGGTGAAGTCGTCGAGCGCGTCGTACAGCTTGCGACGCGCGTCTGCGTCGAGGTTGTTTGTCGGCTCGTCGAGCAGAAGCACATCGGGCCGTTTGAGGAGCTGCCCGGCCAGCCCGAGTGACACCACTTCGCCGCCGGACAGCGTGCCGAGCCGCCGGTCAAGGGTGATGTGGCCGAGGCCGAGCCGATCCAGTTGCACGCGCGTACGTTCCTCGATGTCCCAGTCGTCGCCGATCGCGGTGAATACGTCCTCGCCGGCGTCGCCGTAGGTGAGCAATTCGAGGGCTTCGATGGCCGCGGCGACACCGAGTACTTCGGCGACGGTTAGTTCGGCAACGAACGGAAGCGTCTGAGGCAGGTAACCGATCGCGCCGTCGACGCTGACCGATCCCGCGGTGGGACGGCAATCGCCGGCAATCAGCTTGAGCAGCGTGCTCTTTCCGGCGCCATTGGGCGCGACGAGGCCGGTGCGGCCCTCGCCGACGCTGAAGGACAGATCGTCGAACAACGGGGTGTCATCGGGCCAGGCAAATGACAGGTTCGAACAAACGATGGAAGACATGCGAGAGATCTCTCGGGGCTCAGACGACGGGAACGCGGCTCCGGGGTCTCACAGCATGGTTTCCAGCGTAGGTACGCCGTCAACCGGTTAAATATCGCCGCAGCATGTCGGTCGCGGCGGTGATCTTGGCCGTCTCCACGCGCTCATCGGCGCGGTGGGCGAGGTTCGGGTCGCCTGGGCCGTAGTTGACCGCCGGGATGCCCAGTGCCGCGAAGCGTGCGACGTCTGTCCATCCGTACTTGGCGCGCACCTGGCCACCGGCGGCCTGCACGAGCGCGGCGGCCGCGGGTTTGGTCAGTCCGGGCAGCGCGCCCGCCGCGGAGTCGGTCATGTCGATCTGCACGTCGAGCCCGTCGAGCACCTCATGGACATGCTCGAGGGCTTGGTCCACGCTGCGGTCGGGGGCGAAGCGGAAGTTGACCGTCACCGATGCGGCGTCGGGGATGACGTTGCCGGCCACCCCGCCGTCGATGCGCACCGCCGACAGCCCTTCGCGATAGGTGCAGCCGTCGATGTCGACGTTGCGCGGCTGGTAGGCCTTCAAGCGGGCGAGCACGTCGCCGAGTTTGTGAATTGCATTGTCGCCCAACCATGATCGTGCGGAGTGGGCTCGGGTGCCGTTAGCGCTGACGACGACACGCAAGGTGCCCTGACAGCCCGCTTCGATGTAGCCGCCGGACGGCTCGCCCAGGATGGCGACATCGGCGTGCAACCAGTCGGGCATCTCACGTTCGATGCGGCCCAACCCGTTGGCGGCGGATTCGATTTCCTCGCAGTCGTACATCACCAGCGTGATGTCGTGCGTGGGTTCGGCGATCGTCGCGGCCAGGTGCAGAAAGACCGCATCGCCGGATTTCATGTCCGAGGTGCCGCAGCCGTGAAGTTCGTCGCCTTCGAGGCGGCTGGGCAGATTGTCGGCGGCGGGCACGGTGTCGGTGTGACCGGCCAGCAGGACGCGCGACGGCCGACCCAGATTGGTGCGGGCCAGCACGGCGTTGCCGTTGCGCACGACCTCGAACCCGTCTGCCTGCGCGCGCAGGGCAGCCTCTATCTCCGCAGTTATGCGCTGCTCGTGCCGCGACTCGCTGGGGATGTCCACCAGCGCCGCGGTCAGCGCGATCGGATCGCCACGTAAGTCGAGCACGATTCCTTAGGCTAGCCGGTCCCTCTTCTCCGGCGAGCAGACGCAAAAGTGCCCATTTTGCGGCGTTTCGGGGCACCTTTACGTCTGCTCGGCCGGGGAAAGTAGCCTTTTGGACCGTGACTTCTGCTTCTGGCGTCGGGCTGGCGACCATCGCCGCCGACGGATCCGTCCTCGACACGTGGTTTCCCGCTCCCGAACTGGACGCCGACGGCCCGTCGGGCACCGTGCGGCTGTCGCTCGCCGAGCTCCCGCCCGAGCTGGCCGATCTGACCGGCCACGACCACGACCGTGACGTTGAGACCGTCGCCGTGCGCACGACGATCGCGTCGCTGGAGGACAAGGCCACCGACGCGTACGACGCCTATCTGCGGTTGCACCTGTTGTCGCATCGGCTGGTCCCGCCGCACGGCTTGAACGCCGACGGCTTCTTCGGCGTGCTGACCAACGTGGTGTGGACGAACTACGGCCCGTGTGCGGTGGAGGGCTTCGAGGTAGTGCGGGCGCGGCTGCGCCGGCGCGGACCGGTGACGGTCTACGGCATCGACAAGTTCCCACGGATGGTCGACTACGTCGTGCCGTCCGGCGTGCGCGTCGCCGATGCCGATCGCGTGCGGCTCGGCGCGCACCTCGCGTCTGGCACCACCGTCATGCACGAGGGCTTCGTGAACTTCAACGCCGGCACGCTGGGCAGCTCGATGGTCGAGGGCCGGATCTCGGCGGGCGTCGTCGTCGACGACGGTTCCGATGTCGGCGGCGGCGCGTCCATCATGGGCACGCTGTCCGGTGGTGGCACGCAGGTGATTTCGGTGGGTAAGCGCTGCCTGCTCGGCGCCAATGCTGGACTTGGCATCTCGCTCGGCGACGACTGCGTCGTGGAGGCGGGGCTGTACGTGACCGCCGGAACGAAGGTGCAGACGGCCGACGGCCAGACCGTCAAGGCGCGTGAACTCTCCGGAGCGAATAACCTACTGTTCCGCCGTAATTCGTTGACCGGCGCGGTCGAGGTGGTCGCGCGCGACGGCAGCGGCATCACGCTCAACGAGGCCCTGCACCACAACTAGTCCCCTCCGCGCGAACGTCCGCCGCCGATCAACCTGCCGCGTTCGGCTTCAGCGGCGGGCAGTTGCCGTGCTCGTCGACCGCCAACTCGAAATGCCAGATCTCGTTCGCGTAGATCTGACACAGGCCGAACTGGACGCCGTTGCGGATCAGCCATTGATCGGCATCCACGGGTGCGACATCGACGGCCTGGCCGAGAACGTGTTTGGAAACCTCGGGTGCGGCGACGAATTGCCTTGCGACGTCAACGCTTCCGAACTTGGCGACGGCATCATCGAACAGCCGCTGCTGAAAGCCCGGGGAGCGCCAACCCGACGTGATCCTGATGTCGATGCCTTCCGACGCCGCTTTGCGCGTCGCATCCTGGATAGCTTGGAGGAGAGCCGGATCAAGTTGGGCCAGGACCGGATTCGACACGTCGAACGGGCTGAGTGTCTGGCCTTCAGGAATCCAGCCGCCAAACGTATCTGTGGCGGCTGGGCCGATCGACAGCTGTGCGTCGGGTGTGGGCGCGACCGACTGAGTGGTGGATACAGGCTCAATCGGCACCGCCGTGGCGCACCCGCTGACGAGCGCGGTCGCCGCAACCAATGCACTGATCCGCCGACGAACGTGCGCAAAGTGCACACCAATTGCGGCGTGTCGGGGTACAGACACGCACGCTCGCGGTAGTTGGGTCATCAGGCTTTCGAGGCCAGGATGCAGAACTCGTTGCCCTCGGGGTCGGCCAGCACCACCCAGGTCTGCTCACCCTGGCCGACGTCCACGTGCCGAGCGCCCAGGCCGACTACCCGATCCACCTCGGCCTGCTGGTTATCGGGACGGAAGTCCAAATGGATGCGATTCTTGACCACCTTGTCGTCGGGCACGACGACGAACAACCAGTTGGGACCGCCGCCTGGCGGCGCTTCCAGCACCACATCGCCGTCCTTGTCGACATAGGTTCGCCAGCCCAGCACCGTCGCCCACCACGCACCAAGCGCGTTCGGGTCGTGGGCGTCGATGCAGATCTCCTCGAACGTGAGGCTCATTTCTCGACTCTCGCTCCCACCGGTCCTCGCTCGTTCGTCGCTGCGATCCTCACTCGCGTTCGTCTTCGGCCCATCCGGCCAACTCCTTCTTGAGCACCTTGCCCATCGCGTTGCGCGGCAAGCTGTCGACCAGCCGCACCTGCCGCGGTCGCTTGTGCACCGAAAGTTGCTGGGCCACATAGTCGATCAACGCGTCGGGTTCTGCGTCGCCCACGACGAAGGCAACGATGCGCTGGCCGAGGTCGTCGTCCGGCACGCCGACGACGGCCACTTCCGTCACGCCGGGATGCCCGAGAAGCACGGCCTCGATCTCGCCTGCGCCCACCCGGAACCCGCCGGTCTTGATCAGATCCACAGACTCGCGGCCGACGATGCGGTGCATGCCGTCGCCGTCGATGACCGCGACGTCGCCGGTGCGGTACCAGTCCCCGTCCAAGGCCTCGGCGCTGGCATCCGGCCGGTTGAGATAGCCGTCGAACATCGTTGGGCTCCGAACCTGCAGTCGCCCAATAGTTTCCCCGTCATGAGGAACCTCGGCGCCGTCCTCGTCGACCAGACGGGTCTCGACGCCGGCCAATGGCAGGCCCACCCAGCCGGCTCGCCGCTCGCCGTCGGCGCGGGTGCTGAGCGTGATCAGCGATTCGGTACTGCCGTACCGTTCCACCGGTTGGTGTCCCGTCAGTTCGGCGAGCCTGTCGAACACCGGCACGGGAAGCGGCGCACTGCCGGACACCAGCAGGCGTGCATCGGCGAGTGCCCGCGCCGCGTCGCCGTCGTCGACGATGCGTGACCACACGGTGGGCACCCCGAAGTACATCGAACCGCCGGCCGAAGCATACAAAGCCGGTGACGGTTTTCCGGTGTGCACGAAGCGGTTTCCGATGCGCAGCGGCCCGAGCAGGCCCAATACCAGGCCGTGCACGTGGTACAGCGGTAGCCCGTGCACCAGGGTGTCGTCGGGTGTCCATTGCCAGGCCTCGGCGAGCATGTCGATATCGGCGGCGATGGCCCGCCGGCTGACCACTACGCCCTTGGGCGGACCGGTGGTGCCCGAGGTGTAGATGATCAGCGCCGTCGACTCCGGCGGCGGCTCGGCGTAGCGGTGCCACGACCGCGCGTGCAGGCGCACGGGAATATGCGACAACCCCTCGGTGTCGTCGGGCTTCTCCCCCAGCCACGCCTGGGCGCCGGAGTCGGTGAGGATGTGACGGCGCTCGGCGGCGCCGACGTCCGCGGGCACAGGGACAACGGGCACGCCGGCGATCAGTGCGCCCGTGACGGCCAGCACCGTCGTCGCGGTTGGGGTGGCCAGCACGGCGACCCGGTCGGCGGCGGCGACACGCTCGGCCACCGACGTCGCGGCGCCGACGAGGTCGCTGCGGCTGAGCACCGCGCCGCCGATGCGCACGGCATCCGCGATGTCTGCGCCGGCGGCGACGGCGGCCGGATTCAGCGAGGCCAACAGCACGACCGTGAGGTTACCGCTGGGCATACTTGGCGCGTGGAACACATCCAGCGGATGGCGTCGCGCGAGGTGTATCGGAACAACTGGATGACCCTGCGTGAGGACGACATCCGCCGACCCGACGGCAGCACCGGGATCTACGCCGTGGTCGACAAGCCGACGTACGCCCTGGTGATCCCCCGTGACGGCGACCGATTCCACCTCGTCGAGCAGTTCCGATACCCGCTGGGCTTGCGGCGCTGGGAGTTTCCGCAGGGAACCGCACCCGAGCAGGAGCACCTCGAGGCGGGCGAGCTGGCTGCTCGCGAACTGCGCGAGGAGACCGGGCTGCGGGCGGCGTCCATGACGGTGCTCGGACAGCTCGACGTCGCGCCGGGAATGAGCAGTCAGCGCGGCTGGGTTTTTCTCGCGGCGGGCATCACCGAAGGTGAGCATGAGCGCGAGCACGAGGAGCAGGACATGCACAGCGAGTGGTTCACGCGCGAACAGGTCGAGACGATGATCCGCGCCGGCGTCATCACCGATGCACAGTCGATCGCGGCCTGGGCGCTGATGATGCTCGGCGAGCGTTAGCGGCGTCAGCGGAGAGCTCGCAGAAGCCTCTAGTCGAACACGCCGACGCTTCCCACGCCGCAAGTTGGGCCTTGGCGTTGTCGACACCGGCGGGCCCAACCGGCACACGGCATGGCTGACGACGATCAACCCGAACGGGATGCCGCATGCCACGCCCGTCGGCTTCATCCAGATCGACGGCGTCTGGTATTTCACTTCCGGTCCGGGAACCCGCAAGTCGCGCAACATCGCGGCCGATCCACGCTGCGTCGTCAGCGTCGCGACGCATCCGTTCGACCTGGTGATGGAAGGCACCGCTGAACGCGTTACCGACGCCGACGAACTGCGCACTGTCGCAGAGGCGTACGCGGCAGATGGCTGGCCCGCGCGGGTCGACGGTGACGCCGTGACGGCCGAATACAGCGCTCCGTCGGCGGGCCCGCCGCCGTGGTACGTGTACCGGGTCACGCCCGTCACGGTGTTCGCGTTCGGCACCGCCGAGCCGTACGGCGCCACGAAATTCGACCTCACGCGATGAGTTTTGAACCGTGTAACGGTCTACATCGTTGAAAACACTAGACAACAAGACGAGCTTTCGAGAGGGGTGACACGATGACCGCGATATACGGGATGATGGCGATGATGCCCGCACTGTTCGCCGGCGCCGGCTACGTCCTCGTGTCATCCCGGGGCACCGCCGAGTGTAAGGGCTGCAAGAGCGATGAGTGATGTGGAATTCATCCGCGAACTCGTTTCCTTCAACCGATGCGAATCCGTAATCCGTTCGTAGCCAAGACATGCCGCACCCATAGGTTGATTTGACGGTTGGGCCAATTAGCCTGCGGTTAATGTTTGCCCGTCGGATATGGAGCGCGTCGTTGGCCGCGACTTCGGTTACTGCTGCCTGCATCTCCATCACCGCGACTGCCGAAGCAGCAGGTCCGCAGTGGAATGGCCGATACACGCTCGTCACCTATGCATCGCAGAAGAACGGCAGCAGCATGGCCAAACTTCAACCGGAATCGGACTTCAGCTCCCAGTACACGTTGGCCACCGATTGTTCGAGCGGTCTCTGCGTAGCAACGGTCGTTGACGGCCCGGCGCCGAGCAACCCCACCATCCCGCAGCCGACGCGGTACACCTGGGACGGCTCGCGGTGGGTGTTCGCATACAACTGGCAATGGCAGTGCTTCCGCGGCGACGGTCTGCCCGCCGAGTGGGCACCGGCGCGATCGCAGGTGTACTACACACCTGCCCAGGGCGGTTCGCTGGCCGGGACATGGCGCACAGACATCCTCGGCGGGACATGTCGCGGCTTTGTCGTCATGCCCGTCGCCGCGTATCCCGCTTAGTGCCTCCGCTCGGCCAGTGCGCGCAAGAAGAACGTCAGATTCGCGGGACGCTCGGCCAGCCGACGAACGAAGTAGCCGTACCACTGGGTGCCGAACGGAACATAGACGCGGACGTCATTGCCCTCGTCGGCCAGCCTGCGCTGTTCGGCATCACGAATTCCGTACAGCATCTGGTATTCGAAATCGTCCACGCTGCGGCTATTCTCGCGGGCCATCGCCGGAACGGCCTCGATGATCTCGGGATCGTGCGAGGCCACCATCGGATACCCGCTGCCCGCCATCAGCACCCGCAAGCAGCGGAGGTATGAGTCGATGACGTCGTCGCCGGCGCGGTACGCGACCGACGCGGGTTCGTCGTATGCGCCCTTGCACAGCCGGATCCGCGCGCCCGACGCGGCGAACTCGCGGCAATCCGCCTCCGTGCGCTTGAGGTAGGCCTGCAAAACCGTACCGAGCCAATCGAACTCAGTACGCAAGTCACGAACGATCGACAGCGTCGAGTCCGTCGTCGTGTGGTCTTCGGCGTCCGCCGTCACCCACACGCCGAGCCGCTGAGCCCGCTCGCAAATCGTGTGGGCGTTCTCCAGCGCGATCTTCTCCCCGTCGCGCGGCAACGCCTGGCCGAGCGCCGACAGCTTCAGCGACACCTCCAAAGGCCGGACCTCTCCGGCGGGTTCGCTCCGCGTTCCCAGGGCGTCGAGCAGCGTCAGGTACGCATCGACGGTGGCGTTGGCCATATCGACGTCGGTGACGTCCTCGCCCAGATAGTCGATGCTGACCAGGCGGCCCGAGTTCCGCAACTGCTCAACGGAATTCATCGCGTCGCCGACCGTCTCACCCGGCACGAACCGGTGCACCACACTGCGGGTGACTGGCATCCGTTCGGCGGTTCGCCGCAACCGGTCCGACCGGCCGGCGGCCAGGATGACCGGGCGGACCACCCGGTGAAACACCTCGGCCATCGTCAGACCTCCATGTGGGGGTAGTTGTGATCGGTGGGCGGGACGAACGTCTCCTTGATCGACCGGGCCGACGTCCAGCGCAGCATGTTCAGTGCCGAGCCCGCCTTGTCGTTGGTGCCGGATGCCCGCGAACCGCCGAACGGCTGCTGACCGACCACCGCGCCGGTGGGCTTGTCGTTGACGTAGAAATTGCCCGCCGCATGCCGCAGCCGCTGCTGTGCCTTCAGCACGGCCGCACGATCGTCGGCGATCACCGCACCAGTCAGCGCGTACTTGGCACCGGTGTCGACAACGCCGAGGATCCGGTCGTAATCGCCATCGGGGTACACATGCACCGAAAGGATCGGCCCGAAGTACTCGGTGCAGAACGACTCGTCGGTCGGGTCGTCGGACAGCAGCACCGTCGGCCGGACGAAATAGCCTTCGCTGTCGTCGTATTCGCCGCCGACCGCAATTGTCACATTGGCAGCGCTCTTGGCGCGCTCGATCGCCTTCACGTTCTTCGCGAACGAGCGCTCGTCGATCAGTGCGCCGCCGTAGTTCGTCAGATCGGTCACGTCGCCGTAGCGCAACGCCTCGGTGGCCGACAGGAAGTCGTCGCCCATCCGCTGCCACACCGAGCGCGGGATGAACGCGCGCGACGCCGCCGAGCATTTCTGTCCTTGGTAGTCGAAGGCGCCGCGAATCAGTGCCGTGCGCAACACATCCGGACGCGCTGACGAATGCGCCACGACGAAATCCTTGCCGCCGGTCTCCCCGACCAGTCGTGGATACGTGTGATAGCGGTCGATGTTGTTGCCGACCTCGCGCCACAGATGCTGGAACGTTCCCGTCGACCCGGTGAAGTGAATCCCGGCCAACCGCGGATCCGCAAGGGCCACATCGGAAACCGCGATCCCGTCGCCGTTCAGCAGGTTGATCACACCGGGCGGCAGGCCGGCGGCCTCCAACAGCTGCATGGTCAGGTACGCGGCGAACGTCTGGGTCGGCGACGGCTTCCACACCACGGTGTTGCCCATCAGCGCGGGCGCGGTCGGCAGGTTCCCGGCGATCGCGGTGAAGTTGAAGGGCGTGATCGCGTAGACGAAGCCCTCCAACGGCCGGTAATCGGTGCGGTTCCACATACCGCGGCTGCTGATCGGTTGCTGCGCCAGGATCTGGCGTGCGAACTCGACGTTGAACCGCCAGAAGTCGACGAGCTCACACGGCGCGTCGATCTCGGCCTGATAGGCGGTCTTGGACTGACCGAGCATGGTGGCCGCGGCAAGCTTCTCTCGCCACGGACCTGCCAGCAGGTCGGCTGCCCGCAGGAAGACCGCCGCGCGTTCGTCGAACGGCGTGGCCTCCCAGTCGGCCTTGGCGGCCATCGCCGCTTCGATCGCGGCGGATGCATCGGCGTGCTCGGCGTTGGTCATTGTGCCCAGCCGCGCGGAGTGGCGATGCGGCTGGACGACGTCGATGCGCTGGCCGCCGCCCATGCGGTGGGTGCCGCCGATGACGTGCGGTAGGTCGATGGCGTCAGCGGAGAGCGCCTTGAGTTGTTCGGTCAGCCGGGTGCGTTCACCCGAACCAGGTGCGTATTCATGGATCGGCTCGTTGGCCGGAAAGGGCACGTCGGTGATGGCGTCCATGCAGCAAGAATGCCCTGATTGCGACGCGCAACACATGGCTGATCCGACAACTCCATTCGGCATCTATAGTCGAATCGGACAAAGGAGCGTGCAATGGCGGTGCAGACGGCCGGGCTTGGTCTCGGGCAGTTGTTGCTCGCCTTGGACCGAACGATGGTGACGCTCGTCGAGGCGCCGCGCGGGTTGGACATGCCGGTCGGCTCGGTGGCGCTGGTAGATGCCGACGATGTGCGCCTCGGGCTGGCCGTGGGGCCGGGATCCGCCGACCTGTTCTTCCTGCTCGGTGTGTCGGACGCGCAAGCGGTGGGGTGGCTCGAGCAGCAGTTCGCCGGGACCGGCCGGGTGCCCGCCGCCATCTTCGTCAAGGAGCCGTCGGCCGCCGCGGTCAAACGTGCAGTCGCGCTCGGCACCGCAGTGGTGGCCGTCGAGCCGCGGGCGCGGTGGGAACTGCTCTACAAGCTCGTCAACCACGCCTTCGAGCACCACGGCGACCGCGGCGATCCGCTCTACGACTCCGGCACGGATCTGTTCGGCCTCGCACAGTCCATCGCCGACCGCACGCACGGCATGATCAGCATCGAAGACGCGGACTCGCACGTCCTGGCCTACTCGGCGTCCAGCGACGAGGCCGACGAACTGCGCCGGCTGAGCATCCTCGGTCGCGCGGGGCCGCCGGAGCATCTCGAATGGATCGGCCAGTGGGGCATCTTCGACGCGTTGCGCGCGAGCAATGACGTCGTCCGCGTCGCCGAGCGCCCCGAGTTGGGGCTGCGTCCGCGCTTGGCGGTCGGCATCCATCTGCCGGCGACCGATGCCCGCCGCAGGCCCGGTTTCGCGGGAACGATATGGCTGCAACAAGGTTCGGCGCCGCTGGCCGATGACGTCGAAGAAGTCCTGCGCGGCGGCGCGGTGCTCGCGGCGCGCATCATGTCGCGGCTCGCGGCCACGCCGTCGACGCATACTGTCCGCGTGCAGGAGCTGCTGGGCTTGGCCGGCGAGGACGTCGACATCGGCGCCGTCGCCCGTGAACTCGGCATCACCGCCGACGGCCGCGCGGCGTTGATCGGCTTTGTCGGCGTTGAGATGGCGGTACCTGCCGACGTGATTGCATTGAGCGCCAGTGCGTTTCGGGCCGACGCCCAGATCGCGACGACGGGCGAGCGCGTGTATGTGCTGCTGCCGAAGACCGGTGGGGCGTCGTCGGTGACGTCATGGGTGCGCGGCATGGTCGCGGCGTTGCGGCGGGAACTCGGGGTGACGCTGCGCGCGGTGATCGCCGCCCAGCTCGCGGGTCTGGCCGGCGCTGCGGGAGCGCGTGCCGAGGTGGACCGCGTATTCGACAGTGCCGAGCGCCATCCCGGCGCGATCGGGCAGGTGACGTCACTCGACGAGGCGCGCACGACGGTGCTGCTCGACGAGATCGTGTCGCAGGTCGCCGGGCAGCCGCGGTTGGTCGATCCGCGAGTGCGGCAGTTGCGTGAACAGGACCCCATGCTCGCCGACACATTGCAGGCGTATCTCGACGGGTTCGGCGACATCGCGGCCGTCGCACAGCGGCTGCACGTGCACCCGAACACGGTGCGGTATCGGGTTCGCCGCATCGAGAAGCTGATGTCTACGTCGCTGGACGACCCCGACGACCGTCTGGTGCTGGCGTTGGGTTTGCGCGCGACGGAGGCTTAGCTTGCGCGAGCAGTCATAAAACTGCCCATTTTGGCTGGAAATTGGGCAGTTTTGCGTCTGCTCGCGCTGTCCACATCGGACAGGCGCAGCATCAAGACCTGACCACTGCAGCTCCCGTTGGTAAGACGATGACGACGGCGATGTCGCTCGGATTGCTCAGCTCTTGGCGGCTCGAGTGTTGGCTTGTGCTACGCCGCAGCCGATTTCGCGTGGCATAAGCCAACACTCGGCGTCACGTCAGCCGCTGGACGGCCGCGGCTATCCGCTCGTCTGTGGCGGTCAATGCGACCCGGACATGCTTTGCCCCGCGCGGGCCGTAGAACTCACCGGGCGCGACCAGGATCCCCCGCTGCGCCATCCACGCGACGGTGTCGCGGCACGGCTCGCCGCGGGTCGCCCAGATGTAGAGCCCGGCCTCAGAGTTGTCGACCGTCAACCCGGCCGACTGCAGCGCCGGCAGCAGCTGAGCCCGCCGTCGCGCATACCACTCGCGCTGCTCGCGTTCGTGTGCGTCATCGTCCAGTGCCGCGACCATGGCCGCTTGCACCGGCGTCGGCACCATCATCCCGGCGTGCTTGCGCACCGCGAGCAGCTCGGCGACCACGGCTGGATCGCCCGCGACGAAACCCGCGCGATAGCCCGCCAGCGACGACGTCTTCGACAGCGAATGCACCGCCAGCAGCCCAGTGTGGTCGCCGTCGCACACGTCCGGATGCAGCACCGAATACGGTTGCGCGTCCCAGCCAAGACCTAGATAGCACTCGTCGGATGCCACCAGCGCGCCACGATCGCGCGCCCAACCGACAACCTTGCGCAGGTGTTCGACGCCCAGCACCTTGCCCGTCGGATTGCTGGGCGAGTTGAGGTAGATCAGCGCGGGCGATTGCGGGCCGAGCTGGGTCAGCGAGTCGGCGCGCACGATCCGGGTGCCAGCGAGCTGAGCCCCGACTTCGTATGTGGGATAAGCGAGCTCGGGCACGACGACGAGGTCGTCGGGGCCGAGACCAAGCAGCGTCGGCAGCCACGCGATCAGTTCCTTGGTGCCGATCACCGGCAGGACCGCGTCATCCGCCAACCCCGTAACGCCATATCGGCGATGCAGTGCCGCCGCGGCCGATGCGCGCAGCGCAGGTGTCCCTGCCGTCGTCGGGTATCCCGGCGCGGCACTGGCCGCGGCAAGTGCCTCGCGGATCAGCGGCGCCACCGGATCTACCGGTGTTCCCACCGACAGGTCGACGATCCCGTCAGGGTGCGAACGCGCCAGCGCGGTGACGTCGGCCAGGGTGTCCCAGGGGAACACCGGAAGCGACGCCGCTCGGGGTTGTCTAGCCGCTTCGCTGCGCTCAGCGGACGTGCGCCTGCGAAGCTGTGGGCGAGCCGTTATGAGTCCTCGCCCTGAGGAGGCAGGTCCTTGACCGACTGCGGGTCGTTCTCCGTCATCCCGACCTTCGACGCGCCGCCGGGCGATCCGAGTTCGGCGAAGAAGTCGGCGTTGATCTGCGTGTACCCGCTCCACTGATCGGGCACATCGTCCTCGTAATAGATGGCCTCGACAGGGCAGACCGGCTCGCATGCGCCGCAGTCGACGCACTCGTCCGGATGGATGTACAGCATGCGTGCGCCCTCGTAGATGCAATCGACAGGGCACTCCTCGATACACGCCTTGTCTTTGATGTCGACGCAGGGTTCGGCAATCGTGTACGTCACTGGGAACTCCTCAAGTCTCCTCGATCTCCTGTCCAGTGGGGCTGCCAGTCTGGTCGGGCCCGCTATGAAGTCGCAGCAAGTATCCGCTGCCGGTACTTGGACGCCTGTCTCAGTGTGCCCTAACTGTCACGCCTTCCGGTTAAGGGTGGCGCGTGGTTACTGATACTAGACGTAGCACATACAGCACGCCTAGTGACACAGCCCTTCGAGATTGTCGTGAATTGGTGCTGATCCGGCCGATCCCGCGAGCGACCGCGTCTGCACGCGACACGCCGCGGTGCCGTGGCATTTTGCGGTCACTCGTGGCGTCAGGGAATAGTTGCGGACCGTAGTCCGCTTTGATGGTGGAGGCGTCGGACAACCCGACACCCGATGAGGAGAGGACATCAGCATGACGACTGCTACCGCGCAGCTCCGTACGGGAACCTGGGCCATCGACCCGGTTCACTCGTCGATCAGTTTTTCCGTACGCCACCTCGTGGTGAGCAAGGTGCGAGGCACCTTCCAGACGTTCAGCGGCGCGATCGTCGTCGCCGAGGACGGCACACCGTCAGTGACCGCCGAGATCGCGGTCGACTCGGTCAACACCAACAACGAGCAGCGCGACGCGCATGTCAAGTCGGCGGATTTCTTCGATGTCGACAAGTACCCCACCGCCACCTTCGCGTCGACGGGTGTGCGTCCCAACGGTGACGGCTACGTGATCGACGGCGAGTTCACGCTGAAGGGCATCACCAAGCCGATCAGCCTCGAGCTCGAGTTCAACGGCGTGAACCCCGGTATGGGCCACGGTGAGGTCGCGGGTTTCGAGGCCTCAGTCGTGTTGAACCGCAAGGACTTCGGCATCGAGATCGATATGCCGCTCGAAACCGGTGGAGCGGTCGTCGGCGACAAGGTCACCATCACGCTCGATATCGAGGCGCTCAAGCAAGCCTGACGTCGTGGGGGGTCGGGGTGTCAGCCGCCCCGGCCCCACACCGACTGTGCGCCGGCATCCCCGATCCGGTACACGCCCACGATCGACGACACACCAACCGCAAGCGCGACGACTGCCACGATGACCGTCGCAATGGTTCTCCGTTTGTCGGACCTGCTTTCAAGAAAGTGCAGGATCGCCAAAGCGATGGCGACCACCAGCAGCGCGGCCGAGAAGTAGATCATCCATTCCCCGCGCTCGGCGTGCTCTTGAAGTATCGGGCTGTGTTGTTTTCTCTGGTCGTAGAGCCACTCGCCGGCTTCAGTGGTGAACGGCGTGAGGACGAAGTTGACTGCCGCGAGCACAAGCACGAGCCACACCAGCCGTCGACGGGCCGCGGGCCACAATGCGCACAGGATTGCCAGCAGCGCGACCAGCGGCACAAGCACGACGATTGCGTGAACCAGTAGGGCGTGCGCGGGAAGTCCCGCGATTGTCGTCATGGACGCACACTATTCGGGACTTGCTGGGAATCGCCTGTCAATCGCCTAAGCGGCTAGCGACGCATAGGTGGTCGTGCGCTGACGGGCAGGACGGCCGATGCCCGCGGCGATCGCGGCGAGTTCCTCGACGGACTTGGCCGAGCCGAACTCCGAACCGGCCATCCGCGAGATGGTCTCCTCCATCAGCGTTCCGCCGAGATCGTTGGCGCCGCCCCGCAGCATCACCTGCGTACGCTCGACACCGAGCTTGACCCAGCTCGTCTGGATGTGAGAGATCCTGCCGTGCAACATGATCCGCGCCAACGCATGCACGGCACGGTTGTCACGATGCGTCGGACCCGGCCTCGCGCCACCCGCCAGATAAAGCGGGCTGCTCTGGTGCACGAACGGCAGCGGCACGAATTCGGTGAAGCCGCCGGTCTGGTCCTGGATGCTGCGCAACACGTTCAAGTGCCCGACCCAGTGGTGAGGCTGATCGACATGGCCGTACATCATCGTCGAGCTCGACCGTAACCCGACCTCGTGGGCGGTGGTGACGACCTCGATCCACATCGACGTCGGCAGCTTGCCCTTGGTCAGCACCCAGCGCACCTCGTCGTCGAGGATCTCCGCGGCGGTACCCGGGATGGTGTCCAGTCCCGCCTCGCGCAGGCTGGTCAACCATTCCCGAATACTCAAGTCGCCCTTGGTGACTCCGTTGGCGATCTCCATCGGCGAAAACGCATGCACATGCATCGAGGGCACCCGCGCCTTGACTGCCCGCACCAGATCCGCATAGCCGGTCACCGGCAATTCCGGATCGATGCCACCCTGCATGCATACCTCGGTCGCCCCGGCGACGTGGGCCTCCCAGGCCCGGTCGGCGACCTCGTCGGTCGACAGGCTGTAGGCGTCGGCGTCGCCCTTGCGCTGGGCGAACGCGCAGAACCGGCAGCCGGTGTAGCAGATGTTCGTGAAGTTGATGTTGCGGTTGACGACGAAGGTGACGTCGTCTCCGACGGCGTCGCGGCGCAGCGAATCCGCCAGCGCCGCAACGGCGTCCAATGCCGGTCCGTCGGCGGTGGCCAGCGCCAGATACTCGTCGTCGCTGCAGCCGGCCGGATCGCGCTCGGCCGAACGCAGCGCCGCCAACACGTCGGTGTCGACGCGCTCCGGCGCCCGTGCCGCCAGTTCGTGGACCTTTTCGCGGATCGACTCCCAGTCACCGAACGCGCTACCCAAATCGCTGCGCGTCTCGGTGAGCCGGCCCTCCGAATCGATCGCCGTGTGCAAATCGGTACGGCCCAACGATTCGGTCGCCTCGTCGGGCTCCTGCCACGGCCGGCCCACCGGATTGACGTCCAACGCGAAACCGCTATCAGGGTCGGCCAACTCGTCGACGTGTCCACGCACCCGCGGATCGATCCACGCCGCGCCGGCCTGCACATACTTCGGCTGGGCGGTAAGCCGCTGCACCAAGTCGTAGCCGGCCTCGGCCGTGACGTCGGCAAGTTCGTCCAGCGCCGGCCACGGCCGCTCCGGGTTGACGTGATCGGGGGTCAGAGGCGACACCCCGCCCCAGTCGTCGACGCCCGCACTGATCAGTGCCAGACACTCGCTGCGCGACACCAGATTCGGCGGCGCCTGCACCCGCATCTTCGGACCCATCACCAGCCGGGTGACCGCGACGGTCGCCAGGAAGTCCTCGAACCCGGCATCCGGCGTCGATGCCATCGCCGTGTGGTCCTTGGCGCGGAAGTTCTGCACGATCACTTCCTGAACGTGCCCGAACTCCTTGTGCGAGCGGCGAATCGCGTGAATGGTCTCGGCCCGCTCGTCAAGCGTCTCGCCGATGCCGACCAGCAGCCCAGTGGTGAACGGGATCGAGAGCCGGCCCGCGTCCGTCAAAACCCGCAGCCGGACCTCAGGATCCTTGTCCGGGCTGCCGTAGTGCGCCAGGCCCTTCGTCTCGAACAACCGCCGTGATGTGGTCTCCAGCATCATCCCCATCGACGGCGCCACTGGCTTCAAGCGCGACAGCTCCGACCACGACATGACCCCGGGGTTCAGATGCGGCAGCAGACCGGTTTCCTCGAGCACCCGGATCGCCATCGCTCGCACGTAGTCCAGCGTCGAGTCGTAGCCGCGCTCGTCGAGCCATTGCCGCGCCTCGTCCCACCGGTCCTCCGGCCGGTCGCCGAGTGTGAACAACGCTTCCTTGCAACCTAATTCGGCGCCGCGACGGGCGACGTCGAGGATCTCGTCGGGCTCCATGTACATGCCCATGCCCTGGGCGCGCAGCCGGCCCGGCACCGTGACGAATGTGCAGTAGTGACAGGAGTCGCGGCACAGGTGGGTGACGGGGATGAACACCTTGCGCGAATAGCTGACTGGCAATCGTCCGTTCGGCCCCCGGCGGCCGGCCGACTCCAGACCGGCATCGCGCACCCGCGCCGCGCTCGCACACAGATCCGCGAGATCGTCTCCGCGCGCGGTCAGCGCGATCGCTGCTTCGTCGACATTGAGCGCGACCCCGTCACGGGCCCGACGCAAGACCCGCCGCAAGGCGGCAGGACTAGGCGCATCGGACTTCGGTGGGATCACCGGGCTGGGCAGGTCGGCGCCGCGCTGGGGGTTCAGAGCCACTCCCGTGTAACCGTCGCGTCGTTGAGAATCATCCGCACGTCTCACATTCTGAAACCACTGCGTGACATATCGGCCACAGTAGTCCGAGGCGGTCAGGCCGTACGCACCTGGCGCCACAGCACGACGGCGGGAGGCAAAGCACCCAGCACGATCAGCAGCAGCGGTGCGTACTCCATGATTCCTACGCCGCCGAAGACGATGTCGTCGCCCGGTCCGCCCAGCGTCAGCCCCGCGACGGTCAGCAGCCAACACCACAACGGCAGTGCAGCCACGCGAGGTGCCGCCGTCCACTGAAGAGCGGCCCAGACCAGCATCGCGTTGATCAGACCGCTCACCAGCGCGCTGATCGGAAACGGCACCGATCCGATTCGGACGGGTAGGAAGAACGCGGCCGCGACGGCCGAGAGCACGCCATCGACGGCGAGCAACGTCAGCACGACGGGCCGCAGCCGCGTCGGCTTGGGGTTTGGTATCAGGTCGGGATGCTGTCGAGCAGCGAGACCAGCGACCCGATCACCCATTGCAGGTTGTCTGCGCGGTCCTGCCAGTGCTGCAGGTTGGGATCCATGTCCGGGTCCATCGCCATCCCTTTCACACGCTGGGTTGTCGGGGAGCTTACCGCGCGCCGCGTGCGCTATTCCAGGTTCAGCCCGGCGAGCAGGTCGGTTTCCCAGCCTCGGGCGTCGCGTTCTCCTGGCATTCCGGCGGCAAGGACGTAGTGCTCAACCGGCCCGATCGGCAACGCGATGTTGTTCGACAATGCGCAAGAACGCCCGTCGGGGGCGACGGTGACCTGGGTGGCATGCGCACGCAACGAGGCGACCTTGGCCGGCAACTGGTCGGGGACTTCCATCACGGCGTCGATCGCCTCGTCGGGATACCCGAACGGCACGTCGTCGACCGACACCCGGATCCACGCCGGCGGCACGTCGCCCAGGGCCCGCAGACCCTCGCCCATCGCGGACTTCGACATCACCGTCCAATAGACCTTCTGCACGTTCCACGGTTCGCCGGGATAGTCATCCCCAGCGGATGCCGCGACGGCCGCCTTTGTCACCTCGTGCGCATGGATGTGGTCGGGATGTCCGTAACCACCATGGGCGTCATAGGTGACGACGACATGTGGGCGCAGCTCGCGAATGATGGCGACCAGCGCTCCGACAGCTTCGCGCGGATCGGCGTCGACGAACCTCTGCCGATGTCGCGGCGATGTGCCGTCCATGCCGGAGTCGCGCCAGCGACCGGCGACGCCGAGAAAGACGGGCTCATCGACGCCGAGTGCGTTGAGCGCACGAGTCAGTTCGCCGATGCGGTAACCGCCGAGCTGATCAGCCGCGTCGACGACGAGATGCGCCCAACGCTCGCCGATCACTTCACCCTCTTCACCGAGCGTGCATGTGACAACGCGGACTTGCGCGCCCCTGGCGACGTAGTGCGCGATCGTCGCGCCCGTCGTCAGCGTCTCGTCGTCAGGATGTGCGTGCACGAACAACAGGCGCGGCGTCTCCATTCGCACAAGCTTGCCCGTTCATCGGCGCTGAAGTGAATTAGATTCAGCTCGTGACACGGCGCACCGTTGAGTTCGGATGCGCGATCGTCATCATCGGCCTGCTGGCGGGCGTCGCCGGCGGCGCGACAACCTTGCTGCTGCACAGTGTCGAACACCTCACCTATCACTACACATTCGGCACGCTGCTCACCGGCGTCGGGGGAAGCAGCCCTGTCCGTCGAGCGCTCGGCCCGATGATCGGCGGGGCGATCGCAGGCTGCGGTTGGTGGATTCTTCGCCGGCGCACCGAGGTCCCGCCGTTGTCCGCGGCGATCAAGAGCCCTGACCCGCTGCCCCGTTGGCCGTTGTCGATCGACGCCGCCCTGCAGGTGTTGCTGGTCGGATCCGGCGCCTCCCTGGGCCGCGAAGGCGCACCGCGCCAGTTAGCCGCTGCGCTGAGCGATTTCGGCACTTCGCGGTGGTCGTTCACGCCGCGCGACCGCGAGATCCTGCTGGCGTGCGCCGCAGGCGCGGGCCTTGCCGCTGTCTACAGCGTGCCGCTGGGCGGTGCGTTGTTCGCCGCGCGCATCCTGCTCGGCACCTGGCATCCCCGCGCAGTCGGCGTCGCGCTGATCACGTCGAGCCTCGCCGTCGCCGTGGCATCCCCTGTGACCCATCTTCAACACGCGCTGACATGGCCTGAAGCGAAGCTGTCCTATCTGTTCGCGTTCCTGGCGTTGGCGATCGCGCCTCTGGCCGCCGCGGTGGGTCTCGCATTCGATCGCGTGATGGCCGCCGCGCGACCACGGGTGCAGCTGCGGTCGTGGGTGCTGATCCCATCGATTGCGGCCGCCGGGTTGCTCACCGGAATCTGCTCGATCTGGTGGCCGGAATTGCCGGGCAACGGCAGAAGCATTCTGACGGTGAGCTTGAACAGCGGCCTGACGCTTGGCGCAGCGGCCGTCATCCTGCTGTTGAAGCCGCTTCTCACCGCGATCTTCCTTCGTGCGGGCGCCCTTGGCGGCATGCTCACTCCGGCGCTGGCCACCGGCGCCGCGGCGGGATCAGTGGCGACGCTGGCGCTCAACCACTTGGCCGGGACGAGCATTCACGTGTCGGCCGTGTCGTTGACGTGCGCGGCGGGAGTGCTGGCGATAACCCAGCGGGCGCCGTTGTTTGCGGCACTGTTCGTCTGGGAACTGGCCCGTCCGCCCTACTGGCTGCTCGCGGTGTTCGCAATCGCCGCCTACGCCTCACACGGGCTGCGGATACTTCGCGAGCGAAGCCAAGCCAGCCAACCTGCTCGAGGTTGACGGCCATCTCTGTGCTTGCGATCGCAAACGCAAGCGGGTCGCCGCCAGACGTGAGCGCTGCATTGCCGCGCTGACGGGCGTCGCTAACTACCTACTGAATCCGTTGCTGCCGAAAGCCTAGCTGGCGCACGGTCGCGGCAAAGTTCGGTCCGACGACGTTTGGCGTTAATTGACACGATGGTCAGTAGCGAGTTGCGAGCTCAGCTAATTAACACGTGTTAAGCGATTCCCTCAGACGCCGTTCTCGCCGCGACGTAAGCCTTCGAATTTTCTGCGTTGCCGAAAGGGGCTAACCGTTATTTGGTCGGCTAATCGTTGAGAGATTGTCGCAGAATTGCGTGCCGAATTATTTCGGTAGAACGTGTTCTATTTTGACTTTACTTGCGAGTAAATTATGGCCGACTGAAGTCACAGCTATGTCAAAAGGAGATGTCATGCAGGTTGCTGTCCGCCCCTATCTCAACGCGGGTATCGCCCTTGTCGGTGCAAGTGTGATCGCCGCGGCGCCGATAGCGGCCCCACCGACGCACATAGAAGTCCCGAGGGTGATTTCCGCCGCTGTCGACCTCGCCGCAGCGGCTAGTCCCCTCGACGCGTATGCGGCGTTGCTCAACAACACGCTCAACAACACGGGAGCCCTTGTCGGCCAAGCGTTCGCGAACGGTGTCGCGCCGCTCTTGCAGCAGTTCATCGTGAACCAACTGACCTTGGCTCAGGGCCTCAACACGGCGTTCAACGAGGTGTTTTCGTCGTCCAATCCAAACGGTCTGCCAGCCATACTTCAAACGGCTTTGACCCAGCTTTCGCACGGCCAGGTCCAGGCCGCGGCCGAGACGATCGCGAGCGGTGTCATCCAGGTGGCATTTCCGTTCTTCACTCCATTGCTGCAGCCGCTGAACAATTTCGTTGCCGTTGTTAACCAACTACCGAATATCGTACTTGTCGCCGGTATCGGGCTGATAAGCCCGCCGCTCGCGCTCCTACAATCCGCTGGCGCAGCCGTCCAATCAATGGTCAACGCCATTTCCGCGGGTGATTTGGGCGGTCTTGTCAACGCCGTTCTCAGCGCGCCCGCAGTGATGCTCGACGGCTTCATCAACGGTTACCAACCGAGCCAGACGGGTGGATTGCTCACGCCGGGCTCCGGCACGCTCAGCCTCTTGGTGAACATCAGAGACATGATCGTCCAGGCGATCACGCCGGCGCCGCTCGCCGCGACGACGATGAAGGCGGCCACCACGATGGTGACGCTGAACGTACCGTCTACGAAGACCGCCGCCGATGAAACCGCCACCGCGGAAAAGACGGCCGCGGCTACGGACAGCACTGAGGCTGCTGCGAGTGCTGACGCGACGACCGTCAGCAGCACGGAGGCCACCGCCGCAACGCCGTCGACGGCTACCACCGAGGAATCGGCCGCCGCGACCACTACGGCTGAGGTCAAGACCGCCACGACCAAGGCGGACGAGGCCAAGGCGACGGACACCACGACCAAGCCGGCCGGCACCAGTGCAACCGAAACCAAGGCCGACAACGATGCGGCCAAGGCAGACAACAACACTGGCAAGTCCGGGTCCGACACCAAGACGGGTACCGAAACCAAAACGGGCACAGACACCAAGCCCGATACGACGAAGCCAGACAGCAAGACCGGTGCCGATAGCAAGACCGGTGCGGACAGCAAGTCCGGTACTGCCAGCAAGTCCAGCGATTCGGGCAACGAGTAGCTGAGCATCAAACGAATCGGCCCCCCTCCACACGGGAGGGGGCCGATTTGCGTAGCGGACTATTGCGGCGTCTTGACCCACTTGCCGGCATCGCCGACGATGCCGACCGGTACGGCCCCGGACAGGTTGACGTTCTGCACGCTGGGCCCGGCGGCCACGATCGTCGTGTCCTGCAGGATCGGCAGCACAGTCGACATGTTCCAGAGCCGGGGTTCGACGGCGTTGATCACCTCGCCGATGTTCTCCGAGCCGTCCAGCGCGGCGTCGATCTTCGGCTGGATGCTCCGATCGCAGATGCCGGTGATATTGCTCGGCGCTTGGACCAGCGCGCCGGATTCCGGCGCCGGGCTCGGGGTCGTCGGCGTCGCCGTCGTGGTCGGCCGTGGCGGCACCGGCCCATTGCTTGTCGGCGAAGGCGAAGGCGACGGCGGCGGCGTTCCGGGCGTGGCCGTCGACACGGCCGTCGCCTCGAGCGCCGGGCAGCCGTAGCGAGACGACAGCGCGGTGGCGAGGTCGCCGCCCGCTTGATGCCAGCCGACCACGGCGTCGACGCGATTGTTGACCAGCGCATCGCCGTACAGCGCCACCGGATCCAGCGCCGACACCGAAGCCGCGATGCCGACGTTGCGCAGTTGGTCGGCAGCGGTATTGGCGACGGCGACGGCTGTCGGATCGTTGGCGGCCACACCCAGCCGCAGCGACAGTGGCATTCCGTCCTTGGTGATCTGGCCGCGGTTGTTGTTCGGCGGCGGCACACCCGGTGTGGGAGGTGGCATCGTCTCGATGGGCGCAATCTGGTAGCCGGCGTCGGCGAGTAACCCGAGCGCGGCATCGCGGCCCATCGCCGCAGGCGCGGTGGGCACGTAACCCGGGTCGGACGGCGAGCGCACTTGGGCCTGCGCGAGCGTCACGGTGTTGTCGTCGCCGGCTCCCACCGAGGCCAGCAGGTCGACGTCGAGCAGGCCCAGAATCGCTTTGCGCACTTGCGAATCCGCCAACTGCGGCTGCTGGGCTCGCAACGTCAACTGCATGACGCGGGGCGTGACGATGCGCGCCGTCCGCACGTCAGGAATCGCGGATAGTTGCGCGAACGCGGCCGCGCCACCGTGCACCTGCGCGACCTGGGTGTCGCCGTTGCGGATCGAGTCGGCCAGCGCGGCTGGCGCTCCGCCGCGACGGAACAGCACCTGGTCGGGTTTGGCCGGGGCGCTCCAGTAGCGGTCGTTGCGCGTCAGCAGGATCTCGTCGCGCTGCGGGTCGATGGTTTCGACGCGGAACTGGCCGCCGGTGACCGGTAGCGCACGAGCCAGTCCGGCCGCGAAGCCGCCTGGGACGTCCTTGACGATGTGCGCGGGCAGGATGTCGTTGAACAGCTCGCGCCATGCGGGATAGGGCTGGGAGAACGTGACGACCGCGGTTTTGCCGCCCTCGACGGACTGCACGCCGGTGATCAGGTCGTAGCCGGCAGGGTCGACGACCCCGGGCTGACCGACCATCTGCCGCCACAGGTACCAGAAGTCGTCGGCAGCGATCGGCGCATTGTCCGTCCACTGCGCCTCGGGGCGGATCTTGTAGGTGACCGTGAACGGGTTCTGGCTGGTGACCTCGGCCGAATCCAGCAGCGTGGTGTCGAGTTCCCAGCGCGAACCGGTCGGCGAGGCGGGGTCGGGAACCGGCCGAAACGAACTCGGCAACACCAGCGAGCTGATCGCCGCGTTCACCGGAGACTGGTCGGAGAGCAGATGCGGGTTGAACCCGGGGCCAATCGAGTCGATGGCCATGATGATCTGGGTCGCCCGCGGAGGTGGCGGTGTCGTCGTCTCCGTCGTGTCCGTGCTCTGCGGCGCAGGCGGCGGGCTGACGGTGCAGCCGGAGACCGGCAAGATCAGCGCGGATATCGCGGCGATGATGCGTAGGGGGCCCGGCACGCTGTTCAGGGTATCGGCAGGGCTATCCGCGGGCCTTGGCCCTTGAGCGGCTGCGGGCCCGGCTGGTTGCGTCCAGTTCGACCTTGCGCACCCGGACCACCTCGGGAGTGACTTCAACGCACTCATCCTCAGCGCAGAACTCCATCGCCTGCTCGAGGCCCAGCTCGAGGGGACGGGCCAGCGTCTCCATCACATCGGCCGTCGACGACCGCATGTTCGTCAGCTTCTTCTCGCGGGTGACGTTGACGTCGAGATCCTCGGCCCGGGGATTGATGCCGACGACCTGCCCCTCGTAGGTGTCCTGGCCGGGCTCTACGAAGAACTGGCCGCGATCGGCGAGCTGGATCATGGCGAACGGTGTGATGGAGCCCGACCGGTCGGAGACCAGCGAGCCGGTGTGCCTGGCCCGGATCTCGCCCGCCCACGGCCGGTAGCCGTCGAACACGGCGTTGGCGATGCCGGTGCCGCGGGTGAGCGTCAAGAAGTCGGTGCGAAACCCGATCAGCCCACGGCTGGGCACGATGAAGTCCATCCGAACCCAGCCGGCGGCGTGGTTGGTCATTTCCTCCATGCGGCCCTTGCGGCCGGCCATCAGCTGGGTGATGGCGCCGACGAACTCCTCCGGACAGTCGATCGTCATCGCCTCGAACGGTTCGTGCAGCTTGCCGTCGATGGTCCTGGTGACCACCTGCGGCTTTCCGACGGTCAGCTCGAAGCCCTCGCGGCGCATCTGCTCGACGAGCACGGCCAACGCCAGCTCGCCGCGGCCCTGCACCTCCCAAGCGTCGGGACGGCCGGTATCGACAACCTTGATCGACACGTTGCCGACGAGCTCGGTGTCAAGCCGCGACTTCACCATCCGCGCGGTCAGCTTGTGCCCTGACACCTTGCCCGCCAATGGCGAGGTGTTGGTGCCGATGGTCACCGAGATAGCCGGCTCGTCGACGGTGATGCGCGGCAGCGCATGCGCGTGCTCGGTATCGGCCAGCGTGTCGCCGATCATGATCTCGGGCAGGCCCGCCACCGCGACGATGTCGCCGGCGATGGCCTCGTCGGTGGATGTTCGGTCCACGCCTTCGGTGACCAGCAGTTCGGTGATCTTGGCGTTGGTGATGACCGGATGGCCGTCGACCTCGCGCATCCAGGCGACCTGTTGGCCTTTGCGTATCCGGCCCTTGTAGATGCGGATCAGCGCGAGCCTGCCGAGGAACGCCGACGCATCGAGGTTGGTCACCAGCGCCTGCAGCGGGGCCTCCGGGTCACCCTGCGGCGGCGGGATGTGCTCCAGCAGCACGTCGAACAGTGGGTCGAGGTTCTCGCCGTCGGGATTCTCGCCGTTGGCCGGCTCGGTGGTGCTGGCGATGCCTGCGCGGCCCGACGCGTACAGCGTCGGCAGTCCAAGCGCGTCCTCGGCGGCCTTCTGGGCCTCCTCGTCGAGGTCTGACGCCACGTCGAGCAGCAGGTCGTGACTGTCCGAGACGACCTCAGCGATGCGGGCGTCGGGCCGGTCCGTCTTGTTGACGACCAGGATGACCGGCAGATGCGCGGCCAGCGCCTTGCGCAGCACGAAGCGGGTCTGCGGCAGTGGCCCCTCGGATGCGTCCACCAGCAGCAGCACGCCGTCGACCATCGACAGGCCGCGCTCGACCTCGCCGCCGAAGTCGGCGTGGCCGGGGGTGTCGATGACGTTGATGACCGTCATGCTGCCGTCGGGGTGTTGGCGGTGCACTGCGGTGTTCTTCGCCAGGATCGTGATGCCCTTTTCGCGCTCGAGATCCCCGGAGTCCATCAGGCGCTCGACTACGTCGTCGCCGCGATGGGTCAGCGCACCCGATTGCCGCAGCATCGCATCGACCAGGGTCGTCTTCCCATGGTCGACGTGTGCCACGATGGCGACATTCCGGAACTCCACGTCGGTGATTGTCGCAGTGCAGTCGACCAATCACGAAAACGAGAGACGCCCGTCACTTGAAGCCCTAGTCGCCGAACGTTCCGTACCACTCGAATATTCGCCGGAATGTCGAGCGGTACGGAACGTTCGCCGGTCGAGCTACGGGTACGACAACAGCATCATCACGCGGCCGTCGGACTGCGCCTCGGGAAAATCGCTTTCATCGAAGCCGTAGTACTTCTGCTGGTCCTCGGTGATCGAATCGATCACCTTGCCCTGCGCCTTGAGTTGGCCGTTGCAGACGTCTTTCATCATTCCGACGAAGTCGGGCACCGACATCGACTCGGCGAGTAGCAGCGCGTCGCCGCCGGACGGAAGCTCGACAACCACACCGGCGCCCGCGTAGTTGTTACCGCCGCGGCCGGTGCCGCGCGGCGCCCAGTACACCACCTCGGAGCCGAGCGTGCCTTCGATGCGCCGGTACTCGCCGGCGTGCTTGGTGTCGTCGACGGTGACCTCCGGCAGCGCGGCGACGGTCCGCTTCTCCTGAAACCACATCCAGCCCAGCGGGATACAGACGATGGCATAGATCATCACCATTAGCATCAGCACGGGTTTCCAGGCGATCTCCCAGCCGAGCTTGCGTTGCGACATGCCTTCGGCTTCGGCCTCGGTGTCGAGTTGACGACGGCCGAATCGGAAGACGTACCAAGCCAATACGCGCGCCAACGCCATCAGCGCCAGAATGATCAGCCCGGCAGTGCCGGCCACCCGCCAGTAGAACGTGCTGTCGCCGTGATTGGTCGTCATCGCCACCATGACGGCTGGGATCGGGGCGGTAAGAAGAAGCAACAGCGAGTACGACGGGTGGCTGCTCAAATACTTGTAGTGCGTAGTCCACTGCGGGTTGCCCACCATCACCGTGTAGTCGCCGACGTGGGCGCCGACCATCGGCGTCCACGTGCCTTCAACCACTCTCGGCCGGATAAGGCTGCGAACAAAGAAGAAACCGCACACCAGCGAGACCACCAGCGCGCCCCAGAACACTCCCGGAATCGACTCGCCGGTACCGGGCACGCCGAACGCGCCACGGATGTCGATGATCTTGGCGATGAAGAACGCCAGCGGCAGCGCGAAGAAGAACTCGATCAGCCAAATCTGGATCAATTGCGGGATCCGCGATCCGACCCGATCGAACGCCAGTACACCCCGCCAGATGAAGCGCAGCACACGCATGGCTCGGAGGAATAATGTGTGCCGATCGCCGGAGGGGCAAACGCCGGCCGAACTCCGCCGCGTCGCTATCCGGGGTAGCGCATGTAGATACGCGCGCCGAAGCCCTTGAACCTGGCGAACCGTTCCTTTTCGCTCTTGGCGTCGACGAAGCCGATCCTGCGGTAGCAGTCGCGGGCCGCGGTGTTGACGTCGGTCACTTCGAGCATGTACTCGGTGTAGGCGGTCTGTGCGATGACGCCCTCGACGAGTTTGGTGGCGATGCCCCGACGTCGCACCCTCTCAGCCACGGCGACGAATTCGACGTACCCGGTGCCGTTGGGATAATCGAGGCGAGACATAAAGGGCGGGACCAGAATTCGGGCGGCCAGCGTTCCTCGAACGATGCCGAGGTGGCGACGCCAGTCCGCGGCGCGGATGCAAATCGCACGTCCGGTGCGGTCCGTGCAGGCGATGGCCCCGATGACGTCGCCGTCGCGATCGGCGACGAAGAACCGGCGGACCTCGACGCCGTCGGCGAGCGCGGCCGCGATCTTTCGCATACTGCGCGACAGCGTCGAGAACTCGTGGCGGTAGGCGTGCGCGATGACCGTTGCGATCGCATCGCGATCGGATTCGACCGCCGGGCGCACAGTCACATCCGTCGCCCGCAGCGCGCGCGTCAGTTCGCGAACCCAGGTCCGATCGGCGGGCACCCACGGTAGGTCCGCGAGCTGACCCGCGGTGATCCACCGCAGCTCGCGGTGATCGTTGGGGTGAAGCGCGCCGCCGGTCTGCGTGACGCGGTAGGCGCGCAATGTCGTGGTCGCATTGAGTGCGACGTCGGCGCCGATGCGCGAACCGACCACGACATCAACGCCGAGCTCTTCGCGCAATTCGCGCGCCAACGCCGTCGCGTCGGTTTCGCCCGCCGCGACCTTGCCGCCCGGCAGCTCCCACAGACCGGCCAGCTCGGGTGGCCGGTCGCGCTGCGCTACGAGCAGTGAGGAGCCTGAAATCAATGCACCCGCAACGACGACCTGATTCGACACTGCCGCCGACGGTATACGCCGCGCTATCCGCCGGGAAACAGATGGGGAAACAACTCGTGCAGCAGTGGGTGCCGCGGCGGCGGTGGCGTCATCGTCTCTGCGGTCACCTGCGAGGGCGACATCGCCTCCGTCGGCGCCGCCGTGGTGTCGACAGGACGCGGCTGCTGAGTCGTGGTGGAGGGTAGCGGCATAGGCCCGGCCAAGGTTGGACTGGGCGCAGGCGCAGAAGTCGACGCCGGTTGAGACGGATTCATTTGTGTGCGTGGGTGTTTCGAATCATCGGATACCCAGATGACCGATACCGCGAGGGCGATGAGAAGGACGACGAAGACGCCTCCCCCGACCGCAGCCTGAGCGGAGAACCGCCGATGCGCGACGGTCGGCCGCAAACCGGCGGGCCCAAGCGCACCGGCCGCGGCACGCGCGTCGGAAGCGGTCGCCGCTGGGGACTGCGGCGACGTCGGTCCTTCGTCTATGGAAGCGCGCACTCATCAATATTGCGCGACGACGCTGTCGGGTGCCTGTTAGGCGACCCATGCCGCCGACCGAGCCTGCAGCGGTACGTTGGGCGTCATGGCTGTGTTAACGGACGAACAAGTAGACGCCGCACTGCCCGACCTCAATGGCTGGGAGCGCGCCGAAGGCGCCCTGCGCCGCTCGATCAAGTTTCCCTCATTCCTCGACGGCATCGACGCCGTGCGCCGCGTGGCCGAAAAAGCCGAGGAGAAAGATCACCATCCCGATATCGATATCCGCTGGCGGACAGTTACTTTCGCGCTGGTCACCCACTCCGCCGGCGGCATCACCGAGAACGATCTCGGGATGGCGCGGGAGATAAACCAGATCGTCGACCGGTAGAGGCGATCCACGCCAGCGTCGCCAGCGTCGCGACGATGTAGATCAGCCCGGCCCAGGCCAGGTACCACGGCCGGGGAATCACCCAGATGGTCGGCTGCGCGAAGCTCAGCAGCCACGGCACCCCGATCAGGGTCAGGGCCAGCCAGCCCCAGCCGAGCAGGCGCGCGCCCAACCGCTCATGCAGCGGCCCGTGCAGCAGCCAGATCATCAGCGGGATCAGCCACACCCAGTGATGGGTCCACGAGATCGGCGACAGCAGCAGCCCGAACAGTTGCACGACCACGATCGCGCCGAGCCGGTCCTCGGCGCCACCGATCGCGCGCCACGCCAGTAAAGCCAGCACGGCGGTGACGGCGATCCCCGCCAGCACGAGCGGCCCGTAGCCCGCGTCGTGCCCGAGAATCCGTGAGATACCGCCACGCCACGACTGGTTGAACGACGTTCCGATCGGCCCCACCCGGTGGGCGTCGCCGAGCAATTCGGTGAAGTAGTAACGGGTTTGGCGACCGACGACGAGCGCAGAGACCGCCACCGTGCCGAAAAACACCACCGCCGAGAACACCGCGGCGCCCCAGCGTCGCGCACCGGCGAAGTACAACCCCGACACCGCAGGCGTCAACTTCACGCCGGCGGCGAGCCCGACGAGTAACCCGGACAACCACCATCGTGTGCTGCAGACCGCGTACAACACGGCCAGGACCAACAGAACGTTGATCTGCCCGTAGTCGAAGGTGCTGCGCAGCGGTTCGATCCAGATCCCGACGGCGGTCCACAGCATCGCGACGCGTCGGTCTCCGTTGCCGAGCAGGCGCTGGCTGATGCGCACCACGCCGTAGAGCGCGGCGATGATGCCCAGCTGCCAGGCGAATGCGAGAAAGCCGAACGGCAGCAAATGAAGTGGGTAGAACACGACGGCCGCGAACGGCGGGTAGGTGAAGGGCAGCGGGAAGTCGGGCGTCTGGTCGGCGTAGACGTAGTCATACAACGTGCCGGGGTGATCGAGCGCGCCTGCACCGCCGACGTAGACGTGGAGGTCGACGAAGTTCGCGCCGTTAGGCACGAGGTAGGTCCACGCCAGCCGCGCGGCGATGCTGATCGCCAACAGCGCCGGCGCCCATCGGGCGAGGGTCCGCGGCGAGGCGGCGACTGTGGCGGATTCCGTGGGGTTTATCCGTCCGACTCTAGCGAGCGGTCACCGTATGCCTTCACCTCCGTAACGTTTAAATAACCGCCACACGTGTCACAGAAGTAACACCAGTAACAGGGCTAGCTTCGGGTTCAGGCGTGCCATCAACGGATTGGAAAAACCATGCAGTTCACCAGAAAAATGCTTGCCACCAGCATGATCACGGCCGCGGGCGCGACGGGTGTCGCCTTGGCGCTCAGCGCCACCGCAGCCGCCGACCCAGTGGCAGCACCCGCCCCCTCCCCGGCCGTGCCGGGCCTGCCGTTCCTCCAGCAGCTCGCATCCAATCCGGCTGCCGCGACGCAGCTCATGCAGGGCCTCACCTCGGTGCTGGGCATGGTTCAGCCTGCCGCCGCAGCGCCGGCCACCGCTCCGCCCGCCGCGAGCGCGTCGGTCAACCTGCCAC
>NZ_DATENY010000019.1:0-2828 GCF_035274705.1 Mycobacterium sp. | reverse complement strand
CACCCCGACGCGGCCGCTGACAACCTTTTCGAAATGGCTTTGAACCCCCACAGACGTTCGCCCGTTGAACCGGCTGACACCGACTAAACGGACAGAACGGAGGCCCGCCATGCGTGCCATCTTGCTCACACAGGTCGCGTTGGCCGCAGCGGCCTGCGGATTGATCCTCGCCCCAGCGGGTTTCGCTTCTGCCGAATCTGCTGCAGTCACCATCGGACAGCTGGAAGCTCAGGGTTTTGATGTGAAGATCGACCGGTTCGGCAGTGCACCGCTCGACCAGTGCGTGGTCACTAACGTCCGAAACCCAAGGGAGCGAACACAACTCGTTCCGACGATCGGCGGTGGTCGCGATCGAGATTTCGTCCCGGTGGTCGTCGACCGAACGATTGCCGTGACGCTGGACTGCTCGCGCTAACAATGTCGCCAAACAGGTTGTCCGCCAACGGGATCAGCGTGAGCAGTTCAGCGATACCGAAATCGACTGGCTGACGACAACCTGAACCAGCACGCGATCTCCGTTGCCGCCCGGGCCGTTGTAAGGAACCCACTGTGTGACCTGCTGCGGATTACGCACACTGGTCACCACGCAGTCCTCGATCGGCGCACTGCCTACACGGTCGATGTTGACCGTGTAGCCCTCACTCTGCAGCCGGCTGATCACTTGTTGCGGAGATTCTTCTGCCGACGCGAGGCCCGCAGGCGCGGCGATCACCCCGCACACACCCACAGCCACAGCGGCGAGCGTCCATCTTGGTCGCATAACCGCACCTCCCGTCTTCAAGTAGGTCAATGATCCTCCACATACATCGCCAGAGCGAACTGTTTCGGTTCCGGCGCGATGCGGAATCATCCCCTGACTCCAACGAAGCGGAGGCCGCTGCGGTTCAACGCAGCAAAGCCAGGTCAGCGGGAGCAATTCCGCGATACCGAAATCGATCGACTGACAACCACCGGCACCAGCACAAAGTCGTCCTTGTCCCTGACGCGGATCCATTTGGTGACGGAATGTCGGACGCATGACAGCGCCCCCTATCTGTGTTTCGGACCGTGGTCCTCACAGATACATCGCTTCAAGCGGCAAAAACGTTGCTGGAGCCGTTGGCCAGTGACTAGCGCTCGGCGCGCTGATAGGCGGTCACGACGGCCGCGCCGCCAAGCCCGATATTGTGCTGCAGCGCCGCGTCGACGCCCTCGACCTGACGCTTGTCGGCGGTGCCACGCAACTGCCACGTCAGCTCCGCGCACTGCGCCAGACCCGTCGCGCCCAGCGGATGGCCTTTGGAGATCAGCCCGCCGGACGGGTTGACGACCCAGCGTCCGCCGTAGGTGGTGTCGTTGTTGTCGATCAGCTTGGGCGCCTCACCCTCGCCGCACAGGCCCAGCGCCTCGTAGAGCAGCAGTTCGTTGGCCGAGAAGCAGTCGTGTAGCTCGATCACCTGGAAGTCGGCTGGCCCGAGGCCAGACTGTTCGTAAACCTGCTGGGCGGCTTTGACATTCATGTCGTAACCGATGAGGTTCTTGGCGCTGCCGTCGAAGGTGGACTCGAAGTCGGTGGTCATCGCCTGGGCGACGATCTCGACGGCCTGACCGGCCAGCCCGTGCTTGTCGACGAACGCCTCACTGGCCACGATCGCCGCGCCTGACCCGTCGGACGTCGGCGAGCACTGCAGTTTGGTCAGCGGATCGGAGATCATTTTCGCCGCAAGGATGTCGTCGAGCGAATACTCCTCTTGGAACTGGGCGTACGGGTTGTTCACCGAGTGCTTGTGGTTCTTGTAGCCGATCTTCGCGAAATGCTCTGCGGTGGTGCCGTACTGGCGCATGTGTTCGCGGCCCGCGGCGCCGAACATCCACGGCGCGACCGGGAATGCGAACTCGTCGATCTCGGCCATCGCCTTGACGTGCTTGCCCATCGGGGACTCGCGGTCCTGAGCGCCGCCTTGAAGCGGGCCCGGCTGCATCTTCTCGAAGCCAAGGGCGATCGCACAGTCGGCCAGCCCGCCGCGGATCGACTGCGCGGCCAGATACAGCGCTGTCGAACCGGTCGAACAGTTGTTGTTGACGTTGACGATCGGGATGCCCGTCATGCCGAGCTCGTAGAGCGCCCGTTGCCCGGACGTCGAGTCACCGGCGACGTAGCCGACGAAGCCCTGCTGCACCTCGGAATAGTCGACGCCCGCGTCGGCCAGCGCGTTGGTGCCCGATTCGCGTGCCATCTGTGGGTAGTCCCAGCCTTCGCGGCGGCCGGGCTTTTCGAATTTCGTCATCCCGACGCCGACGACGAAAACTTTGTTTGGCATCGAAGTTGTCCCTTCGCTGTTCCTGCGATCGACAGAAACACAAAGCGGGCGAACTGTCTACATGCCCTATCGACGCCAGGCGCCGTACCCGCCGGCAAGGTAGTGCACGCGGTCGTAGCCAAGGCCGCGGAGTTGTTCCGCGGCCGGGATGGCCCGACGCGACGAAACGCTGCAAACGACGATCTCGCGATGACGGTCGGTGATCTGCTCCGCGATCGCGGCAGGGTCGATGAGTAGGGCGCCGGTGATGCTGCCCTGATGGCGTGCGACCTGCGGGCGGATGTCGACGAGCAATGCGCCCGCGCCCTGGCGGCGGCGTGCGGTGGCCGCCGAGATCGGTTGTGGCACCGGCATTGTCGCCGCGGACGTGAGGAGCGGGAGTTTTTCAGTTGGGTTGTTGTGCGAGATGGTCATGATGGTCGTTTTCTAGTTGGTGGTGCGGGGGCCCCGCCGCCGCAGCGGGGCCCCCGCGGGGGGAGGGGTCTATTTGAAGAGGCCGGCGTACTGGGGGCAGTAGGTGTTCACGGA
>NZ_DATENY010000018.1:0-156314 GCF_035274705.1 Mycobacterium sp. | reverse complement strand
CGAGTTCAAGTTGAGCGAATCCAGTGCGACGATTGCCAGTAACACCTTGATCGTGCTGGCGGGCGCGTGAGGCTCATATGGATTGCGGGAGGCCAGGATTCGACCGGTGTCGAGATCCGCCAGCAGCCACGCCGGGGCAGGCCCGTCGGGCAGCGCGACCGCGCCGGCTGGTTCGAAGCCGGTGTCAGCCGGCGCCGGGGCGGCGACCGCGATGGCCATGCACACCGTGATGCTCAACGTGGCCAACAGCTTTCGCACGACTGCCCAGCCTACTGAGCACGCCTGCCGACGAGGTCTCGGATGCGTTGCGATTCAGCAACTTAGAGTGAGCCGACGCTGGCCTGTCGGTTCTGGGCGAAGCCCCAATCCAACAGGCCGGCTGCCTGATCCCAATATGTCGGCCCGCCTTCGTGGATGAGCCCGAACATCATCGCGATCACCAAGCGGCGACCACCCCGTTCGGCCGCGGCGACGAACGTCTTCTTGGCCGCGTCGGTGAACCCGGTCTTACCACCGAGCGTGCCGGGATAGCGATGCAGCAGCTCGTCCTCATTTACGAGCGGCTTGTCGCCGGCGTCACTCGGGAACATCGCGACCGGTTGTGCGGTGATCTGGGCGAACGTCGGATTGGCCATCGCGGCGCGGAAGATGGTGGCCAGGTCGTGGGGGGTGGTCAGGCCTGCTCCGCCTGGACCGTCCAGCCCGGACGGCGTGGCGGCGTGCGTGTGCACCGCGCCGAGGGATGCCGCTTTGGCGTTCATCTTGGCCACTGCGGCGTCGTAGCCGCCGATCGTGTCGGCCAGGGCGTTGGCGGCGTCGTTGCCCGAGGCCAGCAATACCGCGTCGAGCAGCTGCCGTGCGGTGTAGGTGCGGCCTGGTTTGATTCCCGCGCAATTGCATTCGACGTGGGTGTCGGCTTCGGTGCCGACGACTGTGGCGTCCAGGCTGGGCAGCTCGTCGAGCGCGGTGAGCGCCAGCAGGGTCTTGATCGTGCTGGCAGGGGGATGGGGCACATCCATTTCGCGACCGGCCAGCACCTGGCCGGTGTCCATGTCGGCGACGATCCATGCCGGGGCCGGACCGTCGGGGATCGGCACACTGCCGACCGGTTGGACGTCGGGCTCGGCCGAGGCGACCGGTGTAACCGCCAGCAGGACCAGACTCAGGCATGCCGTGAGCGCGGCGACGAACCTCCCCATGGGACGTGCAGCCTAATCCGGCGCCCGATCGTGTTCAATCAACGGATGTTGAGCCTGGAGGAGATTTCGGATCGGTTCGAGATCCAGCAACTGCTGATCGACTACTCGACGGCCATCGACAAGCGACGATTCGATGACCTCGACCGGGTCTTCACCCCCGACGCCTACATCGACTATCGCGCGATGGGCGGGATCGACGGCCGCTATCCCGAAGTGAAGGCGTGGCTGGCGCAGGTGCTGCCGAACTTCCCCGCCTATGCGCACATGCTGGGCAATTTCGACGTTCGCATCGTCGGTGATTCCGCGTCGTCGCACACCATCTGCTTCAACCCGATGGTGCTCGGCGGTGAGCAGAATCAGATCCTGTTCTGCGGCCTCTGGTACGACGACGAGTTCGTCAGAACCTCCGATGGCTGGCGCATGAGCCGTCGCGTCGAGGCCAAATGCTTCGACAAGATCGTGTGAGTTACGCCGCCGGTCGACCGACGAACGGGTAGCGAGGCATCGGCTTCTCGTCGATTCGGCTCTGCTCCACCTGAGAGTCCGAATTCGCCAGTGCGCCAGCAATTTTGGCAGCAGTTGCAGTGGCCACATCGTGCCCACTAGGCGTCTGTATCGCCGGCACTCCACTTAGCGGCGCGCCAGCCTGCTCCTGCACGGCCGAGTCGGTCGGAGATGCGGAGGGAGAAGACGGGATTGAAGATGTCCATCCGGAGCCGAGTCAGCGTGGAGCTCTTGATGCGCCACTGCCCGTCGATCTTTTCGTAGGTCTCGTGGTAGTGGCCGAAGCCATTCAGGTTCAATCCCGGCGCCAGCCGGACGATGTCATTGAGCGCCCAGACTCCACGCGCAGTTGTTGCGGACGTCACCTCGATCTCCGGCGCGTGTACTTGGTGCACCGTCGGCTGAGAGGCCTTGCCGATGTTGCGGCGGGTGAAGGCGACGAACTCGTCGGCTCCCCGGATCAGTTTCCCGCCGGCCTGCGACGTGTCGCTGAGGAAGTCGTCGGCGAAGATCCAACGCCATGCCGTCCAGTCCTTGATGTCCAGGTAGCGGCAGTAGCGGGCTTTCAACTGCTTGATCGCCTCGATTTCCAGCAGGGGACCGGCGTCGTCCATAACCTCAGCGTGACACTTTCGCCACAAGTTGTAAAGATCGGCGGCGGTCCGCCTGGATGGATTTCACCGGTAGGGGCTGTTCTGGCACAATGGTCGGCTGTCTGCCACGCGACCCGTTGTGTGCGATCCGCCTCCGGCTTCTCGCACGGCGCTTGCGCGGCGGTCACACACGTAAGGCAAAACCGGATCCGGGCAATTCCGCCCGTATCGCCGAATTGCAGCGTGGCAATCACAGGAGATCGTTTCATCATGGCTGTCAAGATCAAGCTCACCCGGCTTGGCAAGATCCGCAATCCCCAGTACCGCATCGCCGTCGCCGACGCGCGCACCCGCCGCGACGGCCGCTCCATCGAGGTCATCGGCCGGTACCACCCGAAGGAAGAGCCCAGCCTCATCGAGATCAACTCGGAGCGGGCCCAGTACTGGCTGTCCGTCGGCGCGCAGCCGACCGAGCCGGTCCTGCAGCTGCTGAAGATCACCGGCGACTGGCAGAAGTTCAAGGGCCTGCCCGGGGCCGAGGGCACGCTGAAGGTCAAGGAGCCCAAGCCGAGCAAGCTGGACCTGTTCAACGCGGCGCTGGCCGAGGCCGAGGGCGGCCCGAGCACCGAAGCCACGCAGTCCAAGAAGAAGAAGGCGCCCGCCAAGAAGGCTGCCGAGAAGGCCGATGACGCCACCGAGGCGCAGGCGCAGGCTGCTCCGGTAAAGGACGAGTCTGAGGCAGCGGCCGAAGGCGCCGACGCGACCACCGCGCCCGAGCCGTCCGAGAGCTGAGCGCGACCGTGAGCACTGTCGTCGTCGACGCCGTCGAGCATCTGGTCCGCGGGATCGTCGACAACCCCGACGATGTTCGGGTCGACATGGTGACCAGTCGGCGCGGCCGCACCGTGGAGGTGCACGTGCATCCCGATGACCTCGGCAAGGTCATCGGTCGTGGCGGCCGCACCGCGACCGCGCTGCGCACGCTGGTGGCCGGCATCGGCGGCCGCGGCATCCGCGTCGACGTGGTGGACACCGACCAATAGCGGTCCGGATATGGACCTCGTAGTCGGGCGGGTCGCCAAGGCGCACGGCGTCACAGGTGAGGTCGTCGTCGAGGTCCGCACCGACGACCCCGACACCCGCTTCGCACCGGGCAATACGCTGCGCGGCAAGCCCAGGACCGGTCCCGAGCGGCGGTATGCCGTGGAGTCGGCACGTGACCACGGCGGCCGGTTGCTCGTCCGGCTGGAGGGTGTGGCCGATCGCGATGCCGCGGAGGCGCTGAAAGGCGTGCTGTTCCTCGTCGACTCCGAGGACCTGCCGCCGATCGCGGATCCCGACGAGTTCTACGACCACCAGCTGGAGGGCCTAAGCGTGCGCACCATCGCCGGTGTGCCGGTCGGCACCGTGGCCGAGGTGTTGCACACCGCCGCAGGCGAACTCCTGTCGGTGCGCACTGAGCAGGGCGAGGTGCTCGTGCCGTTCGTCAGCGCGATCGTCACCTCCGTATCGCTTGCGGATCAGACCATCGAAATCGATCCGCCTGAAGGGCTGCTGGAGCTATAGGGATGCGCAGCCGTGCTCATTGATGTGGTGACGATCTTCCCCGACTACCTTGATCCTCTGCGAGAGTCATTGCCGGGCAAGGCGATTGACTCCGGGATAATCCGGCTTGCTGTCCACGACCTTCGACAGTGGACGCACGACGTGCACCGGTCCGTCGACGACGCTCCGTACGGCGGCGGTCCCGGCATGGTGATGAAGGCTCCGGTGTGGGGCGAGGCGCTCGACGAGATCTGTTCGGAAGAAACCCTTCTCGTGGTCCCGACACCGGCGGGCAGGCTTTTCACGCAAGCCGATGCGCAACGCTGGCGCACCGAAAAGCATCTGGTGTTCGCGTGCGGCCGATACGAGGGCATCGATCAGCGCGTCGTCGACGATGCGGCCCGCCGGATGCGGGTCGAAGAGATCTCGATCGGCGACTACGTGCTGCCGGGTGGGGAGTCGGCGGCGCTGGTGATGATCGAAGCCGTCGTTCGGCTATTGCCCGATGTACTGGGCAATCCCGCGTCGCACCAGGACGATTCGCATTCGGACGGTCTATTGGAAGGCCCGAGCTATACGCGTCCGGCCAGTTGGCGCGGACTCGATGTGCCTGAGGTGCTGTTGTCGGGTGACCACGCCAAGGTCGCGGCCTGGCGTCGCGAACAGGCGCTGCAGCGTACCCGGGAGCGCCGCCCCGACCTGCTGGACTAGATCCGGCCGCCCGGGAACATCGTCTTGACGACCTGGGTGATGGTGTTGCGCGCCGTGGTGTCGTCGGTGGCCTGCATCGAGCCGATCGCTATCACAAAGCGACGATCCGAGCCGACGACGCCGGTGGACATGTGCATCCAGTTGCCGCCGTTCCAGCAGCACATCCAGCCCTGCTTGACTGCGACCTGCTCGGCGTAGAGCCCATCGGGGATCCCGAATCGCTGCGGGTAGCCGTCGATGCCGATCGGCGTGGATTGCGCGAGATTCGACAGGATGATGCTGGCCTCTTCGGAGGGGAGCCCTCCGCTGCCGTCCAGCAGCATGTCGTAGTAGTGGACCAGGTCGGCGGGCGTACTCATGGTGTTCCACCAGTGGCCGTCGTAGGGCGTCGTCGTCGACTTCAACCCATACCGCGCGGCCACCCGGGTGACGATGGCGCTTCCGCCGCCACGGTTCCAGAAGTTCTCGGCCGCGCTGTCGTCGGAGGACCGCAACATGACGTCAAGCGAAGCGCGGTCGGCGAGGGAGAGCTGGGTCTGGCCCTTCGCCTCCTGCAGCAGCAGGTCGTCGGCGATGAACAGTTTGGCCACCGAGGCAATCGGAAGCGCATCGTTGCCGTTGGTGATGATCTGATCGGTGTTGCGGTCCAGGATCACCGCGGAGATGTCGGCTCCGGCCCTGGTGGCCTCGGCCATCGCCTGCTGCGCCCGGATGTTGAGGCCGTCGAAGGCGGCTGCGGGCTCGTCGGGCGGGACCTCCGGCAGCGGGGCCATGGTGCCCATCGGTGCGATGACGGTCAGCTGCGGGCCGGCGGGTTCTGGTGGCTCGCCGTAGACCTTGGCTTCGCAACCAGCGATAACGGGCATCGCGGCGACGATGGCTACGGTTGCCGTGACCAGCCGCGACGGCCGCCCGCGCATGACCCTCCTGAAGTGTTTCCGACGCCGAAAGTCAGGGTTTGCCGCACCGTCCCTGCCAGTGTCTAAAGCGTAACGGTTGGGTGCATGGATCGCGTGCTTAGTGGTCCTTGGCGTTTCGCGGCCGGCCGCAGGTGGCGATTTCACTGGACGGGTGCCGATCTGGCACAATTGAGCAGTTGTCCGCGTGGGCTTTCGAATACCGCCCACCGCGAGACGCCCCAGAAACGCCCGGAGATCGGCTCGACGACGCGCGTCACAGCGTGACAGACCGCTCTCAGCCGTCAACAGCAAGGAAGTGTCACCGATGAACACGCTGGACTTCGTCGATCAGACGTCGCTGCGCGACGACATCCCGGACTTCAGCCCCGGCGACACCGTCAACGTGCACGTGAAGGTCATCGAGGGTTCCAAGGAACGCATCCAGGTCTTCAAGGGTGTCGTCCTTCGCCGCCAGGGCGGGGGCATCCGCGAGACGTTCACGGTGCGCAAGGAAAGCTACGGCGTCGGTGTCGAGCGGACCTTCCCCGTGCACTCGCCCAACATCGACCACATCGACGTCGTCACCCGGGGTGACGTGCGTCGCGCGAAGCTGTACTACCTGCGCGAACTGCGTGGCAAGAAGGCGAAGATCAAGGAAAAGCGCTGACTTCGGCTCCGGACGAGGTCTGATCCGTGGAACCCGAGCAGCGCGGCGGGAAGCATCGCGCTGACTACGCTGATGCGGTGACCGGATCTACTGACCCCGACGACGTGGCAGGTGAGCAGACGCTCGAGCCGGTCGATTCTGATACCGACGCCGACGACACGACCACCGACGAACCGAAGAAGAAGCGTGGTGCGCTGCGCGAAGCCGCGGTTCTGATCACCATCGCGGTGGTCCTCTACTACGTCATGCTGACGTTCGTTGCCCGGCCGTATTTGATTCCATCTGAATCAATGGAACCGACGCTGCACGGTTGCAACGGCTGTGTCGGCGATCGGATCATGGTCGACAAGCTGACGTATCGGTTTTCCACGCCGCAGCCGGGCGATGTCGTCGTGTTCAAGGGCCCACCGAACTGGAACATCGGCTACAAGTCGATCAGGTCGAAGAACACCGTCGTGCGTTGGGTGCAAAACGCGCTGTCGTTCGTGGGTTTTGTTCCGCCCGACGAGAACGACTTGGTCAAACGGGTCATCGCGGTCGGCGGCCAGACTGTCGAGTGCCGCGCGAACACCGGATTGACCGTGGACGGTAAGCCGCTCAACGAGCCATACCTGGACCCGAACACGATGATGGCCGATCCCAAGGTCTACCCCTGCCTGGGCAATGAGTTCGGACCCGTAAAGGTTCCCGACGGCCGGCTGTGGGTGATGGGCGACAACAGGACCCATTCGGCGGATTCACGCGCGCACTGCGGCAATACGCCGGTCGACGCTCAGCGCGGACTGTTGTGCACGGGTGACCCGATGGCCGGGACGGTCCCGGTAGACAATGTCATTGGAAAGGCACGGTTCATCGCCTGGCCGCCGTCGCGGTGGGGTGGAGTCCACGCGGTGGACCCGCAGACTCAATAGGGGGACCGATGAGCCGCTTGCGCGAAGAGCGGAGGGCTTGAGTCTTGCCGGCGACATGGCCTCCGCGAACTGTGATCCGGAAGTCTTCAGGCCTGCGAACTCTGGAGTCCGCGCTATATCGCGGCGGGCTGGGCCCAGTGGCGGGAGTCGACGAGGTGGGTCGCGGCGCATGCGCGGGCCCGTTGGTGGTCGCGGCGTGTGTGCTCGGGCCGAACCGGTTGGAGAGCCTGGCTGCGCTCGACGACTCGAAGAAGCTCAACGAGAAAGAGCGCGAACGGCTGTTTCCGCTGATTCGCCGCTATGCGCTGGCCTATCACGTGGTGTTCATCCCGTCGGTCGAGGTGGATCGGCGGGGCGTGCATGTGGCGAACATCGAGGGCATGCGCCGGGCAGTGGCCGGTCTGTCGGTGCGGCCCGGTTACGTGTTGTCCGACGGGTTCAGGGTTCCGGGCTTGCCGATGCCGTCGTTACCTGTGGTCGGAGGCGACGCGGCGGCGGCTTGTATCGCGGCGGCCAGCGTGCTGGCCAAGGTGAGTCGTGACCGGGCGATGGTCAAGATGGAGGCCGAACATCCAGGCTACGGATTCGCCGAGCACAAGGGCTATGGCACCCCGGCCCATAGTGCGGCGCTGGCTGAGCTGGGGCCGTGCAGCCAGCACCGATACTCGTTCATCAATGTGCGTCGGTTGGTGGCGATCGAGGGTGAGTTGGTGCCGGAGGACGCGCTTGACACCGAACCCGAGCAGCAGAGCCAACTGGGGTAGGGGAAGATGGGACTAGATCTACATGAAGGACTGCTGAGCCGATGAGTGCCGAAGATCTCGAGAAGTATGAAACCGAGATGGAGCTCTCGCTCTACCGCGAATACAAGGACATCGTCGGGCAGTTCAGCTACGTCGTGGAGACGGAGCGGCGGTTCTACCTGGCCAACAGCGTGGAGCTGGTGCCGCGCAACTCCGAGGGCGAGGTCTACTTCGAACTGAGGCTGGCCGACGCCTGGGTGTGGGACATGTACCGTCCCGCCCGCTTCGTCAAGCAGGTGCGGGTGATCACCTTCAAGGACGTCAACATCGAAGAGGTCGAAAAGCCCGAGCTGCGCCTGCCGGAGTAGTCGCACTAACTGGCGCGACACAGCTTGCGCGTGCGGGCTCTCGTCGGCGAGGCGAAAAGACGAGGTCTTCTATCAGCCTGCATTGTCTGAACCCTGTGATTAGATGATCGGGAACAAAGATTAGGTTACAAACGAGGACTGCACTTTGGGCGCAAGACCGCTCCGCATCGTCGTCTGGTCGACCGGAGGAGTCGGGTCGACCGCGATCGACGCCGTCCGGCGGCGTCCCGACCTCGACCTCGTGGGTGTCTGGGTGCACTCACCCGAGAAAGTAGGCTGCGACGCAGGCGAACTCGCAGGCGGCGGGCCCATCGGAATCACCGCAACGAACGATACCGACGCACTGATCGCGCTAAAGCCCGACTGCGTCGTCTACTCCGCCAGTGGGCCACAGCGCGACGCCGGCGCGGTCCCCGACTACCTCCGGCTACTCGCGGCCGGAATCAACGTTGTGTCGACGACATCGACCAGCCTGGTCTATCCGCCCGTGTACTTCGCGGCCGAGTGGCGCGATCAACTGCAGCAGGCTGCGAAGCAGGGAAACGCCTCGTTCTACGCGTCGGGGATCTTCCCCGGATTCGGCTCCGACCAACTGGCACTCCTGATGACCACGCAGTCGAAGAGCATCCGGACGATCACCGCGACCGAGGTCGCGCTCAACGACCACTATCCGGTGGCCAGCGTGATGATGGACGGGATGGGATTCGGCCGGCCGCTCGACTTCGAACCGATGCTCAAAACCCCGGGATTTATCGAAATGGCCTGGAATGCACCGATTCACCTCATCGCTGACGGTCTCGGCGCCGAGGTGCAGGAGATCCATGGATCGCTGGACCGCCGTGTGACTGATCGTGATATCCACGTCGCATTCGGGACGATCGCCGCGGGAACATGCGGCGCCGTACGAACTCGCGCCGCGGGCATTGTCGATGGGCGCGAGGCGATCGTAATCGAACACATCATCCGGATGGCCCGCGATGTGGCTCCTGACTGGTTGAGTTCCGAGTACGACGCGACGTATCGCGTCGATATCGACGGTGAACCCGACATCCACTGCTCGATGACGCTCGGCGACGCCGAAGGTCACGGCGCAGGCAGGGGAGCGATGGCCGCCACCGCGATGCGGGTCGTCAACGCGGTGCCCTACGTCGTAGCGGCACCCGCGGGCCTACTCAGCTCGCTCGACCTGCCGATCACCTTGCCGCGCTACGTGTTCTCCTGATGGGGCGGCATTACCCGCGACGGTCGACCACTCCGCGCAGCATCGTGTCGCGGACGTGGATGAGTGAGGGGCGGGTGCCCAACTCGTGCAGGATGTTCTCCGGAATCCAGCCGACGCCGATGACGCTGCGCGCCAACACCTCGTTTGACGGGCTGTCGATCTTGATCTCGCCCGACCGAATGCCTTCGGCCAGCAGCGATTTCATCTGTCGAACGCGTTTAGCGAACAGCCAGCCGGGATTCGGGGTGTCCGGGGGAGATTGCCGCATCCACGCGAGCTGGATCCGGAACTCGTCACCGAAACGGTCGAGAGCGTTGGTGTTGACCCAGCTCAGCGCGTCCAGCTTCTCGATCGATGACGCGTCGGAGCGAAGGACGTTCGTCCACCCGGTCGCGACCTTCTCACCGAACGACTGCATGATGGTGGCCAACAGTTCGTCCTTGGATCCGATCAACCGGTATACCGTTCCGGTGCCCATTGCGGCGGCAGAGGCGATGTCCCTGATGGTCGTGACTTCGTAGCCCTTGCGGCCGAATTCGGCTCGCGCGACGGCGCGAATGTGGGCGGCCTTGTCGTTGGGCTCGGCGTCGCTATCATCCATCCACGATTGCACGACGTCGTCGGCGGCAATGAATGCGGCAGACCGGTCGAGTTGTGCGTCGGTGGGTGGGACGGCGGCGAGTCCTTCCAGCAGAATCAGGCACAGCAATGTCGCCACCTTGTCGGCGCCGGCGTTGTGGCGGATCACGTCGAGCCCGACCTGCAACATCGTCTGGACGATGCGGTCGGCCAAGACGGGCAGGTCGACATCGGACCGAAGGTAACCGCTCCACCGCGCAGCCCGAAGCGTCTGCAGCATGGCTTCCAAGATGGCCGTCGGCCGCTGCTGGGCCAATCCGGTCAGTTCCGGATTGGAGCTGGGGCCTTCGTAAAACGTCATCTGGAGCGCGGCGCGATGAGTGACCGCGCACTGCGCAATCGCCGTGCTGAGATCAACGATTCGGTCGAACGCAGATCGCGAGTCGGGCTCGTCCAGTCTGGTTTGGGCGCGCTCAGCGATGTGGTCGAGGTCCGCGTGATAGCGACGGAGCAACTCGACGAGGATGGCTTCCTTCGATTCGAAATGGTGATACAGGCTGCCCGGCAGGATTCCTGCGGCGTCGGCGATTTCCTGCAGCGAGGTGCGCAGGCCCGAGGTCGCGATCAACAATGCCGCCGTCTGCAAGATTTCGGTGCGTCGCGTGCCGTCGTCGTATGCGTGGCGCCGGGCTAGGTTAGGGGAGGCCCCTTGAGCAGTGCGCGGCTTGGGCCGCATCCGAGGAGCCTCCACAACACCTCCAAACCCACGCTCGCGTCACGAGCTTGGTCGAACGAATGTTTGGTTAACGCTATCAGATATCGGCTTCCATTCGTGCCGTGCGGGGCGATGAATACCGCAGGTAAGAACCCATTCGTTGACTCATCGGTGACGCGCCGTTATCGTTCTGAACAAAAATTAGGTCGTGGCGGAGGAGTCGCATGACTGATCCGGGCGTCACCTCGGCGTTGACGCAGGACGTCAAGGATGCGCAGGCCAAGTTCGATGCCGGGATGGGCGCTGATGGGGATGCGTCGCCATACCCGATGTTGGCCGAGCTGAGAGCGAACGCCGCTGTGCATCCCGGCTGGCCCGAAATGGGGATCTTCGAGAACCCGGAAGATGGCCAGCAGATCTACACGGCGTACTCCTTCGATGCGGTGAAGGCCGTGTTCACCGACAATCAGACGTTCAGCACGCGGTGCTACGAGGCGATCGTCCGTCCCCTTCAGGGGCCGACCATCCTCGAAATGCAGGAACCCGAGCACCAGGTCTACCGCAAGCTCCACGAGTTCGCCTTCGCCCGTTCGTCGATGCGCCGGTGGGAGGCTGAGTTGGTCCGTCCACTGGTTGAGCGCACGGTGGACAGGCTGTGTGACGCCAAGCGGGCCGACCTGGTTGAAGAGGTGTTCATGCCGATTCCGGTGCGTGTCATCGCCGCGCTGATCGGCCTGCCGGAGTCTGACATTCCTGAATTCCACCGCCTGGCAATCGATCTGCTCGGATTCCACTCGGACATGGAAAGCGCGCTGAGGGCATCCGCGCAGCTGAAGGAATACTTCGTCGGCATCCTTGCCGACCGCCGTCGTGAACCCCGCGACGACATGGTCACCGTGCTGGCCGAGGCCGACATCGACGGCGTTCGGATGTCCGACGAACAGATCTACGGCTTCATGCGCAATCTGTTGCCCGCCGGCGCCGAAACCACGTCGCGGTCAACGGCCAGTCTGGCGTTGGGGCTGTTGACTCACCCCGAACAGCTCGCTGCCGTGGTGGTCGATCGGAATCTGCTTCCGCAGGCGATCGAGGAAGGCATCCGCTGGGAAACCCCGCTGCTGAACTTCATGCGTGAGACCACCCGCGACGTCGAGTTTCACGCACACCACATTCCCGCTGGCTCGACGATATCCGTCAACCTCGGAAGCGCCAACCACGACGAGGCCAGGTGGGTCGACCCGGAACACTTCGACATCTTTCGGGAACGCAAGCCGCACATCGGTTTCGGACACGGCGCGCACGTCTGCCTCGGCATGCACCTCGCCCGTCTGGAGAGCACCCTGATCTTCAACGCGCTGTTCGACCGGCTGCCGGGGCTCCGGCTCGATCCCGATGCGCCGACGCCCTACGTGTCGGGCATGTACTTCAGGTCCCCGCAGCACCTCAAGGTGGTCTGGGACTGACGGTCAGGCGGTGATGCCGAGCCTTTCACTGACGGCGAAGACTTCGTCGTAGATGGAGCCAGGAACGGTGAACGGTTCTGTTGCGGCTATTTCCGCGAGGTGGGCCGCGATGTCGTCGGCGGTGACGCTGCTCTTGGGTTCGGCCAGCCAACCCTCGCCGAGTCCGATGAAAACCCGCGCGAATCGGCCCCCGCACGCGGAATAGTTCTGATGGCTGAACTCGCAGGCTCGACTGGCCAGGAACATCACGATCGGTGCGACGAGCTCTGGACGGATCGCCTTGAAGAACCCGCTTTCCTCAACCGCCTTCGGATCGCCGAGTGTCTCGGTGACCATACGGGAAAGGCCAAACGGCAGAACCGTATTGGCGAGGATTCCGTGCGGTGCACCTTCGAGCGCGATGACATTGGCGAGCCCGACAAGGCCGGCCTTCGCTGCCGCGTAGTGCGCCTCCAGGTGTTGGCCGAACATACCGGCCGAGGATGCGATGAACACGAACCTGCCGTAGCCCCGCGACTTCATCACTTGATACGCCGGCTGGGCCAAGTAGAAGCCGCCGTCCAGATGGACCCGTAGCATTCGGCGCCAGTCGTCGACCGTCAGCTCGTCGAAGGGGATGCTGTTGAAGATCCCGGCGTTGCTGACGACCGCGTCCAATCGACCGAAGTGTTCGACTGCTGTTTGCACGATCGCCTGACCGCCTTCGGGACTGTCGACCGAATCGTGGGACGCCACTGCGGTGCCGCCCGCGGTGACGATTTCGTCGACAACCTGGTCTGCGACAGTGTCGTCCGACCCTTCGCCGCCCATGGTTCCGCCGAGGTCGTTGACCACCACTGAGGCTCCGCGCCTTGCCAATTCGACGGCGTAAAGGCGGCCCAGCCCACGGCCCGCACCCGTGACGACGGCAACCTGCCCGGTGAAATCGATCATGTCGCCTCCGGTCATTGACTAGCGATGGTGCCGAACCTTACGTTGGAACAGATATTTGGTCAACGAACGAGGTGACGTGCAAGGCTCGACCACGATCGATGACGGACACGGCCCGCAACGGCTGCGCTTGCTCGCTTCCGCGCTGGCCGGCCGTACGGTCGCGGTGGCGGCAGGCGACCCTGGCGAGGCCGCGTGGACGGACGGCATCACGGTTTTCGTCGATGCCGCCCTCGGTTCGCGTGCGCAGGTCGAGTCCGTGACAGTCCAGGCGTCCTTGCTCGGCGGAGGAGGCCTCGACCCGGACATCATCCGCAAGTTGCTTCGGCGCCCGACGCTGGCCAGACGCTACCTCGCGGTCGAAGGTCAGCGGGCGTTGGCGGCGAATGAGGACCTTCTCCCGTTTTCACTTCGTTCGATCATCGATCTGAGGCTCGCGACCCGTGCGAACTCCCCAGCGGAGTCGCTGGCGGTGGCAAAGGGTAGGGACAGGCTCGACGGGCCGCCCGAGAACTTCGGTGTGATCAAGGCCCGCAACCTGCTTGCGGCGGGCGCCGCGGCCGGGCAATCGGAGGTATCCGGGGCGCACGCATCCCGCCGCGAGTCCAAGAAGGCGTTGGCCGAATTCGACGATGCCGTCGACGACGAGGTGATGGACCCGTTCTCCAGTCCCGTCGGTGGTGGCGGTGTGGCAGGAAAACTTTTGCAGCGCTTGATGAGCCGGGTCCGTCAGCTCAGCGGCGGCGGTGCACCGGGCGCGGATACCCCTACCCATCGGTCGCACAAGGGAATTCGCGGTGCCGGAGCGGTGGCCTCAACGTCGACAGCTCTGTCGGACACCGACGGCGCCGACGGCGGCGGCCACGGGCGGAAGTATCCGGAATGGGACGTTTACCGCAGACGCTATCGGCCTGACTGGTGCACAGTGCACGAGATCGAACCGCCAGATGACAACACCAAGCCGCTGGCTCGACCGGATGTCCACGCGCTGCGGCGGCCACTCACCCGGCTCGGGATCGGGCTGGACCGCTGCCACCGGCAGACGCAGGGCGACGACATCGACGTCGACGCCGCCGTCGAGGCCCGGGTCGAGTTGTTGGCCGGGTCGGCGCCCGACGAAGCCGTCTACCTCGACAATCTGCGCCGGCGGCGTGATCTCGCCGTCCTGGTGCTGCTCGACGTCTCGGGTTCGGTCGCCGAGGCGGGCACCTTCGGTCAAACTGTGCACGAACAGCAGCGGACCGCAGCGGCCGCCATCACCATCGCGCTGCACCAGCTTGGCGACCGCGTGGCGCTGTACGCCTTCCAGTCACAGGGCCGCGCGTCGGTGAACATTGTTCCGGTCAAACGATTCGACGACCACCTTGACGCGTCGGTGATGCGCCGCCTCGGCGGCCTCGCCCCGGGCGCCTATTCGCGGCTCGGCGCAGCTATTCGTCATGGCACGTCGGTGATCGTGGAGAAAGCTGGAACGACGCGACGGTTACTCGTCGTGCTCTCCGACGGGCTGGCGTATGACCACGGCTACGAACGTTTGTACGGCGCGGCGGATGCGCGCCGAGCGCTGAGCGAGGCCCGTCGACAGGGGATGGGTTGCCTCTGTCTGACCATTGGCGCGGCCACCGACAGCGGTGAACTCCAGCGCGTCTTCGGCAGTGCCGCGCATGCGTCCATTCCCAAACCGACCCAACTGGCCGACTACATCGGCCCGTTGTTCCGTGCGGCGCTCCATACCGCCGATCTGCGTCGTCGCGTCTCGTAAAGGAGGAATTGAACCAAACATCTGGTCCAAGCTAGGGTGATCGTGCTCCCGCGAAAGCACTTCGGAGGGAAGGAAGACGATGCCGGTGAAGCCGCCGCGTCCGTATTACGTGCCGATCGCCAACGAGGAGCAGGTATTCAAGGCGGCCTACCGCCAGGGGTTGTCCGTCGTGCTGAAAGGGCCCACCGGATGTGGGAAGACCCGGTTCGTCGAGGCAATGGCGCACGATCTCGACTGCCCGCTCATCACGGTTTCGTGCCATGACGACCTGACTACCGCGGACCTTGTCGGTCGATTCCTGTTGCGCGGGGGCGACACTGAGTGGGTCGACGGCCCGTTGACACGAGCAGTGCGTGACGGGGCGATCTGCTACCTCGACGAGGTTGTGGAGGCCCGCCAGGACACCACCGTGGTGCTGCACCCGCTGGCCGATCACCGGCGCCAGTTGCCGATCGAACGACTGGGCATCACTCTCGACGCCGCACCGGGATTTTGCCTGGTTGTGTCGTACAACCCGGGCTATCAGAGCGTGCTCAAGGATCTCAAGGACTCGACGCGGCAACGAATGGTCGCCATCGAGTTCGGCTTCCCCACGCCGGACGTGGAGGAGAAGATCCTCGTCAACGAGGCAGGCATCAGCCATGACAGGGCTGCCGAGCTCGTTCGGCTGGGCCAGGCCATCCGGCGTCTGGAGACGGGCGGCCTGCGAGAGGTGGCATCGACCCGGGTGCTCATCGCGGCAGGTCAGCTGATCGCCGAAGGCCTTGGCCCGCGTGAGGCAGCACGCTCTGCCATTGCCGGACCGCTGACCGACGATTCGACGGTGACGCGGGGACTGGTCGAAATGATCGACGTCTACCTGGCCGATCCGCCCTCAAACGATTGACGCTACGGGGCAGCCTCGCTAGGGTCAGAACAAATATTAGGTTCTATCGGGCATTGCGAAGAGTGCGCGCCAACGGAGGTTGCATGTCGTACGAAGGCACCGCAGAGCCGATCAAGATCGGCTATCTCATGGACTTCCGGCTGCCGGACCTGTATCCGCAGGAAATGAAGGAGGACCTCTCAAACCCCTTCGAGCTCATTTTCGGCGAGGCGCTGGAACAGGGGTTGATTGACCGTCCTATCGAGATCATCTACAAGGAAGTCGAGGGGCTTCCGAAGGGTTCGGTCAAGGCCGTGATCGATGCATACGGCGAGCTCGTCGACGAGGGGTGCCTCGTGGTGTTCGGACCGCACATCACCGATAACTGCGTGCCGACTCGCGAGGCCATCGAGGAGCGCTTCCGGGTGCCCGCGCTCAGCGTGACGGGCAGCGACGACTGGTTGGGGGAGTGGACGTTCGCGTTTCCCCAAGGGTCGTTGACCGACGAACCCATATTCTGGGCAGACCTGCTCGCAAAGGGCGGCCACAATCAGGTGGGTGTTCTCATCGAGCAGTCGCTGATCGGAGAAACCTACCTCAGAAACTTCCGAAGTGCCTGTCGGCGCAAGAACATTCGCATCGTGGCCGAGGCGACACTGGCCCAGACCGCACAGGACGTCACCGAAGCCGTACGCACCATGCACGAGGCCAAGCCAGATGCCCTGGTGCACTGTGGCTTTGGCTTTGGTATCGTGTTCCTCAACAACGCGCTCGAGTCGCTGGATTGGGATCCGCCGCGGTTCACCAGCACCGCCTTCCAGAACGCGTGGATCAACCCGATCATGTGGAACGCGTTCATGGGGTGGACCGGCGTCGACCAGTACGACGAGGGCAATCCCGTCGGGCAGCGGTTCCTCGATAAGTACGAACAGAAATACGGTCGCCGCCCGCAGTACTGCGTCCCAGTAGTGAACTGCGACGTCGCCACCGCGCTGCTTCGGGCCTGCACCGACGCACATCCGCTGAGCCCGCGCGGCATCAAAGAAGCGCTCGAGCGGGTGAAGATGATGCCCGCCGCCGCAGGCGCACCGGGCACCCGGGTCTCGTTCGGAAACTGGACCCGCCGCGCCTGGATGGGCGCTGGATATCTGGTCGCTCGACGGTTGGACGCTGACGGCGTCAACTCCCATCTCGTCGACCGCTTCGGTGAGGAGTAATGAAGATGACTACCGAGCGGATAACGCCGTCTGTCGAAAGCCCTGCGGTCAAAGCAAAGAAGGGCTCATGGAGGGGCGCGATCTGGGTCGTCGTCGCCCTCGTCCTGCTCGCCCTGATCGCGGTCAACGCGCGAATGGCTGCGGTATCACCCCGTATTCGCAATCCCGAGGTCGAGGGTGCGCCGCGACCCGTCGAGCCGCTGTTCGGCTACGACCATTGGCTTGGACTGTTCCAAATCTTCACCATCATCATGATGCTCATCATCATCACCGTTTACGTGGTGGCGTGGCGGCGGCACGGTGCGCACCCGGTGCTGTTGATGGGCATCGTCACGACGTTGATCGTCTGGCAGGACCCGATCATGAACTGGTCGCCGTTCGCCGTGTACAACCCGCAACTGTGGCACTGGCCCGAGGACTGGCCGCTGGTATCACTGTCACCCACGGTCGAGCCGTTCCTCGTCATCGGGTACATCATGTTTTACCTCGGCCCGTACTTCCCGGCCATCTGGATTCTGCGAAAGCTACAGGCTCGCAGGCCCGTTGACTCGTTTGTGTGGCGTCATCCGTTGATCAGCCTTGCGCTCATCATCTTGCCGATCGGGTTTGTCTTCGACATGATGCTCGAAGTCACGCTGGTGCGTACCGGCTTCTACATCTACGCACAGGTCATTCCATTCGGCTCGATCTTCGTCGGTGAGCCTTGGCAGTTCCCGCTGATCTGGGAGTCCCTGATGGTGACGTTCGTGATGATCCCGGCGGGCGTACTGCTCTACCGCGACGACACCGGCCGCACCGTTGCCGAGAAACTCGCGCAGCGCACGCGCATCTTCGCCAGTCGGCCCGCGCTGGGCATGTTCGTCGTCATGTTCGTGCTCATCAACCTCGCCTACTTCTCGTACGGCGCCGGGTTCGCGATCATCAAGTGGACCAGGACCGCGACCTCGGTCGCCTGCCCGTGGCCGTACCCGGAAGCGAAGGTTTATGACCCGCAAGGCTTTTACGAGGAGAACGGGCAACCGGGCCCATACTCGGTCGGTATCTGGTCGACCTGGATGAGCGCCCAGCCGGACGGGCGGCCGGACGTGCAGCTGGGCGCCGAGAGCGACCGGTGTGCCCCAGAAAGCCAGAATGGCTGAGCCGCGCACCGTCGTCATCACCGGCGCGTCAAGGGGACTCGGGCTCGCCTCCGCGTCTCACCTGTACCGCCGGGGCTGGCGTGTCGTCGCGGCGATGCGGTCGCCCGATGTGGGTATGGCGCGGCTGCGCGAGGCGACAGGTGCGACCGAGGACGACCCGCGATTGATCGCCGTCCCGCTCGACCTCACCGACGCCGCGTCAGTTACCGCCGCGGCCAAGTCCATCGAAGAGATGATCGGCGCTCCCTACGGGTTGGTGCACAACGCCGGCATCTCGGCGGCCGGAATGGTCGAGGAAACTCCCATGAGTCTCTGGGAGCAGATGTTCGCGACGAACATCTTCGGCCCGGTGGCGCTGACCAAGGCGCTGCTGCCGTCCATGCGGGAAGCCGGCCAGGGTCGGATCATCTTGGTGTCCAGCGCAGGCGGGGTGCGCGGGATGCCGGCGACAGCGCCGTACTCCGCCGTCAAGGGGGCGCTCGAGCGGTGGGGCGAGTCGATGGCCGGCGAGATCGCGCCGTTCGGTATCGGGGTCACGATCCTGGTGGCCGGTACCTACGACACCGACATCATCACCGACGCGGGCGCGACGGACACCCGCGATCTGGACGGGCCGTACGCCCGCCACCACAGCACGATGGACAAGCGTGGTCGGTTCGCGATGCGCGTCGCCGCAAAGTCGCCCGAGCGCTTCGCCGCCGGACTCGCCAAGGCGTTGGACAGTACCAAGCCATTCGTCAGGCGCCCAGTGGGTCCTGACGCGCGAATGCTGTTGATTACCAACCGGTTCGTCCCCGGACCCGGAATGCACCAGATGATACGGCTGATGATGGGCATTCCTCGGTTCGGCGCATTGCGAGGAAGCAAACAGCCATGACTGACGCTCCGACGGTTCACTTCGAATCAAAGATGATGATCGACGGAAAGCTCGTCGACGGTCAGGCAGGCACGTTCACCAACATCAACCCGGCGACCGAGGACCTGCTCGGCGAGGTCGCCGACGCCTCGAAGACCGACATGCACCGCGCCATCGACGCCGCCCGGCGCGCGTTCGACGAGACAGATTGGGCAACCAATCACAAGTTCCGCCAACGCTGCCTGCTACAGCTTCAAGAGGCGCTGGAGTCCGAACAAGAGGAGCTTCGAGAAGAGCTCATCCTCGAAGTGGGCTGCCCCCGCGCGATCACGCACGGGCCACAGCTCGACGCACCGCTCGCCGACGGGCTGCGCTTTCCGGCCAAGTTGATCGATGAGTATCCCTGGGAGACATCGCTTGGCGACGCCCTCGTGTCCGTCACCGGCATGAACACCACACGCAAGGTTTGGCGTGAGCCGGCCGGTGTGGTGGGCGCGATCGTCCCGTGGAACTTTCCATTCGAGGTCACTATTCAGAAGATCGGCCAGGCGCTGGGGACGGGCAACACCGTGGTGTTGAAGCCCGCGCCCAATACCCCGTACAGCGCGACGCGTCTGGGCCGGCTGATCGCCGAAAACACCGACATTCCAGCGGGAGTCGTGAACGTGGTCACCGCCTCCGATCATTTCGTCGGCGAGGAACTCACGCTCTCACCGAAGGTCGATTTGATCTCCTTCACCGGCTCGACGGTGGTCGGGCAACGGATCATGGAGAAGGGCGCCGCGACGATGAAGCGCCTCTTCCTCGAACTCGGCGGCAAGTCGGCGACCATCGTCCTGGAAGACGCCGACTTCGCGCTGGGCTGCATGATGGGCATCGCGCCGTGCATGCATGCCGGCCAGGGCTGCGCTAACCCGACGCGGCTGTTGCTGCCCCGGTCAAGATACGACGAGGGCATCGAGATGCTCAAGGGCATCTACGAAGGCGTTGCACCTGGTGACCCCCAGGATCCCGGGACACTGTGCGGTCCGGTCATTTCGGACAAGCAGCGCAGCCGGATTCGCGGATACATCCAGAAGGGTGTCGACGAGGGCGCACGGTTGGTGGTCGGGGGTGCCGAGCAGCCGGAAGGCCTCGACAAGGGGTTCTTTGTCAAACCGACATTGTTCGCCGATGTCGACAATTCGATGGCGATCGCCCAGGAAGAGATCTTCGGCCCAGTGCTCGTCGTGATTCCGTTCGAGGACGAGGACGACGCGGTGAGCATCGCCAACGACAGCCCGTACGGCCTCGCGGGCAACGTGATGTCGGGTTCACTCGACCATGCGCTTGCCGTGGCCAAGCGCCTTCGTGCCGGTTTCCTCGGCATCAATGGTGCCGCGGGCTACGGCGCCGACACCCCCTTCGGCGGCTATAAGGCGAGCGGCGTCGGCCGCCAGAACGGTGTGGCCGGGTTCGACCAGTACACCGAGGTCAAATCCGTCGCCTATCCAGCAGGTTAAGGAGCATTCTGTGCAGCTTTTCGGTGATCTCGAGGACTTCGGCGAGTTCGACGATTTCGTGTCGGGCGACGTGCGGGATCCGTACACGGAACTTGCCCGGCTGCGGCGCGAGGAACCGGTGCAGCGGATCGAGATTCCGGGCATGCCGGGCCAGGCGGGCAAACCCATCTTCATGGTGTATCGCTATGAAGACGCCCAGCAGATGTTGCGGGACAACGAGACTTTCTCGTCCTCGATCATCATTCAGGCATTCGGCGATGTCTTCGGCAAGCACGTGATGCTCGGCATGGATGAGCCGGAGCACGGCAGACACCGGGCGCTCGTGTCAAAGGCGTTCTCACAAAGGGTGTTGGCACGTTGGGAAGACGAGCTCGTCAGCAAGGTGGCCAACGAGTTGATCGATGCGTTCGCGGAACGGGGCAGTGCGGATCTGGTGAAGGAATTCAACTTCCCCTACCCGACACGAATCATCGCCCGCCTCTTGGGCCTCCCGCAGGAGGACTACGCGCAGTTCCAGCGCTGGTCGATCTCGTTGCTGTCCTTCACCGTGAACCCTGCGCGCGGCCGCGAAGCGTCCCAGACGCTGGCGGAGTACTTCAGGCCGATCCTGGCGGCACGTCGGGACGAACCGCAAGACGATCTGATCAGTGGACTGGCGGCGGCCGAAATCGATGGCGAGAAGCTGTCGGACGAGGAGATCTTTTCATTCCTGCGACTGCTGCTTCCGGCGGGTGTCGAGACCACCTACCGCTCGCTCGGGAATCTACTGTTCGGCTTGCTATCTCATCCCGATCAGCTCGACGCAGTCCGTTCCGACCGGTCATTGATTCCGCAGGCGATCGAAGAGGCGGTGCGGTGGGAGCCGCCACTGATCATGATCACGCGTGTGGCCAACAAAGACACCGAACTCGGTGGAGTGCAAATTCCCGCGGGCTGTTCGGTGATGCCAGTGCTTGGTGCGGCCAACCGGCAGGACGAGCGTTATGCGGATCCGGACCAGTTCGACATTTTCCGGGACGTCAAACCGAATATCGGCTGGGGACACGGCGTTCACGTGTGCCTCGGCATGCATCTGGCGCGCCTGGAGATGCGAGTGGCGCTGAATCTCTTGCTCGATCGCCTACCCAATCTGCGAATGGATCCCGCGGGCGATGACCCTTACATCCGCGGCCAGGCCTTCCGCTCGCCGACGTCGGTACCGGTGTTGTTTGGATGAGCAATTCTTTTCGCGAGGAGACGCAAAAGGCCCCAAAATGGCCCGAAATTGGGTGCATTTGCGTCTGCTCGCGCAGAAACAGGAGTGCGTTGTGACCGATTTCGAGGCAGTGGACTTCTTCACCGACGAATCACTCGTCCCGGACCCGTATCCGTACTTCGACTACCTGCGATCGAAGTGCCCAGTTGTATCCGCGACCCCCTTTGGTGTGCTGGCCGTCACCGGCTACGAGGAGGCGCTGGCGGTTTACAAAGACCCCGCCTTCTCGTCATGTGTCTCGGTTGCAGGCCCGTTCTCGGGGATGCCGTTCGGCCCCGACGGCCGCGACGATGTGTCAGAGCTCGTCGAGCAATACCGCGCCCAGGTCCCGATGGCCGAACACATCACGTCCCAGGATCCACCGCTGCACACCCGCACTCGTGGCCTGTTGAACAGGCTCATCACGCCCAAGCGCCTCAAGGAAAATGAAGAATTCATGTGGCGGTTGGCCGACCAACAGCTCGACACATTCATCGAACGCGACGGATGCGAGTTCTTGGCGGACTACGCGAAACCGTTCTCGCTGGTCGTCATCGCCGATCTCTTGGGCGTGCCGCTGGAGGACCACGAGGAGTTCAAGGCGGCATTTGCGCTCGAAACAGTCGGTGAGTTGGGCAAGAAGGCACCCACCTCCCACAATCCGCTGCAATGGCTCAACGACAAGTTCTATGGCTACATCGAAGACCGCAGGCGTACGTCGCGCGACGATGTGCTGACCGAGCTGGCGCAGGCCAAGCACGACGACGGATCGACGCCCGAGATCGAAGACGTCATCAACGTGTCGACATTCCTGTTCGCCGCCGGTACTGAAACAACGACGAAGCTCGTCAGCTCCGCGGTACGAATCATCGGAGAGAATCCGGACTTCGAGGCTGCCCTACGCGACGATCGCAGCAAGATTCCAACGTTCCTCGAAGAGACATTGCGGATGGAGAGCCCGGTCAAGGCCCACTTTCGAATGGCGCGCAAATCCACCACGGTCGGCGATGTGCAGGTCCCGGCTGGCACGACGGTCATGCTGCTGCCGGGGGCATGCAATCGCGATGCGCGAAAGTTCGACGACCCCAATACATTCCGAGCCGATCGGCCAAACGTGCGCGAGCAGATCGCGTTCGTGCGTGGTATCCATTCGTGTCCCGGAGCGCCGCTGGCGCGGACGGAGGGCCGGATCTCGCTGAACAAGATTCTCGACCGGATGGCCGACATCAGGATCTCCGAGGAGCACCACGGTCGGGCCGATGCGCGTCGCTACACGTACGAACCCACGTTCATCATGCGCGGTCTCACCGAACTGCACCTGGAGTTCACCCCGATCGGATGACTCTGCGTTTACGACGTAGATGTGCGACTTGAAGTCAAGCGGTCAGTGCAACTTCGGGCTATGCCGTAACGGCCGCGGCGATCGCGGCGGCGGAGCGGTCGACGTCCTCGTCGGTCGTTGCCCAGTTCGAAATAGATACCCGCAAGACGTACTCACCGTTCCATGTGGTCCCGCCGAGCCAACATGTTCCGTCGCGCTGGATCGCGGCGACCGCGGCGCGGTTGGCGTCGTCACCGCCGGGTAGGCGCACCAGCACTTGATTCAGCACGACGTCGTTCAGCACCTCCGCGCCGGGAATGTCATTCAGCTGCTTGGCCATTCGGCGTGCCTGGGCACAATTGCGTTCGATCATTTCTGCGACACCCGCGCGACCCAGTGAGCGGATCGCGGCGTAGATGGGGACCGCGCGAGCACGCCGCGAACTTTCCGGCACGTAGTTCGTGTTGTCGCGCTGCCCGGCGTCGGCCACCAAGTACGGGCCGGCCAAGCTCATCGCGGCCAGGTGCGCGTCCGGGTCGGCGACGATCGCCATCGCGCCGTCGTAGGGCACATTGAGCCACTTGTGAGCGTCGATCGCCCAGGAGTCCGCCCGCTCGACGCCGGCAGTGAGGTGTCGGGTGGCCGGTGCGGCGGCCGCCCACAGGCCGAATGCCCCGTCGACGTGCAACCACGCTCCGTGTTCCGCGCACGCATCGGCGATCGGTCCGAAGGCGTCGAACGTGCCCGTGGCGACGTGGCCGGCCTGTGTGCAGACGATGGTCGGTCCGTCGTTGGCGGCCAACGTCTTTGCGAGTGTGTCGGGGTCCATCCGGCCTTGGTCGTCGGCGGGTATGCGGATCGCGGTATCCGTGCCGAGACCCAGCAGTCGTAGCGCGGTGTAGATGGTGGCGTGGGCCTGTTCGCCGCACAGTATGCGGACGCCAGGCGCACCAATCAGTCCGTCGCGCTCCACATTCCAGCCCACGCGCGAGAGGACAGCGTGGCGGGCGGCGGCCAGACACGTCGTGTTGGCACCCTGGCCGCCGGTGACGAAACCGACGCTCGCCGTATCCGGTAATGCGAGCAGATCAAGCGTCCATGCCGACGCAATCTCCTCGATCGCCGCCGCGGCCGGCGAGAGGGAGTGAAAGGCTGCGCACTGGTCCCAGGCCGACACCAGCCAGTCGGCGGCGAGCGCGGCGGGCAGCGCGCCGCCGATGACAAAGCCGAAGTGGCGTGGACCCGCGGTCGCGACGAGACCCGGCTCGGCGCCGGCGGCCAACGCATTGACCACCGCGACGGGGTCTTCGCCCTGCTCAGGCAACGGCCCGCCGAGGACACTGCGGATGGCTGCGGCATCGGCGCGGGCGGCGACCGGGCGCTCGTCGAGCGTGGCGAGAAACACCTCGGCGTGCTCTGCGGCGGCGCGGAGGCCGGACATGCGGTCAGGCATTGGCCAGGTGTTGACCGAAGAACGAGAAGACGCGCGACCAGGCATCCTCGGCCGCGGCTTCGTTGTAGCCGAAACCGGTGATGCGAAGCAGCGGCTGGCCGGGAAGCTGGTTGGTGAAACTGTGCCCGGCATCGGGATACACCTTGATGTCGGCGGTGATGCCCTTTTCCTCGACCACTCTGCGCAGTCGAGCCGGTGCGCCGATTCCGAGCGGGTCGCGGCGCCCGAAGCTGGCGACGATCGGGCACGCCCCGTCCAGCGTCGCGCTCAGGTTCCGCGGCAGCGGGGTGCCGTAGAAGGGTGCGGAGGCGCCAAATCCTTTGGGAGACATGACCAGTGCGAACTGTCCACCCATGCAGAAGCCTGCGATGCCGACCGTGCCGGTGCATTGCGGCATCTCCCGCAGCTGATTGCGAGCGGCAATGATGTCGTCGAGCGCGCGGCCGCGCTTTGTCAGCAACTCGCGAAAGACCCGTGTTATGCAACGTGCGCGGCCGCCGCGTGAATACAGATTCGGCGTTATCGCCAGGTAGCCGGCCGCGGCGATACGACGCGAGATCGACTCGTTGTCGGGGCCGTAGCCGATCGCGTCGTGAACCACGACCACACCGGGCCAAGGTCCCTGACCTTCGGGCGTACCCAGCAGCGCTTCGATGGGTCCGTCAGGAGTGTTGATCTCGATGATCGTCACCCAATAGAACCTAGTCGGGTTTACGTCCTGGCATGGCTAGCACTCCCATTCGCCGGTTGTAACGCCATGGCGCGATTCGGGCAGATTTCTCGCCGTGGCGTTACTTTCGGGGATGGAGGCCACGGGGTGCGACGTCAACCGCACCTCGGCTTCGGCGTGTACGAGCACCCACACCCAATGCGCTCGATGTACTTCGTGTAGGCGTCTGTGATCAGTTGTCGAATTCCGGACAGGTCAGCCGTGGTGGCTCGTCGTATCGACGTCCCACTCATGCGGCCAGCCTAGGCTGGAACCCGTGCGCTCAACACCGAAGTGCTGGCTCACCGACATGGACGGCGTCCTCGTCCGCGAAGAACACGCCTTGCCAGGGGCTGCTGAGTTTCTGCAGCGGCTGGTCGAGCTCAAGCGGCCGTTCCTCGTGCTGACGAACAATTCGATCTTCACGCCGCGCGATCTGTCCGCGCGGCTGTTGCGTTCCGCCCTGAGTGTGCCGGAGGGCTCGATCTGGACGTCGGCCCTGGCCACAGCGGCCTTCCTGGCGGACCAGCTGCCCGGCGGGTCGGCATACGTCATCGGCGAGGCCGGGCTCACCACCGCGCTGCACGAGGTGGGCTACACGCTGACCGACGTGGAACCCGACTTCGTCGTACTCGGCGAGACGCGGACGTATTCGTTCACCGCGATCACCAAGGCGATCCGGCTGATCCTCGGCGGTGCGCGATTCATCGCGACCAACCCCGACGCCACCGGCCCGTCGGCTGAGGGACCGCTTCCTGCCACCGGCTCGGTGGCCGCGATGATCACCAAGGCCACCGGCCGCGAGCCGTACTTCGTCGGCAAGCCGAATCCGATGATGTTCCGCAGCGCGCTCAACCGGATCGAGGCCCACTCGGAGAGCACCATGATGGTGGGCGATCGTATGGACACGGACGTCGTCGCCGGCATCGAGGCAGGTCTGGACACTGTGCTGGTGCTGACCGGGTCGACCACCGTCGCTGACATCGAGCGGTATCCATTCCGTCCTGGTCGCGTGCTGGACTCCATCGCCGACTGCATGGAACTCGTTTGAGCCGCCGACCTGGCGACGGAAGTGATCGAGAGGTGAGCAGGTTGGCCGAACCGATCGACGAGCATTTCATCACGACCGTCTCCGCGATGAGTACGTCGGCGGGGGAGCGCTCGCACGGCGATGTCGTGCGTGACGGTTCATCGCTGAGCGTAGGACAGTGTTTGGCGCTGTTCGACGCTCAGCTAGGCAGCCGTCACCTCGATCTCGCGGCCCGCTGGTTACGGGCACAGGGCAAGGGCTACTACACCATCGGTTCGTCCGGGCATGAAGGCAACGCCGCGGTCGCCGCGGCGCTTCGTCCCACCGATCCCGCATTGCTGCACTATCGCTCCGGCGGCTTCTTCTTGGCCCGCGCTGCTCAGGTCGGCGGCCGAGATCCGCTGCGCGACATCCTGCTTGGCGTGGTGGCCGCCTCCGAGGAACCGATCTCCGGTGGGCGACACAAGGTGTTCGGCCGCCACGACCTCAACATCATTCCGCAGACATCGACCATCGCGTCGCATCTTCCGCGGGCGCTCGGCGTCGCGTTTTCCATTGCGCGCGCGAAGAAGCTGGGTGTGGCGTGCCCATGGCCCGACGACGCGATCACGATCTGCAGCTTCGGCGACGCGTCGGTGAACCACTCAACCGCGGTCGGTGCCATCAACGCGGCGCTGCACTCGGCGTATCAGGGTGTGCCGATGCCGTTGTTGTTCGTCTGCGAAGACAACGGGATCGGCATCAGCGTCAAGACTCCGCGAGGATGGATCGAGCACACTTACGGAAACCGCGACGGGCTGCAGTATTTCGACGCCGACGGCTGCGATCTGCCTGCGACGTTCGACGCTGCGGCGGCCGCGGCATCCTGGGTGCGATCGCACCGGCGTCCGGCGTTCCTGCATCTGCGAATGGTCCGGTTGATGGGTCATGCCGGGTCCGACTACGAGCCTGCTTACCGTCGCCCCGACGAGATTGCCACCGACTACGAGCGGGATCCGGTGCTGCACACCGCCGAACTTTTGGTATCTGAGGGCGTGCTGACGCCGAAGGAGGTGATTGATCGCTATGAGGCCAAGCGCGCCAACGTCATTGACCTAGCGGCTCAGGTCGGCGATCTACCACAGCTCGATGATGCGCGGACGGTGATGAAGCCCCTGCAGGACGCACTTGAGGAAGCCGTTGCCGCCTACCCGGCGTCCCTGGCCGCGGCGGTGAGGGCAGGCGATCCGAACGCCCCTTTGACGGTTGCACTCGCGATAAACCGTGCGCTGCACGACATCTTGGACCGGTATCCGCAGGTAGTGATCTTCGGCGAGGATGTCGCCCGGAAGGGCGGCGTGTACGGCGTCACCCGTGGACTTCTCGGCAAGACCAGTTCGGCACGGGTATTCGACACGCTGCTCGACGAGCAGTCGATCCTGGGCCTCGCGCTTGGCGCCGGAGTGTCTGGGCTCCTGCCGATTCCGGAGATCCAATATCTGGCGTACTTCCACAATGCCGCGGACCAAATTCGCGGTGAAGGTTCGACGCTGCAGTTCTTCTCCAACCGGCAATACCGCAATCCGATGGTGGTCCGGGTGGCAGGTTACGGATACCAGAAGGGCTTCGGCGGGCACTTTCACAACGACGACTCCATTGCGGCGATCCGTGACATCCCCGGAGTCGTGATCGCATCACCGGCGCGCCCGGACGATGCGGCGGCGATGCTGCATACCTGCGTCGCCGCTGCGAATGTGGCGGGCATCGTGTGCGTCTTCCTCGAACCCATCGCTCTCTACCACACCCGCGATCTGCATGACGAAGGCGACGACGGCTGGCTCGCGTCGTATCCGGTCGAAGGTGTGCCGATCGGCCGCGCGCGCACCTACGGCGACGGGCTGGATCTGACGGTGCTCACCTTCGGCAACGGACTACGGATGAGCCTGCGGGTGGCCCAAAGGCTCGAGTCACTTGGCATCCATGTCCGGGTTGTCGACCTGAGGTGGCTGGCGCCGCTGCCGGTGGAGGACATGCTTCGCGAGGCCAGCGCCACCGGGCGGGTGCTGATCGTCGACGAGACCCGGGCGACGGGAGGAGTGGGCGAAGGCATACTCGCCGAGCTGCTGGAGCACGGCTATACCGGCGTGGTGGAGCGCGTGGCCAGCAAGGACAGCTTCATCCCGTTGGGCGATGCCGCGCTCGAGGTGCTGCTGTCGGAGGACACCGTCGAAGCCGCAGCGATCAAACTCGCCGGTGCGGGCGCTTGATAGCTTGAGCGGATGAGCGTCGATCCCTTGCGGCCGCTGGCTGGGGTGCGCATCGTCGAGATCTCCAGCTTCGTCGCGGTGCCGTTGGCGGGGATGACGCTGAGCCAGCTCGGGGCCGAGGTGATTCGGGTTGACCCCGTCGGCGGCGCGGCCGACTACCACCGCTGGCCGGTCACCGGCGACGGCCAGAGCATCTACTGGGCCGGGCTCAACAAGGGCAAGCGCTCGGTGGCCGTCGATATGCGCTCGGTCGAGGGGCAGCAGCTCGTGCAGCGGTTGATCGCCGACAGCGGCGTGCTTCTGACGAATGTGGTGGGACGGCAATGGCATTCGTATGAAGCGCTGACCGCGTTGCGGCCCGACCTTATCCACGTCGAGGTGTCTGGCCGGGCTGACGGTGGCACCGGGGTGGACTACACGGTCAACGCGGGCATTGGATTTCCGATGGTGACGGGTCCGGCGGAGTTGGCGACCCCGGTCAACCACGTGTTGCCGGCGTGGGACGTCACGTGCGGAATCTATGCGGCGCTGGCCGTCGTGACCGCGTTGCGCCACCGCGACGCGACCGGCCAGGGCCAGCTGGTCAGCATTCCGCTGGAGAACGTGGCGCTGGCGACCGCGGGGAATCTCAGCTTCTTCACCGAGGTCATGGTCAACGGCACGGCCCGCGAGCGCATCGGCAACTCCGTCTACGGGCAGTACGGCCAGGACTTCATCAGCAGCGACGGGGTGTCGTTCATGGTCGTCGCATTGACAGCTCGACATTTCCGCGATCTGGCCGAATTGACAGGGACGACGAAAGCTGTTGCCGCGCTGGCCGAGACGCTCGGCGCCGACTTCACCGACGAGGGCGATCGGTACCGGCACCGTGACGCGTTGACCGGCTTGTTCGCCGAGTGGTTCTCGAGCCACACCGCCGAGGACGTCACCGCCGCGCTGTCTTCGACTTCGGTGCTGTGGGACCGCTACCGCACCTTCGCAGACGTGGTCGCCGAGGACCGGTTGTCCGGCAATCCGATGTTCAGCACGCTGAACCAGCCGCGGATCGGCTCGTACCTCGCACCCGGATTGCCGATGTCGATCGACGGGACCTATCCGCCCGCAGTCGCCGCTCCGGCGGTTGGTGACGACACCGCATCGGTGCTCACCGAATGGCTAGGATTGCGTGCAGACGAAGTCGGCCGTCTCACCGAATCGGGCACTGTCGCATGAGCGATTTGCTCAAGCTGCTGGACCTCAAGCCGGGCGCGGACGCAGATAACTGGATCGGGCCCGCCAGCGGTCCAGCCGGAAAGCGTGCCTACGGTGGCCAATTCGTCGCGCAGAGCTTGGCCGCCGCCTTGCGCACCGTCGATGCGGATCGGCTGCCGACCAACCTGCATCTGCAGTTCCTGCGTGGCGGTGAGGCCGGTGATCCCGTCGAGTACAGCGTCGCGCGGGTGTTCGACGGCCGGACGGCGGCCGCGCGGCGTGTCGACTCCTATCAGGACGGACGTTTGTTGACGACGGCCACGGTGTCGTTCGCCGTCGAGCTGCCCGGCCCGGAGCATGGACGGATCGAGCGGATGCCCGGCGACCCGGAGACGTTGCCGCAAACGGGCCCGGCAGGGCCGGCGCCGTCGATGCCGCTGGGCGAACTGGACATCAGAATCGCCGACGACCGAACCACCGGCGAATTCGTGCGGCGATTGTGGTGGCGGGCAACGGTTCCGCTACCTGACGACCCGATGGTGCACACGTTGGTGGCGGCCTACGTTACCGATGTCTACATGATCGATCCTGCGCTGCATGTGCACGGGCATTCGATGAAGGCCCGTACCCATCGCAGCGGGACCACGGACTCGTCGATCTGGTTCCACCGACCGGTGCGCGCCGACGAATGGAACCTGCTGGAGTGCCGCTCACCGGCCGCCGCGCGGGGACGCGGCGTCGTGACCGCGAGCTCGATCCGCGCCGACGGTGCCATCACCTCCACGATGGCCCAGGAAGGTCTTATTGCCGAGCGGTCGTAGCCGTGACCGCAGCGACGACACAAATCGGCTCAGCAGCATGCCGACAACCACCGACGCGGCAACGCCGAGCAGCGGGTGGCCGTCGAACAGTGGATAGACCTGGTAGTGGGTGAGGTAAATGTACAGCGACGCCTCCGCGACGACACCCGCAACGAGGCTGGTCGCCGGCGGGCAGTGCAATGCGGGCAGCCAGATCAGCAATGCAAACCCCGCCAGCACCAGGGCTTCTCGGTGCGTGCTGCCGAAGTAGCCGTGCAGGCTGACGACGAGCACGAGCGTCACCGCCGCACGCTGAAGAGGCGTCGACGCCTTGGCCGCGGCCCAGCCGACCGCGAAGAACCAGAACGCCAGTACCGTGAACCACGCGTCGCGGCCCAGGTGTAGACCGAGGATGTCGTAACGCAAAGCCAGTCCCGCGGCCAAGAATATCGACGCGACGGCGAACGGTCGCTGCCGTTCCAGCCGATCGATCGCAGGCAACCAGCACAGCGCCGCCAATGCGATCAGGGTCCACACCAACACCTCGACGAACCACAGCCGACCGGCCGTCATACTGTCGTGCGGGCCGAGGAATTTGTTGGCCAACAACAGGTTTGTCGGTCGATAGTCGTCGGTGAATATCAATGCGATCGCGACCCAGATGACCGACGGTCCAGCGATCCACGCGATGGTGTTGCGGAGATGTCGTACCCGGTCCGTCCGCGGCACGGGTGTCAAACAGAACCGTCCGAAGTTGTAGCCGGCAATGCCCAGCAGCACATGGGCGCCGCCCCACAGCTCGAAGAGCCCGGCGTGTGAGCCGACGATCAGCACGATCGCGACCGCACGCAGCGCGACGCTGGTTTCCAGCGTCGCCCGCCGCGGCCACCACCGTCGCGCCGGTTTGGGCATACGCTCCAGCGTGCGCAGAGACAACCGCTGCCAGTCTGCGGGCAGGCGGCCCAGCGCGCGCTCAAGACGGACTGACATCGTCACGTAGGACAGCGAATTGCCGCCCAGGTCAACGAAGCTGGCGTCGGGATCGATGGCGTCCGCATCGATCCGCAGCACCTCGGCGAACAATTCACGCAGCGCCGTCGGCTCGGGCGCAGCCGATTTTCGTGCGAGCTCCCGCACCGTCTGATAGTCGGGTTTGCCCGACGACAGCATGGGAAGCTCGTTGACCGCGACGGCGCTGACGGCGCCGGCGGGCACACCCGCAGCGGCGGCGGTCAAGCGCTGGACATCGCGTGTATCGTGGCCAAGCTCGGCGGCCACGACAAGGCGCTCCTCATCATCGGTGCAGAATGCCGTCACGCCGTGCTCGCGCAATGCGGCCTCGACGCGGTGCAAGTCGATCCGTAGCCCGTATATCTTGACGAAACGGCTTGTGCGGCCGATTACCTCGTAGAGGCCGTCGGTGCCGCGGTGGGCGATATCGCCGGTGTGCAGCGCCTCGACCGTCTTGGCGAGGGCCAGATCGTCGGGTGCGTGTGCGTAGCCCATCATGACGTTGGGTCCGCGGTAAACCAGTTCACCGGTGTCCGCGTCGGGCCATCCGTCAAGTGGCTCGAGCGTGAACGACCCACCGGCGATCGGCCGGCCGATCGAACCGGGATGCGACGACGCGAGATGCGGTGGAAGGTAGGCCATTCGCGCAGTCGCTTCGGTCGCGCCATACATCACGAACAAATCCCACCCTTGTCGGCGGCCGAGTTCGGCGAATCGCCGTACCAAAGACGGCGGCATCCGGCCGCCAGCCTGGGTGACGTAGCGCAGATGCGGCAGGTCCATCGCTTCGAAGCCGGCCCGCTCGAGCAGTTCGAACGTATACGGCACACCGGCGAACGTGGTACCGCGATGCCGGCGGAACAGTTCCCAGAATTCGTCGTCGACCACGGAATGATCAGTGAGGATCAAGCCCGCGCCGTGTAGCAGGTGACTGTGAACGACCGACAGGCCATAGCAATAGGCCATCGGCAACGTGGTTGCCACCCTGTCGGTTTCAACGATGCCGAGGTAGTCCGCGATCGCGGTGGCGTTGGCCGCCAGATTGGTGTGCGACAGGCGGACCAGTTTGGGCGAACCCGTGCTGCCCGAGGTCGACAACAGCAATGCCAGGTCCTCATGTAAGCGGTGACGACCGCGGTGGCGGTGGTGAATTCCGCTCTCGTCGATGACGATGTCGGGCTCATAGGTCCGCATGATCGTTGCGTGGTCGCGGCTGGCCGGAACGGGAAGCACGACGTGATTGGCGGCCAGCGCGGCCAAATAGTGGACCAAGGCGGCGAGATCGTTGCGGACCTCGACCAGCACCAGGCAGCGTCGATCGCCGAGTTCCCGCGCTGCGTCGCAAACCAGTTCAGCCAACTGGGAATAGGACAGTTGCCGCGTTTCGGTCAGCACCGCGGTGAGTTCGCCGTGGCCCCGCAGATGCTCGACGAACTCGCTCATGTGAGCACGACGCCGTTGCCCACCACCTCGATCCGCACCTTGGCGTCGATCGGCGGCGGGTTGAGGCTGTGCTGGCGCACGATCAGCGGTGCGGCGTCACCGGCCGGTTCGATGGTCAACAGCACGTCGTGGCCGAGGAACTCAGCGCTGAGGACCGTTCCGACACCGTCAAGGTGCTCGCTGTCGGAAACTACTGTGGCGACAAGCTGTTCGGGCCGCAACACGAGCGTCCCGGGGCCGTCGGGTGCCGTTCCCTGTAGGGGGATGCGACCGAGGGCACAGTCGGCGATCCCGGATCCGACGGTGCAGGGCAGGGAAATGCAGTCACCGAGGAACTCGGCGGTGAAGCGGTCGGCGGGCTGGTGGTAGACGTGCTGCGGGCTGCCGACCTGAGTGAAACGTCCGTCGCGCATGACGGCGACCTGGTCGGCGATCGACAGGGCCTCTTCCTGGTCGTGTGTCACCAACAGCGTCGTCACACCCGCACCGGCGAGCAGCCCGGCGACCGCCTTGCGGGTCGACGCGCGCAGGCCGGTGTCGAGCGCGCTGAACGGTTCGTCGAGCAGCATCAGCACCGGCTGGCGCGCAAGAGCGCGGGCCAGTGCGACGCGCTGCTGTTGACCACCGGATAGTTGATGTGGGCGGCGGGTGGCGAAAGACGCATCCAGCGAGACGGTTTCGAGCAATTCGGCCACGCGCGCTCGCGCCTGGGCACCGCGTACGAGTCCACGCAAACCGTAGGCGATGTTCTGCCCGACGGTCAGATGCGGGAATAGCGCTCCGTCCTGCGCGACATAGCCGACGCCGCGACGGTGCGGCGCCACGGAGCTTTCCGGGCTCGCGACTTGTCGGCCGGCGATCGTGATCGTTCCGGCGTCGGGTGACTCGAATCCGGCGATGAGCCGCAGCAGCGTGGTCTTGCCGCAGCCCGACGATCCGACGACGGCCGTCGTACTGCCCGGCTCCAATGCCAGATCGATGTCGTGCAGCACGGTGTTGTCGCTGAAAGACTTCGCAAGTCCGCGAACGTCGAGGATCGCGCGACTCACAGCGCCGCCACCTTCGTCGACTGCCGGAACAGCACGAGCGTCACCGGTATGGCGAGGATGACCAGGGTCAGCGCATAGGGCGCGGCGGCCGCGTAGTCCAGCTCACTGGAAAACGACCAGAACCGCATCGACAGTGTTCGGGTACCGGTAGGCGCCAGCAACAGCGTCGCGGTCAATTCCGTTGCCACAGCCACGAATACCAGGGATGCGCCTGCGGCAGCGGCGGGTGCGGTGAGCCGCAACGTGACTCGGAAGAAGGTCGCCGACGGCGAGCTACCGAGCGACCGCGACGCCTCTTCGAGGCTGGTCGGGATCTGGGCCAGGCCGGCCCTGACGTTGACGAGCGCTCGGGGCATGAACAACAAAACGTAGGCGAAGACGATCAGGGCGACGGTTTGGTAAAGCGGGCGGGCGACGTGGATGGTGACGGTGACGAGCGCGAGCGCGGTGACGATGCCCGGAAGCGAGCTGGTGACGTAGTTCGCGCCTTCGACGACGCGTGCCAGCAGACCGTGCGAGCGCACTGCGACCCATGCGACGGGAAATGCCAGCACCGTCGTCAGCACCGCGGCAGCGGCTGCCAGGCCGATGGTTTGGGCCAATGCGGTACCGATGTCGTCGAGGACCCAGACCTGGGCGCCGCCGATCCACAGCCAGCGCAAGATCGTCCAGACCGGCACGCCAAGCGCAAGCACCGCTAAGATCGCCAGGGCCAGCTGCGCAGGTATCATGCTGTGACCCAAGCGGATTGGTGCCGCGGCCCTGGGCACACCCGGGCCGATGCGGGCGAACCGCGCACGCCCACGTGTAAGCGCCTCGGCCACCAACAACACGAGGCAGAGCAAGACCAGCACACCGGCGAGCATGCTGCCTGCCGTGCCGTTGAAGGTGACCTGGAACTGTTGGAAGATCGCGACGGTGAAGGTGTCGAATCGCAGCATCGCGAAGGCGCCGAACTCGGCGAGCAGGTGAATTCCTATGAGCAGGCCGCCGCCGAGGATCGCCAGTCGCAACTGCGGCATCACCACCCGGAAGAACACGCCGGTCGAGTGAGAACCCAGCGCGCGGGCAGACTCCTCGACTGCGGGGTCGAGCCGGCGAAGCGTCGCCGCAACGGGTAGGTACATGAACGGAAAGTAGGAGAGCGTCGACACCAGCACACCCGCCCACAATCCGTGCATCGACGGCACGACACCGACCCAGGCATAACTGTTGACGAACGCCGGAATGGCCAGCGGGGCGACGAACAGTGGACGCCAGAACGCCCGCCCCGGCAGATCGGTGCGTTCCACCAGCCATGCCACACCGACGCCGAGCGCCACGCACAGCGGCACCGTGACGACCACGAGCGAGACCGTGTTGAACAGCAGCTCGCCCACCCTGGGTCGGACAACGAGGTCGTAGGCCTGTGCCCAACCGATGGACACGGCCGCCCATGCGACATAACCGAGAGGGATAAGGGTGGCGGCTACCAGGATCGCGACGGTGCCAGCGACCAGCGGGCCGGGTCGAGAAGCGTTGTCAGACTGCGAGACCGGCGCTGTCGGGCGCGAGACGGGGGGAGCGACCACCTATAACAACCCGGCCTTCGTCATCAGGTCCGACACTTTCTGGGCGTCCAGCGTTGACGGGTCGACCGCCGGCGCCTGCAGGTCGGTGAGCGGAACCAGCGCCGGGTTGGCGGGCACCCCACTGCCGACCGGGTACTCGAAGGAATCGCCCTTCTCCAGTACCTCCTGCCCAGCCTTGCCGGTGATGAACCGAATGAACTGCTGTGCCTGTTGCAGTTTCTTGCTCGACTTGAGCACGCCGCCGCCGGATAGGCTCACGAACGCGCCGGGGTCCTGATTGCGGAAGTAGTGCAGAGCCGTATTCCCGCTCATCTCTTTGGTTTTCGCCTGATCGCGGAACCAGTAATAGTGGTAGATGACACCGCCGTCGACTTCGCCGGCGTTGACGGCCTTGAGTGTGGCGATGTTGTCGTTGTAGATCTTGGCGTTGGCCTTCATCGCGGAGAGCCACTGCGCTGTGGCGGCCTCCCCCTTGAGCTGCAGGAGGGCGGCGACGATGGCTTGGAAGTCGGCCTTCGTCGGCGGTGCACCCCAACGCCCCTTCCACGCGGGCTCTTGCAGATCCAACAACGACTTGGGCAGCTGGTCGGGCTGCAGCTTGGTCTTGTTGTAGACGAACACGGTGGTGCGCGCGGCGACGCCGGTCCACTTGCCGCTGGACGGACGGTACTGCGCCGGAACCTGATTCAGGGTGTCGGCGTCCAGATCGGCGAACAGCCCGGCGCGTTCGACCGCCGCCATGGCGGGGGAGTTCTCGGTCAGGAAGACGTCGGCGGGCGATTTGTCGCCCTCGGCCACCAGTTGGTTGCCGAGTTCGGTATCGCCGCCCTGGCGGTAGGTGACCTTGACGCCCGTCTCCTTGGTGAAGGCGTCGATCCACTCCTTGGTCAGCGACTCGTGCTGCGCGTTGTAGATCAGCAGTTCGTCGTTACCGCCGGAGTTGGAGCATGACGTCGCGCCGACCACGATGGCGAGGACGGACACGACTGCGGCGAGCGGTCTCCAACGTCGTCGCATCCAGTCCAGTCCTTCCGTCGTTCAGGTCTTTAGCTGAGCTTTACCTAAGAGAACTTACCCGTCTAGGGCCCTTGGTCTGTTGCCGTGCCGGAGTGCGGCCGCTAGGTCTGTGGGCAGCTCGTTGTGGCGGTGGGTGTCAATTCGTAGCCGTCAACTCTTGCTGACGGTCTCGGCGCGGGTTCGGTCTACTGAGCGATTGATCTTGAATTCGTACGGGTACCTGTGCTTTCAGGTCGGGACATCACACCCGAATCAACAACTCGCGAGGGAACGAACCAATGAAGATCTCTGTAACTGCGCTTGGCGCCTTCGCGGCGGGCAGCCTCGCCGCCGCGGCGATCGCGATGCCGACGGCTACTGCAGCGCCGCCTGGATGCAGCGCCAGTGCCTTCTCCACGACGGCCAGTGGCGTACTGGCCGCGGCGGGTGGATACCTCGATGCCCATCCGGGCGCCAACGACGTGCTGACGAACGCGGGGATGCAGGGCGCCGGCGCGGAAGGCTCTGTTCGTGACTACTTCGTCGGCCATCCCCAGGAGTTCCAAGACCTGAAGGGCATCGCGCAGCCGCTGATCGACATGCAGCACAACTGCGGCGCGACGATCCAGCCGATGCAGATCGCGGCGCTCTACCAGGCGCTGTCCGGCAACGTGACGTAACGCCTACATGCGGCCGTAGCGGCTGCGCACGAAGCTGTACGCACCGAACGCAGTGAGTCCGACCGCAGCCGCAATCAAGAGGAACTTTCCGAACGGGGCGTGTCCGAGAGTCTTGATCGCTGCGTCGAGGCCGGTCGCCTTCGACGGGTCTGCCTGCAGTGTTGCGATGACGACGAGTACTCCCGTTCCGGCGAGCACCAGACCTTTCGCGACGTAGCCGCTGATACCGACCGCCGTGACACCCGTACCGCCCGAGACGCGCAGATCTTTGAAGAATTTCTTCGATGCGCCCTTGTAGACGTGGTAGCCGCCGACGCCGATCAGCCCCAGAGCCAACAAGATCAGTGCGGCCTTGCCCCAGCTGGATTGCATCATCTGCGCGGACAGACCGGCGTTCTGCTGACTGCTCTGCTTGCCGGTGCCCATCGCAAAACGCGCAGCCGATAACGCGATCGCGAAATTCACGATGGCCAGCCCGAGGGATTTGGCTCGCTTCCATACCGGAGTGTCGTCCTTGTCTTGTCCGGAGCCCTCCCCAGGCTTGGAGCCGACGATTGCCTCGGCAACGCGCCACAACCCAAGTGCGATCAGGCCGATCGCGACGATCCACAGAAACAATGCGCCGGCGGTCTGATGCGCCAGTGTCGCCAGTGCACCTGACTGGTCGGCCTCTTCGGCGGATCCGAACGCAATCCGCGCAATGATGTAGGCGACGAGAAGATGCAGTATTCCGCTGATCGCAAATCCGGCACGGGCGGTGTACTCGAACACGTCGTTGTCGGTCGCCCTGTCGGCGAAACCCTCCAATGGTTTGTCGACCATGCGGACCTCCTGCGGTTCTGCTCCGGATGCCCGTTTTTGACGGCTGCGACACCGTCTGCGCAGTGGTTGTGGATGGATCGGTGACTGGGGATAACGGCGGACGACCGCTGGCGGGGTGTCGGTGCCGGCTCGCAAGGTTGCGCTATGACGACATTGAGCCGTGCCGAGATCGGCGCGTTGGGCGAGCAGCTCGCGGTTGACCATCTGAGGTCGCTGCGGTTGCGCGTGCTGGAGCGCAATTGGCGGTGCCGATATGGCGAGCTGGACGTGATCGCAGCCGACGATGCGGCCCGGATCGTGGTGTTCGTTGAGGTCAAGACCCGCACAAGTGACCAATTCGGCGGTGTTGCGCAGGCCGTGACGCCCGACAAGGTGCGCCGCTTGCGCCGGCTTGCCGGACTCTGGCTGGCCGCGCAGAACGGCAGTTGGGCGGAGGTGCGCATCGACGTCATCGGTGTGCGCATCGGCAGGCGGCGCACGCCGGAGATCACCCATCTGCAGGGTGTGAGCTGATGGCACTGGGCAGAGCGTTCTCGGTGGCCGTGCGCGGCCTTGACGGCGAAATTGTGGAAATCGAAGCCGACATCACGTCCGGCCTGCCGGGTGTACACCTGGTCGGTCTGCCCGACGCGGCCCTGCAGGAGTCGCGGGACAGGGTGCGCGCGGCGATAACCAACTGCGGCCACAGCTGGCCGATGGCGCGCCTGACGCTCGCGCTCTCACCTGCCACGCTGCCGAAAATGGGCAGCGTCTACGACCTCGCCCTCGCTGCTGCGGTGCTGTCGGCCGACCGTAAGACCGCGTGGGAGCGGCTCGAAAAGACCGTGCTGCTGGGCGAATTGGCGCTCGACGGACGTGTGCGCCCGGTCAAGGGTGTACTGCCGGCAGTGCTGGCCGCCAAGCGGGAGGGGTGGCCGGCGGTGGTCGTCCCGGTCGACAACCTCGCCGAGGCCAGCCTCGTCGACGGCATCGACGTATGGGGTGCCCGGACGCTAGGACAGTTGCGCGCCTGGTTCGCAGGCAAGGCGCAACTCGACGACCGGATCGAGGCGCCGTCGTCGGCGCCCGAGCCGGTCATCGACCTGGCCGACGTGGTGGGTCAGTCGCATGCTCGATACGCGGTCGAGGTCGCCGCGGCCGGTGCGCATCATCTGATGCTGACCGGACCGCCGGGAGTAGGCAAAACGATGTTGGCGCAACGACTTCCAGGGCTCTTGCCGCCACTGTCGGATAACGAATCGCTCGAGGTGACGGCCATCCATTCCGTCGCGGGCCTCCTGACGGGCAACACGCCGCTGATCACCTGGCCGCCGTTCGTAGCGCCGCATCCGACGTCAAGCGTGGCCGCACTCGTAGGTGGCGGTTCGGGGCTGGCGCGGCCCGGTGCGGTCAGTCGAGCACACCGCGGTGTGCTTTTACTCGACGAGTGCGCGGAGATAGGCGTAAGCGCACTTGAAGCACTGCGAACTCCGTTGGAAGAAGGGGAAGTTCGGCTCGCCCGCCGGGATGGCGTGGCATGCTACCCGGCACGGTTCCAGCTTGTGCTCGCGGCCAACCCGTGTCCGTGTGCGCCTGCCGATCCCAAGGATTGCATCTGTGCGCCGATGGCCAAACGGCGATACCTCGGCAAGCTGTCCGGTCCACTCATGGATCGGGTGGACCTGCGGGTCGAAATGCACTCGGTGCGTGCCGGCGCGTTCGCCACCGAAGAAGGCGAATCCACCGCCCGCGTCCGCGAGCGGGTTGCCGCGGCACGGGCAGTCGCCGAGGAGCGTTGGCGCCCACACGGAATACGGACCAATGCCGAAGTCAGCGGTGCTCTGCTGCGGCGCAAATTCCGGTTGGAAAAAGCGGCGATGGAACCGTTGCGCACCGCGCTTGACCGCGGGGTTCTCAGCATTCGGGGCGTCGACCGCACATTGCGGGTCGCGTGGACACTGGCGGATCTGACAGGAAAGACCACGCCCGGTGTCGAGGAGGTGACGGCGGCGTTGAGCTTCCGGCAGCCCGGAGGTGCGCGATGACCGACGACGTCGGCCTCGCATGGGCCTACCTGTCTCGCGTCGCCGAGCCGCCGTGCCCCGACCTGTCGGCATTGGTCGCCACCCTGGGCCCAGTGGAGGCTGCCGATCTGGTCCGGCGCGGCTCGGTCGAGGGGCGACTGAGGCGCGTCACCGAGGCACGACGTGGAATCGACTGCGCTGCAGAGGATCTCGATGTGCTAGCGCGGCTCGGTGGGCGCCTGGTCACCGCGTCGGATCCTGAGTGGCCACTGCTGGCATTCACTGGCTTCGGAGGCGTGGGCGCGCGGCTGCGGGAGCAGGCGCATCCACCGATGGTGTTGTGGGTGGTCGGGCCGGCGCGACTGGACGAGACCGCGGAGCGGGCCGCGGCCATCGTCGGCACCCGCGCCGCCACGGCATACGGCGAACACGTCGCCGCCGACATGGCGGCCGGTCTTGCGCTGCGGGACGTCGCCGTGGTGTCCGGCGGTGCCTACGGTATCGACGGGGCAGCACACCGAGGTGCTTTGGCCGCCGACGGCTTCACCGTCGCGGTCCTCGCAGCGGGTATCGACGTTCCCTATCCGGCCGGACACGCCGCGCTGTTTCGCCGGATCGGCGAGCAGGGGCTACTGGTCACTGAGTATCCGCCCGGTGTTCGGCCGTCGCGGCGACAATTCCTCACGCGCAACCGGCTGGTGGCCGCGTTGTCAGGCGCCACGGTTGTCGTGGAGGCCGGGGCGCGCAGCGGCGCCGCGAACACGGCGGCATGGGCACGCGGCATCGGTCGCGGGGTGTGCGCCGTACCGGGTCCCGTCACGTCCTCGGCGTCGGTCGGCTGCCACGTGCTGTTGCGGGCCGGTGCCGACCTCGTCACGCGCGCCGAGGACATCGTCGAACTCGTCGGACATGCGGGTGAACTCGCCCCGGACGAGCAGCGTCCATCGTCGGTGCTCGACGGTCTGACCGAACCCGAGCAGCGGGTGTATGACGCGCTTCCGGCCCGCGGTGCACGCACGGCCGACGAGATCGCGGTGGCGTCCGGTTTGCCACCGACGCAGGTGCTGGGACCGCTGTCCATGCTTGAAGTTTGCGGTTTGGTGCTTCGTCAGGACGGGAGGTGGAAGTTGGCGCTCCGGTAAGTTAGCCCGTATGCATAACGCGGTGAGCAGGACTGTCGGCCGAATGTTGGCGGTCGTTGTGCTCATGACCGCGATGTCTGTCACCGGCGTGCGGACAGGGCACGCGGAGGTGGTCGTGGCACCGTCGGATGGCTACGGCTTCAGCGTTGGCGCACCGATGACGTGGATGAGCGACGTCGACGCCGACCGCGAACTCGACGCTGCCGCAAGGACAGGAGCGACGTGGCTTCGCGTCCTCATCGACTGGCACCTTGTCGAGCCGATGCCTGGCGCGTTCAACTGGGGCTACGTCGATCACTGGATCAACGGCGCGCTGACCCGTGGACTGAAGGTGCTGGGCCTGATCGCCTATACGCCCGACTGGGCGAGAACACCGGGGTCCTACTTCAGTGCCCCGCCGGTGGATCCGGCCGTGTATGCGAGTTTCGCCGCCAAGGTTGTCCAGCGCTACGGCGACCGCGTGTCGGACTGGGAGATCTGGAACGAGCCGAACCTTCCGCTGTTCTTCGGTTTCGTCGACAACCGTCCCGAGCGATACACGCAACTGTTGAAGGCGGCTTATCCGGCGATCAAGGCGGTCCAGCCGCACAGCACAATTGTGTCCGGCGGCTTGAGCCCGGCCTTTGAACAAGACGCGCCGCCGATCTTCGTCAACGCCATGTACGCCGCGGGGGCCAAGGGGTATTTCGACGCGATGGCCATGCATCCCTATGTGTTTCCCGGCGGCTTGGCCGTCGATCCCATGAACGGATGGTCTGACGTCGAAGTCGTGCGCCAGATCATGGTGGACCAGGGCGACGGTGCCAAGAAGATCTGGATGACCGAACTGGGGGCGTCGACAAGCGATCCGTCCGCCGAAGGTGTCAGCCAACAGGAGCAGACGCGGCAGATCACCGACGTGCTGTGGAAGGCGGCGCAGAGCGGCTACAGCGGACCGGCGTTCATCTTTTCCATCCGTGACGTCAACTCGACCCTGCGCGGCAACCGGGACGACAACTTCGGTGCGCTTGTGACATCGGACTGGCAGCCCAAGGTCGCGGCCGGCGTGCTGGCCAAATAGCCGAGGCCGGCGTGCTGGCCAAGTAGCCGAGGCCGGCGTGCTGGCGAGGTAGACCGCCACGTGTTCGTTGGCGCTCGTATCCTCGATGAGGTTGGCTAACGAAATGGTTTTCTTGGAGGCGAAGTGGCTGGACGTCCGGTGCACACATTTGAAGTGGTGCGCAGCGAGGAGCTGACGCCGCACCTGATTCGCGTCGTCCTGGGCGGCAAGGGGTTCGACACCTTCACGCCCAACGCCTTCACCGACGCCTACGTCAAACTGGTCTTCGTCAACGACGGCATCGACGTCGGCGCGCTGCCGCAACCCCTGACACTGGACAGCTTCAAGACCCTGCCCGTTGAGGACCAGCCGGTCGTACGCACCTACACCGTCCGCCGCGTCGATTCTGAGCGCCGCGAGGTCTGGATCGACTTCGTCGTGCATGGGGACCACGGCGTCGCCGGGCCGTGGGCCGTCGCGGCCACCCCCGGTCAACCGGCGTATCTGATGGGCCCCAGCGGGGCCTACGCCCCTGACCCCGCTGCGGACTGGCACTTGTTCGCCGGTGACGAGGCCGCCGTGCCGGCCATCGGTACGGCCTTAGAAGCGTTGCCCGACAACGCAATTGGCAAGGTTTTCATCGAGGTGGCTGGCCCCGAGGACGAGATTGCGCTGAGCGCACCGCCGGGTGTCGAGCTGAACTGGATCTACCGCGGCGGCCGCGCCGACCTGGTGCCTGAGGACAAGGCCGGCGACCATGCTCCGCTGATCGCGGCGGTCAAGGAGGCCGCCTGGCTGCCCGGACAGGTGCAGGTCTTCATCCACGGCGAGGCGCAGACCGTCATGCATAACCTGCGGAGGTACATCCGCAAGGAGCGTGGGGTCGACGCCAAGTGGGCCTCCTCGATTTCCGGCTACTGGCGACGGGGGCGTACCGAAGAGACGTTCCGGCAGTGGAAGCGTGAACTCGCCGAAGCCGAGGTCGACGCCCCGGCCTGACTGGCAAGCTAGCTGCGTGGCGTTTGGGGACTACCAACTCGAGATCTACCTTCAGGGTCTGTCAGGCATCGTGCCGTCGCTGCCGATGGCCTATGCGGACTGGGAGGCCAAGGCCGAGGCGGCGATGCCGCCGTCGATCTGGTCGTATGTGGCCGGGGGCGCGGGCGACGAACGCACCCAACGGGTCAACCGGACCGCATTCGACGGCTGGGGATTGATGCCACGGATGTTCGTCGGCGCCAAGGAACGCGACCTGTCGGTGGATCTGTTCGGGCTGACGCTGCCGTCGCCGGTGTTCATGGCGCCGATCGGCGTGATCGGCCTGTGTGACCAGAGCGGGCACGGCGATCTGGCCTCCGCACGCGCCGCCGCGCGCACCGGCGTGCCGATGGTGATCTCGACGCTGACCGAAGATCCGATGGAGGACATCGCCGCCGAATTCGGTGATACGCCAGGCTTTTTCCAGCTCTACACGCCTACCGACCGGGACTTGGCTGCCAGCCTGGTACATCGCGCGGAGGCGGCGGGCTACAAGGGCATCATCGTCACGCTGGACACCTGGGTGCCCGGCTGGAGGCCACGCGACTTGGCGACGTCGAACTTCCCGCAGCTGCGGGGGCGCTGCCTGGCGAACTACACCAGCGATCCGGTGTTCCGGGCGAGCCTGGACCAACCGCCCGAACAGAACCCGCAAGCCGCGGTACTGCGCTGGGTGTCGATCTTCGGCAACCCGCTGACGTGGGACGACCTCCCGTGGCTACGCTCGCTGACCGATCTGCCACTGATCGTCAAAGGCATCTGCCATCCCGATGACGCCCGCCGTGCCAGGGACGGCGGCGTGGACGGCATCTACTGCTCCAACCACGGTGGCCGCCAGGCCAACGGCGGTATCCCTGCGATCGACTGCCTGCCCGCGGTTGTCGACGCCGCCGAAGGACTGCCGGTGCTGTTCGACTCCGGCATCCGCAGCGGCGCCGACATTGTCAAGGCGCTGGCCCTTGGCGCCACCGTGGTCGGCGTCGGCAGGCCCTACGCATACGGGCTGGCCATCGGCGGCGAGGACGGCGTCGTACATGTGCTGCGTTCGCTGTTGGCGGAGACCGACTTGATCATGGCTGTCGACGGCTATCCGACGCTCAAGGACCTCACACCGGAGGTGTTGCGGCGCGTCACCTGAGCTGCGGCCTTGCCATCTGCGACGGTAGGGAAGTGGAGGCGATCCTTGAGGAGTTCGACGAGTACCTCGAGCTGGAGCGTGGCCGCTCCGAGCACACTCGTCGCGCGTATCTGGGTGACTTGCGGTCGCTGTTCGAATTCCTCGCCGAGCGAATACCGGACGCGGCGCTGACGAATCTGAATCTGCCGCTTCTGCGGTCCTGGCTTGCCTCGCAGGCGTCGACGGGCGCCGCGCGCACGACGCTGTCGCGTCGCACGTCGGCGGTCAAGACCTTCACGGCATGGGCGGCGAGGCGTGGGTTGTTGAGCAGCGACCCAGCCACCCGGCTGCAGGTGCCCAAGGCGCGTCGCACGCTGCCAGCCGTGCTGCGCCAGGACCAGGCGCTCGACGCGATGGCCGCCGCGAAATCCGGTGCACAGCAGGGGGATCCGCTTGCGTTGCGAGACCGACTGATCGTCGAGCTCCTGTACGCCAGCGGAATTCGTGTCAGCGAGCTGTGCGGCCTGGACATCGACGACGTCGACACACCGCGGCGGCTGTTGCGCGTCCTCGGGAAGGGCAACAAGCAGCGCACCGTGCCCTTCGGTGAGCCGGCGCAGGCAGCGCTGGAAGTGTGGCTGTCGGACGGCCGTCCGGCGCTGGCTACGCCGGATTCAGGTCCCGCGCTGCTGTTAGGTGCGCGCGGCCGTCGGCTTGATCCGCGCCAGGCCCGCACGGTCGTGCACCAGACCATCGCCGCTGTCGACGGCGCGCCCGATATCGGTCCCCACGGTCTGCGGCACAGCGCCGCAACGCATCTGCTCGAAGGCGGCGCCGACTTGCGCGTGGTCCAAGAACTGCTCGGCCACTCGTCGTTGGCCACCACGCAGCTCTACACCCACGTCACGGTCGCGCGGTTGCGCGCTGTCCACGACCAAGCTCACCCGCGCGCCTGACCCGATGAACCCTGTAAACCAAAGGGGGAGTGTGGCCCTCAAGTTGCAGTGCGTGCTGATGACGGCTGTCGCGGTTGCTTTCGTCGCGGTGTTCGGGATTCTGTCTACTACCGCCTCGGGCGTTGCGCTGTTGGCCGGCACGCTGCTGGCGATGGGCGGTAACAGCAACCCGGACGGTGTGGGGATGCCGTACGAGCTCAGCGGCTGCAGGCTGTCGGATTGCAGTTCATGGCCGCCCGGCTACATTTCCGGCGCGCCGGGCACCCACTATTCGGACTACAACTTCCAGATCGTCAAATGGTCGGCCCAGACGCCGTTCACTACGGGATCCGATGGCACGCTCTACGGCGACTCGCAGCTCGACGGCGTCAGCAAGTTTGAAGCGGCGCTCAAGGACTTCTACGTTTCCGGCACCCCGATTGTGGGCGTCGGTTATTCGAGCAGCGCAAACGTGTTGACGAAGGTATTGCGGAGACTGCAAGCGGCTCACGATGCGGGTCAGCCGACACCACCACCGGAGGATCTCAGCTTCCTGGTGTTCGGAAACCCAAATCGCCCCAACGGTGGCATCTTCAGCCGGTTCGCGGGGGCGTTTCTGCCGCCGCCGATCGGCGTCAGCTTTGACGGCTCCACCCCTGTATCCGATTACCAGGTCACAGACATCAGCTGGCAATGGGACCCGGCATCCGATTTCCCGACGTATCCGCTGAATCTGCTCGCCGTGGCGAATTCCGCCATCGGTTTCTTCACGCTGCACAGCGTCTACTTCAACGCCGACCCCACGGATTCGGACACGATCGTTCAGGACGTCACCGTGGGCAATACCCGTTACCTGCTGCTCAAGCCTGACCTGCTGCCATTGTTGAAACCGTTGCAGGACATCGGCGTTCCCAAACCTGTACTGGACCTGCTCCAAGCGCCGCTGGAATACGCCGTGGAACTGGGCTATGACCGCACCATCAGTCCTGCAACGCCGACTCCGGCGAAGTGGATTCCGCCGCTTGCCAATCCGCTGGAGGTCGGGGCAGGCTTTCTTCAGGCGGTCGCGAAGGGCGTCACAGCGGCCATCGCCGACTTGACACCGCCGCCAGCGACGGACACGCCAAGTACGCTCGCTGCGGCGGTGCCTTCTGTTACGAAATCCGACCCGCCGCAGTCCCGTATGTCAGTTGAGCCGACTGCGACTTCCCCCGAGCCGACGTCAACATCGACGGACACCGCGGCGTCGACCAAGCCGACGTCCAAACCCAAAGAGCCGGAAGTGCGCGAATCGTTGAAGGCAGTTGTCGGCAAGACGGGCCTGACTCCGCACACCGAGTCCGCGGCAACAGGCAAGACCGATTCCTCGGACAGTTCGACGTCAACCCCCGAACCCGCCACCGCCAGTTCAGCCGCAACCGACACATCGACGTCGTCGACCTCGGAGTCCGATACCACCAAGGCGGCTGCTTGATGACGGCGATTAGCGAAGCAACGCAATGACTTTCGCGATATCGGCCATGGCGGTCTCGCGTCCGATCCATTCGTCGAATACGGTCCAATAGCTCACCCCGAACCGCTGCTGGCGTTCGACAAGTGCTTCGGCCATCTGCTCATGCGTGCCGAGCAGGACGAACGGCGAATCCAGTACGAACTCCGGCGAGACGCCGCCGAACACCGCGGCCAGTTCGGCCGCCGAGGCCTGCCGATCATCGGTGTGCACGACGAACTGGATCAACGCATTGAGCTCGATTGCATCGAAGCGATCCTTTGCGGCGTCGCGCACGACGGCGATCCGGTCTTGCAGGCCCGCAGCGTCGAAATGGGTCAGCTCAACTTTCGTCGCGTCGCGGTTGTGGCTGAAACCGGCCAGCCCGGCGATGTCGGCGACGCGGCCGGCCAGCCGTAGGACCCGGTTCCCGTTGCCACCGATGAGCAGCGGAACATCGACGGACGGCGCCGCAACGAGTGCGCCCGCCTCGGCACGCACGCAGTAGTGCGCCCCGTCGACGTCGACGGGGTCGCCTGACAGCAGCGGCCGGATGACGTCAACCGATTCGATGAGCCGGTCGACGCGCGTCGCGCCGGAGTCGAACCTCAGGCCGGCGGCGTCGTACTCGGATTTCATGTGTCCGGCGCCGAGTCCCAGTTCGAACCGGCCGCCCGACACTGCGGCAACGGTCGCGGCCTCGCGTGCAGTTTCGACGGGATGGCGAAAGTCGTTGTTCAGCACCAGCGTGCCGACATGTAGTCGCTCGGTGGCCACCGCTGCGGCTGCCGCACCTGCGAACGGTGACAGCGATGCCACCAGGTGATCGGGGATCGTCAGCACGTCGAAACCCGCGTCCTGCACGGCCGTTGCGAACGCGCCGAAGTCCGTGCCGCGCGGCAACGCCGTGTGCAGGCCGAACCGAGGCGGACGAGAGCGATGAGCGTCGGTGGTCATGGTTTCGACGTTAGGCGGGTTTTGGTCGGCCGCGAGCGTGCGCATTTGTACAGAAATGGTCGGCGTGTTGCGTACAGACACGCACGCTCGCGGGAGTGGGTCAGGGATGCAGCGGCTTGAGCCGGATCGGCGTGCTCGCGAGCAGACCCAAGGGATCGACGTAGTCGGCGCGCGCCGCCGGGCCCCACATCGCGCCCCAATGCAGACACGCGGCGGCAGGGCAGCCGTCATGGCCTGGCTCGAGCTCGCCGACGACCGCTCCGGCGGAGACCACCTGACCGACGCGAACCGATGGCTGCACCGGCTCGTAACTCGTCCGCAGTCCGCCCGGATGGGCGATCGACACCAACGACCGCCCCGCCAGCTCTCCCGCGAAGACCACCGTTCCGACAGCGGCGGCATACACCCGCTCACCCGGAGTCCCGGCGAGATCGACGCCGCGATGGCCCCGATTCCAGTTCGGCGACGGCGCGTCGAACGCCCGCGTCACCGCAGGTCGCGGCCGCAGCGGCCAGTCCAGCCGGCCGTCATCGGCCCGGGCCTCCGGCGCACACACCACCACGATCGCCACCACCGCTGCCAGCCAACGCATACGACCAGCTCACCGCGCCGCAGACCATCGGCGCCATACCCGAACACCAACCTGTGGATGGGCAGGTCAGTGTGGAAAAAGCACACCTGCGCAGCGTGTAAACTGCTAACCGCAGCTCGCTTGAGCGGGCTGACTTCGCGTGTCTGCACATGACCGCCCAATGGCGGTCAGATCCGGATGCCGGCGGTCTCGGCCCGAGTTTCTCGGAATGAGTCCGGCAACCAGCAGACACCAGGGCTCGGCGCCACCCGGCGCCGTGCGTCAACCGACAACAAAAAGAGGCATAGACCATGGCCGTAGTGACCATGAAACAGCTGCTGGACAGCGGCACCCACTTCGGGCACCAGACCCGTCGCTGGAATCCCAAGATGAAGCGGTTCATCTTCACCGACCGCAACGGCATCTACATCATCGACCTGCAGCAGACGCTGACCTACATCGACAAGGCGTACGAGTTCGTCAAGGAAACCGTCGCCCACGGCGGGTCGATCATGTTCGTCGGCACCAAGAAGCAGGCGCAGGAATCCATCGCCGAGGAGGCGACCCGCGTCGGCATGCCGTATGTGAACCAGCGGTGGCTGGGCGGCATGCTCACCAACTTCTCCACCGTCCACAAGCGGCTTCAGCGCCTCAAGGAGCTCGAGGCCATGGAGCAGACGGGCGGTTTCGAGGGTCGCACCAAGAAGGAAATCCTGATGCTGACCCGCGAGAAGAACAAATTGGAGCGGTCCCTGGGTGGAATCAGGGACATGCAGAAGGTGCCGTCGGCCGTGTGGGTCGTCGACACCAACAAGGAGCACATCGCCGTCGGTGAGGCCCGCAAGCTGGGCATCCCGGTCATCGCGATCCTGGACACCAACTGCGACCCCGATCTCGTCGACTACCCGATTCCCGGCAACGATGACGCGATCCGGTCGGCCGCGCTGCTCACCAAGGTGATCGCCTCCGCTGTCGCCGAGGGCCTGCAGGCTCGTGCCGGCGTGGGCCGCGACGGCGATAAGGCCGAGGCTGAGGGCGCCGAGCCACTCGCAGAGTGGGAGCAGGAGCTGCTGGCCGGCGCAACGGCGACGGCGTCGACGGAGACGTCCGCAGCTGATACCGACACCGAATCCAAGACTGAGTCTTCCTAAGAAAGGCTGAACATTGGCGAACTACACCGCTGCCGACGTCAAGCGACTTCGGGAGCTGACCGGCGCTGGGATGCTCGACAGCAAGAACGCGCTGGTTGAGGCCGACGGCGACTTCGACAAGGCGGTCGAGCTGCTGCGCATCAAGGGCGCCAAGGACGTCGGCAAGCGCGCCGAGCGGGCCACCGCCGAGGGTCTGGTCGCCGCCAAGGACGGTGCACTGATCGAGCTCAACTCGGAGACCGACTTCGTCGCCAAGAACGCCGAGTTCCAGGCGGTCGCCGACCAGATCGTCGCGGCGGCCGCAGCCTCGAGGGCCGCTGACGTCGACGCTCTCAAGGCTGCCAAGGTCGGTGACACGACCGTCGAGCAGGTCATCGCGGATCTCTCCGCGAAGATCGGCGAGAAGCTCGAGCTGCGTCGCGTCGCCTACTTCGACGGCACGGTCGAGACCTACCTGCACAAGCGGGCCGCGGATCTGCCGCCGGCCGTCGGCGTGCTGGTGGAGTACTCGGGCGGCAACGCTGACGCCGCGCACGCGGTCGCGTTGCAGATCGCCGCGCTCAAGGCCAAGTACCTGACGCGTGAGGACGTGCCCGAGGACATTGTCGCCAACGAGCGCCGCATCGCCGAGGAGACCGCCCGCAACGAGGGTAAGCCCGAGCAGGCGCTGCCCAAGATCGTCGAAGGACGGGTGACCGGCTTCTACAAGGACGTCGTGCTGCTCGACCAGCCGTCGGTGTCCGACAACAAGAAGACCGTCAAGGCGCTGCTCGACGAGGCAGGCGTGACCGTCACCCGGTTTGCCCGGTTCGAGGTCGGCCAGGCCTAGCGAATAGTCACGCTCGGGCGGTACGAGTTGGTACCGTCAGAGCGTGACGACGCGAATTCACGCCTTCGGCGACGACGCCCTTGGCGACCTTGACGCCGTAGGTCTCGTTGACGCGCTCCGCGGTGGCCGGGTGACCGCCGCCGAGCTTGTCGAGGCCGCAGTCGCCCGCGCCGAGGCGGTCAACCCGACGCTGAACGGCCTCGCCCACGAGGCATTCGATCGCGCGCGGGCACGGTCGCACGGGGCAAGTCGATACGGCGGCTACTTCGACGGCGTCCCGTCGTTCCTCAAGGACAACGTCGCGGTCGGTGACATGCCGACGATGCACGGCACCGACGCCTGGGACCCGCGGCCCGCGCCGATCGACGGCGACTTCGCGCGCGTCTATCTGTCGACGGGCCTTGTTCCGCTGGGCAAGACGCAGATGTCGGAGTTCGGCTTCAGCGCCTCGGCCGAGCACCCACGGCTGGGTCCGGTCCGCAACCCGTGGAACCCGGAACATACCGCCGGCGCATCCTCTTCTGGCTCAGGCGCTTTCGTGGCCGCCGGCGTGGTACCGATCGCGCATGCCAACGACGGCGGCGGGTCGATCCGTATTCCTGCATCGTGCAACGGGTTGGTGGGGCTCAAGCCCTCGCGCGGACGCCTGCCCGTCGACAAGGAGCTACGGCGGATGCCGCTGCTCATCGTGGCGAACGGCGTCTTGAGCCGATCGGTGCGCGACACCGCCGCGTTCTACCGCGAAGCCGAACGCGTGTATCGCAACCCGAAGCTGCCTCCGATCGGTGACGTCACCCATCCCGGCAAGCAACGGCTGCAGATCGCGGTATGTACACAGTCGATCTCGCGCGAGGCCAGCCCCGAGGTCCGCGAGCTGACCCTCAAGACCGCGGCGCTTCTCGAGGAGCTCGGACACAAGGTGACCACGATCGACAATCCGATACCTCGGCACTTCGTTGACGACTTCCTCTTGTACTGGTCATTTTTGGCGTTCGCTTTGGTGCGCGGCGGGCGTCGGTCGTTCGGCGAGAGCTTCGACCGCACGCGGCTGGACAACCTCACTCTGGGTCTGGAGTGCTACGCCGGCCGGAACCTGCACCGACTGCCAATGGCGATCGCTCGGCTGGCGCGCACGCGCCGGATCACCGAGCGCCTCACGCGCACATACGAAGTGGTGTTGATGCCGACGCTGGCTGACGTGACGCTACCCATCGGTCACCTCGACCCCACCGCCGACTATCAGCAGATCATCGACCGGCTCATCGACTGGGTGTCTTTCACGCCGCTGCAGAACGCCACGGGCGAGCCTGCGATCTCTCTGCCGCTTGCGGAATCCACATCGGGGCTCCCGGTTGGCATGATGTTCGCCGCGCCCGTTGGTCACGAGGCGAGGCTGCTGGAGTTGGCCTATGAACTCGAAGAGGCGCGGCCCTGGGCGCGCATTCAGTCATGACCCGCGACTACGTCTTCTACCAAGGCTTCGCCGAGGAGCGCACGCGCCTGTTCGGGATGGAGTCCTTGTGGGACCCGGGCAGCCAAGCGTTGCTCGACGAGCTCGGCATCGACAACGAAATCCGTTGCGTCCGCGACACAACGCCTTAACGGCAGAGCCGTCGAGTTAACGCCGCGGACATTCCGCGCGTCCGTAGGTGAAACTTTTCGGCCCGACCATCCCTGTTTGTGGAGACATCTGCGCCCACAACCGTTCGGTTACCGGAGATCGCCAGCGCGTCGGGCAACACGTTCGTGTGCCTCGTGCGGTTCGCCATGGCCAACATTCGCCGCCGCCCGGAACGGTTCGTGCTTTCCGTGCTCGGCATCGCGCTGGCGATTGCCTGCGTGACGGTTGTCCGCACCATCTCGGCGAGTTTTGCCATTACCGGCGCGGATTCGGTGACGGACGTGCTGGGTGGTGCCCAGCTGTGGGCGGTCCCGGGCGCGGGCGTGCATTACGACGCGGGAGCTCAGGCGCTCGTCGCCGACGGTCCCGCGCCGGCCATCACGATCCCTGCGGGCTGGACGGCACTGCGGACCCTCTCCGGTGTCACCCAGGTCAACGGCAGCGTTGTATCACTGCGAGGTAGCGACGAAATCCCCAGTGGCCAAGCAGCTTTGGGTCCGGATGTTGCCGCTCGTCTCAACCTGCAGGCCGGTGATCGGGTGGTCGTAGCTGGGCAGAATCTCGTCGTCGGCATCACAGGCAGTGGCCAGTCGATCACCGTAGCGACGCCCCTGGCGAGATCGGTCGTCGGCGACAACGGCTGGTGGACGATGTTCGCGCCGCCCGGCGACGAGAAACGACGCGACCTCGGTCAGATCTTCGGCGGCTCGGTCGGACTCGAGTCGACGCCGGACCCGTCGGTGAAACCCGATCCACACGGCGACGGCTTGATCTACGACACCGTTGGCGGCAACGGTCCGCTGACGTTCGAGCAGAAGTTCTCCGCCCTCTTCTCCGGCAAGGTGACCAGCTCGACGCTCGGCCTCATCTCGACCATCGGACTGGGGCTTGGCTTTGTCATCGCTGTGTCGTCGTTCCTGGCCGCAGTGCAGGAACGCCGACGCGAATTCGGCATCATGTCCAGCATCGGACTGGCCGACGAAGTGTTGTACTTCTTCCTCGTCGAATCGGGCATCGTCTTCATCGCCGCCTACCTGGTCGGTGTGATCGGTGCCGGAGCCGCTGTGGCGCTGGTGATTCCGGGTATCGCGACGCCCACGGCGTGGTTACAGGCCGCCGGTATGGTCGCCGCGTTCCTGCCCGCAATGGCCATCGTCGGCGCGCTCATTCCGGTGCACCGGCTACTGCAACAACGACCCGTCGACCTGCTGGGAGATCGCTGATGAGCGCTTGCGCGAAGAAGAGAGAGCACTGATGCTGCAAAAGGGGTTGTCCTACGGGTGGCTCGCGGCGCGCCGCCGGATCCGCGAGATGGTGCTGCCCGTGATCACCACAGCAACCGGTGCTTTCCTCGTGGTGATCGTGTTCGGAATGTCCGACGGGATTCGCGCGCAATCGGCCTCGCTGGGACACGCCGACGAGGTCGGGCGCGCTGTCGTGCTGATCGCGGTGACAGTGCTTTTGGTGGGCGTCGTGGAAGTCGCCGTGGCGACCACGCGGACCATCGGGCACCGCACCCGTGAGCTTGGCGTGCTGGGTGCCAACGGTGTGCCACGCAAGCCTGTGGTGGCCGCGTTGCTGGTCGAGCCGGTGATCGCGGCGGTGCTGGGGGCGCTGGCGGGTGCGCTGCTGGCCGCGCTGACCGGGATCGCGTTGGGCGCGGCTGGTTTGGTGGCCACCGGGGTGTCTATCGAGGGGCTGTTGCTTGGCGCCGCGATCGCCATCGGCGTCAGCATCGTCGCGGCCCTGGCGACCAGCGTCGTGCCCACCTTCAATGCCGCGTCGCGGCCACCCATCCGTTCCCTGACCGCCGGAGGTTGACGATGACAGCAATCGACGAAACAGCCGACACCACAACCGAGCCGGATGAGCGCCCGGCGCAACCTGTTATTGAAATCTCGGATGTCTGGAAGCTGCATAAGCTCGGCGACGAGGTGGTCCGGGCCTTGGTCGCTGCCGAACTACAGGTGATGCCGGGTGAGTTCGTCTGCCTGATGGGACCCAGTGGCAGCGGCAAGTCGACGCTGCTCAACATCATCGGCGGCCTGGATCGGCCGACGAAGGGCACCGTCAAGGTGGCCGGACGTGACACGGCGACCCTGACGGAGAGTCAATTCGCGGCGCTGCGGCACGACACCATCGGGTTTATCTTCCAGAGCTACAACCTGATTCCGTTCCTGTCGGCGGTCGAGAATGTCGAGCTGCCGCTCATATTCGAGCCCTACGACCGAAAGGCGTTGCGCAAGAGAGCTACCGAACTACTCGAACTAGTCGGCCTGGGGCACCGGATTCACCATCAGCCGACGAAGATGTCGGGTGGCGAACAGCAGCGCACCGCGATTGCACGGTCGCTGATCAGCAGCCCGACGCTCGTCCTTGCCGACGAGCCGACGGCCAACCTTGACCACCGCACGGGGGAAACGGTGGTGCGCATGTTGCGCGACCTGTGTTCCACGCTGGGCGTCACCGTCGTCGCCAGCACACATGACCCCACGGTGGCCGACGAAGCGACCCGTGTTGTCCGGATGAAAGACGGACAAATAGTCAACTAACCCAACGGCATTGGGAGAGATTCAAATGACTCAAGAACTCGAGGCGGCACCGCCGTCACAGCGTGACACGCTCATGACCACCGAGCTGGTGCCCGAGCAGGTGCTACCCAAGGTGCTGGGTACCTTCGGCCTCACCGCCACCTACGTATTCATCATCTGCTGGATCACCGGGTCGTCCATCATGGCCGGCGGCGGCTGGACCGCGATTCCGATGTGGATCCTCGGCATCATCACATTCCTTGTGCCCGCAGCCCTTGCAGTGGCTGAACTCGGCAACCTGTGGCCGGGCCAGGGCGGTGTGTACATCTGGGCGTTCCGAACCATGGGGGAGCGGTGGTCGTTCCTCGGTGGCTACCTGTCGTGGGTGCCGGTCGTCCTGAACACCGCGTCATCGCCGGCGATCGTGCTGCAGTTCCTGCTGCTGGCGTTACACGCCGAGCTCGGGCTCACCGTGAGCATCGTCCTGCAGCTGGTGATCCTGTGGACCGTCGTCGGTTTGGCGCTCGCCAAATTGGCGGCCAACCAACGGATCATGAACATCACGTTCGTGGTTTACGGCGTGCTCACCCTGACCATCTTCGTGTGCGGTGTGATCTATGCGGCCGGCCACGGCTCGGCCACGCCGTTCAGCCTGCACGACTCGCTGGTTCCCGATTTCGCCGGCGCCGGATTCTTGTACGGCACAGTGCTGCTGTATCTGGTCGGGGTGGAGACGCCGTTCAACATGGGTGCGGAGTTCCTGTCGGTCAAACGCAGCGCGACCAGGATGATCGGCTGGGGATCGGCGGCGCTGATCGCGATCTACCTGCTCACGACGCTCGGCACGATGATGGTGTTGCCGACCGACCAGATCGACCCGGTCACGGGCGTCATCGGAAACCTGGGGACGTCGGGCTTCCCCGGATTGATGGAAGTCTGCGCGGTGGTGCTTGCCGTGATCGTGTTCGTGGCGATGACGACCTACCAGGTGGCGTACTCGCGGCTGATTTTCGTCTCCGGGCTGGAACGCCACCTGCCGCGCATCTTCACGCATCTCAACCCGCGCACCCGCAACCCGGTCACCGCGGTGCTGATCCAGGGCGTGCTATCGTCGCTGCTCCTGGTCGGGCTGTACTCGCAGAGCAGCATGGCCAACGTGACGGTGTACCTGCAGGGCGGCCTGAGTGTGGTGTGGCTGATCTCCGGATTCTTCTTCTTCGTCCCGCTGGTGATCGCGCGCAGGAAGTACGCGGATCGCTATGCCAGCGAAGACTTCTGGCGGATTCCTGGCGGCATGCCCGCGGTTTGGGCGGTGGCCGCGGTGGGCGTCGTCGCGACTTGCGCCGGTATCTACTACTCGTTCGCATCGCCGTGGATCGACGTTCCGCCGGCGACATGGATGACGTGGGTCGGCGGTATCGCGGTCGGCATGTTCGTACTGGGCGCGATCGTCTACTTCTTCGGACGGCGGTCGGCAGCCACGGTGAGTCAGGAAGATGCGCTTGCGCACCTGGCCGTTCTCGAGCTGAAGGATGAAGCCAAATGACAATGGAAAGCACCGTGCCGAACACGGATGCCACAGATGATGCGACCCGGTATCCGCTGGACCCGCTCACCGGCGCCGAGATCGAGAGTGCGGCCGCCGTCATCACCGATTCGGAGTATTCAACTCCCACATTGCGATTCGTGATGATTCAGCTGGCGGAGCCGGACAAGACTCCCGAGCTGACATTCGAAGGCGCCGTCGAGGTGCCGCGGCGGGCGTTTGTGACGATGTACGACGGCGCGGCGAAGTTGATCTACGAGGCGATCGTGGACCTCGGCGCAAGGGTCATCGACTCGTGGCAGTCGGTGCCCGGGCGTTTTCCGTCCTACCTCGTCGAACACATGACCGGCGTCGAGGAGATGGTTCGCGCCGACCCGCGGTGGCAAGAGGCGATGCGTCAGCGTGGCGTCACCGACTTCGATCTCGCGATGATCGACCCCTGGCCGGCAGGCTATTACGGCCCACAGGACCACTACGACAACTCACCACTGATCTGCCGGCCGCTGACGTTCATGCGGGCTGCGGCGTCCGAGCACGGCTATGCGCGCCCGGTCGAGGGGCTGATCGTCACGTTCGACCTCGACGCGATGAAGATCATCGACATCGAGGACCACGGCGTCGTACCGCTGCCTCCGACCGCGGGCAACTACGCCGAGAAGTTCATGTTCGACGAGAACAACCGGCCGGCGTTCTCGAAGTTCCGCGACGGCGTCAAGCCGATCGAGATCACCCAGCCCGACGGGCCCAGCTTCACCGTCGACGGCTGGAAGGTGCAGTGGCAGAAGTGGTCGATGCGCGTGGGCTTCAATCCGCGTGAAGGCATCGTCCTGCACGAGATCACCTACACCGACCGTGGCGAGACCCGCCCGATCGTCTACCGAGCGTCATTGTCGGAAATGGTTGTGCCCTACGGCGATACAGCGCCGACGCACTGGAACAAGAACGTCTTCGACATGGGTGAAGTCGGCATGGGGTTCTCGGCCAACCCGCTGACCCTCGGCTGCGACTGTCTTGGCGAGATCTTCTACTTCGACGGTACGGTCAACGACTCGTCCGGCAACGCGGTCACCATCCCGAACGCGATCTGCATGCACGAGGAGGACTATGGAATCTCTTGGAAGCACACCGACTTTCGGACCGGCGAGGTGGAGGTGCGGCGTGCGCGCCGATTGGTGATCTCGATGATCTGCACGGTCGGCAACTACGAGTACGGCTTCTTCTGGTACTTCTACAACGACGCCTCGATGGAAGTGGAGGTCAAGCTCTCGGGCGTGCTCACCACCGGCGCTGTGCTCGACGGTGAGGAGCCGCGGTGGGGAAAGATGGTGGCGCCCAACATTTATGGCCCGAATCATCAGCACTTCTTCAACTTCCGGCTCGACATGAGCATCGACGGCGCCGGTAACAGCGTCTACGAAGTCGACTCGATCCCCGAACCCGACCCGGAGCTCAACCCACATCACAACGCCTGGATCACCCAAGACACGCTGGTGGCATCAGAATCCGACGGAGCGCGGGACTGGGACTGGTCGAAGGGCCGCTACTGGAAGATCACCAACCCGTCCAAGAAGAACGAGTTGGGCAGCCCGGTGGCCTACAAGCTGACGCCAAGGGACATGGTGCCGGTGATGGTGCAGGAGGGCTCGTACATCTACGACCGCGCGCGCTTCGTCCAACACAACCTGTGGGTGACCAAGTACGACCCGGATGAAAAGTTCGCGGCGGGCGACTACATGTACCAGTCGCCGGAGATACAGGGGCTGCCGCAGTTCATCGCCGACGATGCGCCGTTGGAGAACACCGACGTGGTGCTGTGGTACACCCTCGGCGCCCACCACGTCGTGCGGCCGGAGGACTGGCCGGTGATGCCGTGCGCCTACACGGGATTTCACCTCAAGCCGGTGGGCTTCTTCGACGGCAATCCGGCGCTGGACGTCCCGCCCTCACCCCCGGCGGCCTGCCACCATCACTAACGCACAACTCGCTCAGATCGGGTCAGAGCCAAGGGCGCCGAGGACGCGCTTGAAGTTGTGACGCTCGTCGTCGGTCAGGTCTGCCATCAGCCTGCGCTCGGCGGCGCGCACGCCGGAGTCGGTGCGCTTCAGCAGGTCCTCGCCCTCGTGCGTCAACTGAGCGGGCAGTGATCGGCCGGACGACACGCTGACCGGCCGGGTGACCAGCCCGCGCTCTTCAAGCCCGCGCAGCACGATGTTCATCGCCTGTGGTGAGACGTTCAGTGCGCGTGCCAGGTCGGCATTGGAATGGCCGGGGTATTTCGACAGCACCCGCATACAGAGGTATTCGGGGAACGCCACTTCCAGCGGGTCCAGGACCGTAGCCGTCACATCGGCCTTCAGCGCAGACATCACCCGGCTCAGCAGATAGCCGAGCGGCTGGTCCTCAAACGGCTCGCTCATATCAAGCATATTGACACATATCAACTGGATTGATATACCGGGGGTATGACTACGCCACAGGATCTCTTCGAAAACGCATACAGGGGCGAGGCCCCGCAACTGGGACTCGGAACGAAGCCGCCGTGGAGCATCGGCGAACCGCAGCCTGAGCTCGCGGCGTTGATCGAGCAGGGCAAATTCCACGGCGACGTGCTCGACGTGGGCTGCGGTGAGGCTGCGGTCTCGCTACACCTCGCGGAGCGCGGCTTCACCACCGTCGGCCTCGACCTGTCTCCGACGGCCATCGAGCTGGCCAAGGTCGAAGCGGCCAAGCGCGGATTGACCAATGCCACCTTCGAGGTCGCCGACATCAGCGCGTTCACCGGATACGACGGCCGGTTCGGCACCATCGTCGATTCGACGTTGTTCCACTCGATTCCGGTGGAGGCGCGCGAGGGCTATCAGCAGTCGATCGTGCGCGCCGCCGCGCCGGGCGCCTCGTACTTCGCGCTGGTATTCGACCGCGCCGGCCTACCCGAGGGTCCCGCCAACCCCGTGACCGAAGACGAGCTTCGCGACGTGGTGTCCAAGTATTGGACGATCGAGGAGATCAGGCCTGCCCGCATTCACGCCAGCCTGCCGGACAACACCGAGGGGTTGCCAACGCCCTTCGGCAACGTGCGCGATGAGCCCAACGGCCGCAAGTCGGTCCCGGCCTGGCTGCTGACCGCACACTTGCCCGCGAGCTAAGCCGCCACGGGGGTCCCCATAGCGGCAATCCGGCCGCTATGGGGCAGGATTAGGGGCGATCTCACGCGAGGACCCCGAAGGAGTCGGATGACGGAACCGACCACCACCAACGGTGCCGACGCATCACCTATCAGGCCGATGTACTCCCGCGTACTGCTCAAGCTCGGCGGCGAGATGTTCGGTGGCGGGCAGGTCGGCCTGGACCCCGATGTGGTGCACCTGGTCGCGCGGCAGATCGCCGAAGTGGTCCGCAGCGGCGTGCAGGTTGCCGTCGTCATCGGCGGGGGCAACTTCTTCCGCGGCGCACAACTGCAGCAGCGCGGCATGGAGCGCACCCGCAGCGACTACATGGGCATGCTCGGCACTGTGATGAATAGCCTTGCGCTGCAAGACTTCCTGGAGAAGGAAGGCATCGCGACGCGCGTGCAGACCGCGATCACCATGGGGCAGGTCGCCGAACCCTACATTCCTTTGCGGGCGCGCCGGCACCTCGAGAAGGGCCGTGTGGTGATCTTCGGCGCCGGTATGGGATTGCCGTACTTCTCGACCGACACCACGGCCGCGCAGCGTGCACTGGAGATCGGCGCCGAGGTGGTGCTGATGGCCAAGGCCGTCGACGGCGTGTTCACCGCCGACCCGCGTGTGCACCCCGACGCCGAGCTGCTCACCGCGATCAGCCATCGCGAGGTCATCGACCGCGGCCTCAAGGTCGCCGACGCCACCGCGTTCAGCCTCTGCATGGACAACGGCATGCCGATCCTGGTGTTCAACCTGCTCACCGATGGCAATATCGCGAGGGCAGTCGCAGGTGAGAAGATCGGAACACTGGTCACCACCTGACTGACGGTCGGCCCGCGCACGCGAGAAGTGAACTGAGGAGATGCCGTGATCGACGAAACCCTCTTCGACGCCGAAGAGAAGATGGAGAAGGCGGTGTCGGTGGCGCGCGACGACCTGTCGTCGATCCGCACCGGCCGGGCCAACCCCGGCATGTTCGCCCGCGTCCACGTTGATTACTACGGCTCGGCCACCCCGATCACCCAGCTGTCGAGCATCAACGTTCCCGAGGCTCGTCTCGTCGTCATCAAGCCGTACGAGGCGAACCAGCTGCGCAGTATCGAGGACGCGATTCGCAACTCCGATCTCGGGGTCAATCCCACCAACGACGGCAATGTCATCCGGGTGGCCATCCCGCAGTTGACCGAGGAGCGTCGCCGCGACCTGGTCAAGCAGGCAAAGGCCAAGGGCGAGGACGCCAGGGTCACCGTGCGCAACATCCGTCGCAAGGCGATGGAGGAGCTGCATCGCATCAAGAAGGACGGCGAGGCCGGCGAGGACGAGGTGAGCCGCGCCGAGAAGGACCTCGACAAGACCACGCACACCTACACGAGCCAGATCGACGAGCTGGTCAAGCACAAAGAAGGCGAGCTGCTGGAGGTCTAGTGGCCGATCAGCAAGCGACTCCCGTGGCAGACACTGACGCCGGCCCGACCGAGCCGCCAAAGAAGGCGTCCCGGGCCGGCCGGAATCTGCCGGCCGCCATCGCCGTCGGCGCCGTGCTCGGTTTCGGCGCGATCGCGATCCTGTTGTTCGCGCCGATCGGATGGCTGCCCGTACTGGCGGTGGCGATGCCGATCGCCACTCACGAGATCGTTCGCAGGCTGCGTGAGGCCGGCTACGCCGTTCCGATAATCCCGCTGTTGATCGGCGGCCAGGCCATGATCTGGCTGACGTGGCCCTACGGCCCGGCGGGGCTGTTGGGCGCCTACGGCGGCACGGTCGTGGTGTGCATGGTGTGGCGCTTGGTCGGACACGGTCTTTCCGAGCAGCCGGTGAACTATCTGCGCGATATTTCGGCCACGGTGCTGCTTGCGACGTGGGTGCCGCTGTTCGGCAGCTTCAGTGCGCTGCTGATCTTCCAGGACCATGGTGGCGGCCGTGCGCTCACCGTGATCGCGACGGTCGTTTTCGCCGACATCGGCGGCTACGTCGCGGGGGTGTTGTTCGGTAAGCATCTGATGGCGCCGGCGATCAGCCCCAAGAAGTCGTGGGAGGGGCTGGGCGGCTCGTTGCTCTTCGGCATCACCGCGTCCGTGCTGTCGGTGGCCTTCCTCCTGGACAAACCGGCGTGGGTCGGCGTGCCGCTCGGGCTGATGCTGGTGATCACCGGCGTGCTCGGCGACCTGGTCGAGTCCCAGGTCAAACGCGACCTTGGGATCAAGGACATGGGCACATTGCTGCCGGGGCACGGCGGCATCATGGACCGGATCGATGCGATGCTGCCGTCGGCCGTCGCCGGCTGGATCGTGTTGACGGCGCTGGCCTGACTACGGGCGCGAACAGCATCACCACCGCCGCAGCGCCGTAGGTGTTGATCGCACGCACGTACAGCGTCATGCACAAGGTGGCGTTGAGTAGCACGACGGCGGCCACCGCACCCCCCGCCTTCCACGGGTCGGCGACCGCGAAGGGCATGACCCTCGCCAGTGCCGCGACCGGCACCAGCGCTACGGCGTTCTGCCGCGCCGCGGTCGCACGGAAGTCCACGCCGGATCAGAACCGCTGCTGGTAAACCCCGCCCGCGGCGAGGCTGACCAGCGCGGCGAGCAGGAGTAGTACGACGGTGTCGACTCTGCCGATGGCCAACAGCCGTCCGGCGCATACCGCCAGCACGGCCAGCACACCGAGGACCAGGGCACCTATCCGCGTCGACGTCAGGCCCTCGCCGAGAAACATCGCGGCGAGCAAGGCGGTGACGACGGGATTCATCGAGATGCGAGATGACCACCGCGCTCAGCACCGCCATCGGCGATATCGCTGAAACAGCAAGCGCACCAACGGGATATCCCAACGCATAGAAGAACGTCAGATTCGACGCGGCGCGCGGCGGCATCGGGGGCAGGGCCATGCTTCCCATAGTTGCGAGCAACGCCTGGGCCCGCCAATCAATTTCGGCCATGCACAGGTGAGATACTGACACGGCATCATGACTCCATCTCTGCCCCTGGTTTTCGACGCTCCGCGACGCGCATTGCCGCCGCGGCATCTCGCCGACCTCGACGAGGACGGGCGTGCGGCGGCGGTCGCGGACCTGGGATTGCCCGCATTCCGCGGTAAGCAACTGGCCAATCAGTACTACGGGCGGTTGATCGCCGATCCGCGTCAGATGACCGACTTGCCCGCGGCCGTGCGTGACCAGGTCGCCGACGCGCTGTTCCCGCGCCTGCTCGATGCTGTGCGCGAGATCGAGTGCGACTCCGGTGAGACGCGAAAGATGCTGTGGCGGGCCGTCGACGGCACAACGTTCGAGTCGGTGTTGATGCGCTATCCGCAGCGGAACACCGTTTGCATTTCGTCGCAGGCGGGCTGCGGGATGGCGTGCCCATTCTGCGCGACGGGCCAGGGCGGGTTAAAACGCAACCTGTCGACGGCAGAGATCCTCGAGCAGGTGCGCGCCGCGGCGGTGGAGTTGCGCGACCGGGACGGGGATGGGATTGCGCGCCCCGCACGCGGGGCGCGCTTGTCCAACATCGTGTTCATGGGCATGGGGGAGCCGCTGGCCAACTACAACCGTGTACTGGACTCAGTGCGTCGCATCACCGCCGCGCCTCCGCACGGGTTCGGCATTTCCGCGCGTTCGGTCACGGTGTCGACGGTTGGGCTCGCCCCGGCGATCCGGAAGCTGGCCGACGAACGGCTCGGCGTCACGCTGGCTCTGTCGCTGCACGCGCCCGACGACGAGCTACGCGACACACTGGTGCCCGTGAACAACCGCTGGAATGTCGCCGAAGCCCTTGATGCCGCACGGTATTACGCGGACGTGACGGGGCGGCGGGTTTCGATCGAATATGCGCTGATCCGCGACATCAACGACCAGCCGTGGCGCGCAGACCTTTTGGGTAAGCGATTGCACGGTGCGCTGGGCCCGCTCGTGCACGTCAACGTCATTCCGTTGAACCCGACGCCGGGCAGTGAGTGGGATGCCAGCCCGAAGGCCGCCGAGCGTGAATTCGTCAAGCGGGTCCGCGAGCGTGGGGTGTCATGCACGGTGCGCGACACACGTGGCCGCGAAATCGCCGCCGCGTGTGGGCAATTGGCGGCCGAGGGCTGAGCGCGAAACCGCAGTTATCGTGCGCCTCTCTCGCGCAAACTCGCAATAAGTGCAGTCTCGGCAGCTTAGGCCGGTGCATTCACGAACCACACGTTTTCCTCGCGCAGATGCCGGCTGCGCCAACCGTCGGATGTGCGCACCAACTCGTGGTGGTAGTAGCCGCCGCAGGAGCTCATCTCCGACATCCCGGGCAGCTGCATCGGGTTGTAGAACATCGCCCTCACCAGCGCGGTATCGCCGGTGATATCGCTTTCGATGTTGGTGATGTAGTGCATCGTCCACGGAATGGCGCCGAATCCCTGGCTCAGCCAATCGGCAACCTCGTCGCGTGACCCGGCTGCAGCCCCCGCCGACGAGTAGTCGATGTAGGCGTCATCGGTGAAGACAGACCGATACAGCTCCCAATCCTTGGTGTCGACCGCCCTGGCGTATCTGTACAGCAGCGCAGCGATCTGGAGCTCGTCCGTCAATCCGGCATGCCGATCGTCTTGGCCTCCAAGTACTCCTTGTAGCCCTCTTCGCCGTTGCGGTAGCCCAGGCCACTCTGCTTGGTGCCGCCGAACGGACTGGTGATCCCGAAGTGGCTCTTGCCGTTGATCGTGACGTTGCCCGTGCGCATTCGCGTGGCCACCTCGAACGCCCGTTCCATGTCACCGCCGCTGACCTCACCGGACAGTCCATAGATGGTGTTGTTGGCGATCGCGACGGCTTCGACGTCGCTGTCATACGGCGTGACCGTCAGCACGGGGCCGAAGATCTCCTCTTGGGCTACTTGCGAGTCGGGATCCACATCGGCCAGCAGCGTCGGCTGGACGTAGTAACCGACCGGCAGGTTCTCGGGAATACCGCCACCGGTGACCAGTCGCGCGCCAGAGTCGATGCCGCTCTTGATCAGGCCCAGTACCTTTTGCCGTTGGGTCTCGCTGATCTGCGGGCCCTGCATATTGCCGGGCGTCCAAGGGTCGCCGACCGGGAACGCTTCCATTGCGCCCTTGAGCATGGCCAGGCCTTCGTCATATCGGCTGCGGGGCAACAGGATCCGGCTCGGCAAGATGCAGCTCTGTCCTGACATCACGCACGCCATCATCGCCGCCATCGGCAGTGCCGAGTTGAAGTCGGCGTCGTCGAGCACGATGTGCGCCGACTTGCCGCCCAACTCCAGCAGCGTCTTCTTCACCGTCGGTGCCCCGGCGGCAAGGATCGCCCGGCCGGTCGCGGTCGAGCCGGTGAACGTGATCATGTCCACCCGCGGGTCGGCCGACAATGCCGCCCCCACCTCGTTGGCGTTGGACACCACCACGTTGAACACCCCGGCGGGGATGTCGGTTTCTTCCGCGACGATGCGCCCCAGCTCACTGCCCGACCACGGGGTCAGTTGCGCGGGCTTGAGCACCACGGTGTTGCCGGCCATCAGCGCAGGCACGGTTTCCGCGACGTTGAGGTAGAACGGCACATTCCACGGTGTGATCGCGCCGACCACACCGACCGGCTCGTAGTGGATCTTGCGTCGTGCCGGACCCAGTGGCGTCTCGTGCAGCCCCGTGTCGACCAGGTACTCGAACGCCCGGCCGTGGTCGGCCCAGTGCTTGACTTCGGCGATCGGGCTCTCGATCTGGCTACCGCTCACGCTGACCGGGCAGCCGACCTCGGTGATCAAGACGCGGCGCAACCGCTCCTTGTTGTCCTCCAGCGCCTGGTGCAGCTGGGTAAGGCAGTGGTAGCGGAACTCCAGATCGCGCGACCAGGCACCAATGTCGAACGCCCGCCGCGCGGCGCCCACCGCGCGCGACATGTCCTCGACCGTGCCGTCGGTGGCCTGCCCGGCGACCTGTTCGCTGGCCGGATGGACGACGTCGAATTTCGCACCGCTGCTGGTGAACTGCAATTCGCCGTCGATGAGCATCCGCTCGTCACCGGCGAGCACGCCGGTTTCAGTCGGCACTTCCGTCATGCCAGACAGCTTTACAAATTGCGGACGAAATGTCAGCCGTTCTGTTTGATCCCGGCCGCATGGCGAAGCTGCGCGAGGAACTGGTCGTCATCGTCGCTGCGCACGATGTAGTGCGACACCGCAACGCGAATCGCGGTCGCGGCCTTGACCGCTCCGTTCGGCCCGGGCATCAGCTTCTGCAGGCGTGTCCGCATGGTGGGAATGATCCTGCCCAGTTGGGCGATGACGACTTCGGGCTCGATGTCGACGAGTCGCACACCCGAATACGAGTGCTGGTAGGAGACGATGAACCGCAGCGCGGCGTCGAGCTTTTCCGTCCCGCGCAAGCCTGCCGTGGCCCGGCTGATACCGGTGTCGAACATCTCACGCTCGTAGACACCGAACGCGTCGAGCAGTTCACCTTTGGAGGCGAACCAGCGGTACAGCGTCGGACGGGAGACCCCCGCCTGCAGCGCCACTTCGGACAAACTCAGCTTCGTTTGGCCGCTGCGGCCAAGCACCTCCGCAGTGGCGGCCAGGATCCGGTGCCTCGTCGAGGTGTCTTCGACGAGCTCGGAATCGCGTAGTGCTTCGTTCACTTCGAGGCCTCAATCGCTGTCGTTGGTGATGATCGTAGAACGTCGGTCACAATGACTTCTCGAGAAGCGCGACCGTGTCGAGGTCATCGAGCGCCGCGACAGCCCGCCTGAGTCCTTCCAAAGCGATGCTCTCGTCCTGCATGCCGCCCAGCCCGGCGGTGATGAGCGCGGCGACGTAGGCGTACAGCGCACCCTGCCTGTAGCGGTCCCATAGGTCGCCACAATCCAGAACCGGACCGCCGGCCGCCGCCAGGTCCAGGCGGTAGTGGTCAAGCAGCTCACGTTCATTGGCCCGACGCTCGGCGGTGGTCATGCTGGTCACGAGCGTGTATGCCAGCTCCCGGCTGGGGTGGCCGCGGCGCACGGCCTGCCAGTCGAGCAGACCGGCCTCGCCGTTGCGGAAGTACAGGTTCCCGGGATGGGCGTCGCCGTGCATCACCGTGTGCGGAGGCTCGTCGATCAGGCGTGCAACCGCGCAGTAGTGCTCGTCGATGAAACGGCCCCTCTCGACGGGAATGTCAGTGCGCTCGGAGATTCGGCGTGCCGATGTCTTCAGCAGCGACCCGGTGAGCAGCGAAGTGCTGTCGGCTGATGCGGTGTACAGCCAGCGAGGGACGCGGTCCCAGAACGTTGCGTGCAGCCGAGCCAGAAGTGCGATGATCTGGCTCGCTTTATCGGCGTCGAGGGGATGCAGGGTGTCGGGAAACTCGCACGCGTCGACCGCGAGATCTTCCAGCACCAGCACGAAGCGGCCGGTCAACGGATCAAACGACGACCCGTACGACTTGGGCACGCCGGTCAATTCCGGTGCCAGCTGACGGTAAAACCGGGTTTCGGTTTCGGCCAGACGGCCCAATTCGCCGATCAGGCGGGTGGCGGCGGTTTGGGCCGGCATCTTGACGAAGACCGAATCCGGAACGCCGTCGCCCGTGAGCGCCAGCCGCGTTCGTGACGAGGTTCCCGCGTCGCCGCCGATGACAGTCACGGATGTGACGGTGCGTCCCATGATCTGCGAGAGCGCCCGTGCATCGAGGTCCTCGACCGTGCGGGGCAGCGATCGAAGACGACCGACGGACGTATCGGTCGCGATACGTTGTACACCGCGACCAAGATGCAATGCCAGACCGGCGATCGGCGCAACGCGATTCATCACGCCATGTTTACAAGATCGCGGCGAATTGTAAAAGCGGCCGGAAGGGGTGGACATGGCGGGACCGTTGGAAGGCGTCAAGGTCGTCGAACTCGGGGTATGGGTCGCCGGCCCCGCCGCGGGCGGGATCCTCGCCGACTGGGGCGCCGATGTCATCAAGATCGAGCCACCGACGGGTGATCCGGCGCGCATGTTCGGCCGGATGCTCGGAATTGATGACGTCAGCCCGCCTTTCGAAATGGACAACCGTGGCAAGCGCAGCATCGTTCTCGACGTGACGACCGACGTCGGACGTACGAATGCGCTCGAATTGCTCAGCGGCGCAGATGTTTTCCTCACGAACGTCCGGCCCGGCGCGTTGCGCCGTATCGGGCTGGATTTCGAGACGGTGGCTGCCGGCAATCCTCGTCTGGTGTACGGATTGATCACCGGGTACGGCGAAGACGGACCTGATTCCGACCGCGCGGCCTACGACGTCGCCGCATTCTGGGCGCGAGCCGGACTGGCGCACTTGCTGACTCGTCCGGGCGACCCACCCCCATTTCAGCGCGGCGGGATGGGTGACCACACGGCGGGTATGACGTTGGCGGCCGCGGTATGCGCCGCGTTGGTCGCGCGTGCACAGACCGGCGAAGGCCAGTTGGTGACGACATCGCTCTATCGCCAGGGCGCCTACACAATCAGTTTCGACCTCAACACGTTCTTGATGACCGGCCACGAGATCGCGATCGGGCAGCGCGAGACGATGGGCAACCCGTGCATGAACAACTACGTGGCGGGCGACGGGCGCCGGTTCTGGGTCGTCGGCCTGCAGGGTGATCGGCACTGGCCGGCGTTGTGCCGTGCAGTCGGGCGGCCCGAGTGGCTCGCTGATCCCCGGTTCGCTAACGGGCGGTCCCGTGCAGCCAACGCCGCAGAACTGATTGCCGAGCTCGACGAGATCTTCGCGACCAAGCCGCTCGACGACTGGGCGAAATCCTTTGCGGCAGAACCGGATTTCTTCTGGTCGCCGATCAACTCGATAGAGGACGTCATGGCCGACGAACAATTTCACGCCGCAGGCGGAGTCGTGTACGTGCCCGACGGGGATGGCGGTGTGCCGATGGTATCGACCCCCGCAGACTTTCACGGCACGCCGTGGGAACCGCGTTCGGCCGCGCCGCGACTCGGCGAGCACACCGACGAAATCCTTGCCGAGCTCAAGGTGCATAGTGCTTGACGCGCGCGGCGTGCCGAAGCTGGGCCAGGAAGTCGTCGTCATCGTCGCTGCGCACCAGGTAGTGCGAGACCGCCACCCGGACGGCTGTCGCCACCGCCAGCGCGGGATCGGGCCCTGGGGCGAGTCGCTCGAGACGATCCCGCATGAGCGGAATGACCCGCGACAACCGCTTGATGACCTGCGCCGGCTCGATGTCGATCATGCGCAACCCCGGATAGGAATGCTGGTATTCGACGATCACTCGCAGTGCAGCGTCTAGCCTCTCGCACGCTGGCAGGCCGGCGGTCGCCTCGGCCACCGCGCGCTCGTAGAACTGCCGCTCCCACACCACGAAGCCGTCGAGAAGCTCCTTCTTGTCACCGAAGTAGCGGTATAGCGTGGGCCGCGATACCCCTGCCTGCGTCGCCACCTCAGACAGGCTGAGCTTCGTCATGCCGTTGCGACCCAGTACCTCCGCGGTCGCGGCAAGAATCCGCTGACGGGACGAGTTGTCGTCCGTCTCCTCGGGCAACGGTTCCTGCACGATGTCAAGCTTTACAAATTTTATTCCAACTGTCACGCTGATTCGGTGACTGTCGCCAGCCCGCAGGTCCGTGAGTACAGCCGTTACGACCTGTCGACACGCAAGTTCTGGAGCCAGCCCTTCGAGGTGCGCGACGAGACGTTCTCGCAGCTACGCGCCGGCGAGGGACTCAGCTGGCATCACCCATTGCCCTCGATGTTCGACCTCGTTGAGCCGGGCTTTTGGGCGGTGACACGGCGCGCCGATGTCGCCCACGTGAGCCAGCACCCCGAGCTGTTCACCTCGACGCAGGGTGTCGCGCTGGATCCCATGCCGGCCGAGGTTCAGAAGATTGCCACCTTCTTCCTGGCGATGGATCCGCCCGAGCACACCGTCTATCGCAGGCTGATCAGTTCGGCGTTCACCCCACGCAACGTCCGGCGCATCGAAGAGCAAATCCAGAAGAACGCCGTCGCGGTCGTCGACGACCTCGTCGGTGTCGGTGACATCGACTTCGTGACAGCGTGCTCGGGCCGGCTGCCGATGATGACGATCTCCGAAATGCTCGGTGTGGCACCGTCGGAACGCGAAGCGGTTGCGAAGGCCGCCGAGAAGCTGTTCTCGATGAGCGATGACGAGTACAGCTCGCTGGAGGAACGGGCGCAGAACACCATCAACGAGATGATGTTGTTGGTCAACACCGGCATCGAGCTCGCGAAGCACCGGCGCAGCCACCCCGGTGACGACCTGATGACCAGCATCGTCGAAGCGGACGTCGACGGACACCGGCTGACCGACGAGGAAATCGGCGCATTCTTGATCCTGCTCGCGTCCGCCGGAAACGACACCACGAAACAGACGACGTCGCATGCGATGTTGGCGCTCGTGAACAATCCGGCACAGCGGGACTGGCTGATGGAGGACTTCGAGACCCGGATCGGCCTTGCGATCGAGGAGTTCATCCGGTGGTCGACGCCGGTGCTGCAGTTCGCACGCTTTGCCACCGAGGACACCGAGATCGCCGGCCAGCAGATCAAGGCTGGAGACAAGCTCGGGCTGTTCTACTGCTCCGCGAACCGAGACGAAACCGTGTTCGACGAACCTCATACTTTCAACTTGCAACGCTCGCCGAACCCACACATGGGCTTCGGCGGCGGCGGTCCACATTTCTGCCTCGGAAATCAGCTCGCGAAGGCCGAGCTGCGAAACCTGTTCCGGGAATTGCTGACTCGGCTGCAGCGCGTCGAATTCGGTGAGCCGGACTTACTGCTGAGCAACTTCGTCCACGGAATCAAACACCTTCCGGCCTTCGTTCAATAGGAGTGACCATGCGGGTCGAAGTCGACCTCGACAAGTGCACAGGGCATGGAATCTGCGAGTCGATCGCCGAAGACGTGTTCGAGGTGCAGGACGACGGCACCGTGCTGATCCATGACAACGAACGTCCTGAGTCCGACCGTGATCGGATGAAGCAAGCCGTGACGCAGTGTCCCGCAGCGGCTTTGCGCCTAGTCGACTGACATCAGCACACGGCTCGGTCCGCGCACGGTGAAGTTGGTCCCGTAGTCCAAGGGTTGCTCGACGTCCCAGTCGGGCAGCGCCTCGATCAGCTCCTCGAGGAAGATTTGCGCCTCCAGTCGGGCCAGGTTCATGCCGAGGCAGCTGTGCAGGCCGAAAGCAAACCCCAAGTGCGGCAGCTTCTTCCGAGAGACGTCGAACTGATCCGGATGCTCCCAGCGGGCAGGGTCACGGTTGGCCGCCCCGAGCAGCAGCGTGATCCGCTCGCCGCCATACATGACCGTCTCGCCGACCGACGCGCTGTCGTCGATGACGTCGCGGAAGATCGAGTGGGAAACGGTCTCGTAGCGGTGCACTTCCTCGACTGCCGCTGGGATCACGCTTCGGTCGTCGCGAATTGCGCATCGCTGATCGGCGTGTTGGGCCAGCGTGGACACGATCTGGGCCAGAAGCTTGGCGGTCGTCTCGTTTCCGGCGAACACCAGCTGGGTGTTGCTCGCGACGATCTCCTGCTCGGTCATGTGCGTGCACGCGTAATCGGCGCGGACCATCTCCGCGATCAGATCCCACCCGTCGCCGGGCGGGCATTGGCGGCGGGGGAGTTCGGAACGGATGTACTCGTTGAGTTCGGCGGTGGCGCGCTTACCGGCGGCGATCAGTTCGGCGCCGCGTCCGCCAGGGCTGCTGTACCCCTCGGCCGACGCGCCCATCGCGTCGCTCCATGCAGAGAACTGGCCGACCATGTCCCTGTCGACGGCCAGCATGTACGCGATCACCTCGGTGGGAATACCGCGGGTCAACTCGGACATGATCTCCACGGTTTCTCCGCCGCGCAGCCGGTCGACCACCGGGGCCAACCGCGCGCGGATGACGTCGGTGATGACCGGGCGCAACTGGGCCAGCGTTCGGGGACGAAAATCGTCGGACCAGATCGCCCGGATCTTGTCGTGGTGAGGGCCGTCGTAGAACTCCATCGTCGGACCGCCGAACACCGCGGCGTGCTCGACCTGGCCGCGCTCTGACCCAAATTGAGTTGGTGCGCTGAGGATCTGCTTCACGAGGTCGAAGTCGCCGACCATCCAGCGGTTGATCCGCTCGTTGTAGATCACTCCTCCTGCGCGGCGGATTTCGGCGTACCGCGGCCACGGATCACGAACGAAATCCGGATCGGTGGTGTCGAAGCTCAGCAGGGGAGAGCGGGCCACCGTCATGCTGTCCATGTTGACAATGTTGTGCAATTCTGTAAAGCGTGACGGTGAACTTCAAGGACCTCGGCCGCGAGTTGTCCAATTGGGGCCGGTGGGGTCCGCAGGACCAGATCGGGACGTTGAACCTGGTCACGCCGCGCCACATCCGGGCCGCGGCGGCCGAGGTGCGATCCGGCAAGGTGTTCCAGCTGAGCATCCCCGTCGGCAAGGACGGCCCCCAAAGTGGCGTCGGCGGCCGGCTCAACCCCGTTCACCTGATGTCGATGCAGCCCGGCGACTGGGATCCGCATGGTCTGCAGGTGGCCGACGACTGGATCGTGATGCCGTTGCAGTCCGGCACGCAGTGGGACGCGCTTTCCCATGTCGCCTACGACGGGAAGCTGTACAACGGCTACTCGACCGACGAAGTCGGCACCCGTTTCGGCGCACGGCAATTAGCGGTCGATGCGCTGACCGATCGGATCGCGGGCCGCGGTGTGCTCCTCGACATCGCCCGGCTGCTTGGAGTCGAATGGCTCGACGGCGGCGCGGTGATCAACCCCGAGCATCTCGAGGCCGCCGAGCAGGCACAAGGTGTGGTGGTCGGCGAGGGCGACTTCCTGCTCGTGCGCACCGGCTGGCGGACGCGGCTGCTGGCCGAGGGTCGCGATGGATGGATGTCGACCGAGCCCGGGCTGGGCATCGACTGTGCACGCTGGCTGTATGACCGGGCCGTCGCCGCCGTCGGCTCGGACAACTGGGCCATCGAGGTCATGCCCGGTGAAACCGAGGCGATGCTTGCGCTGCACTGCATTCTGATTCGCGATATGGGAATGCCGCTCGCCGAGATTCTCGATCTCGAGGCATTGGCGAACGACTGCGCCGCCGACGGGCGGTGGAGCTTCCTGTTCGTCGCCCCGCCATTGCACATCTCCAACGCGGTGGGCTCACCGACGACGCCGATCGCGATCAAATGAGTCCCGCGTTCCAATACCGACTGCGGACCACCACGCCGCAGGTGAGTGTGGACGACTATGCGCATGCCGCGCGCCGCGCGCTGCCGCGGATGGTGTGGGCGTATCTGGACGGCGGCGCCGAAGACGAACGCACGATGCGATCCAACCGCGACGCATTCACGAAATGGCATCTACGGCAACGAGTCCTGGCCGGCCATAAGGACGCAGACCTGTCGGTGTCGATCGACGGCCAACCGCTGTCCATCCCGGTGATCCTGTCACCAACGGGCCTGACGGGTCTCGCGCACTGGTCGGGTGAACTGGCCGCCGCGCGCGCTGCCGAACGCGCGGGAACGCGGCTGACACTGTCCACCGCGTCGTCGTATTCGATCGAGGAAGTGGCCGCCGGAACCGGGCAGGATCACTGGTTTCAGCTGTACCCATGGGGAGACCGCAGCATCCCTGGATCGTCGTTCATGGACTCGATGCTGGATCGCGCCCGTGACGCCGGCTACCGCACTCTCGTTGTCACCGTCGATGTTCCGGTCCAGGGCAACCGAACGGGTGAGCGCCGCACAGGGATGGGACATCCGCCGATCCTCACGCCCGGCCGCATCCTCGACGCTGCGATCCGCCCTGCGTGGTGGTACGGCCTGCTGCGGCACAGGCGAATGACGATGCGCAACATCACCCATGCCCCTGGCGCCAGGGGGGCGGTGCAGTCCGTCGCGATCCAGAGCCGTCAGATCCGGCCGGACCTGATGTGGCGCGATGTGGCGGCCTTGCGCGAGCGATGGGATGGGCCGTTCGTCGTCAAGGGAATACTGGAGCCCGATGATGCCGTGCGGGCCGTCGACGAGGTCGGTGCCACGGGTGTCGTCGTGTCGAATCACGGTGGCCGCCAACTGAATGGAGCGGTTGCTTCGCTGGACGCGCTGCCTGACGTCGCCGAGGCGGTAGGTGATCGCGCGACGGTGCTCATCGACGGGGGAGTGCGGAGCGGCAGCGACGTGGTGACCGCCATGGCCCTCGGAGCCGACGCGGTGATGATCGGCAGGCCTTATATCTATGGGCTCGCGGTGGCCGGCGGCGACGGTGTCACAGCCGTACTCGACATCCTCGCCAACGAGATCCGCCAGACGCTGACGCTCATGGGCGTCGCGAGCGTGGCTGATCTCGACCGCGAACACGTGAGTTGTGGAGCGTAACCCGCGCTGACCGCGGTGCGTTGACCGCGGCTGCGGCTCCACAAATCGCTCAGCGAGGCCGCGGGCGGACCAGTACTGACTGCTGGATGCCGCCGACTGCGCCGTTCTCGTCGAACAGCGTCCCGATTGTCGTACCGATACCGTCTGGGCCGTAATTGGTTTCCGCGCGGATGCCGATCCACTCACCGTCGGGGACACGATGCACGTGGACCACAAGGTCGGTGTTGAGGAACGTCCACTTGCGGATGTCCAACTTCGTGCCGATGCCGTTGGCGTCGTCGGCGACCGCGAACAGCCGCTCCAGCGGCGTCATCATCTCGCCGTTGACGAGATCGACCTCCGGCCTGATCCACGATTCGCCAGGGCCCTCGCTCAACGGCTTGGTCAGCCATCGCCAATCCAGGCTGTGCACGTAGTTGCGGTCCCAATCCTTTTTCATGTCACGGCTTTTGGCCTCTGCAAGCGGACGCAGCGGTGTCGCCGGCGCGTGGACAACTTCGGCGGTATCCAGCGTCTGCAACCGCCATCCGCTCGCGCGGGCCACCGGTCGTGGATGGCCGTCCGGACCTGGAGCCAGCATCTCGGCGCTCAGCAACTCGATCTGCTTGCCGGATCGTTCGCGTTTCGTTCGCACCCATAGATCTCCCTCGGCGGGCACGGGGCCCAGCAGGTCGACCATCACGCGGCTCAGACGAGTGTCGTCGCGCTGTTCGCAACGCTGCAATCCGCGGACCAGCAAGGCGGATACCGGTGCGGCGTGCTGAATCGCCGCGGACCACGTGCTGCGCACCAAGTCGGTGGCTCTGAACATTTCGCCCGATGTGTCGGCGGCGTCGACGAGTTCGTAGTAGCTATCGCTCATGGGAGCCCGGCCCCGGGTACGTCGACGGTCACTGCATCGAGGCGGGACAGCTTTGTGCCGACGAGCCGTTGGGGATCGGCGTCAGTGCTCGAGAGCAGGAAGAGCGTGCGACGCTCCGGCCCCCCGAGCGTGCAGGCGATCGCGGTCCTGTCGCCCATGTCGATGCGTTCGGTGACCGCGCCGCCCTCGACGATGCGCTCGAACTGATTCGCCAGCGTCATCGATGCCCACACTCCACCTTCGGCGTCGAGTGTGATCCCGTCCGGCGGGCCGTCGAGACCGTCGGCGAATATCCGCCGATCCGACAACGACCCATCCGGACCGATGCTGTATGCCGTCAGCCGCCGGCCGATGGACTCGGCCACGATCAACGTGGTGCTGTCGGGCGTGATGACCATGCCGTTGGGAAAATCGAGGTCCCGTGCCACGACGGTAGCCGAGTCGTCGGGGTCGACCCGCACGATCACGCCTCCCTCAAACGCTTGGGATCCAACGTAGGCACGGCCGACGTCATCGATCACCATGTCGCCGAGGTTCGCCGGCGCGATATCAGAGAGATCCGCGACGGTCGTGACGACTTCGCCGTCGTAGCGCAGCACCTTCCGATCCTCGGTCGAGGCGATCAGCAGTGAACCGTCGGGGCGAAAGCCCAGACCGGACGGAGCATGGCCAGCCAGAGGAAGCGTGGTCATGTCGCCCCGCAGGTTAACGGTGTGCACCGCCTCGCCCAGCATGTCGGAAAACCAGAGCAGCCCCTCGAACCAGCGGGGCCCTTCCCCGAAGCAGAAACCCTTCGCCAATGGCGTCAGCATCGTACCTTTACAAAACACGCCGTAAGTGTCACGCTCGCTAGGTGCCACTGTCAACTACCTGCGGCTCGTCATGAACATGAAGCGCTACCACGGCCACACGCTGTTGTATCTGCACGAGACGGTTGAGCTGGGATCGGGCCGTAGCGATCGCTTCACTTCAGCGTTCAGCGACGTCTACCACCCGATGATGGAAGAGCTTGGCGCCCGGCTGTTCGCGATGTGGGAGACCACGCCGTACAACGGACACTGGCCTCAGGCGACAATCATCTGGGAGATCGACTCGTTCGCCGACTACGCGCGCATCGGCAAGGCCCAGTCACGTGGCGGCAGCCACGAGGAATCGGCAGCGAAATGGGCGACCTACCTCTCCGAGATCGGAGCATCCGGTGAAGGCCGGATCACGTACGCCGGTGCGAGCAACAAGACCCTTGCGCAGCTGAATGAAGCGAACTTCCGCGCGGGTTTGGTCATTCAAGAGATCATGCAGACCAAGCCGGGGCGCCAGGACGATTACATCCGCGAGCTCGAGCGTCTCTATGTGCCGTGGTCGGAACGGACGGGCAAGAGGTGGCTTGGTTCGTTCATCACGACGTTCCGGTTCAACGAGGTCATTCATTACTGGGCGCTGGATGGCGACTGGGAATGCTTCGTCAATCACTACCCGTCATGGACGGACAGCCCGCCCTCGGAGATCGTCACCTGGATGAGCGTCGCGCCCGCTCTGCGCGACGGCTGGGAGGACTCGATCCTGCAGGCCCTACCGCCCTCACCCCTGCAATGAACTCGCCTGTGATGCAGGATTTCTCGTACGATCCGTTCGATCCGGCGGTGATGTCGGATCCGCTGTCGTACTACCGCGTGCTGCGCGACGACTACCCGCTGTACCACATCGACAAGTGGGACACGTATGTTCTATCGCGGTTCTCCGACATCTGGCAGGTACTGGAGATCAGCGACGGGACGTTCGTCGCCTCCGAAGGAACTCTTCCCGCCGCAACGGTTTTAGCGTCGCGCAACGATGGGCCGGTGCCGGATCCGCCGGTGCATCCCATGCCGTTTCACGCCAACTTCGACGCGCCGATCTACGACGGCGTGCGTCGGTGCACCTCCAGCCAGTTCCGGCCCAAATCCGTCTCCACCTTGGCGGACAGAATCCGAGTCCTGGCCAACGAGCGGCTCGATGAGTTGCTGCCGCGCGGCAGATTCGACCTCACCCAGGAGTACGGCGGAATCGTCGCCGCATCCGTCGTATGCGAATTGGTCGGATTATCAGCCGATCTGGCGCCCGAAGTGCTGGCAACGGTCAACGCCGGCAGTCTTGCGCAACCAGGAAGCGGTGTCGAGGTTGCCAACGCGCGGCCCGGCTATCTGGAATACCTGGTGCCGATCGTCGAGCGGCGACGCGCAGAAGGCCCCGACGGTGCGCTGCCGATCGCCGACAACCTTCTCACCTACCGGCTGCCCGATGGATCGGCATTTAGCGACATCGAAGCCGCCACCCAGATGCTCGGCGTCTTCATCGGCGGGACCGAAACCGTGCCGAAGATCATCGCGCACGGGCTGTGGGAGCTGGGTCGGCGGCCCGACCAAATGGCCGCGGTGCGTGCCGATCTCGATGCCAATGTGCCCGTCGCTCGGGAGGAGATGATCCGGTATTGCGCCCCGGCGCAGTGGTTCGCGCGCACGGTGCGCAAGCCGTTCACCATCCACGGCATCACGATCGAACCCGGCCAGCGGATCATCGCATTGCTCGGGTCAGCAGGCCGCGACGAGCGCGAGTACCCCGACCCAGAGGAATTCATCTGGAACCGGCCGATCGAGCGACTGCTGGCATTCGGCAGGGGACAACACTTCTGCCTGGGAGTGCACCTCGCTCGCCTCGAGATCGCGATCATGGTGACCGAATGGCTGAAACGGGTGCCCGACTGGCACATCGTCAGCGAGGCGGCGTCGCGGCCGCCGTCCAGTTTTCAATGGGGCTGGAACAACATCCCGGTGGAGGTCTGACGATGTGGTCGTATCGCCTCGTCGCGCCGTACACGTTTGAGCGAACGGAAACACCGGAGCCGTCGCCGGAATCGCTTGTCGACGGGCAGGTTCTGCTTCGCTTCCTCGCGGCGGGTGTCTGCGGAAGCGACCTTCCTGGCTTCCGCGGCGCGAAAGGCAGGCTGCCTGGCGACACCGGTATGTGCGCCGCAGAGATGCACGGATTTCCCATCCACGAGGTGGTCGGCGAAGTGCTGGCAAGCTGCCATCCCGCCCATCGGAAGGGCGATCATGTGGTCGGCTGGGCGTCGGGCTTCGACGGGCTGATGGAACGGGTGGTGGCCGACGGCAACGGGTTAGCGCCGTACGACCCTGCACTCAGCCCACAACTAGCGGTCGGATTGCAGCCGCTGGCGTGCGTGCTGTATGCGGTCGAGCAGTTGCCGGACCTACGAGGACGCCGCGTCGCGATCATCGGGCAGGGATCGATTGGCTTGTTGTTCTCGTATGTGGCAAAGGCGGCAGGCGCCGAGCATGTCACCGGCATCGACCCGATCGAGCGCGACGAGATCGGCAGGCTGTTCGGCGTCGATACCGCCGTCCGCGCGACCAGCGACCGATGGATAAGTCATTTGAAGCCCGATGACCGGTCCGACATCGTGATTGAAGCCGTCGGCCATCAGGTCGCGACGCTGAGCCACGCGATCGAGGCGGCGGCCTTCGGTGGCACCGTCTTCTACTTCGGCGTCGCCGACGACGACAGCTATCCGATCAGCATGCGCACGATGCTGCGCAACAATCTGACCCTGAAATCGGGTGTGACGCTGGACCGGCGGCGGGTACTGGAAGCCGCCGATGCGTTTGCGCGTGGACATCCGGAGTTGCTCGCCAACTATCTCACCCACACGTTCTCCGTCGACGACGTGCAGGCCGCATTCGAGTTGGCCTGCAAGCCCACACCCGAGCGTGTCAAGATTGCGATCGTCGAATGACGACGCCGAGCAGGCTGCAGGAAGCACTGGCCGCGAAGGAACGGATCTGGGGCGGATGGGTCGTCGGGCCGACCATCATCGGCCCGGAGGAGTTCGCCCAAACAGGCTACGACTACGTCGGATTCGACGTGCAACACGGCTACCTCGACGACGCCGACGTTGCGCTGATGCTTCGTCGCCTTGAGCATGTTCCCATTGCCACCGCCGTACGACTACCGTCGGCCGAGCCCGCGCCGATCGGCCGTGTGCTCGACGCGGGTGCCGACGCGGTGATCATCGCCATGATCGAGTCGGCCGAACAGGCCGCCGCGGCCGTGGCGGCGACCCGGTATGCCCCGGCAGGAGTGCGCAGTTTCGGGCCGCTGCGCGCTAGCCTCGGCCACGACCCGGCAGCGCTGGAGGCACGAGCCAGCGTGTTCGCGATGGTTGAAACGGCGCGAGGAATTTCGGCACTCGACGAGATATCCGCGGTGCCTGGCCTGACCGGCGTCTACGTCGGGCCTGCTGATCTGGCGATCTCGATGGGATACGGGCTCGCCGAAGCGTGGACGCATCCGGCCGTGCGCGACGCGATGGAACATGTACAGACGACCGCTTCGGCGGCCGGTCTGGTCACGGGCATTCACGCCGGTACGGGCCAGCTGGGAAAGGCCATGGCTGAGATGGGATTTCGGATGATCACGCTTGCCTCGGAATCTCAGGCACTGCGGCGCGGGGCGGCCGAACACCTCAGTGAGGCGACCGCACAAGCCGACAATAAGGCTTCAGGCAGCGCCGCCGCGAGGGGCTGTCAGTGACTGCCGATCGCGTGGCGCTGGTGACCGGCGCCGCCCGCGGACAGGGCGCGGCGATAGTAGAACGCCTTCACAAGGATGGATTTCGTATCGCCGCCTGCGATCTGCTGGCCGACGAGCTGAACGCCTCCGTCGATGAGTTCGGTGACGGCGCTGTGGTCGCGATTCCGATGGATGTGACATCCGAGGAGCAATGGGCCGATGCGGTGGCGACGGCGGTCGACCGGTTCGGCGCCCTGAACACATTGGTCAACAACGCCGGCGTGCTGCACCGGGCATCGCTCACCGACGAGACGCAGGCACGCTTCGAAAGGAGCTGGCGTGTCAACTGTCTGGGCCCGTTTCTGGGTATCCGGGCCAGTCTGGAGCACCTTCGGAAGGCCGACGGTGCAGCAATCGTCAATACCTGTAGCACCGGAGCGATTCGACCCTTCCCCAACCACGCCGCATACGGCTCGTCCAAGTGGGCGCTCCGGGGACTCACCCAGGTAGCTGCGTCCGAGCTCGCCTCAGCCGGAATCAGGGTGAACGCCGTGTTTCCCGGGCCTATCGAGACTCCGATGCTCGATGAGGCGACACAGGCACGGCTTGCGCAGCGCGCCGTCCTGGGCCGGCTGGGCAAGCCGATGGAGATCGCCGATGCCGTGGCGTTCCTCGTTTCCGAGCACGCGTCGTTCATTACCGGTGCAGAGCTTGTCGTGGACGGAGGCCAATGCCTGCAAATCGGTTGAACGGCAAGGGATTGTCGGTCGGCATCATTGGAGCCGGACCAGGCGGGCTGGCTCTGGGCATCTTTCTGCGCAAGGCCGGGTTCAGCGATTTCACGATCTTCGACCGCGAGGATGGTGTTGGTGGCACCTGGCGCATCAACACCTATCCGGGACTGGCGTGTGACGTCAAGTCGCACCTGTACTCCTATTCGTTCGACCTGAACGCGAACTGGTCGCGGTTGTGGTCCGGGCAGCCGGAGATCCTGGACTACTTTGAGCGTTGCGCACAGCAGTATGAACTCGACCCGCACTTGCGGCTGAACACGGAAATCGTTTCGGCACAATGGGATGGCGACTCCAACACGTGGCAGCTCACAACCTCAATGGGGGAGCAGCACAACTTCGACATCGTGATCTCGGCCGTCGGCCTGTTCACCCAGCCGCTGCTTCCCGATCTCGTCGAGGAAGAGAGGTTCACCGGCACGCTCATGCACACCGGTCGCTGGGATCACTCTGTCGACTTGCGAAATGCACGTGTTGCTGTGCTGGGCACGGGATCGACTGCCTCGCAGTTGATCCCAGAGGTTGCGAAGGAAGCGAAGAAGGTCTACTCCGTTCAGCGCTCACCGACATGGATCCTGCCCAAGCCGGACCGGCCGTACACAGACCGGGAGAAGTGGCTCTTCGCCCACATCCCGTTCGCCAAGAAGATCTATCGAACAAGGCTGTGGCTGCGCAGCGAATCGAACATCTCGGTGATCGAGAACGGCAGCGACAAGACGCAGGAGTTCAAGGGCATCGCACTGAAGGTGCTCGAGTCGACGGTGCCCGATGAAGAGCTGCGCCGAATGCTCACCCCCGATCACCCACTCGGTTGTAAGCGGCTGGTCTTCGCGACGGACTACCTGCAGACGCTGACACAACCGCATGTCGAGGTCGTGTCCAGCCCGGCCCGGGCGCTTCGGTCACGGTCCCTGGTGACCGAGGACGGTAGTGAGCTCGACGTGGATGTCGTGTTGTGCGCAACGGGCTATTCCGCGGCGGACTACCTCGGGCAGATCGACGTGATCGGTGAGGGTGCGCGATCTCTGCGGGAGACGTGGCGCGACGGGGCACACGCGTACCTTGGCATGACGGTTCCAGGCTTTCCGAACTTCTTCATGCTCTACGGGCCCAACACCAATGTCGGGTCCAACAGCGTCATCTTCATGCTGGAGGCGCAGGCCCGCTACATCGTGCGGGCGTTGAGGTACATGCGGCGCAGGCGCAAGGGCTATGTGGCTGTTCGGCCGTCGACGATGGCGGACTTCATCACCAAGATCGACCAGTGGATGGAGGGCACAGTGTGGCTCACGTGGTGTAGCAACTATTTTCGTGCACCCAACGGCCGTGTCGTCACTCAGTGGCCGCGCAGCGCTCGCGCATTTTGGGGCATGACCCGCCGCTACAGGCCCGCTGACTACACCTTCGATCCGCCGTCAGGCAGGCTTGCCGTTGAGGCCGGCTCACAGTCGGCTGCGAGTTGGTAAGCATGATGTTCGTGGATCGTCTGGACCCGGCACTGCGAGACTTCTCGTCGGCCCGCACCGATTTGTCCGCGGGCGTGCTGTGGGTAGTCCGTGATTCGTTGAACCAGCGCCGCGCCGAAACGGTCCGCCATGTCAACACCGTCGGCGTCGACATCGAGAACCGCAGCGTGCAGTCGATCCCGGTACGTATCTACCGCGGCGCGCCATCACCCGCGCCGACGGTGATCTATTGCCACTCAGGCGCTTTCGTACTGGGCAATCTCGACACCGACCATCGTCAGTGCGTGGAATTCGCACGGCGTGGCTGCTGCACCGTCATCTCCGTCGACTACCGGTTGGCGCCCGAGCATCCGTATCCCGCTGCACTCGACGACGTGACAGCCGTGTTGGAATGGGCTGCCGGCAACGCAGCCGAACTGGGCATCGACGCCGGCCGGCTGGCGGTCGCGGGCAGCAGTGCCGGAGCGGCTCTGGCCGCGCTCCTCGCCCAACGCGCCGCAGGTGGGGCGGCGCCCCCGATCGTGTTTCAGCTGCTGCACCAACCGGTGCTCGACGATCGCCCGATGCCGTCGAAAGACGAGTTCACGGCGACCCCGGGATTTGACGGGCCCGCTGTCGAGCAGATGTGGGGTCACTATCTGGCCGGTGAGTCGATTCCTGCTGACGCGGTGCCGGGTCGTGCAGCCGAATTAGACGGTGTGGCACGAACTTTGATCACCTGCTCGGAGCTCGATCCTCTCCGCGACGAAGCGGTCGACTACGCCTTGCGACTCATGTGGGCCGGTGTCGCCACGGAGCTGCACGTCTTCCCTGGCACCTGCCACGGCTTCGACTCGCTGGTCCCGGAGTGGGAGACGAGCCAGCAGTTGTTCGAGCTTCAGGGCGCTGCGTTGAAGAGGGCGCTACATCAACCGGCGAGCTCCCGCGCGATCGCCGCGTGGTAGGCGTCAATGTTGGCCGGATTCACAGTCCGAAAGAAGCCGTCGGTGGTGACGATGCCCCGAGACCGGTGAGAACTTCGACGAGGGCGTGCATTTGGCGCTCGGCGCCAAGGGCTATCTCGCCGCCGACTGGAAGCCAGAATCCGAGGGCGGTTTCAGCGCCGTGCGCCGACGGATCTGGGAGCTGGAGATCGGCCGGGCTCACACGTCGTGGTTTCACTGGCCCGCAACGGCGATGGCCTGTCAAGCAGAAGTCCCCAGCCTAAGCTCGATTTTGCACTGAGGGTTGTGAAGGGGCGATTGCCACAGCCCTCAGTACAAATTGCAGGTTGCTGCTACTCCTAGAGCCGCGCGATCACCTTCGTGGCGAGTAGCTCCAGGGTTTCGTCGGAACCCCGATCGTGGGTGAACAGCACGATCTGGCCGAAACCGAGTTCGTGCAGCTCGTGAAGGCGATCGACGATCGCTGATGGAGTCCCGATCAATCCACCCTCGTGTAACCCGAAAGCCGGTATGCCGAACCGTTTCTCGGCCAGGGCGCGGACCTTCGGCAGTGAGTCGTCATCCGGCGCGAGCGCCATGACTGCCTCGACCGACAGCACGATCGTGTCCGGGTCTCGCCCGATGTCTTCACAGATCGATCGCAGCACGGCGGTCTTGTGCTCGAGCTCACCCAATGCATACGTCGGCACGTTCCACACATCGGCATAGCGTGCGACCAGCGGCAACGTGTACTTCTCGCCGACCCCACCCACGATGATCGGTGGCCGAGGCTGCTGGGCCGGTCCCGGCTTTATTGGCATGTCGCGCACGGTGTAATGCTCGCCGGTGAAGTCGATCCGCTCGTCGGCGAACGCCTGACGCAGGATCTCCAAGGTCTCGCCGAGCCGGGTAGAGCGTTCGGCGAACGTTCCCCAGTCCAGGCCGACACGCGTGTGTTCGTCTTCGATGGAACCGCTGCCGATGCCCAGCTGCAGCCGACCACCCGAAATCTGATCGAGGGTGGTCGCCATCTTGGCCAGCACCACCGGATGTCGAAACTGATTGCACAGCACCATATGTCCGACCTGAATGCGCTCGGTCTGGCTGAGCAGCGCGGTGGCCAACGTCCACGCCTCCAAGGAGGGATAGTCGGGCACTCCGGGGCCGTACAGGTGATCGTAGAGCCAGAGCGAGTCGATGCCGAGGTCGTCGCAGCGCTGCGCGCGGTGCAGGATCTCGGAGTAGGTGAAGCCCATCTGAGGCAGGTAGACGCCGATGTCGAGTTTGGTCATCGCCTCAGTTCCAATCTTCCGTGAGAGATGGTCGTCGTACCGTTGGCGACGGCTTCGAATGCAAACGAATTGTTTTCGATGCCAAATGCATTCACCGTCAGTTCGGAATCCAACTGCGTCGGCGATGAGAACCTCACCGCCACCCGGGCAACCCGGCCGGGATCGTCGACGCCGAGCAGTCCCCCGTGCACACCGCCACGAGCGCGTTCCCACGCCGCCGCCGGCAGATCGGCTCTCGCCGCCTCCTGCGCCTCGAAGACGAGGATCACCGGAAACCCGACCGGCACGGCCAGCCCGTCCCGCACCGCGGGCGTCTGATCACCCGTGGCCGCGGCATAGGCAGCGATCGCATCCGGCGCGAGTCGACCAGGGAACGGGCCGTGCCGGATGGGTGTCACCGCCAACTCGCCCATGCCGCTGACCTCTTCTGATGCGCGAACTCTGTACTTTTCGTGGTTCGCATGGTAACGACATTCTCACAGATTGAGAAGATTGTTTCTGAAGCGGAGCACCCGATGAAGTTCACGTTCACCCATCCGATGCACAGCCATCCGTACAACCCGGAGCTGGTCACCGGGTCGGGCATTGCGGGGGTTGCGGCGGCGGCGGAAGCGGCCGGCTTTCACGGATTCGGGTTCACCGATCACCCAGCGCCCACGCAGCGATGGTTGGAGGCCGGTGGCCACGATGCGCTCGATCCGTTCGTGGCGATGGGCTTCGCCGCGGCCCGGACGACGACGCTGCGCCTGATACCAAACATCGTGGTGCTGCCGTACCGAAACCCGTTCGTGGTGGCCAAGTCCGGCGCAACGCTGGATCTGATTTCCGACGGGCGGTTCATCCTCGGTGTCGGTGTGGGCTACCTCAAGCGAGAATTCGCCGCGCTCGGTGTGGACTTCGACGAACGGGGGAAGTTGTTCGACGAAGCGCTGGAGGTGATACGTGGGATTTGGACTACTGACGACTTCTCGTATGAGGGAAGTCATTTCACCGCAAAAGGCATCACGGCTCATCCGCGTCCGGTCAGCCGCCCTCATCCGCCGATCTGGATCGGTGGCAACACCGCTGCCGCGCGCCGGCGAGTAACCGTGCATGGTGACGGCTGGTGCCCGTTTCCCGCTCCTGCAGTTCTGGCCCAAACCGCGCGCACCGCGGAGATGAGCTCGGACATATTGGGCGAGGGCATCGACGATCTGCGCCGCCGATTGGAGACGGAGGGACGGGATCCGTCCACCATCGACATCAGCTTCACCAACGCCGAGGGTGGTAGCCCGGGAGACGATGCGTTCAACGCCGACGCCTACCTGAGTGGCGTGGAAAAGCTTGCGGCGCTGGGGGTTACCTGGTTGCAGGTGGGACTGCCGGGCGACAGCCTCACGCATGTGCTGGAAACCATCGAACGCTTCGGCAAGACGGTCATCGCTCAGTTGCGGTGACGATCACCGGCCGCTCCCTTCCGATCTGGCCACGAAGCGGACATGGCCGCCACAAGCGCGGCGCAACTCGTCACAACGACGATGCGAGCATCCCGACGCACTACAGTTCCTTCGCCCCAAGCGTGAATGTCGGCATGGCTTCGCAGAGTTCTTGCACTTCTCGGCTTGCGCGCATCACGGTCCGGTCGGGCCGGACGACGGCGGCGGCGACGTAGCCACGCCTAAGCCAGTCGGCGAGTACGCTGCCCGGCCGAGCAACATGGACAACCGCGCCCCGGTGTTCGATCAGGGCGCGCTGGGCTTCGGTGGTCGGCGTGCGGGTGACCAGTGCGAAACCACCGCCGAGGATGGCGTCGAGGCGCTGTCCGTCGGCCAACAGAGGGTTGGGACACAGCGTGCCGGCGAATTGCCAGGGTGTGTGCCGCTTGGCGACCAACGCGGATCGGTGCAGCGCGGGAGTTCTACTCTCGATCAGCTTGTCACGCAATGCGGGAACAAGACGCAGCCTCGGGACGACGAGCCGGCGGATGAGATTGCCGATTTCACCGCCGGCTGTCATCGCCCAACCCATACCCAAGGCCATTGCGATCATTAAGCGGGCGTGCGGTTTTCGCTCCTGCTCGTAGCTGTCGAGAACGGTCGTGGCAAGGTCACCGGAGATGACGCCGGCGAGTTTCCACGCCAGGTTCATCGCGTCCCTCAACCCGGCGCCCATGCCCTGGCCGATGAACGGCGGCGTGAGGTGGGCCGCGTCGCCGAGGAGAAAGAGGTTTCCGCGCCGCCACCGGTCGGCAATTTTCGCGCGAAAGGTGTACTCCGCCACGCGGACAAGCGTCAGATCCGCGGGTGGACCGTCGCCAACCCAGGGCGCGATGAGCGGGCGCAGCGCGTCGAGGGAGCCGAATTCGTCTGCGGTCTCTCCGGGCAACAACTGGAATTCCCAGCGGTAGCGGGAGTCACCGATCCGCATATATGTCGCGGCGCGGACCGGATCGCAGACCTGGTGCACACCGTCCCACTGATCGAGTTCGGCGGTCGTTGCGATGTCGACAACAAGCCAGCGCTGGTCGAACTTCAGGTCGCGCATGCCGGTGTCGATGCATGACCGCACAACACGCAGGTTCGCCGGCAGCGGTCAGATCCAGGGCGGAAACATCACCTGCGCGTGCGTCGCGGATCGACACCGCTCGCCATGTCGCGAGTCGGATGGTGATGCGCGGGGTCGCGCGGCTCATCAACGCCAGCTGACGCCCTCTGAATCGTCGCCGAACGTTCCTTACCGCTCGAAGAATCGGCAATGTTTCGAGCGGTACGGAACGTTCGGCGCAAATGACGTCTAGAACGCCGCTTCGGGAAGCCGCATGATCTCGTCGTCGAGGTTCTCCACGATGCGGCGGACGGCGGTGATGGTCGGCAGCATGTTCGCACAGAAGAACGCCGCGGTCGCGATCTTGCCGCGGTAGAAGGCCTCGTCCGCCTCCGACGGCCCGGCCGCGAGGGCCGCATGTGCCACGCCCGCCTGCACCAGCAGGCGCCAGCCGATCATCAGATCCCCGACGGCCAGCAGGAAACGCACCGACGCCAGGCCGACTTTGTATATCTCCGTTGGTGTTTCGCTGGCGGACATCAGATAGCCGGTCACAGTGGCGGTCATCGCTTGGACGTCCGCAAGGGCGGTACGCAGCCGCTCGGCTTGCTCCTTCAGCGCCGAGTCGGACGTGTTGATGGTGTTGCTGATCTGTGCCGCCACATGCGCGAGCGCCTCACCGCGGTCGCGAACGATCTTGCGGAAGAAGAAGTCCAGCGCCTGGATCGCGGTGGTGCCTTCGTAGAGCGAGTCGATCTTCGCGTCGCGGATGTACTGCTCGATCGGGTAGTCCTGCAAAAAGCCAGAGCCCCCCAACGTCTGCAGCGACTCGGTCAGAATCTCGTACGCCCGTTCAGAGCTCACGCCCTTGACCACCGGCAGCAGCAGGTCGTCGACCCGGTGCGCCATGGACGGGTCGGCACCCGAAGTCTGTTGCGCGACATCGTCGTTCTGATGCGCGGCGGCATAGATGTACAGTGCGCGCAAGCCCTCTGAGTAGGCCTTCTGCGTCATCAGGCTGCGCCGCACGTCCGGGTGATGAATGATCGTCACCCGCGGAGCGGTCTTGTCCGTCATCTGGGTCATATCGGCACCCTGGACGCGTTCCTTTGCATACGCCAGAGCGTTGAGGTAGCCGGTGGACAGCGTGCCAGCCGCCTTGACACCGATTGTCATGCGCGCGTGCTCGATGACGGTGAACATCTGCGCGATGCCGTTGTGCACGTCACCGACGAGATACCCGACGGCCGGTATGCCGTGTGCGCCGAACGTCAGCTCACATGTGGGAGAGGACTTCAGGCCCATCTTGTGTTCAAGCGCGGTTGCGAAAACCCCGTTTCGGGCACCGATTTCGAGCGTGTCCGGGTCGAACAGGAACTTTGGCACGTAGAACAGGCTCAACCCCTTGGTACCGGGCCCAGCACCCTCGCGTCTGGCCAGCACGAGATGGAAAATGTTCTCCGCGGTGTCTCCGATGTCGCCGCCGGAGATGAACCGCTTCACGCCCTCGATGTGCCACGTGCCGTCCGGCTGGCCGATGGCCTTGGCGCGTCCGGCGCCGACATCGGAGCCGGCGTCGGGTTCCGTCAACACCATGGTGGCAGCCCAGCCGCGCTCCAGACCCATTGCGGCCCAGCGCTTCTGCTGCTCGTTGCCCTCGACATACAGAGCGTTGGCCATCGCCGGACCCAACGCCCAGAAGAAGGCCGCCGAGGGATTGGCGCAGACCAGCATCTCGTAGAGCGCCCACGCCAGCGGTGCCGGTGCCGGCACGCCACCGACTCCCTCGGCGATACCGACGCGCCACCACTCGGCGTCTTTGACCGCCTGCACCGACTTTGCCACCTCAGAGGGAACCGTGATGGTATGAGCTTCCGGATCGAACACCGGTGGGTGTCGGTCGCCTGCCGCGAACGACTCGGCGACCGGGCCCTCCGCGAGCCGGGCGACCTCGTCGACCATCGTGCGTGCGGTGTCGACGTCCAGATCGCCGTAACTTCCCGAGTCGAGGACGGCTCCCAGATTCAGCACCTCGAACAGGTTGAATTCGATGTCACGGACGTTGGCGATGTAGTGCCCCAATGGTTTCCCTCCGCGCTAGCAAACTATCTGCAGTGTGGCTGAGCAGGGAAAACGTACGCAACCGTAACCTACGGTGACGCAAGCGTAGGGAGCGAGGTCGCGTCTGCAATATGTGACGTGTGTCACATTTCGCAGACGCGACCCGCGGTGCCCGGCGATTCGGGCAGCTCCGCTACGACGTCCGCGCGGGCGGCGTCGAAGCTGAAATAACCCTTGATGGGGAGGCATTCGGGTGGGGGATCCTCGTAGCTCCACGCCACGTCGTCAACGACCGTGTCACCGATGACCGCCGACCAGTACGTCGCGTACCCCTTGTAGTTGCAGTACGTCGATGTGCTCATCCGGCGCATCAGATCGGTGCGCACGACCGAACGCTGCACATAGAGCCGAGGCTCGAGCGCAGTCTCGAAAACGATCACGGTGTCGATGGTGTCGACGAGCGTCGTGCCGGAGACAGAAACGCGCAGCCCGCGATTTGTCGGTCGGCAGTCGACGCGGTGGTACGGATTCGGCGGGTAGTGGACGAGCGTGCGGCCCTCCTCGAGCCAGGTGTCGACGGCGTCCCACGCCACCCGCACATATCCGGGAGCCTCTGGCACTTGCTCGCTAGGAAGCTCCCCAACCTCGCCGGCCGGAAACACGTAGCTCAACGGGTGGTCGCGGCGATGCACCAGCAGTGCGTGCTCGGTGTCGATGACGGTCCGGCCGTTGCGCACGGCTTGGACTCGTCTGGGATGCGGCTCGGCGTAGACCACCTCGTCGGGTAACGGCGGGGAGAACCAGCCCGCGGGGTCCTTGCTCAGCGGACCGCGTCCAGCGACAAGACTCATTGCCGGCCTCCGTTCACCGTCTCGCCCTCAAGCTTTACAAGGATTGCGTGAAGTGTCACCGCTCGACGAGAAATCGAACCTTTACAGATCATCGTAATAGTGTCACGCTCTTGGTGCCGCTCTTAGTCGACATCGTGGATAGGACACCCATGGCAACGCGATCCTTCACCGCCGATGACCAGCGAGCCGATGGTGTCTACCCAGCTGACCGGCAGTTCTCCAGTGTGGCCGGCACTCATCGATATCAACTCAATGTCATCGCATCGAGCACGGCCGACGTCGTGCAATCGGCCGGCGGTTGGTTGTTCGATCGCGCGAGGGCCGGTTGGGACGTCAACGTGCTGGTCGCCGCGCATGACGATCTACGGCCGATGGCCATCCTCGGCGCGACGGCGTCGGACCTCGACGCGGGGTTCTCTGCCATGGTTCGGACGGTTGCGGTAGGCGGGGCGCTCGCGGTTGGTGCGGACGTGCTCGGCATCGACATCCGGATTCGTGACGAGGTGCTCAGGCTCCTCAAGCGGGGGCAGACCGAGGTCACGGTGTGGGGTGATGCGTGGCCTGCCGAACTTGGCCGTCAGATCGACCCCGTGCCACATCGGGTCAGTGCGGCCGCACGGGCGTTCAAGTTCTATGCCCTTGCCGCAGCAGCGGTTTCGAGTGACACCGTCAGCAGAACCGAGACGCTGTTTCGTATCGGGACGGGGACGTTTCGTTCGCTGTACTCGGTGTGAGGTGGGCTGGCCTACCTGATCAACCCGCGGCGACGCAGCCACCAGTCACGCGCGACCCCGATCACGATGAGCGTGGCGAACGCGATGAGAAACCAGTCCTCGACGTGGCCGACGTGGTTGCCGTGCATCATCACCAGCAGGAAGCCGGCCGACAGCAGCCCGCCGATGTGGATCAGCCGATGGTTCTCCTGGGACCAGCCCCATTCCGCGGACGGAACGTCTTCGACATCGACGCCGGTGTGTCGTTCCACCTCGGTGTTGGCCACAGCTGCTCCTCACGGTCGGGCTGAGTACTTGGCAACATTCTGGCATAGGTCTACTACGCGTCGGCGTAGACGTGTTTCAGCGGATCTTGCCGTATCGGCGCAGCGCCTCCGCGCGCTCGACTGCATGGTCGACGATGGGCTCGGGATAGCCGTCGTCGTTGACCTCCGGTACCCAGCGGCGAATGTAGGCACCGTCGGGGTCGAACTTGCTGCCCTGCGTCACCGGATTGAACACCCGGAAGTACGGTGCGGCGTCGGTGCCGCAACCCGCGGCCCACTGCCAGCCGTGCTGATTGTTGGCGATGTCGCCGTCGACCAGTTGCTCGAGAAACCACCGTGCGCCCCACTGCCACGGCAGGTGAAGGTCTTTGACGAGAAACGAGGCCGCGATCATGCGCACCCGGTTGTGCATCCAGCCGGTCTCGGCGAGCTGCCGCATGCCCGCATCGACGACGGGAAATCCGGTGCGTCCGGCTTTCCACGCCTCAAACAATCGCTTGGCGTTGACGTCCTCGTCCACCTCGATTCTGTCGAACGACCTGTTCCAGTTCCACCAGGCGCTGTCTGGCCATGCGTGCAGCACCGCAGCGTAGAAGTCGCGAAAGGCGAGCTCTCGCAGGTATGCCTGCGCGCCCTTGCCGCGGCTCAGATCGACGGCCATCGTTCGCGGGTGAATGGTGCCGAATTTCAGGTGCGCCGACATCCGGCTGGTGGCGTCCAAGTCGGGCCGGTCACGCTCGTCGGCGTAGCCGTCGAGGCCGTTCTCCACGAAGCGTTTCCATTGCCGGCGGGCCGCTGTCTCGCCGGCTGGCATCTCGAGCGCAACTCCTGCGTCGGGAATGTCCACACCGCCGTTCACGTCGGCCGGGTCGATCCAGCGCGCCGAGTCCGCGTCCGACTTGGCCGGCGATCGCCAGCCGTGCCGGCGCCAGGCGTCGTAGAACGGGGTGAACACCTTGTACGGCGCGCCATCGCCCTTCGCCACCCGACCGGGGGACACCAGATACGGAGATCCCGACTCCTCGAACGGGATTTCACCCAATGCGTCGCGGACGGCTGTGTCACGCCGTCCGCCGAACGGCGAGTAGTCGGCCGACACATGCACCGACGTCGCGCCGATCTCGTTGACCAGCGCGGGAATTCGCGTCTCCGGACGGCCGCGCGTCACCAGCAGGCGGCCATCGAGGCGGTCGCGAAGGTCACGCAAGGCGTCGCAAAGATATTGGGACCGGCGAGGTCCGGACGACGCCTTCAACCGCGGGTCCAGCACGTAACAAGCCAGCACCTCGCCATCGGTCGCCGCGGCGTCCAGCAGCGGCGGGAGGTCGTGCAGCCGCAGGTCACGCCGAAACCACAGCAGTGCGGGCATGCCATTGATGCTGCCCGAAATTCGAGATAAGGAAACAGGATGCGGTTTTGGTCGGGCACGGCGTTCATGAAGACCTCGGAGGCCATCGCGGTGGCGCGGATGCTCGACGAGGCCGGCTACGACGGCATCGTGACGTCTGACCACATGATCTACCCGCGGGAACTGTCGTCGCCGTATCCGGATTCACCGACCGGCAAGCCGATGTGGACGCCCGAGACGGCGTGGCCCGCCTCGTGGGTGCTGACCGGTGCGATGGCGGCGGTGACGGGCCGCCTGCAGTTTTCCAACGCCGTGTACATCGCGCCGGCACGACCGCTGCTGGAGGTGGCCAAGCAGGTCGCCACCGCGTCGGTGATCTCCGAGGGCCGGGTATCGCTGGCGGTCGGCGTCGGCTGGATGCGCGAAGAGTACGAGCTGATGGGTCAAGACTTCGACTCCCGGGGCAGGCGACTGAACGAGATGATCCCTGCGCTGCGCGAATTGTGGCGCGGCGGTTGGGTGTCGTGGAGCGGTCAGCACTACCAGGTGCCCGAGATGATGATCGAACCCCATCCTCCGGCGCCGGTTCCGATCCTGTGCGGCGGCGAGTCCGATGCGGCACTACGGCGGGCCGCAAGGCTGTGCGACGGGTGGGTTGGATACGCGTACGCCTGGGACGACGCCGTCCGTTATGCGCAGAAACTCACAGACCTCCGCCGCGAGTACGGACGTGAGGACGAACCGTTCGAGATCCTGCTGGCGCTGCTCGAACCGCCAACCCCGGATCTGTACAAGCGCGCCGAGGACGTCGGTATCACGGCGGTGATGGGCAGTCCGTGGGCGGGGATCGACGGCATGGCGTCCGGCGATGCGGAGCGCTTCCGCGGGCCGATCGAGCGGTTCGCCGAAACGATCATCGAGAAGGTGCGCTGACGGCGATCCCTGCCACAATTTCCTCCATGACGCTAGGGCCTGCCGACGACTACCCGCGGGACATGATCGGCTACGGGCCCAACCCCCCGCATCCGCAGTGGCCAGGTGGGGCCAACATTGCCGTGCAATTCGTGCTCAATTACGAAGAGGGCGCGGAAAACAGTGTGCTGCACGGTGATCCGGCGTCGGAGACATTTCTCTCGGAAATCATTGGAGCGCAGGCCTTTCCGAATAGGCACATGAGCATGGAATCGCTCTACGAGTATGGGTCGCGGGCAGGGCTGTGGCGGGTGCTGCGGGTATTCGACCGCCGCGGGCTTCCCTTGACGATCTTCGGGGTGTCTATGGCATTGGCGCGCAATCCGCTTGCGGTTGCGGCCTTCAGGGCCCGCGGCGACGAGATCGCCTGCCACGGCTTGCGCTGGGTGAGCTACCAACTCGTCAAGCCCGACATCGAGCGGCGCCACATCGCCGAGGCGGTGCAGCTGATGACTGAGCTGACCGGCGAGGCGCCGCTGGGCTGGTACACGGGCCGCGATTCGCCTCAGACCCGACGCCTGGTCGTCGAACACGGCGGTTTTCTCTACGACTCCGATTCCTACGCCGACGACCTGCCTTACTGGACAGTGGTCGACGGGGCGAACCACCTGGTGGTGCCCTACACGTTGGACACCAACGACATGCGCTTCGCCACCGCCGGCGGGTTCCCGAGTGGCGACGAGTTCTTCACGCATCTGCGCGATGCATTCGACGTGCTCCATGCCGAAGGCGCTGCAGGCTCTCCCAAGATGCTGTCGATCGGGCTGCACTGTCGGCTGGTCGGCAGGCCCGCGCGTACGGCCGCGCTGGAGCGCTTCCTCGATCATGTGCAATCACACGAGCGGGTGTGGGTCGCTCGCCGCGTCGACATCGCAAGACACTGGATCGAGCACTTTTCGCCGAGCTAGACGGATATCGTTGGCTCTGTGGCTGATTCGATGGACGATGCGGTCAGGGAACTCGTCGAGTGCTTGTACGCGGCGCTGGACAGACGGGATTGGTCCACCGTCGAGGCGCTGGTGTCGCCGCGGCTGGTTGTCGAGGTCGGCAGTTCGGCACCAGCCAGCTGGGAGCAGTGGCGGGCGAACCTGGACGAGTTCTATCGCGGCTTTCCCGATGGGCGCCACGTCATCGAGGAAGTCCTGGTCGACGGTTCGCACGGCGTCTCGCGTTGCCGGTTCGTCGGCACCCACACGGGGGAGTTCCGCGGCGTGGCGCCCAGCGGCGCCGCGGTCTCCGTCGGCGTGATCCATATCGACCGCTTCCAGGGCGACATGCTCGTCGCGCACCGCGGTCAGATCGACATGCACGGGCTATTGCAGCAGCTAGGAGGGCCTGAGGGTCCGTCGGCGTCAGAATGACGCTTGCGTTGACGTCATTATGATGTCACCATGACGTCATGGACTTGCAGCCGTACGTCGACGCGGTACGCCATGAACTCGGCGTCGCGGCCGCCGCCGGTGGACAGGACGCGGAAGCTCTCGCCGAGAGATTGACCGCCCCACTGGAGTCGGCCATCCGGCTGGCACTCCTCGAAGCGCTGTCGGAGGCGGCTGAGCAGATCACCCGCGAACTCGCTCCGGGATCGGTGGAGGTCCGGCTGCGTGGCCGCGATCCGGAATTCAACGTCAGTGCGGGAGTTGCCGACTTTTCCGACTCGCCGTCGGTCGCAGTTGGCGAGCCCGACGAGGACGGTGGCACATGGCGGGTGACGCTGCGTCTTCCGGAGAACCTGCGGCCGCGAGTGGATGCCGCTGCGCGCGGTGACGGCTTATCGGTGAACGCGTGGCTGGTCCGTACGGTCACCGCGGCGCTCGGCGGCGGTCATTCGCGCCGCCCGCGCGGCGATTCCGACAAGCACTTCAGCGGCTGGGTCCGCTAACCCACTACCGAAGAGGAGAGAAACCATGCCCAATTTCGATACCCCGCAACCCATTTCCGCGGTCGTCGAGATCGCCGCCGGTTCAGTGCGACTCGTCGCCACTGATCGCACCGACACGGTCGTGGACGTGCGTCCTCGCGACGAGTCCCGGCCGCATGATGTCAGGGCCGCCGAGCAGGTGCGCGTCGACTTCGACAACGGCACGCTGACCGTCACGAGCAAGCGCGGGTTCTCATTTCCGCGCAGGGGAGCGGTCGTCGTCGACATCGCGCTCCCGTCCGGGTCGCGATTCAATGCGTCGGCGGCGTCGGCTGATGTCACCGCCGACGGCGAGTACGCCGACTGCAAGTTCGCGTCAGCGAGCGGTGACCTGACTGTCGGCAGTATCTCTGGAAACCTCAAGGCGGACACCGCTTCTGGTGGAATGAGGGCACAGGCTGTCAATGGTTCGGTCTCAGTGTCGACGGCATCAGGGGACGCCACGTTCGGTGAGCTCATGGGCGATGTCAAGTTCCGGGCGGCCAGCGGTTCGCTGTCCGTCGCGCACCTACGGGGAAACCTCAACGCACAGACCGCTTCCGGCGACGTTTCTGTCGCGGCCGCCGTCCGTGGCAGCATCTCGGTGCAGACGAGCAGCGGAGAGGTTGCCGTCGGGATCGCGGAAGGCACAGCGGCGCAACTGGATCTGCGTACCGGGTCCGGCGCGGTCCGCAACGCGCTGCAGCCCTCGGACGGCCCGTCCGAGGATGACGAAACGCTCGTCGTGCACGCACACACAGGCTCCGGTGACGTCATTGTGCAGCGAGCGACCGGTCCCGCTGCGGCCTAGCCGTCGAATCGGAACACGGTGAGCTGGCCGGCCAAGGCCGCAAATTCGTCGGGGGTGCCGTCGCGGACAAGCCCCGCCCGTTTGGCGAAGCCGACACCGACCGGCACCTTCTGCGCAAAGCTGCGCAGCACCGGACCCGCTTGGGCAGCACTGAGTTCGATGATTCGCACAGGCCGCGACGTGCGTCCACGCGAAAGGGTTCCGGCGCCCGCCGCGCGGGCGTTGGACGCCCAGTCAGCGCCGGGATAACCGGCCACGACGTAGAGGCCTCCGTTGTGCTCGAACGGTGTCATCGGGGTGCTGCGCGGCTTGCCGGTTTTCCTGCCGGGCACCGTCAGGACCATTGCAGGACCGGTCGGGAGGCCCAGCTTTTGGACCGCCATCATGAACTTGTTCATCGGCTTGAGGTACCGCGGTGGCTGAAATTCGGACATGTCCTGGCTCCCTTACTGTTTGGCGAAGATGTCGCGATGGGCGCCCACCCCGTCGGCGAAGCTCTCGGCCGGACGACCGAGGATCTTCTCTACGTCGTGTGTCACGAGGGCGGGCTTGTCGACCGTCGCCTCCAGAAACGCGATGTAGGCGTCGGCGAATTGGGTCGGAAAGCCAAGCCCGATGAAGCGCTGCCGCACGAGGTCGGCCGGAACCTCCTGATAGCGCAGTCGGCGCCCGAGGACCGCGCCGATCGCCTCGACCAGTTCCGTGTTCGTGTAGGCCTGCGGTCCGGTCAGCGGAACCTTCCTACCCAGCAGGTCATCGGTCAGCAGCGCTTTGGCCGCCACCGCCGAGATGTCACGGTCGACGATCGGTGCCGTCGACGCCGACGCGTATGGGCCGCTGACCACATCGCCGGCCTGAATCTGGGGCGCCCACATGCCAAAGAAGTTGGTAATGAACACCGTTGGGCGCAGGCTCACCCAGTCCAAACCGGAATCCACGGCCAGTTGCTCGACTTCCTTGTTGCGGTCGCCCCGAAATCGCGATGGCTGGCGAGAGAAGTCGTCGTCGGCATTGATCGCCGAAAGCGCGACGAGGCGCCGCACGCCTTCGCGACGAGCCAGTTCGACGACCGGGGTGAGGTCGTCGCCTAATGCACGTGAGTTGAGGAAGATCGCGTCTGCTCCGCGCACCCCCTCGGCGGCGGAGGTGACGACGTCGACCCCGTCGGGAAACCCTGCGGTGTCCGGACGGCGGGTGACGGCGCGTACCTGCGCGCCGGCATTGACGAGTTCGGTGACCAGTGGGCGACCGACATTGCCGGTGGCGCCCGTGACAAGAATTGCATTCATGAAGTCAAGGACGGGGCCGCGACCGGAAAAGTTACACGCCGTCGCGTGTAACTTTTCGCACCGCCGATTCGTCATTACTGCATGAGCGATTCACCTTCGGTCGACGTGGCGTGGCGCAGCCACCGCGCCTACGTGGTGAACCTCGGCTACCAGATGCTCGGCGACGTCGGGGAGGCCGAGGACGTCGCGCAGGAGGCCTTCCTGCGCCTGTCGCGCGCGGACCTGTCGGAGATCGACGACATCCGAGCCTGGTTGACCGTGGTGGCCGGGCGGCTGTGCCTGGACCAGTTGCGATCGGCCCGCGCGCGCCTCGAACGTCCTGATGAATCGGGAGTCCTCGACGCGAGCCCGTCGGCGGAGATCGATCCGGCCGACCGGATCACGCTCGACGAGGAGGTGCGCGGCGCGCTCCTCGAGGTGCTGCAGCGGCTGAGTCCAGGCGAGCGGGTGGCGTTCGTGTTGCATGACGTCTTCCAGATGCCGTTCGACGAGATCGCCGAGACGGTGGGCAGGCCCGTCGGCACGTGTCGTCAACTCGCGCGGCGGGCCAGGGCGAAGATCGCCGATGCGTCGCCGCGGCTTACCGACATCAGCGACGTCGAACATCAAGCCGTGACCCAGAAGTTCATCACCGCGTGCACCAACGGAGACCTGCGGACGCTGACAGCGGTGTTGGATCCGACGGTGTGGGGCGTCGCCACGTTCGTTGGTGGGGGGTCCCCGCAGATCAACCACGGGCGGGAGGACGTGGCGCCCAACCTCCTTCGCTTCTTGGCTCATGGACTCACCTTGGTCACCGGACCGGCTGGGGAGGTGCTCGGCTTCGCCGACCGCAGGCTGGCGGTGGTGCTGACGCTGACTGTGCGTGACAGCCTCATCGTGAAGATCGAGGCGACGGTCGATCCGTCGGCGGCGAGCAGGACCTGATTACTGCCAGTACTCGTTCATGGGTTGGGCGAACTTGTCGTTGTTGGTCAGTGGTGGAAGCCCAAGGGACAGTTCGATGGTGCGCAGCAGGCTGTAGTGGTTGTTGTGGTCCTTGGCGACGAAGTGCCCGCTGCGCATCCCGCTAGCCACAGCGCCCGGTGACGGGATGACGACTGTGACGATGTGGTTGCCCTGGTTGCCGTTGCCCAGTGACAGGTTGTTGTAGTCCTCGTCGAACGTCACGACGACGGCGCTCTTCTGCGTAAGGTCCTGCCACGTAGGCGAATTCAAGATGACGGGCAGCGTGTCTTGAAGCCACTTGTCACCCGCCGCGACGTTGTACTGATGTCCGCCGAGGAACGGTGGTAATAGCTGGCTGACAGCCCACTGGATGATGCCGTCGAGGGTGTCGGTGGGGCCTTCCATATTGGTGTGATCATCCGCCGCGAACCACACGAAGTTCGGGGCCTTGGTTGGCACGGCGAGATCCTGTCCCATCTGCGTCAGATCGAACAGGTGTGCCGCCACGCGCGCCTGGTCGTTGTAGATGTCGCTGAAGGCGAGGAACGGTAACCGGTCGGTCGGCGTGGTGTAGCCGCCGCCGCCTTCCATGTAGCCGGCCCACGTCTTTTTCGCCGCCTCGATGTTGTCGGCAAGATTGCGCTCGTCAAAGCAGTTCGCGGGGCAGTTGAAATTGGTGCCGAAGTCGCTTCCGCCGAGGATCGGATAGTAATTCGGGTCGCTGGGGTGGGTCAGCGCGTAGTAGTTCGAGCCGAGTCCGTAGGTGTTGATGAGGCTGTTGAGGTACGGCGCGTTGGGGCTGCCGACGATGTCGGTATAGCCCTTGTTCTCCAGGTAGACCATGAACACGTGATCGAGCTGGCCGACCCTCGACTCAGGTGGTGTGGGTGGCGGTGGGGCGGGAAGTGCAGCCCCGACGGTGAACGAGAGATCGTCGGCGTAGGCGTTGTTGTAGTTGCCGGGGAACGGGTTGCAGTCGGTGAACGTCACGACCACACGCGCGCTGCGGGTGCCCGTCGGGATCGTCCCCGAGGCCTCCCGTTCGAGCAGCACGGTCTGAAGCCAACGATCGAGCACGGTGACCGGCGTGAGCCGGCCGGTGCCAAGAACTGACTGGTCGGCGCCCAGGAAGTCGACGCTGACCGATGCCGCGGACGGGTCGATGACGAAGCCGCCAAGTGCACCGCTCAGCGTGTACGGCACTGTGCCGGTGTCGATTTCGAGTGCCGCATCCTTGAGATTGACGGTTTGGGTGAGGGAGGAGGTGGCTACGTTTCCACCGCCGAAGAACTGTTCGCCGCTGCCGACGGGAGCGCAGATCGCGCTCGGAAATCCCAGAAAAGCCGGCAGTGTCGGCCCGGGCGTACCCAGTGGCCACGGCAGACGGCGCTGCGTGCCGTATTCGATCACGGTCGGTGTCCCGGTTACCGTCCACCCCGGAACGGTGACCGAGCTGTATCCCGACAACGACGGGTCGCCCAGCTCAGCGCCGGGGTTGACCAGCAGATTCGGGCTCTGGACCAGACTTGTCGTCACTGCGGCGGGCGCGACGTTGACGAACGCCTGCTCAAACTCACGGCGCACCCAGGCCAGCAAGGTCCACAGCGTGGGCGCCTCGGGCGGAGTCACCGGTCCGGTGCCGGCCTGCGGGTTGAGGCCGATCGCGGACAGCAGCCCGGAAACGAGGTTGACAATGAGGTTGCCCGGGGCCGCGGGGGCACTGACCGTGGACGGCGCGGTTGGGGTCACGATCGCTGAGGTCACCGTTGGAGATGCGGTCGTGGTGGCGATGCGCGCAGCGGCGAGCTGCGGCGCGGACACAGCCGGCGCGGTCGTGCCGGCCGCACTTACCGAAACCGTCGACGCAGTGACTGCGCTTGTCGGCCACTCCGTGGCCGACGGCTCGGCCTGCGTGGATTTCGAGCTGCTGGAGCTTGTGGCAGTGGGAGTCGCTTCCGCGGGCTTCGCTGCTGATTCCGGCGTCGGCTTCTTCGTCGGGGGTGTGGACTCCGTCGTGGTGCTACCGCTTGAGGTGCTTGTGGTGCCGGTGCTGGTCACGGAGGTGTTGGCACCGCCGGATGCCTGCACCAGGCCGGCCTGCGGGTCGCTCGATGATCCTGGCTGCGTGGTGGAATCTGTCGATGTCTGTGTCGTCTGTGAGGACGACGACGTTGCCGTACCGGTGCTCGTGGTGTCGGTGCTCGGCGTGGACGACGCCGACGGCGAACCGCTCGACGCCGAACTGCTCTTGGTATCCGTCGACGACGCACCGGTCGTATCGGCCAGCGCAATCGCCGGGCTGTTGGCGATCGACACGCCCAACCCCAGCGTGACCGCCAACGCGCCGACGCGGCCGATATATCTGGCGTAACCCATCGTGACTCCTTGCGGGATGGGAATTCAGGCGCCAGCAAATTTACGCCGCCGACGATCATCGAGGGCGGAAACGACAGAATGCTTGCCCGGGCGCCGCGCGGCTAGCCGTAGGTGAACGAAAACGCTTGCAGTCCTTGGCTTAACCGCACCTCTACCAGCCCGCGCCGGACGTCGTTGTCGGCGACGATCTGCCGCAGCGTCGGCGGACCGCTGACCGCAATGTCCGTCGACTCGCCGTCTCGGACGACGGTCACCGTGCCCGTCCCGCCGACCACCAGATACACATTGCGGGCGCGGTAGTTCAGCTCGATGCTCGACGAGCGACTGCCCGAGGTTGCGCCTTGATAGTCGAGCGTCCACGGCCCCTTGAGGGCGAACGTGTCATCGGCGAGGCGTGCGGGGTACTCGAACGTCGCATCGCCCTGGTCGTACTGACCGTCACCGCCGTAGTTGACCACCTTTCCCACGCCCAGATAGGTCTCCGGGGTGAGGTCCGGCGGGGGAGTGGTGTCGAGCGATTCGGTCGGATTCGGCAGCGTGACACCTGGACGAGCAGATGAAAGCAGTTGGCGGATAAGGCGTTCCGTTGTCGGGTAGTCGCCTTCGCCGAACTTGACGTGCCGGATGGTGCCGTTGGCGTCGATCAGATACTTGGCAGGCCAATACCGGTTGCGGTAGTTGGTCCACGTCGAATAGTTGGGATCCAGTGCGACCGGGTATGTGATACCGAGATCTTTCGCCCCGCTCGCGACGTTGTCCGGTACTCGCTCGAACGCGTATTCCGGTGTGTGCACGCCGATCACCTCGAGGCCGGCGTCCTTGTAGGCCTTGTACCAGTCGACGATGTGGGGGATGGCCCGCTGGCAGTTGATGCACGAGTAAGCCCAGAAGTCGATCAGAACGACCTTCCCCCTCAATGATTGGAGGTCGACGGCCGATCCGCTCGGGGTGTTCAGCCAGCCGGCGATGCCAGTGATGTCAGGCGCCGTGCCGCAGCTTTCGAGCTGCGAGGCCCCGTTGGTACAGTTCGCCAGCTCCTTGTTCTGATCGTTGACCAGGCCGCCCAGGTTGAGCTTTTCGCGGATCTGCTCGTCGCCGCCGACGGTCTCCTGCAGCTTGCTGGTGTAGTCCGGGATGGCGCGCTGCAGCGCCGCGGGCAGGTTGAATACCAGTGCGACGGCAAGCAGTATCGTGACAAGGCCTGCGGCGATACGGATTTCCCGTTGACGGCGCCGGAATGCCGTGACGCGTTCGGCGACGCGACGACCGGCGAGCGCGAAGAACAGCAGCGGCAATGCCGCACCGACCGCGAACGACAGGGTGAGCGCGATCGTGTTGATCCCGATGGTGCCGGTGGCGCCGGCAATGACGATGGCCGCCAGCACTGGGCCTGCGCACGGCACATACAGCACACCCAGCGCGAGGCCGAGCCCGAAACCGCTGTTACCCGAACCGAATTGCTTCTGTGGAAGCCGGGAGAACGGCTTCTCGAGCAGCGCTTCGAATTTCGGGAAGATCAAGCCGAGGCCGATCGCCAGCAGCGCCGCCAGTGCGACCCATCGGATGGCGTCCTGCGGCAGGCGCAGCAACGACAGCAGTGCCGAACCAGCAAGCGTCACAACGGAAAAGCTCAGTACCAGCCCGGCGATCACGCGGTATGGCCGCAGCGTTTCGGACAGTATGCGCTTCGTCTTGACTGCGCCGTCGTCGCGGGCGCTTTGCGTGCCGGAGAAGAAGATCACCGGCAGGACCGGAAGGATGCACGGCGAGATGCCGGTGATCAAGCCACCGACAGAACCGATCAGGACAAGCGTGAACATGTCCGCCTTTTCTTGCTCGCGGGGGTTGGTGACCTAGGTGGTCGGTGGCATCAGGACCGTGTCGATCAGATACACCGTGGCGTTGGCGGTGCGAACCCCGCCGCACACCACATTGGCGTTGTTGGCCTTGAGCGTGTTGCCACTGCCGGTCACCGTCACCTCATCGCCCTGCACCGTCTTGTGCATGCCGGTCACCTGCGCCGGGCTGGCCTGTCCCGGCACCACGTGGTAGGTCAGGATGCTGGTCAACAGATTCGAGTCCGTCTTGAGCTTGTCGATGGTGGCCGGGTCGATCTTGGCGAACGCCGCGTCGGTCGGTGCGAACACCGTGAACTCGCTGCCGTTGAGGGTGTCGACCAGGTTCACATTCGGGTTGAGCTTGCCCGACACTGCCGCGGTCAGCGTGGTCAGCAGCGGATTGTTCGACGCCGCGACCGCGACTGGATCTTGCGCCATACCGGTCACCGAGCCAGGGCCGGTCGGGTTCTGTGCGGCGTAGTCGGCGCATCCCGGCCCAACCAGTCCGGCGCCGGGATCCATAGGCCGGTCCATGGGTGCCGGCGCGGCGGGGCTGGCGGCGACGGAAGAACTCGTGCTCTTCGCAGTCGACGAGGTGGACCCGTCGGAACACGCGGATACGGTGAGAATGGCTGCCGCTGCCAGGCTCGCGGCCGTAAATGCCTTGCGGTAAACGGTTTTCATGACGCTATTGCTCCCTTGTCGTGACGGGCTCTCTGCCCGCCCTCTGCACTGACACCGGGGATTCGGCGCGAGGCACGTCATGGATGGACGCGAATCGCCGGCGTCACTCTTGCGTCACTTTTTCCACAGGCACCAGGGCGCGGCACAATAGGTTGGTGAGCACCGGCGGGCAGGAGCGAAGCGACCCGGGGATCAGTCGTGTCCGAGTCCTGATACTCGGCAGCACCGGCTCGATCGGCACCCAGGCGCTGGAGGTCATCGCCGCGAATCCGGACCGCTTCGAAGTCGTCGGATTGGCGGCCGGCGGGGGTAATCCGGAGCTGCTGGCCCGCCAGCGTGCCGATACAGGTGTGACGAATATCGCGGTCGCCGACGACGCTGCCGCGTCCCAGGTGGGCGATGTGACGTACGCGGGCCCGGAGGCCGTAACCCGGCTGGTCGGGGACACCGAGGCCGACGTGGTGCTCAACGCCCTCGTCGGCGCGCTTGGCCTCGAGCCGACGCTGGCAGCACTCGCCACGGGTGCGCGGCTCGCGCTGGCGAACAAGGAATCCCTGGTGGCCGGCGGGCCACTGGTGCTCAAGGCCGCAAGACCTGGGCAGATCGTGCCCGTCGACTCTGAACACTCCGCAATGGCGCAATGTCTGCGCGGCGGGACGCCCGACGAGGTGGAAAAGATCGTGCTGACCGCGTCGGGAGGACCGTTCCGCGGTTGGACCGCCAAGCAACTCGAGCGCGTCACACCACAGCAGGCCGGGGCGCATCCCACCTGGTCGATGGGTCCGATGAACACCCTGAACTCGGCGTCGCTGGTCAACAAGGGCCTGGAGTTGATCGAAACCCACCTGCTGTTCGGCATTCCCTTTGACCGCATCGACGTGGTCGTCCACCCGCAGTCGATCGTGCACTCAATGGTCACGTTCACCGACGGCTCGACCCTGGCCCAGGCAAGCCCGCCGGACATGAAGCTGCCGATCGCCCTGGCGCTGGGCTGGCCGGCCAGGGTGCCTGGAGCCGCCCTCGCCTGTGACTTCTCCACCGCGTCGACCTGGGAGTTCGAGCCGCTGGACGCCGACGTGTTCCCTGCCGTCGAGCTCGCACGTGAGGCGGGAACGAAAGGTGGCTGCCTGACCGCCGTCTACAACGCGGCCAACGAAGAAGCGGCCGAGGCCTTCCTCAGCGGCCGCATCCCGTTCCCTGGCATCGTGCGAACGATCGCCGACGTCCTGCGCGCTGCCGACCAGTGGGCTGCCGAACCCGCTACCGTGGATGACGTACTCGACGCGCAACGCTGGGCCCGCGACCGGGCAAAGGGCGCAGTATCCCGGGAGGTCGTCACCACCAAATGATGTGGGTCATTGGCATCGTGCTCTTCGCCCTCTGCATCCTCCTGTCGGTGGCGCTGCACGAATGCGGGCACATGTGGGCGGCGCGGGCGACCGGAATGAAGGTGCGCCGCTACTTCGTCGGCTTCGGGCCCACGCTGTGGTCCACGCGCCGGCCCAACGAACTCGGCTACACCGAATACGGCGTCAAGGCGATCCCGCTCGGCGGGTTCTGCGATATCGCCGGCATGACCTCGATCGAGGAACTGGCGCCCGACGAGCACGAGCGCGCGATGTTCCGGCAGAAGACGTGGAAGCGCGCAGCGGTGCTGGCCGCGGGCCCGGGCATGAACTTCGTCATCGGCCTGGTCCTGATCTACGCCATCGCCGTGATCTGGGGGCTGCCGAACCTGCATCCGCCGACCTCTGCCATCATCGGCGAAACCACGTGTGTCGCATCCGAAGTCGCCAAGGGACAACGCGGCGACTGCACCGGCCCCGGACCGGCCGCGCTCGCCGGCATCAAGCCCGGCGACACGGTGGTGAAGGTGGGCGACACCCCGGTGGCCAACTTCGACGAAATGGCCGCTGCCGTGCGCAAGCTCAACGGCCCGACGACCCTGACTGTGCAGCGTGACGGCAAGGAGTTCACGACTGTCGTCGACGTCACCCGCACGTCGAAGTGGCTCAAGGACAGTGACACCACTCCGACCAACGTCGGCGCGATCGGCGTCGCTCCCGCGCAATTCGGGCCGACGCAGTACAACCCGCTGTCGGCGGTACCCGCCACGTTCGCGTTCACCGGAGATCTGGCCGTCGAACTCGGCAAGTCGCTGGTCAAGATCCCGACCAAGGTCGGTGCGCTGGTGCACTCCATTGGCGGCGGCGAACGGGATCCCGAAACGCCGATCAGCGTGGTCGGCGCCAGCATCATCGGTGGTGACACCGCCGAACACGGCCTGTGGGTGGCGTTCTGGTTCTTCCTGGCCCAGCTGAACTTCGTCCTCGGCGCGATCAATCTCGTTCCGCTGCTGCCATTCGACGGTGGCCACATCGCGATTGCGGTGTTCGAGAAGATTCGCAATATGATTCGGTCGGCGCGCGGCAAGGTCGCCGCTGCGCCGGTGAACTATCTCAAGCTCATGCCCGCTACCTACGTAATCTTGGTAGTGGTGGTCGGCTACATGGCGCTGACCGTAACCGCTGACCTGGTCAACCCGATCAGGTTGTTCCAGTAGGAGACATCATGTCCGTCGGTTTAGGCATGCCGGCACCGCCCGTACCGACATTGGCTCCCCGGCGCAAGACTCGCCAGCTGATGGTCGGCAACGTCGGCATCGGCAGCGATCATCCGATCGCGGTGCAGTCGATGACCACGACCAAGACCCACGACGTGAACGCAACACTGCAGCAGATCGCTGAGCTCACCGCGACCGGCTGTGACATCGTCCGTGTGGCGTGCCCGCGGCAGGAAGACGCCGACGCGTTGCCGGAGATCGCCAGGCACAGCCAGATCCCGGTCATCGCCGATATCCATTTCCAGCCGAAGTACATCTTCGCCGCGATCGACGCCGGATGTGCCGCGGTGCGCGTAAACCCCGGCAACATCAAGGAATTCGACGGCAGGGTCGCCGAAGTCGCGAAGGCTGCCGGTGCAGCCGGCATCCCGATCCGCATCGGCGTCAACGCCGGCTCGCTCGACAAGCGATTCATGGAAAAGTACGGAAAGGCCACCCCGGAGGCGCTCGTCGAGTCCGCTCTGTGGGAGGCGTCGCTGTTCGAGGAGCACGGCTTCGGCGACATCAAGATCAGTGTCAAGCACAACGACCCCGTGATCATGGTCGCCGCCTACGAGCAACTGGCCGCGCAGTGCGATTACCCGTTGCACCTCGGCGTCACCGAGGCCGGACCGGCGTTCCAGGGCACCATCAAATCCGCGGTCGCATTCGGTGCTCTGCTGTCGCGGGGGATCGGTGACACCATCCGCGTTTCGCTGTCGGCGCCACCGGCCGAAGAGGTCAAGGTGGGCAACCAGATCCTGGAGTCGTTGAACCTGAGGCCGCGTGGACTCGAGATCGTGTCGTGCCCCTCGTGCGGCCGCGCTCAGGTGGACGTGTACACACTGGCCAATGCAGTCACCGCCGGGCTGGACGGGCTCGACTTTCCGCTGCGCGTGGCGGTGATGGGCTGTGTGGTCAACGGTCCCGGTGAGGCGCGTGAGGCCGACCTCGGTGTGGCGTCCGGCAACGGCAAGGGCCAGATCTTCGTCAAGGGCGAGGTGATCAAAACCGTGCCCGAGGCGCAGATCGTCGAGACGCTGATCGAAGAGGCCCTGCGACTCGCCGAAGAGGGTGGTACAGACGCGAGCGGTTCGCCGGTTGTAACCGTAAGCTAGGCATGACCCTGTGAGCGGGGTCACCGCCCCCGGGATCGGTTAGAAAGAGTCAGCATGTCGGCTCCGCCGCTTTTTCGCCTCGTCGACGAGCGACGGGTGTCAGTGGTGCGGGATGCCGCAGCGGTGCGCAGGGTGCTTGATGACGATCCGGTCGGCTCCTGCATGGTGGCATCGCGGGTCGCCGAGCATGGCATCGAGCCCTCCGCGATCGGCGGCGAGCTGTGGACGAGGCGCAGCGCATGCGAATCCCTGTGCTACGCCGGGCCCAATCTGATCCCGCTGCGTGGCGAAGTCAGCGATATGCACGCGTTCGCGGACAAGGCGATGAGCACGGCACGGCGGTGTTCGTCACTTGTCGGCCGCGCAGAGTACGTACTGCCGATGTGGGAGCGGCTCGAGCATGCATGGGGCCCGGCCCGGGATGTGCGCGAGCACCAGCCGTTGATGGCGTTGAGCACCGCACCTCAATGTGCGACGGACCCGGCCGTGCGGCCCGTTCGTATCGATGAACTCGACGCGTATCTGGTGGCGGCCATCGACATGTTCATCGGCGAGGTCGGCATCGATCCGCGGATCGGCGACGGCGGCCGCGGGTACCGCCGCCGGGTCGCCGGGCTGATTGCCGCCGGCCGAGCGTGGGCCCGCTTCGAGCGCGGCCAGGTCGTATTCAAGGCCGAAGTCGGATCGCAATCGCCCGCGGTCGGCCAAATACAGGGCGTGTGGGTTCATCCCGACTGCCGCGGCCACGGGTTGGGCACGGCGGGGACCGCCACGCTGGCGTCGGCGGTCATCCGCAGCGGCCGCGTCGCCAGCCTCTACGTCAACGATTTCAATACCGTCGCTCGCGCTACGTACGCGCGGATCGGCTTCACTCAGGTCGGCAGGTTCGCGACGGTTCTGCTTGACTGACAGCTTCACGCGACGCCGCTCGTTAGTCTTCTCATCATGACCGAACATGACGGGACAGTCGCCCGCCGCGAGATCGCCGACACTCTGGTCCGTGCGCTGGAGCGACGACACGAATTGCTCGACGTCGTCGTGGAATCCGAGGATTTCGACGCCGCGGTCGACGCGATCGCGACCATGCTCAACACCTCACACGCGGCGGCTGAAGCGGTGCTTCGGCTTTCGTTCGACCGGCTCACCAAGGTGTCTCGGCGCAGAATCGCCGCCGAACTGGAGGACCTGAACAACCAGCTCAGCTTCACCATGGGCGAGCGGCCCGCGAGTACGGCCGAATCGATGATGCTGCGACCGTTCTCAGCGGATTCCGATCGTGACATCTTTGCCGCACGCACCGCGGACGTGGGTGCGGCGGGGGACGGCTCGGGCGCACCCGCCGGTGAACTCGACGACGAAATTCGCGGAGCGGTGAACCGAGTGGACGCCGAAGAGGCCGCGTGGCTGGTGGCTCTCGTCGGGTCCGAGAAGGTCGGCATGGTGTTCGGCGAGCTGGCCGGTGGTGAGGTCAACGTGCGGATCTGGATTCACCCGGCGCACCGCAAGCACGGCTACGGCACGGCCGCGCTGCGCAAGTCGCGTTCGGAGATGGCCGCGTACTTCCCGGCGGTGCCATTGGTGGTGCGCGCACCCGCCGCGGGGGCCTAGCGCATCGATTTCTGCGTGAGGGCTGCGCTTTCGCGGGCGAAGCATGTTGCGTCGAAAGCGGTGCGCCTCCACGACCTCCATGTCTCGACTCCGTAACATCTGCCCCAATGGCAACTTCAGCATCACGGGTGGCAGGTCTGCTGACGATCGCAATGGTGGTCGCGACGCTCTTAAACGTCACAGCGTGCACGCCGAAACCCGACGGCCCCGAACCCACCGCCAAGGAATTCTTCACCGCGCTGGCTACCGGTGACACCGCCGCCGCAGCCGAGCTCAGCGATCGACCCGCCGATGCCCGCGCGGCGCTGAACGAAGCGTGGGCCGGCCTGCAGGCGGTCCGACTGGACGCGCAGGTCCTCGGCTCGCGCTATGCCGAGGACACCGGCAGCGTCATCTATCGCTATACGTGGCATCTCCCGAAGAACCGCACCTGGACCTACGACGGTCAGCTCAACATGATCCGCGATGAGGGCCGCTGGGAAGTGCGCTGGAGCGCAACCGGATTGCATCCACGCCTCGGTGAGCACCAGACCTTCGCGTTACGCGGCGACCCTCCGCGTCGGGCCTCGGTCAACGAACGCGGTGGCACGGACGTATTGGTGCCCGGCAATCTCTACCACTACGCGCTGGACGCCAAGGCGGCCGGTGGTGCGCTGATGCCGACCGCCAGAGCGGTCGCCGACGCGCTGAGGCCCTTCGACAACACCATGGACGCGCAGCGACTTGCCGAACAGGCCAGCTCGTCGAAGGAGCCGCTGGATCTGATCACCCTGCGCCAGTCCGACCACGACCGGGTGGCCGGAGCCGTCGCCGCCCTGCCGGGCGTAATGGTCACACCGCAGGCCGAGCTGCTGCCGACCGACGACTCATTCGCACCCGGCATCGTCAATCAGGTCAAGAACGCGGTGGTCGACGAACTCGACGGCCAGGCCGGCTGGCGTGTGGTCAGCGTCAATCAGAACGGCGTGGACGTCGATGTGCTCAACGAAGTGTCTGGCGCGCCGGCGCCGTCGGTCACGATCAGCCTGGACCGGTCCGTGCAGAACGCGGCGCAAAACGCCGTCAACTCCATCGGCGGCAAGAAGGCGATGATCGTGGTGATCAAGCCGTCGACGGGCGAAATCCTGGCCGTGGCACAGAATCCCGCCGCGGACACCGAAGGGCCGATCGCTACCACGGGCCTGTACCCGCCAGGTTCGACGTTCAAGATCATCACCGCGGGCGCGGCCATCGACCGCGACATGGCCACCCCGAACACACTGCTGGGGTGTCCCGGACACATGGACATCGGGCAGCGCACGATCCCCAACTACGGCGGATTCGACCTCGGGACGGTACCGATGTCGCGCGCATTCGCCAGTTCGTGCAACACCACCTTCGCCGAATTGGCCAGCAGGATGCCGCCGCGGGGGTTGACGATGGCCGCCGCTCAGTACGGCATCGGGCCGGACTACCAGGTCGAAGGCATCAACACCGTGTCCGGCTCGGTACCGCCGACCGTCAACCTGGCCGAGCGGACCGAGGACGGTTTCGGGCAGGGCAAGGTGTTGGTCAGCCCGTTCGGAATGGCGATGGCGGCAGCGACGGTCGCTGCCGGCAAAGCCCCTGTGCCGCAACTGATTGAGGGCCGGCAGACGGCCGTCAGCGGCGACCGCACACCGATCACGCCCAAGATGCTCGACGGCCTGCGGCCGATGATGCGGCTCGTCGTCACCAACGGCACGGCTAAGGACCTACAGTCAGCCGGCGATGTGCTCGGCAAGACCGGTGAGGCCGAATTCGAGGGCGGCTCGCATTCATGGTTCGCGGGATATCGCGGCGACATGGCATTCGCGGCGCTGATCGTCGGGGGTGGCAGCTCGGAGTACGCGGTGCGCATGCTCAAGGGCATGCTCGATCAGCTGCCACCGGCCTACTCGGCCTGAGTAGCCTGTCCGCAGAGGGCTATGACGGACATCAACCACGAATCTGCGGCGATGCGCATCTCCGACGCGGACCGCAACGGAACGCTGCGCCGGCTGCACAACGCCGTCGCGCTGGGGCTGATCGACATCGACGAGTTCGAGGAACGCTCGGCGCTGGTGTCCCGTGCCCGGCTGCATGCCGACCTGGACGCGCTCGTAGGCGATTTACCGGGTCCCGGCGCGATCGTCACCACGGCCGCCGACCGGGTGGAGCTGCGCGGCGTGCTCGGCTCGCTGAAGCGCCACGGCGAATGGATCGTTCCGACCCGGTTGGCTCTGCACCGGCGATTGGGTTCTGTCGACCTGGATTTGACGCGCGCCCGGTTCGCCGGGCCGATGGTGGTCGTCGAGCTCGACCTGAAGTTCGGTGGGCTGGATCTGAGGCTGCCAGACGGGGCCAGCGCCTCGATCGACGACGTGGAGGTCATCGTCGGCAGTGCGCACGACCACCGCAAGGACGCGCCGGCCGAGGGCACGCCGCATGTGATCCTGACGGGCAAGGTGGTGTGTGGATCGGTCGACATTCGCGGGCCTCGCAAGTCGTTCCGGTTCGGCCGCGCTACTTGAGCGGCTCGTCGGGCACCCCGTATCGCTCCTGATAAGCCCTGACCTGCTCCCGCACCAGCCGGGCGTCGAGGCCGGTGTCCGCCCACGTATAGCGGCTGCCGCCGCCGTCGCCGGGATGGGCTGCCAAAAATGCATGCATGTTCTGCTCGGCGACGGGGTCGAGCTCGCGGCCGAGTTCGGCGTATAACGCCCGGATCGTCGCGAACGGATCGCGAATGAAGTCGGCGAACTGCACGTCAACCACCCGCTGTGCCAGCGAGTCTCGCAACTTCATACCGCGATCCAGGCCGACGACGATCTCCTCACATGACTGCGCCGCGCATTCGATGCTCGAGCTTTCGTCGGACGCCAGGTGGCGCAGGTGGTGGGTGAGTGCGCTGATCGACGAAATGACGTTGAGCGGATCCCGGTGCGTCTGGACGATCAGTGCGTCGGGGTACTCGGCCACCAGCGCGTCGAGCTGCCACAGGTGTGCCGGCGATTTCAGTAGCCATTGGCCGGGCACGCCAGACTGCAAGTGCTGCAAGAACATTCGGTGATAGCGATAGGCTGGATGATGGTCGGCCTCGTGCAGCAGCCATCGGTAGTAGCTCGGCAGCCGGTACTGCACCGAGAAGATCATGCTGCAGAACTGACCCGCGGTGATGCGAACGCACTCCTGGCCGACCATTGCTCCCATCGGATGCCACGTCAGCAGGCCCGGGGCGATCTGTTCCGACATCTCGATACCGGCCTGGGTTTGGGCGATCCGCGGGTCGGTCGCGTAGGTCTGGAGGCTTGGCAACGGGAAAGGGTTGTCGACTTCCCACGTCAGCGGTGGCCGAAGCGCGGGATCCTGCGCGAGTAGGTCGAACAGGATCGTCGTCCCTGTGCGTGGCTGGCCGACGATGAAGATCGGCCGGGCAATCGGCCGGGCCGCTACTGCGGGATTCTCCTTGCGCCACTTGACGATCTGCAGCCGATTCGTCAGCGGACGGATGATGTCCAGAACGGCGATCTCGACGCCCAGGTCGTTGAGTCGGGCCTCGGCGACCAGGCCCTCGCATAGCCGCGCGAGCCCGTCGTGCCAGGTGTCGTCGTCACCAAAATCATCGGTTCCGGCCAGCTCGCATGCCTGCTCGACGAGCCGATCCGGTTCGAAGCGCTGAGCGGTCATGATTTCGGGCCGCCGCGGCGGACTGAGCTGCGCACGACGGGTGCTTGGGGGTTGTCGAGCCATCGCAGCACGACGAATCCGCGGCGCCTGCCGCCGGTATCGAGCCAATGGCCGTGCCCGAAGTCCTTGGCGCCGATAGCGATTCGCGCAAGACCGTCGCCGTCGGGGCGCACCGCCTTGTTGGTGACAGAGCTGTGCCGATGCCGTGGCTCGAGGCATTCGTGCCAGATGCTCTCCAGCGTGACGTTCCAGTAACGCGTGTCGGGCGGGCTGAACTCGAGCACCAGCGACTCGTCGGGGTCCAGTGCGAACGTGCCGATCATGTACAGGTTGTCGGGCGTGGTGTCAGCACTGCCCAATTCGGCCGCCTCGGCGGTCAGCAGCATATTGGGCCGAGTCATTAGTTCGGGCTTGATGGTGCGGTGCAGGGTGGCGAGCTTGACGATCGTCCACGCCATCGCGGTGAATTGTTCGGCCGCTTCGGCATCTGTTATCGGCGTCAGCGGCTCGGCATCGACGCATTCGATATTCATGGTCGCAGGTTCCTCGGTGTCCGGGGCGCCGATGTACTCGCGCACCACGATCGACGCGGCATCCTGGGGGATCGGGATCCATTGCGCCGAGCCAAGAATGTCTGCCGGCGGTTCAGCCGTTGAGAGCACCAGCGAAAACAACCCTGAGACCAGCTTCAGATCGGTATCGCTGAGGTAGCCCGCCATCCGTCGTGGCGTCAGGCCCGTTCCTGCGAGGACTTGAAAGCCGAGATAGGCCGTGCCGCCACGGATTCCGGTGACCCGATACGTCCGGTCGCCGCGGATCATCGCCAGCAGGTATCTGCCGTCCGGGTTGGGACCACCGATCAGGCGGGTGGGGGAGCACATGTCGAAGAAGCGGGGACGTTCCGCGTCGGCCTGGACGGAGAGTTCCGAGCACAGGCCGGTCACCTTGGCGACGGCACGAAGGCCCTCCAGCAGTTCGCGCTCGTCGACGGCGTCGTCGATCACGGTCTGGGTGAGATCGGCCAGCATCAGCTGGACGAATCGCCAGGCTTCGAGCGTCTTCGGCGCCCAAGCGTTGCCAATCTTCTCCACGGTGAGACATAGTCTCACCATGGACGTCGTCTCACGGCAGAATGCGCGCGAAAGCCTGACGGCGCGCAAACAGAAGGCCACCCGTGCCCGTATCGCCGCGGCTGCGGCCCAAGCGGTCGCCGAGAATGGCCTGGCCAGCGCCACTGTCGAGCAGATCGCGGCCGCGGCCGTGATCGGTCGCGCGACCTTCTTCCGGTACTTCAGTTCGAAGGAAGACGCCGTCGCCGAGGGGATGACGACGCATTGGCTGGACCTGATCACCGCCGCGATCGCCCGGCAGCCGGATCACCTGTCGGCCGCCGAGGCGGTGATCGCGGCGTTCGGCAACCTCGGCGATGGCTTCGAGGGGATCAGCCACCAGGTGCATGAGCTCGCGACGCTGACGCGGTCCTCACCTGTGTTCAGTGCCTGGACGCTACAGATCTACCTGCGGTATGAGGCCGCAATTGCCGACCTGGTGGCGCCGCGACTCGGCAATCCCGGACCCGAGGATCCGCGGCCACGGCTCATCGGGGCGCTCGCGATGGCCGCGATTCGGATCGCGCTGGACGACTGGCTGTTCCACGGCGGTTCACTGCCGGCTCGTGTGCGGGCGGCGTTGGCGTCCATGCAGATCGCGTGATCAGCGCCGGAACAGCTGAGAACCTATGCGAACGAGCCGATCCCACCCGGCCGGGCGGGCGGCCAGCTTGCCAATCAGAGGTATGGAGTCGAAATACGAAACCCGTTCGGCGATGAGGCCATTGGTGAAGGTGAAGCGGTCGAGGGCATCCCAGGAGATCGGCTTTCCGCCGTACGTTCCGCTCAGCGTGAATTCAAGGAACACCTCGTGCTTGCCATGTCCGACGCGGTGCACGTCGGCGCGCAGATCGGGCACCAGAGCGAAGAGCCGCTGGAACGACTCCCGGCACGCTTGTCTGCCGCGCAGTGTGCCCATCATCGGTTGGATCAGCACGATGTCGTCGCTCCACATCGCTTCGTGCTTGGCCAGGTCCGGGGTGCTCCAGGTCTCGGCGAATTGTTCGGCGAACCGGGCGGCGAACTGCTCGTCAACCTCGTCGATGGTCATGGTTCAGAATCTATCGGCGAGGTTGAATGCTGCCGTCCCGTGAGTGCGTATGGAACTGCGAAGCGTCCTAATCTGTGGTCTGGCCGTCCGTATTTTCTTCCGCGAACGTTCCGTACCGCTCGAAAATTCGACAAATTTTCGAGCGGTACGGAACGTTCGTCGGTGATCCGATCCGACATGGCGGCCCGCCAGCGGTCCGGCGGCGATATCGATCAGCGTCGCGACCAAGCCGCCCTACAAGGCCCCGCGATATTCGTCAGATCGGGCCGATTGTCCATCTCGATGATCAGGCGTTCGTCGGTCTCCACCACGTCCCGCATACCCAGCTGACCGAGCAGATGGCCCGGGGGGGTCGCCATGGGAGTGGACTCGCTAAGCATAGCTAATAAGATAGCATCATTCTCGAAATCAGAGACTGCCATTCTCATAGCTATCCTGGGCGTCATGCCTGTTCGCACCGCCCTTCGTCCCGGCGTAGTCTCGCCTACCTTGCCGGTGCCCAAGTCGATCGCCCGACCTGAGTACGTGGGCAAAGCGACGGCCCGTGAGGGCAGCGAGCCATGGGTGCAGACGCCCGAGGTGATCGAGAAGATGCGCGTCGCGGGCCGGATCGCCGCAGGCGCACTGGCCGAAGCGGGCAAAGCCGTCGCGCCGGGCGTGACCACCGACGAGCTGGACCGGATCGCCCACGACTACATGGTCGACCACGGTGCCTACCCGTCGACGCTGGGCTACAAGGGCTACCCGAAGTCCTGCTGCACCTCGCTGAACGAAATCATCTGCCACGGCATCCCCGACTCGACCGTGATCGAGGACGGTGACATCGTCAACATCGACGTCACCGCCTACATCGACGGTGTGCACGGCGACACCAACGCCACCTTCCTGGCCGGCGACGTGTCCGACGAGCACCGCCTGCTCGTCGAGCGCACCCACGAGGCGACGATGCGCGCGATCAAGGCCGTCAAGCCGGGTCGCGCGCTCTCGATCGTCGGCCGCGTCATCGAATCGTATGCAAACCGATTCGGCTACAACGTCGTTCGCGACTTCACGGGCCACGGCATCGGCACCACGTTCCACAATGGCCTGGTGGTGCTGCACTACGACCAGCCCGCCGTGGAAACCATTCTCGAACAAGGCATGACGTTCACGATCGAGCCGATGATCAACCTCGGCTCGCTGGATTACGAGATCTGGGACGACGACTGGACCGTCGCCACCAAGGACAAGAGGTGGACCGCCCAGTTCGAGCACACGCTCGTGGTCACCGACGACGGCGCCGAAATCCTCACACAGCTGTGAGACCTTCAGCGCGAGCAGACGCAAAAGCACCCGACACGCCGTGAAAATGGGGACTTTTGCGTCTGCTCGGCAGGGAAGTGGCGCGTTGCTGGTCGCCGGGACCACGTCGGACGCCGGGAAGTCGATGGTCGTCGCGGGGGTGTGCCGGCTGCTGTCCCGCAAGGGCATTCGGGTCGCGCCGTTCAAGGCGCAGAACATGTCCAACAACTCGGCGGTCACTGTAGAAGGCGGTGAGATCGGCCGGGCGCAGGCCATGCAGGCGCGGGCGGCGGGCCTTGCGCCCAGCATCCGGTTCAACCCGATCCTGCTCAAACCCGGTAGCGATCGCACCTCACAGCTGGTGCTGCGCGGCCAGGTCGTGGACACTGTGAGCGCCAAGGACTACATCACGCACCGTGACAGGCTGGCCACCGTCGTCGCCCACGAATTATCCCAACTACGAAGCGAATTCGACGCCGTCATCTGCGAAGGTGCCGGGTCGCCCGCCGAGATCAACCTGCGCGCAACCGATTTGGCCAACATGGGTTTGGCTCGTGCCGCGAACCTGCCGGTCCTTCTCGTCGGCGACATCGATCGTGGCGGGCTACTTGCCCATCTGTACGGGACCGTCGCCGTGCTTGGCCCCGACGACCAGAAGCTCATCTCAGGCTTCATCGTGAACAAGTTCCGCGGCGACCCCACCCTTTTGGCGCCCGGCCTGAAACAGCTGCAAGAGCTGACCGGTAGGCCCACCTACGGCGTCATTCCCTACGCCGACGGCCTGTGGCTGGACACCGAGGATTCCGTATCAGTGCTGGCGCACCATGTCGTCGGCGAGCCGCAGCCGCCGCGCGGCCGGGAGTCGTTGCGGGTGGCCGCTTGCCGATTGCCGCGGATCTCCAACTCCACCGACATCGAGGCACTGGCTTGTGAGCCCGGCGTGATCGTGCGCTGGGTCGTCGACCCGGCCGAACTCGCCGACAGCGACGTCGTCGTGCTGCCCGGCAGCAAGGCGACCGTCGCCGATCTGGCGTGGCTGCGCGAGCGCGGGCTGGCCGACGCGATCACCGCGCATGCCGGTCAGCACAAGCCGGTGCTCGGAGTATGCGGTGGATTTCAGATGCTGTGCCGCCACATCGACGACGCCGTGGAGTCAAAGGCGGGCGCGGTCGACGGGCTGAACCTTCTCGACGCGGAAATCGTCTTCGCGCCCGATAAGACGCTGCGGCACCACGACGAGCCACTGCACGGCTACGAGATCCACCATGGCCAGGTCGCCCGCAGCACCGAAGACGACTGGCTGGGCGTCGGCATTCGGCGCGGCGTTGTCTACGGCACACATTGGCACGGACTTCTCGACAACGATGCGGTGCGTCGTCAATGGCTGACCGAAGCGGCGGCCGCCTCAGGGCGGCACGGTTTCGTCGTCGCCGACGATGTTGACGTGGCGGCCCGGCGCGATGCGCAACTGGACGCGATGGCCGACCTGTTGACCGCCCATCTCGACGTCGACGCCATCCTCGCGCTGCTGGAACAGGGGCCACCACAGCGGCCGACGATCGTCACGACGCCGCAGGGTTGACGCCGTCGCGGTGACCGGCACGCACCTTCTGGCGACGGCATGCTTCAATGCCGCGGCCGTCGGGGAGTCGCCGAAGCACGGCAATCCAATGTCCTTGCGGCGCAACGTCTGCAGCGACACCACGACGGCGATGGTGCGGCGCGCGTTGTCGGAGAACACTGCGCGCGGCGGCTTGCCCGTCGCCAGCGTGCGGCTTAGCTCCGCAGTCGGTCGTCGCCCATGCACGCGATGCGGCGGTGCCGGTGCGAAATCAGGTGCCGGACGTAGCCACGAATGTGGCGTACTGTCCGGCACAAGCGTCGAGGTGAGATAACAGGTGCGGAACAGGAGGGGCCACGACGACCGCGCAACCACAGCTTCTGCCTCCCAATGTGGTACGGCACTGGTACGCGGGCGGGCCTGCGCTAGCCGCCTGGCGCGGTCTGCCACCGGTTGGTGACCGCTCGCCGGAAGAGTGGGTGGGCGCGACGGTCTCACGCTTCGGAGCGCCGAGCCTCGGGCCGGCCAAACTGGCCGACGGAACCCTGCTGCGGGACGCGGTTCGCGCCGACCCCCACAGCTGGGTCGGCCGTGACGACGGAGAATCAGGCGACACCGGTGTGCTCGTGAAACTCCTGGACGCCGGTCAGCGCCTGCCCGTACACGTGCATCCCACTCGGGAATTCGCCTCGCAGCATCTGGGCTGCGCGTACGGAAAGACCGAGGCGTGGTATGTGCTGGAAGCCGACGATGACGCCGCGGTGTGGGTCGGGTGGCGCGAGGACGTCAGCCAGGACCGGCTCACGCAGCTGGTGGAGGCGCAGGATGCCGAGGCGATGCTTGCGCTGATGCACCGGCTGCCAGTGCGACCGGGGGACGGTGTGTTGGTGCCAGGCGGTACCCCGCACGCGATCGGAGCTGGCATCCTCCTCGTCGAGGCGCAGGAGCCGACCGACCAGTCAATTCTGTTGGAGCGCACCAACACTACGGCGTCCGACGACGAAGTCTTTCTCGGGCTCACCCGCGAAGTGGCGCTGTCGGTCGTCGAGACGACAGCGCGAACCGATATCGCTGCGCTCACACGGCGCACCGGCGCCCACGTCGCCGGCCTCGTGGAGGTGCTGCCTGAGGAGGCGGCGCCCTTTTTCCGCATGGAATTGTTGACACCGGGTGTCGATGTGCCCAGTGGATTCGCGGTCGCCGTGGCTTTGTCCGGAGCCGGGGCGCTCACGTCCGTGCACAGCGAGCCCGTCGATGTGAAACGCGGCCAGACGCTCGTCGTCCCAGCCGCCTCCGGGGATTGGCGCGTCGACGGGGACGTGCGCTTACTCGTCTGTAGGCCGGGCACCACATGGCCGCCAAATCTCAAGCGAGGCGCAGCATGACCGGACTGGAGACGCGTCGGTAGCCTGACGGCATGACCAGGCCGCGCTCGGGGGTGTCACTGCTGGCGCTGCTCGTCGCTGCCGTGCTCACCGGTTGCGCACACCCGATCGCCGGCACCGCGAGCTGGCCGGGCGCCCGCCTGGACAAGGCGGTGTTGGCCGCAAATGACTTCCCGCCCGGTGTGCAGTACGACCGCATCATCCGCTCACCTGCTCAGCCCGACGGCACGGGCGGCCCGCCGGCCATGCTCTCGACACCGGAGGGCTGCTCGGATGGACTGACCCGCGCGATTGCCGACTCGGCTGAGCGAGGTCCTGGCAGCGCCGCCGAGTACGTAGTCGCGTATGACGGCGCGCGCATCGTGATGACGGTGTTGACGTCGCGGCTGGAGCTGGCACGGCTGGCCGCAATCGGGGAGCGTTGTGCACAGTTTCAGACGTACTTCGACCCGTCGTCGCCGGGCATTCCGATGACCACAACCAGGCTGCAAACGCCGCGTGCGGACGCGTTGGTGTACCAGCAGACAATGCGCCTCGCCAACGTCGACAGCAGCGCATACTTCTCGTTCGAGAATGTGGGCGAGATGGCGGTATTCGGAGTCGCGTTCCCCACAGCGAATCCCAGCATTACCGTCAAAGCCTCGCTGCCGCAGACGTTTCTGGACATCGCCGCTCGGCAAGCCGACCGGGCGCAACAGTCCTGAGTTGCGCGTCAACTACACCGCGAAAATGGGCCCGCGGGTGGGCCATTTCACTGTAGGTTGACCAAATGCCTTCCACCATGGTCACCGTCGACGGCTTTCCGGTGCCGGTCGACGTGGCCGGCCCCGACAAGGGTTCCGTCGTGGTGGTGCTTGGCGCGGCGCACCACGCGCCGTCGGCCTATGACGCCGTCTGTCAACGACTGCACACCGCGTCGCTACGGACCGTCGTCATCGGCCCCGACGCCCGCCTGACGGCGAAGTCGGTTGTCGGGATCCTCGATGCGCTCGACGTGCGATGGGCGCTTCTGGTCGGCGACCGCAACGGCGGCGAACTGGCGTGGGAACTCGCCGCCACCCGGCTGGACCGGTTCATCGGCTTGGTGGTGATCGACCGCGGCCATCCGTGCGTCGCCGACCTCACCGGCGTGATCCGCGATGAGCACTGCCCGCCTGTGGAGATGAACACCACCGCGCTTGTCAGCACACCCGCCGCCCGGGCAGTCGCCAAGGCCAGCCAGCGCTACGTGTATGGCGACTTCCGGATGGTCGACCTGCTGGGACGCCGCAACGCCGCGGACTCCACCGCACAGCTGGCAGCCGAAATCGTGCTGCGCACCAGCAGCTGGTAGTCGCTAATGCGGCGGCTCCTCGGGTGTCCAGGCCTGGGGCAGCGCCGGACTACCGGGAAAGAGGAAGTCGACGAAAGCCTTTGCGGTGGGCTGTGGCTCGTGGTTGGCCAGCCCCGGTCTCTCGTTGGCCTCGATGAACACATAGTCGGATCCGGTGACATCCGGCACCAGCAGGTCGATCCCGGTGACCGGGATTCCGATGGCTTCTGCGGCCGCCACGGCCACCTCACACAGATGCGGGTTGACCTCGGCGGTGACGTCGTGGATCGTGCCGCCCTGATGCAGATTGGCAGTGCGTCGAACTCGCACACGATGCCCTTCGGTCAGCACATCGTCGAACGACCAGCCCGCTTCGGCGACCGTCGCTTCGGTGACTTCGTCGAGCGGAATTCGCGATTCGCCGCCGGTCGCAGCCGCGCGTCGCCGGCTCTGCGCCTCGATCAGCTCGCGAAGGGTGTGATGCCCGGTGCCGATCACTTCGGCGGGCTTGCGCAGCGCGGCGGCGACGACTTTGCCGTCGATCACCACCAACCGCAGGTCATCGCCGGTCATTCGCTGCTCGATCAGCACCTCGGGGTGCTGCTCGCGGGCCCGCGCCAGCGCGGTTTTCAACTCTTCGGGGCCGTCGACGCCGACCGTGATGCCCTTGCCCTGCTCCCCGCGAGTGGGTTTGACCACGACGTCACCCACCTCGCCGAGGAAGGCGTGGTCTGCTTCGTCGAAGGTGGCCAGCCGTCCCTTGGCGACCACGATTCCGGCCTCCGACACGATGCGGCGGGTCAACCGTTTGTCGTCGCATCGGCTCATGGCCACCGCGGAGGTGTACTCCGACAACGACTCTCGGGTCACGACGCTGCGCCCCCCGTGTGAGAGCCGTATCTCACCGGCTTCGGCGTCCAGTACCTCTACCCAGATCCCGCGGCGCATCGCTTCGTCGGCGATGATTCGTGCATACGGGTTGAGGTCGTCGACCGTCTCCGGCGGGTGGGTGAACAGCGGTTCGTTGATTGCGTTCTTGCGCTTGACCGCCATCACCGGCACGCGATGGAACCCCAGTTTCTCGTACAGCGCGATCGCGGCGGCGTTGTCGTGTGCGACGGACAAGTCCATGTAGGCCCTGCCACGATTGCGATAGATGTCGGCAAGCGCGCGGGTCAAAGCGGCGCCGACACCGGGAAGGCTGGTGGTGGGATCGACGGCCAGCGTCCACAGGCTCGATCCGTCTTCGGGGTCGGAGAACAACCGCTTGTGGTCCACGCCGGTGACGGTGCCCACCACGGAGCCGTCATCGTCGCGAACCGCGACCAGATAGTCGACCGGTTCGCGGTGTTGGTGGTTGTCCCACAGGACGTCGACGGGCCCGGGCACCATCCCGCAGCGGACGTAGACGCGGTTCATCGCGTCCGCATCCGTGGCGCTTTCCAGGGTGCGGATGGTGAACCCGCTCGGCGACACGACGGGCTCGTCGTCGTCGGCGAACCGCAACCGATAGGTGTGGCTGGGGTCGATGAACAATTCGGCCGGTGCCTTGGCTACCAGTACCTGGGGTTCGCGGGCGTACATGCATATGTCGCGCCGGCCTGGCCCCTCGTGCCGAAGCACCTCGGCGAGTTTCTCCGGATCGGCAAATGTCTGGCCGAATATCAGCCTGCCCCAACCCATTTCGAGTACCACGTCGTCAGCCATGGCGTCAACCATGTCTGGCGGCGACGCGTCATGCAGGCCGAGCGTGATGGCCTCGGAATGTCCTTGGTTGGGCTCGAGAGCGGTCATGCGGCCGCCCCGTTGATTCCGTGGCGCTGCAGCCACAGCTCCAATAGCGCGATCTGCCAGAGCTCGTTGCCGCGCAGTGGGGTGAGCCTGCCGTTCGGGTCGGCGAGCAGCCGGTCGACGGCCTCGGGACGGAACAGCCCGCGTTCCTTGGCGGCCGGCGCGTACAGCGCGTCTCGAACCAGGTCGAGGTAGGGCCCTTCGAGATGGGTGAGCGCGGGCACCGGGAAGTAACCCTTGGGACGGTCGATCACGTCGGCCGGTATCACCCTGCGCGCCGCCTGCTTGAGCACGCCCTTGCCCTGGTGTGCGGTCTTGAGCTCGGGTGGACAGGTGGCGGCCAGCTCGACGAGCTCGTGGTCGAGGAACGGCACCCGGCCCTCGAGGCCCCACGCCATGGTCATGTTGTCGACCCGCTTGACGGGGTCGTCCACCAGCATCACCGTGGTGTCGAGCCGCAACGCGCGGTCGACGCCGGTTTCGGCCTCGGCATGGGCGAAATGGTCGGATACGAACCGCTCGCTGGGATCGTCGCTGGTGGCCAGATGTGGTGACACGAGCGCTGAATACCCGGATTGGTCGCGATCGAAGAACGCCTTGCGGTAACTGGCCACCGAGCCCTCCACCGAGGCGGCGTCCGGATGGCCCATCGGTGGATACCAGTGGTATCCGGCGAAGACCTCGTCGGCGCCCTGCCCCGACTGCACGACTTTGACGTGCTTGGCCACTTCTTGGGACAGCAAGTAGAAGGCGACGCAGTCGTGGCTGACCATCGGCTCGCTCATCGCGGCGATCGCGCCGTCGAGCGCGGGCAGCATCCGGTCGGTGCCGATGCGGATCTGGTGATGGTCGGTGTCGAAGCGTTGGGCGATGATGTCGGAATACCGGAACTCGTCGCCCTCGACGCCGCCGACGGACTCGAAGCCGATCGAGAAGGTGGCCAAGCCGTGCTGGCCGGCTTCGGCCAGTAGGCCGACGATGAGGCTGGAGTCGACGCCGCCCGACAGCAGGCAACCGACAGGCACGTCGGCCACCAGCCGACGTTCCACGGCCGTCCGCAGCGAAGCGAGAACGGCTTCCTCCCAATCCTTTTCGGACCAGTCGGCGCGATCATTGCGGCGGGTGAAGTCCGGTTCCCAGTAGGTCGTCGTGGTGCGGCGGCCGTCGGGCTCGATCGCGACGAGCGAGGCGGGCGGCACCTTCGTCACGCCGCGCAGGATGGTTCGCGCCGGCGGGACGACGGAGTGGAAGGTGAGGTAATGGTGCAGCGCGACGGGGTCGATGCGGGTGTCGACTCCGCCGCCAGCCAGCAGCGCCGGTAGCGACGAAGCGAACCGGATGCGCTTTGGGTCTTCGGTCAGGTAGAGGGGTTTGATGCCGAGCCGGTCGCGGCCAAGGAGCACGCGCCCGCTGTCGCGCTCGACGATTGCGAACGCGAACATGCCGTAGAGGCGGTCGACGAACTGGTCACCCCAGCGGTGGTACGCCTTCAGCAGGACCTCGGTGTCGCTGTGGGAGAAGAATCGATAACCGAACTCGCTCAGTTCCCGCCGCAGCTGCTTGTAGTTGTAGATGCAGCCGTTCCAGCAGACCGCCAGGCCGAGCTCGGAATCGATCATCGGCTGAGCACCCGCCTCGGAGAGGTCGATGATCTTCAGGCGGCGATGCCCCAGCGCGACGCGGCCGCTCGACCACACGCCAGCTCCGTCCGGACCCCTGCGCGCCATCGCCCCGGCCATGGCCGCGACCGCCGTCACATCCGGTGTCTGGCCGTCGAGCCGCACCTCCCCGGTGGCTCCGCACACCCATTCGACCCTACCGGGCCGGGGCGGCGAAGTGAGAGTCGCTCCTAGGAGACACCCTCCAACTCATGACCCGTTTCGTCGATCTGCCTGATCGGGCCCGTGAACCACTTCTTCACCGAGGCGTGCCAGTAGATCCACAGCAGAAGGAGCACACCGCCGACGAGCAGCGGTGTGTAGTTGACGAACTTCCACTCAAAGCTCGGGTCCCACGGCATTCCACCCAACGACGTCGGGAACATCGCCACCACTGAGGTGATGAGAATCTCGATGATCGCCACGGGCGCCATCCACTTGTGGTGGCCCTTCAGGTTCCAGTTGCCCGGCTGAAACGAGTCGCCGGCCTTCCAGCGGTAGTAGATCGGGACCGCGAAGCACAGGTACAGGCCGACGACGCCGATCGACACCACGGCGAAGAACGCGACAGGAACCGGTGCGCCGTTGATGTCGACCTCGACCAGCGCTGGCAGTGTGATGATCGCCGCGATCACCGCCGTCACGATGACCCCGTTGGCGGGCACCCTCTTCGAGCTCACCTTCGACCACAGCTGATGGCCCGGTACGGCGCGGTCCCGGCTGAACGCGAACAGCATGCGCGAGGCGCTGGTCTGGCAGGCCGTCGTGCAGAAGAACTGACCCGCGGTCGAGATGAACAGCACCAGCGCGACCCATTTAGAGCCCATGGCCTCGTTGAAGATCGTCACCACGGCGCCACCGCCGGCGGATACGTCGTCGGAGTTCTGAATGGCGAACAGGAAGGTCAGCAGCAGGACCCAGCCGCCGATGGCGGAGTAGAAGATCGACTGCCAGATACCCCTGGCTGCCGCGTTCGCCGCGCTCTTCGTCTCCTCTGACAAATGCGCCGACGCGTCGTATCCGGTGATCGTGTACTGGGTCAGGATCGCCGAGATCGGCAGCACGACCAGCAGGAATCCGAATCCAGAGGTGGAGCCGCCGAACATGCCGCTGTTGTTGACGGTCTTCGCGAACACATCGCTGAAGCTTGCGTGCTGCTCAGGAACCAGCCACAGGATCACGATCACCGCGGCCGCGCCCGCGACATGCCACCACACCGAGATGTTGTTGATGATGGCCAGCAGATGGGACGAGAAGATATTGACAAGTGCTGAAATCGCCAAGATGACGATGAACAGCACGAAGGTCCTCGTCAGGCTGTAGCCGTTGAGCCACGTCTCGCTGAACGTGCCCAGTGTCAGGTCCAGGAACGTCGCGCAGCCGTACGCAACCGATGCCAGGATGGCGATGAGCCCGATCAGGTTCAGCCAGCCGGTGTAATAGCCGGCCTTCGGGCCGCCGAGTTTGCTTGCCCACCAATAGATCCCGCCTGAGGTCGGGAAGGCCGAAACCAGCTCCGACATACACAGGCCAATGATCAGGATGAAGATCGACACGACCGGCCAGCCCCACGCGATCGCCGCTGGGCCGCCGTTGTTCCAGCCGAGGCCGAACGAGGTGAAGCAGCCCGCGAGGATCGAGATGATCGAGAAGGAGATCGCAAAGTTGGAGAAGCCTGACCAGGACCGCTGCAACTCCTGTACATAGCCCAGACGGGCGAGGTGCTTCTCGTCCTCGTTGTGAAGTTCGTGGTCCTCGAGTTGTTCGTGGCCCTCTGGCATGGCGGCTCTCCTAACTGGGCTCTCAGCGCTGTGTGGACGGGCGGTGGCTGCATAGGGACAATAGATCGCTATTGGTCTGGTGTCCTACCTTTGAACGTGACAGTTTGGTCAAATATCTAGGTGAACGCCTCGCCGGCAAATTTCAATGGTTGACTGCACGTCATCTGTCCCTGCAGAGGAAGGTCCGCATGACCCCCACATCAGGCATGCTGCCGCAGGCCGACCTCGAACGACTGGTGGGCGCCGGTGACATCGACACCGTGATCGTCGCGTTCTGCGACATGCAGGGGCGGCTGACCGGCAAGCGGGTGTCGGCGCGCTTGTTCGTCGAGGACGTCGCGGCGCACGGCGCCGAGTGTTGTAACTACCTGCTCGCCGTCGACGTGGACATGAACACCGTCGACGGCTACGCGATATCCAGCTGGGAGACCGGCTACGGCGACATGGTGATGACGCCCGACTTCTCGACGCTGCGCCTGGCGCCGTGGCTGCCCGGCACCGCGATGGTGATGGCCGACCTGTCCTGGACCGACGGCAACCCGGTAACCCAGGCGCCGCGCAGCATCCTGAACCGCCAGATCGATCGCCTCGCGGAGCGGGGCTTGGTGCCCTACGTCGGCACCGAGCTGGAGTTCATGGTGTTCGACGACAGCTTCCGTGACGCATGGGCGGCGGGCTACCGGGGGCTCAAGGCTGCAACGGACTACAACGTCGACTACGCGATGCACGCCTCGACGCGGATGGAGCCGCTGCTGCGCGATATCCGGCTGGGCATGGATGGCGCGGGCATGTACTGCGAGGGCGTCAAGGGCGAGTGCAACTTCGGGCAGCAGGAGATCGCGTTCCGCTACGACCACGCGCGGGTCACCTGCGACAACCACACGATCTACAAGAACGGTGCCAAGGAGATCGCCGACCAGCACGCCAAGAGCCTGACGTTCATGGCGAAATTCGATGAACGCGAAGGCAATAGCTGCCATATTCACATTTCATTGCGGGGCGACGACGGCAGCGCGGTGTTCGCCGATTCCGACGACGAGCTGGGCATGTCGCCGATGTTCCGCAGCTTCATCGCCGGTCAGCTGGCGACGCTGCGCGAGCTGACGCTGTTCTATGCGCCGAACATCAACTCTTACAAGCGCTTTGTCGAGGGCAGCTTCGCGCCGACGGCGATCGCATGGGGAATGGACAACCGGACCTGCGCGCTGCGGGTGGTCGGGCACGGGCACGGCATGCGGATGGAATGCCGCGCACCCGGCGGCGACGTCAACCAGTACCTCGCCGTTTCGGCGCTGATCGCGGGTGGGCTGTACGGCATCGAACGCGAGCTCGAGCTGCCGGAAGCCTTGGAGGGCAACGCCTATACCAGTGGCGCGGAACGCCTGCCCACCACGCTGGCCGACGCGGCGGCGCTGTTCGGCAAGTCCGAAGTGGCGCGGGAGGCGTTCGGCGACGACGTCGTCGAGCACTATCTGAACAACGCGCGGGTGGAGCTGGCCGCGTTCAACTCTGCTGTGACGGATTGGGAAAGGGTGCGTGGCTTTGAGCGGCTCTGATTTCAGCGCGAGCAGACGCAAAACTGCCCAATATCCCACCAAAATAGGCAGTTTTGCGTCTGCTCGTGTGGAGAAGACACGCCCGATGATCGGCCTGACCACGTATCTGCAGCAGGCGCAGACCGGGGTGTGGGATGTGCGCGCCAGCTTCTTGCCGGCCATCTACATCGAAGGGGTCAACCTGGCCGGGGGGATCGCGTCGCTGCTTCCGCCCCAACCCGTCGACGACGACATCGCCTCTCGAGTGCTTGACGGACTGGACGGTCTGATCATCACCGGCGGGCGCGATGTCGACCCGGCAAGCTATGGGCAACATCCGCATCCGGCGACCGACGAAGCCATCGCGGACAACCGTCAGCGTGACGCCTTCGAGTTCGCGTTGGTCAACGGTGCTATCCGGCGCGGCATGCCGGTGCTTGGGATCTGCCGCGGCGCCCAGGTGATCAACGTCGCCCTCGGGGGCACACTGCACCAGCATCTACCGGACGTGATCGGCCACACCCATCACCAGCAAGGCAACGCCGTGTTCGCGACGTCCGCCGTGCGTACCGTGCCCGGCACGAGGCTCGCGGCGTTGATCGGCGAATCCTCTGATGCGCAGTGTTATCACCACCAGGCGATCGACCGCCTCGGTGACGGCCTGATCGTGAGCGCCTCGGATTCCGACGGCGTGATCGAGGCGGTCGAAATCCCCGGGGAGCACTTCGTATTGGCGGTGCAGTGGCATCCCGAGGAGCGGCTGGATGATTTGAGGCTATTCGCCGCCGTCGTGGAGGCCGCGGCCGCGTATGCGAAAGAAAGGATAGACGCTTGACCACCAGTGACGTCATCAATCCCGCCACCGAGGAAGTGCTGCGCACGGTCGAGCACACCGATGAGGCGGGAGTCGACGACGCGGTAGCGCGCGCCAAGGTGGCGCAACGTGAGTGGGCTGGATTGGCGCCGGCCGAGCGGGCGGCCGCGTTGCGGTCTTTCGCCGCAGTCGTCGACGCACATGTCGACGAATTGGCGCAGCTGGAGGTCGCCAACTCCGGGCACCCGATCGGCAACGCGACGTGGGAGGCCGGACACGTCCGCGACGTCCTTCAGTTCTACTCCGCCACTCCGGAACGCTTGTCGGGCAAGCAGATTCCGGTGGCAGGTGGACTGGACGTCACGTTCAACGAGCCGCTCGGCGTAGTCGGCGTGATCACCCCGTGGAACTTCCCGATGACGATCGCCGCGTGGGGATTCGCGCCCGCGTTGGCCGCCGGAAACGCCGTGCTGGTCAAGCCGGCGGAGTGGACGCCGATGACCACGATCCGGCTCGGCGAGCTCGCCGTCGAGGCCGGCATCCCCGCTGACCTCTTCAGTGTGCTGCCGGGCAAAGGTTCGGTGGTGGGGGAGCGCTTCGTCAGCCACCCTGATGTCCGCAAGATCGTGTTCACCGGATCGACGGAAGTCGGAACAAGGGTGATGGCCGGAGCGGCCGCACAGGTCAAACGGGTCACCCTCGAACTCGGCGGCAAGAGCGCCAACATCGTGTTCGATGACTGCGACCTGGAAAAGGCTGCGGCGACCGCACCCTACGGGGTCTTTGACAACGCCGGTCAGGACTGCTGCGCCCGCAGCCGAATCCTGGTGCAGCGCAGCGTCTATGACAGGTTCATGGAATTGCTGGAGCCCGCCGTCAAGGGTGTGGTCGTCGGTGATCCCCGCTCCAAGGACACCGAGATGGGACCGCTGGTGAGCAAGACACACTGGAACACCGTCGCGTCCTATGTGCCTGACGATGCGCCCGTCGCGTTCCGCGGAGATGCGCCATCGGGGCCCGGCTACTGGTTCCCGCCGACCGTGCTGACCCCGCAGCGCAGCGATCGCACCGTCGCCGAGGAGATCTTCGGGCCAGTGGTCACGGTGCTGCCGTTCGACGACGAGGCCGATGCCATCGCGGTCGCCAACGACACGCCATACGGCCTATCCGGATCGATCTGGACCGACAACCTGTCGCGGGCGTTACGCGTTTCGCGTGCCGTGGAATCCGGCAACCTCTCGGTGAACTCGCACTCGTCGGTGCGTTACAACACACCGTTCGGCGGGTTCAAACAGTCGGGGCTGGGCCGCGAGCTCGGTCCCGACGCGCCGCTGTCCTTCACAGAAACCAAGAACGTCTTTTTCGCGATCGGAGAAGCCTGATGGATTTGACGCAACGACTCGCCGGCAAGGTCGCGGTGATCACCGGCGGCGCCGGAGGAATCGGACTGGCCACCGGACGGCGCATGCACGCCGAGGGCGCGACGATCGTCGTCGGCGACATCGATCCGACGGCGGGCAAGGCCGCCGCCGATGAACTCGACGGACTGTTTGTGCCCGTGGACGTTTCAGACGAAGCCGCCGTCGACAACCTCTTCGACACCGCGGCCGACACCTACGGGACGGTCGACATCGCGTTCAACAACGCCGGTATCTCCCCACCCGACGACGACGTCATCGAGACCACCGAACTGCCCGCGTGGCAGAAGGTCCAGGACATCAACCTCAAATCGGTATACCTGTCATGCCGGGCAGCGCTGCGGCACATGGTGCCGGCGAAGAAAGGCTCGATCGTCAACACCGCCTCGTTCGTCGCGGTGATGGGCTCGGCGACGTCGCAGATCTCCTACACCGCGTCGAAGGGCGGCGTGCTGGCGATGTCGCGAGAGCTCGGAATCCAGTACGCGCGCAGCGGGATCCGCGTCAACGCGCTGTGCCCAGGGCCGGTGAACACGCCGCTGTTGCAAGAGCTTTTCGCCAAGGATCCGGAGCGCGCGGCTCGGCGACTGGTGCACGTGCCAATGGGCAGGTTCGCCGAGCCCGAGGAACTGGCGGCCGCGGTGGCGTTCTTGGCCAGCGACGACGCGTCGTTCATCACCGGCTCGACCTTCCTCGTCGACGGCGGCATCAGCGGCCACTACGTAACCCCGATGTAGACCATGTCTGCCGACCCGGACGTCCCACTGGCTCAGGCAGGATTCGGCGCAAAGGCGGCGGCCGAAGCACTGCTGCGCCCGGTGCGCCCCGGGAATGCGTTCGAGGACACCGTCGAGCGGCTGCTGCAGACAATCCGGCTCGGTGTGCTGCAGCCGGGCGAGTCCCTCCCGCCCGAACGTGAACTCGCCTCAAGGCTCGGCGTCAGCCGCGACACCGTGCGGGAGGCGATCAAATCACTTGCCGACGCCGGATATCTGGTGTCGCGACGGGGCCGGTACGGCGGCACGTTCCTGGCCGACGAACTGCCGCGGCACACCGGCGACAGCTCGGGTGTGACGCGTGCAGAGATCGACGACGGGCTGCGGCTGCGGGAGATTCTCGAGGTCGGTGCGGCGCGGATGGCCGCAAACCGCACGCTGACCGCAGCGGAGCGCGAGATGCTGTGGTCGCGGCTGGCGGACGTCCGCGGTGCGGTACCCGACGACTACCGGCGGCTGGACTCGCGGCTGCACCTGGCGATCGCGGAGGCTGCAGGATCACCGTCGCTGGTGCCGTTGGTGGCGGAGAACCGGATGCGACTCAACGGCCTGCTGGATCAGATTCCGTTGCTGCCGCGCAACATCGCGCATTCCGATGAGCAACACGAGGCGATCGTCTTGGCGATCCTTGCCGGCGACGGTGAGGGCGCCGCGACGGCGATGCTGGCGCATGTCGCGGGATCGGCCGCGCTGCTGCACGGCTTCCTGGACTGAAGGACAGATCGGCGTCGTTGGATACGTCGTTGGATACGAGGAAGGAGGATCAGATGATCGAAGTATTGCCAGACATGCCGGAGGGAGTGACCGGCATCCGGGTGTCGGGCCGGCTGCTTGGTGACGACCTGCGCGAGTTCAAGCCCGCGATGGACGAGCTGCTCAAAACAGGCGAGATCAGGATCGTGGAAGTCATCGCGTCCGATTACGAAGGCTTCGGCCCCGGCGGCTTGGTCGAGGACCTGAAGCTGGGCCTCGGTGCTCTCGTCCAGCATCATTCGGCCTTCAAGCGAATCGCGGTGGTGTCCGACAAGGAATGGGTCGCCCGAACGCTACATGCGCTGGGGTGGATGGTGCCCGGCGAGCTCGCCCTGTTCGGCCTTGACGAACTCGAGCGCGCCAAAGAGTGGGCTGCCGGCTGAGGTCAGTACTTCTGTTGAGGCGGTTTGTATTTCAGCGCATACCGATAGAAGTCGGCATTCTTGAGCTGAGCGGCCGCCGCTTCGTCGACGACGACCGTGGCATGCGGATGGAGTTGGAGGACCGAGGCGGGCAGCTTGCGGTGAGCGGACCTTCATCGAAAGGCCGTAGCGACCAAGCGCGGCGCTTCGGCCCTGTTCACGGCTTCCTGGACTAAATTCGAGGTGTGGCGCAGCCCGGCAACCAGACGCAGGTCAAGCGCGCGACGTCGGCGTTGGCCGATGTCGACACGACTGGCTGGACTCAGCGCTTCGATTTGCTCTCCGATCCCAACCGGCTGGAGATACTGCTGGTCCTGCACCGCGCGCCTGGGATCTGCGTCGGCGACCTGGCGACGGCGCTCGGCCGATCAGAGAACGCGGTCTCGCAGGCGCTGCGCGTGTTGAGGCAGCAGGGCTGGGTCAGTTCGACGCGGGTGGGCAGGCTCGTCAGCTATCGCCTCGAAGATGAAATCGTGCATGACCTACTGCACTGGATCGGTGCGCGGCACGGCTGATGAACGCGCCTCGCGTGTTGACTATGGATGATCCGCTACTCGCGGATCGTCCTGACCTGGCTGCCGCAGGAGATCTGCCCGCCCACACGCGCATCGGCAGTTGGATCGAGCGGCTCATCGTGTCCCGCACATTGGCGCCCGGCGACAAACTGCCGTCCGAGGTCGAGATCGCCAACGCGCTAGGTGTGAGCCGGATGACGTTGCGCCAAGCCCTGAGCTCGATCGAAGCCAAGGGCCTCATCGACCGCCGGCGGGGGCGTTTCGGCGGGAACTTCGTGGCGGCGCCTCGGTTCGACTTCGACCACGCCAGCTTGCCGGGTTTCACCGAGCAGATGCGCAGGATCCATGTCGAGGCCGGCGCCGAGGTCCTGAGAGCGACGACGCATCGCCCCGCTCCCGACGTTCGCGACGCGCTCGGCCTCAAACGCGGCGATCAGGTCCACGAGATCCTCCGCGCCCGGTCCGCCAACGGTGAGCCGATCGTGCTGGAAGAGGCATATCTGCCGGCGGCGATCTTCCCGGGACTGCGCAGCGCGAACCTGACCGGCTCGCTGTACGCGCTCATGGGGGAGTACGACGCATCGCCCTTTTTCGCCGACGAAGAGATCGAGGCGACCGTCGCCACCACGGAGGTGGCCGAGACCCTCGGCGTGGAGCCGGGCAGTCCGTTGCTTCTGATCACGCGGACGTCCTACACCGAAAGCGGCCTGGCCGTGGAATTCTCGCGTGACTACCACCGCTCCGATCGCGCACGGATCCGCATCAAGTCGAGGGCGGACGGTCCGGCGCCCGCGCGCGACGCCAGCCCCTGAGCTCGTCCTGCACAAGTCGGGTCGAGAGTTCGGGCACGATCGCCGACGCGGTGGTGCCGAGCTCCCCGCCGGGCTCCGGAGCGCCGACGGCGATACAGCGCATGCCGGCGGTCAGTGCGGCGCGCACGCCCGGCACAGAGTCCTCAAAGACGAGCACATCGTCGGGCCGGCGCCGTAACAACCGCGCCGCGGTGAGAAAGCCCTCTGGGTGCGGCTTGCCGTTGCTGACATCCTCTTCGGTGATCACGATGCCGAACAGCTCGCCGATCGGGCTGGCCTCCAATACCGCCAGGACGTCGTCGCGCTGGGCTCCGGTGACAATGGCGACGGGAATATCGTTGTCCGCCAGTAGCTTCACCAATTCGACGGTGGCGTCGGTGATCGGCGACTTGTCGGCTACGCGTTGCTTGTACACGCCTTGGCGCAGCCGGAGCAGCTCGGTGACCTCCTTCTCGGTCCCGCGTCCATGCCGTGAGATTGCGCGCTCGATGATCTCGCGATCACTATGGCCCAGCAGCTCCTCGCAGTAGTCCTCGCGCGTCATGTTCCAGCCGAGGTGTGTCAGGAAGAGCTCCCGGAAGATCTCGAAAAGAATGGGCTCGTCGTCGGACAGGGTGCCGTTGAAATCGAAGATGACGGCAGGCTGATCACTGCGTAACCATGCCTCGATCACATCGCGGGCGAGCACGGCAATAGTCTAGACCTTTAGCGGTTACCCGTTTACAGTGAACTCGATGTCGAATCTTCCGACCGACGCCGAGCTCAATGCGCTGCTGGACGAAGTCCCGCTGCTAGCCGGTCGGCCGCGGCAGCTGGAGGAACTGTCCGGCGGCTTGACCAATCGCAATGTCAAGGTCACCACACCCGGCGCGGTCTACGTCGCCCGCTGCATCGACACCAGCCGCAACTTCCTGGGCATCGACCGCGACGCGGAGTTCTACAACACCAAAGCCGCCGAACAGGCAGGCGTCGGCGCGCCGGTGATCGACTACCGCCCCGACCTCGGCCTCTTGTTGCTGGGCTACCTCAACGGAAAGACGTTGTGCAACGACGACTTTCAGCGGCCTGGGCTCATCGCCAAGGTGGCCGCAGGATGCCGGGCGTTGCACTCCGGACCGCGTTTCCGTGGGCGCTTCGACATGTTCGAACGCCAGCCCGCATACCTCAAGACGGCTCAGGGCAACGGCTTCACGATTCCGCGCGACTACCTCGACTACGCCGACATATTCGCCCAGATCGGAAAGGCGCTGACCGCCACCGACCAGACCACGGTGCCGTGCAACAACGACCTGCTGGCAAATAACTTCATCGAAGACGGTGAGCGGGTCTGGATCATCGACTACGAGTACTCCGGCAACAACGATCCATGCTTTGAACTCGGCAACATATGGAGTGAATGCGGTCTGTCCACTGAGCAACTGAAAGAACTGGTGACTAGCTACTACGGTCGCCCGCTGCGCCACAAGATCGCCAGAGCCCACCTTCAAGGCATCGTCGCCAAGTACGGGTGGACCCTGTGGGGTTGCATCCAGAGTGCTTCCAGCCCACTGGAGTTCGATTTCTGGGCGTGGGCGATGGAACGGTATGAGGCCGCCATCGCCGAATTCAAGAGCCCGCACGTCGCCCGGCTGCTCGACGACGTATATGCCACCGACTAGACAAGGACATTCAGTGGCCACCAAACCGCTTCCGGACCGCGCCCACGTCGTGATCATCGGCGGCGGTGTCATAGGCACGAGCGTCGCCTACCACCTGACCAAGTTCGGCTTCACCGACGTCGTACTGCTCGAACAGGGCCAGTTGTCCTGCGGGACAACGTGGCACGCGGCTGGGCTCGTCGGGCAATTACGGGCCTCAGAAAGTGCGACCCGCCTTGTGCAGTACTCGACGCAACTGTATGCCGAACTTGAAGGCGAGGTCGGGCTGTCCGCCGGATATAAGCAGTGTGGGGGAGTGACGGTCGCGCGGACCGAGGACCGAATGATCCAGCTGCGCCGCACGGCCGCCAATGCCGCCGCGTTCAACATGGAATGTGAGCTGCTGACACCGGAGCAGGCGTTCGAGCACTACCCCGTGATGCGCGTCGACGATCTGGTCGGCGCGATCTGGCTGCCGGGTGACGGCAAGGCAAACCCGACCGATCTGACGCTTGCGCTCGCCAAGGGCGCGCGGATGCGCGGCGCCAAGATCATCGAAAAGGTTCACGTGCTTGGTATTTCGGCCAATGCCGGTCGGGTTAGCGGTGTACGAACAGATGCCGGCGACATCGAAGCCGAGATTGTCGTCAACTGTGCTGGGCAGTGGGCCAAACACGTGGGCGCGATGGCGGGGGTCAACGTCCCGCTGCACTCGGCCGAGCACTTCTACGTCGTCAGCGAAGCCATCGACGGTGTGCACCCCGACCTTCCGATTCTGCGGGACCCCGACGGCTACACGTACTTCAAGGAGGAGGTCGGCGGCCTGGTAATCGGCGGGTTCGAGCCGGAAGCCAAACCGTGGGTGGCGCCGGACAAGATTCCCTACCCGTTCGAATTCCAGCTTCTCGAGGAGGACTGGGAACACTTCGAGATCCTGATGAACAATGCCCTCCTCCGAATTCCCGCGCTCGAGGTGACCGGCATCAAGAAGTTCTACAACGGGCCGGAAAGCTTCACGCCCGACAATCAATTCATCCTCGGCGAGGCGCCCGAACTCGCGAACTTCTTCGTCGGCGCCGGATTCAACTCCGTCGGCATCGCCACCGCTGGGGGAGCCGGACGCGCACTGGCCGAATGGATCGTCAACGGAGCGGCGACCAGCGACCTGACCGGAGTCGACATCCGCCGCTTCGCGCCATTCAACGGCAACAACCGTTGGCTGCGAGACCGGGTAGCCGAAGTACTCGGCATTCACTACGAAATCCCTTGGCCCAATCGGGAAATGACGACCGCGCGGCCATTCCGCCGTTCGCCGGTGCACCACCTGCTGGAGGCGGCGGGTGCCAACTTCGGCAGCAAGATGGGCTGGGAGCGCGCGAACTTCTTCGCACCCGACGGTGCAGATCCGACGATCGAATACACCTGGGGTAAGCCGAACTGGCTTGAGTGGTCGGCCGCCGAGCAGATCAACGCGCGAACAAACGTCACTCTGTTCGACCAAACCTCGTTCTCGAAGTACCTGCTCGTCGGTCGCGACGCCGAGGCGGCGCTGCAGTGGCTGTGCACCGCCGACGTCGGCGTCGAGGTCGGGAAGTCGGTCTACACCGGAATGCTCAACGAGCGCGGCACTTACGAGTCCGATGTGACGGTAACCCGCACCGGCCCCGAGGAGTTCCTGATCGTCAGCAGTGCGGCCACCGCGGAACGCGACAAGGACCACATCGGCAAGAACCTTCCCGCCGGTGCACACGCCACGCTGGTCGACGTGACATCGGCCTACGCGGTATTCGGCGTGATGGGGCCCAAGTCGCGGGAGCTGCTGGGCATGTTGACCTCGGCGGATCTCTCCGACGCAGCGTTCCCGTTCTCGACGAGCCAGCAGATCTCGCTCGGTTACGCGACCGTGCGCGCGACGCGGATCACGTACGTGGGCGAATTAGGCTGGGAACTCTACGTTCCCGCTGAGTTCGCCGTCGGCGTCTACGAGGACCTGATGAACGCCGGCGTGCAGTTCGGTGTCGGTCGCGGCGGCTACTACGCGATCGAGTCGCTGCGACTTGAGAAGGGCTACCGCGCCTTCGGCCGGGAGCTGACGCCGAGCGAGAACCCAGTCGAAGCCGGATTGCTGTTCGCGTGCAAGCTGAAAACCGATATCGGCTTCCTCGGCCGTGAGGCGGTCGAAAAGGCCAAGGCGGAAGGACCACGCAAGAAGCTCGTCGGATTCACGGTCGGTTCACATGAGGCGATGCTGTGGGGAGGCGAGCTGATCCTGCGCGACGGCGCCGTCGCGGGTCAGGTGACCTCGGCGGCCTGGGGCGAGACGACCGGCTCCTGCGTCGGGCTGGCCTACGTGCGGGCCACCGACAACGCGGTGATTGGCGCCGATTGGGTGAATACCGGCAGCTACGAGGTGAACGTGGGCGGGCAGCTATACCCGGTCTCGGTGGCCCTTAAGCCGCTCTACGACCCGACAAACGAGAGAATCCGCCCGTAGCGGTAGGACGAACGACACACATGAACATCTGTTCATCTAGACAGATGAAACGGTCCGCTTTAGGCTCGACCCATGATTGTCGTCGAGCAGCCCGAAGCGACCGTTTCCAAGCGACTCGACCGGACGGACTGGACGACAATCGCCGCAATGGGCGGTATCGTCCTGGCGCTCCACCTATTTGGCTGGGGAGTGCTGGTTCTCGGGGTGGCGCCGCAGCACATCACGCTCGGGTCGGCAGGCGTCTTCGGCGTCGGACTGGGCGTCACCGCCTACCTGCTCGGAGTGCGGCACGCCTTCGACGCCGACCATATCGCCGTGATCGACAACACCACCCGCAAGCTGGTCGGGGAGGGCACACGCTCGCTGTCCGCCGGTTTCTGGTTCTCACTTGGCCATTCCAGCGTCGTGTTCGGGCTGGCGTTTCTGCTGGCGATCGGCGTGCGCGCGATCGTCGGGCCCGTGCAGGACGAGGGTTCGCCGCTGTTACAGACGCTCGGACTGGTGGGCTCCCTCGTCGCGGGAACCTTCCTCATCCTGATCGGGTTGTCGAACCTGTTCGCCGCGGTGGGCATCGCCAAGGTGTTCCGCCGGATGCGCAGCGGTGATTTCGATGAGGCAGAACTGGAACGGCAACTCGAGCAGCGCGGCTTCCTGGCGCGGCTACTGGCGAGGTTCATGCGCCGGGTGAGCAAGCCCTGGCACCTTTACCCGGTCGGCCTGCTCATGGGTTTAGGCTTCGATACGGCCACTCAGGTGGCGCTGCTGGTGCTGGCCGCGGGAACGGCGGCGTTCACGCTGCCCTGGTACGCCATCCTGGTACTGCCCGTGCTGTTTGCGGCCGGCATGAGCCTGTTCGATGCGCTCGACGGCATCTTCATGTCCAGGGCTTACGGCTGGGCGTTCCTCAAGCCCGTCCGCAAGGTGTACTACAACCTGACAGTGACGTTGTTGTCGGTCGTCGTCGCGCTGGTCATCGGCGTCATCATGCTCGCAGGCCTTGTCGCCGACCGGCTCGGGATCGAATCGGGTCCGCTGGCCGCGATCGGATCGGTGAATTTGGAATTCGTCGGGTTCATGATCGTCGGGCTGTTCGTCGCAGCCTGGGTGATCGCATTGGCGGTGTGGCACCTCGGACAAGTCGAGAAGCGCTGGGCGCCGGAGGTTTCCGGCTAGCGCGAGCTGGGCCCACACCGCAGGTGGGGGAACGCAAAATCACCCGACACGCCGGGAAATTCGGACACTTTACGTCTGCTCGCGCAAGAACGTCAGTGCCGTTTGGACGGCGGCCATGGCGGCTCGTCGCACAGCGCCAGCAACGCGTTCTCGACCACCTCGGGTAGTGCGGGGTGGATCCAGTACTGGCCGCGGGCCATCTCCTGTGCGGGCAGATCGAAGGCCATCGCCTGGATGAGCGGCTGAATCAGCGACGAGGCCTGATGACCCATGATGTGCGCGCCGAGGATCAACCCGGTGTCGTCGTCGAGGACGATCTTCGCGATGCCGGTGGTGTCTTCCATCGCCCATCCGTAGGCGACGTCGGCGAAGTCCTGGATCTTGACCTTGATGTTGAAACCCTTTGCCCGGGCCTCGTTTTCGGTTAATCCGACGCTGGCGATCTGCGGGTCGGTGAACACGGCGGACGGCACGTATCGGTGGTTGGACGGCATCAATGCGTCGGTGTCGTCCCAGTCCTGCAACAGGTTGTGCTTCACAACGCGGGCCTCGTGGTTGGCCACATGCTTGAGCTGATAGTCCGACGACACGTCGCCCAACGCGAAAATGCCTCGCGCCGAGGTGCGTTGGTATTCATCGACCACCACCTGGCCGTGCGCGTTGACCTTCACGCCTGCTTGTTCGGCGTCGAGAAGGTCACCGTTGGGCACCCGTCCCGTCGCAACCAACAACGTGTCTCCCCGCAACAACGAGCCGTCTTTGCAACGTATCTCGACGCCGTCGCCCACGGCACGCGCATCGGCCAGCTCATGGTGGCTGCGAATCTCCCACTTCTTCCCCGCGATGTCCGTGAAGCGCATGGTGATGTCGTCGTCGTGGCCGCGCAACAGCGTGCTGCCCCGGATCATCAGCGTCACCCGGCTGCCAAGTGACGAAAAGATATGGGCGAACTCGCATGCCACGAACCCGCCGCCGATGATGATCAAGTGGTCCGGCACGTCGTCGATGCGCATGATGGTGTCGCTGGTGTGATAGGGCACGCCGCATTCGGAGACCGCGTCCGGGACGAGGGCCCTGGAACCTGCCGCGATCACCACCTGATCGGCCGTGAACTCGTCGCCGTCATCGGTGCGCAACCGGTGCCGGCCGTCGGACAGCGGCGGCCTGAACCGGGTGTGGCTGGCGAACACCTCCACGTTCGGGGAGGCGCGCCGGTAGTTCTCGCCGCCCACTGCGATCGGATCGATGCGACCGAACACCCGGGAGACGATGTCGTTCCACCGCACCCCGTCGACATGCGCGTCGACCCCGTATTGCGCTGAGTCCCTGGCACTTTGGGCGACTTCGGCTGCGTAGACGAACATCTTCGTCGGTATACAGCCGACGTTCAGGCAGGTGCCGCCGAACACGCCTTGCTCGCAGATCGCGACGTGCTTGCCGACGTAGCGTTCGTCCAGGATCGAGTTGCCCGAACCGGTGCCGATGATCGCGATGTCGAAGTGCGCCATGTTCTAACCTCGTTCGGATTGGGTTGTCGCGCCTGATGTTTCGGTCATATACCAGTCGAGCCAGCGGTCCAGTTCCCGGTAGGCGGCCTGCCGGGATTCGGCCACCGACAAGAAAACGTCGTGTTTGGCGTCGACGATCGGCACGATAGTGGTGCGGTTGCCGATGCACCCCGCCCAGCGGGCGATCTGTTTGACGTCGAGCACCGCGTCGCCGCGCTGAATGGCTTCGACCTCCCTGGGGTCATTGACCTCCCGCACACTGCGGTCCGAGCGCAGGATGAGGTTCGGCACGCCGACGTCGAGCCCGCGGTGCAGCCTGGTCTGGGCCCGGCGCACGGCATGCAGCCAGCCGAACGTGACCGGAAACCCGCCGATCGGCTTCCACTGCAGGTTGTAGTCGAACTCGCCGCCGTACTCCTTGTGCAAGGTGGCGCCGTATCCGCCCTCAGTGGGTGGGCGCAGAACCCGTTTCTTCCGGACGCGCGATATCGCGCCGATGGCCGCGCGAGTCGGGGCCGCGCGCAGGATCGCCGGACCCTGCAGGTCCAGCCACGGGCTGTTGAGCACCAGTCCCGTGATGCGACGCCTCGCGGTCTGGCCGCGCCGCCGCACTCGGTCCAGCCACAGCGGGACGATCAGTCCGCCGGTGGAGTGCCCGTAGATCAGCACGCTGGGCGTCTGAGCCGCTTGGCCGGCATCAGTTCCAAAGTCAGCCGCGATGACGTCCAGCGCCCGTTCGAGTTCGGTGTCGTAGCGGGCGAAGTCCGTGGTGAAGTGCGGAGTCTGGCCCTCGCGCCAGGAGCGTCCGCATTTGTGCTTGTCGAGTGCGTAGAAGGCGAACCCGCGACCGGCGAAGTGGTCGGCCAGTTCGGTGTTGAAGAAGTAGTCGGTGAACCCGTGCACGACCAGCACGGCGTGGGTGGCCGAGGGGTCCGGCTTGCCGCGCCGCACCAGGGTGGCGGCAAGGTCACCTTCCCCGTCGGGATCCGGACCGAGGTCAAACGTGTGCTGCCAGTAACCAGGCAGCACATCGGGCTCCCATGCAGGCACGACAGCTACCTTAACCGCGCTTTGCGGCCGACCTGGACCCGCAGACGTAGACCACGGCGGATAGCCTGAACAGCGGTAAGCCGTGACAGCGGACCGCGACCGCGAAGGATCAACGATTCGGTGTCTGACCCGAAGGCCGAGAAGGTAGACGTCGTGCTGGTCGGCGCGGGCATCATGAGCGCCACCCTGGGCGCGTTGCTGCGGCTGCTGGAGCCGGACTGGTCGATCACGCTGGTGGAGCGCCTCGACGGCGCGGCCGCCGAGAGCAGCGATCCGTGGAACAACGCCGGTACCGGTCATTCGGCGCTGTGCGAACTGAACTACACGCCGGAGCGGCCCGACGGTTCGATCGACATCAGCAAAGCGGTGCTCGTCAACGAGCAGTTCCAGGTGACGCGGCAGTTCTGGGCGTATGCGGTCGAGAACGGGATGCTGCCCGACGTGCGCAGCTTCCTCAACCCCATCCCGCACGTCAGCTTCGTGCACGGCGCAGCCAACGTTGACTATCTTCGGCGCCGACACGACGCGCTGGTCGACAATCCGTTGTTCGCGTCTTTGGAGTTTGTCGACGACAAGGACGAATTCACCCGCCGGCTGCCGCTGATGGCCGCCGGGCGTGACTTCACCGAGCCGGTTGCATTGGGCTGGGCGCAGGATGGCACCGACGTCGACTTCGGGGCGCTGTCGCGACAGCTCATCGGCTATGCGGCACAGCGCGGCACGGCCACGCTATTCGGTCACGAGGTGCGCGATCTCAGCCGGCAATCCGACGGCAGCTGGACATTGAGCGTCGCCAACCGGCGCACAGGAGAGAAGCGCCGGCTGAACACGAGGTTCGTATTCGTGGGCGCGGGCGGTGGCACACTGCCACTGCTGCAGCAGGCCGGCATCCCGGAGGCCAGGGGGTTCGGCGGGTTCCCGATCGGCGGCCGATTTCTGCGAACCGCGAACCCGGTGTTGGCCGCCGCGCACCGGGCCAAGGTCTACGGAATCCTGCCGCTCGGTGCTCCGCATCCGGGCGCGTCGCATCTCGACGCGCGCATCATCAACGGCAAGTCGTGGCTGTTGTTCGGGCCGTTCGCGGGTTGGTCGCCGAAGTTCTTGAAACAGGGCAACATCACCGATCTGCCGCTTTCGGTGAGGCCGAACAACCTGGCGCCGATGCTCAAGGTCGGGGCTACGCAGATCGGTCTGGTGAAGTACCTGATCGGCCAGGTGCTGCAGTCCGAATCCGAGCGAGTGCAGGCACTGCGTGAATTCGCTCCCTGTGCAGTCGATTCCGATTGGGAGCCCGTCGTCGCCGGGCAGCGGGTACAGGTGATTCGGCGGGTCACGGGCAAAGGCGGCGTGCTCGAATTCGGCACCGCGGTGCTGTCGACCGCCGACGGAAGCATCGCTGGGCTGCTCGGTGCCTCGCCGGGCGCCTCCACTGCCGTACCTGCGATGCTCGACGTGATGCAGCGCTGCTTCGTCGATCGCTATCCGGCATGGTTGCCCAAGGTCAAAGAGATGGTGCCGTCTCTGGGCACCGAACTGTCGAACGAACCGGCGCTGTTCGAGGAGGTGTGGTCGTGGGGCACGGAGGTGCTGAAGTTGGATAAGCCCGCCAACGGTGTGCCGCCCGCACGGCTACCCGTGCAGTCCGGCGCCGAGATCGCTCGCAGCGGTGAGCGCGTGACGGTGACTGCCGAATGACGGTCGCGCTACGCCGAAGCTGGGCCAAGGATCTGGACGCCAGGACGCTCTACGAGCTGCTCAAGCTGCGGGTCGAGGTGTTCGTCGTCGAACAGGCCACCCCGTATCCCGAGCTGGACGGCCGTGACCTCCTGGCCGAAACCCGGCACTTCTGGCTGGAGGAATCCGGCCGGGAAGTCATCTCCACGCTGCGGCTGATGGAGGAACATCCGGGCGGGCATAAGGGTTTTCGCATCGGCCGGGTCTGCACCAAGCGCACCGCCCGTGGTCATGGCCACGCAACCCGGCTCCTGCAGGCCGCACTCGCCGAGGTGGGTGACTATCCATGCCGCATCAATGCGCAGACCTACCTCGAGGACATGTACCGCCATCACGGCTTCGTCCGCGACGGTGAGGAATTCCTTGACGACGGCATCCCGCACGTGCCGATGCTCAAGGCTGGGATTCGCAACGAAACCGAGCAGTCGTGACACCTATCTATCCATTCAGCGCCATCGTCGGACACGACCGTCTTCGGCTGGCGCTCCTGTTGTGCGCGGTACGACCGGAGATCGGTGGTGTGCTGATTCGCGGCGAGAAGGGCACCGCGAAGTCGACGGCGGTACGCGGTCTGGCGCGGGTGCTGGCCAAGATTCCGGATGGCGGCGGCGGCCATCTGGTCGAGCTGCCGATCGGCGCCACCGAGGACCGGGTCGTCGGGTCGCTGGATCTGCAGAAGGTGCTGCGCGACGGCGAGCACGCGTTCTCGCCCGGTCTGATGGCGCGCGCCCACGGCGGCGTGCTGTACGTCGACGAGGTCAACCTGCTGCACGACCACCTGGTGGACGTGCTGCTGGACGCCGCGGCGATGGGTCGGGTGCACGTCGAACGCGACGGCGTTTCGCACAACCACGAGGCCCGATTTGTGTTGATCGGCACGATGAATCCCGAAGAGGGGGAGCTGCGGCCGCAGCTGCTGGACCGGTTCGGGCTCACGGTGGATGTGCACGCTTCGCGTGACGTTGACGTCCGCGCCGACGTGATCCGCCAACGCATGGCGTTCGAGGCCGATCCCGGCGCCTTCGCCGCCCGCTATGCCGAGGCGGACGCCGAGCTTGCGCACCGGATCGCGGCGGCACGGACATCGGTATCCGCAGTGACGTTGCCCGACATCGAATTACGGCGAATTGCGGCGCTGTGCGCGGCCTTCGACGTCGACGGCATGCGCGCCGACCTGGTGGTCGCGCGCACCGCTGTTGCGCACGCCGCATGGCGCGGGGCTGATGTGGTGGGCGAAGAGGACATCCGGGTGGCCGCCGAGCTCGCGCTGCCGCACCGCCGTCGCCGCGACCCGTTCGACGACCCCGGCCTGGACCCCGATCGGCTCGACGAAGCGATGGCGCAGGCGAGCGAATCGGCGACCGACCCCGACCCCGACCCGGAGCCCGACCCGCCCGGCGGCGGTGAATCGGCGCCCGCGTCCGACTGCTCTGTCCCACAACATAATTCGGGCGCTTCTACGCGGCCAAGCGCCGCACCGTCGACGGTGTTTCGCACCAAGGCTCTGGTGGTGCCGGGCGTGGGGGAGGGCGCGCCGGGACGGCGGTCGCGCGCACGCAATCGCACCGGGAAGGTGGTCTCGGCCACCGAGGATATGCAGGGCGGCCACGGCGTGCACCTGTTCGGGACACTGCTGGCGGCCGCCGGGCGCCAGCGTGGACCGGGCCGCCCGCGCCCGCAGCCGGATGACGTGCGCGGCGCGATTCGGGAAGGCCGCGAAGGCAATTTGGTGATCTTCGTCGTCGACGCCTCGGGGTCGATGGCCGCACGCGACCGGATGGCCGCGGTCAGTGGGGCGACGATGTCTCTGCTGCGCGACGCATACGAGCGACGCGACAAGGTCGCCGTCATCACGTTCCGGCAGCAGGACGCTCAGCTGCTCCTGCCGCCGACGTCGTCGGTACACATCGCAAGCCGACGCCTGGCGCGCTTCGATACCGGTGGCAAAACCCCACTGGCGCAGGGATTGCTGGCCGCACGCGACGTGGTGGTGCGCGAGAAGGTGCGCGACCGTGCCCGTCGCACGCTGGTCGTGGTGCTGACCGACGGACGGGCGACCGGCGGCCCCGATCCGCTTGGCCGCACACGGCTGGCCGCCGCCCGGCTGGTCGCCGAAGGGGCGGCTGCCGTCGTGGTGGACTGCGAAACATCGCATGTGCGATTGGGTTTGGCCGAACAACTCGCCGGTCAGCTCGGCGCGCCGTCTGTGCGGCTGGCGCAGCTGCGGGCCGACAGTCTCGCCGACGTCGTACGCAGCGCTGCATAGGGGAGGGATCGATGCCACAGGGCCAGCCGCTCACCGTCCCCGACGACGGGCTCAGCACCCGCGCCCGCCGAAACGCCCCGCTGCTGGCGGTGCACACCGGCGCTGGAAAGGGTAAGTCGACAGCGGCGTTCGGCATGGCGCTTCGGGCGTGGAATCAGGGTTTCAGGGTTGCGGTCTTTCAGTTTGTGAAGAGTGCCAAGTGGAAAGTGGGCGAGGAGGCCGCATTCCGCGAACTCGGTCGGCTGCACGACGAACACGGCGTCGGCGGGCCGGTGGAGTGGCACAAGATGGGCGCGGGCTGGTCGTGGTCGCGCAAGCACGGCAGCGACGTCGACCATGCGGCAGCCGCCGCCGACGGGTGGGCGGAGATCAAGCGGCGCTTGGCTGACGAGCAGCACGATTTTTATGTGCTCGACGAGTTCACTTATCCACTGAAGTGGGGATGGGTCGATGTCGACGAGGTGATCGCGACTCTGGCGTCGCGACCCGGCACGCAGCATGTCGTCATCACCGGCCGCGACGCACCACAGCCGTTGCTCGACGCCGCCGATCTGGTGACTGAGATGACGAAGGTCAAGCACCCGATGGATGTCGGCCGCAAGGGCCAGAAGGGCATCGAGTGGTGATTTCCAGCGTGAGCAGACGCAAAAGCCCCCGACACGCCGTTATTTTGGGGCACTTTGCGTCTGCTCGCGAAAAGAGGGGTTGAGGTGAGCGTCCCGGCCGTCGTCATAGCCGCTCCCGCGTCGGGCAGCGGAAAGACCACTGTGGCAACGGGTTTGATCGGCGCGCTGCGACGAGCGGGCCGCGCGGTGGCGCCGTTCAAGGTGGGGCCCGACTTCATCGACCCCGGCTACCACGCGCTCGCCGCGCGCAGACCCGGTCGCAATCTCGACCCGGTACTGGTAGGCGATCAGCAGATCGGCCCCCTCTACCGGCACGGCAGCTCGGGCGCCGACATCGCTGTCGTCGAGGGTGTGATGGGCCTGTTCGACGGGCGCATCGAGGCGAACACGGCCGGCCTCGCCCAAGGGTCGACCGCCCACGTCGCAGCGCTGCTCGGTGCGCCGGTCGTCCTCGTCGTCGACGCCCGCGGTCAGAGCCACAGCATCGCCGCACTCCTGCACGGCTTTTCGACGTTCGACTCCTCGGTGCGCCTCGCCGGAGTGATCCTCAACCGCGTCGGCTCACCGCGGCACGAGGACGTGCTGCGGCAGGCGTGCGAGCATGCCGGGGTTGCGGTGTTCGGCGCTATTCCGCGATCCGACGAATTATCCGTTCCCTCACGCCATCTCGGCCTGGTCACCGCTGTAGAACATGGAAAGCAGGCGACAGCTGCCGTCGAGGCGATGACCGCCCTGATCGGCCGTCACGTCGACCTCGTCGGATTGGCCGCCGTCGCCTCCAGCCATGTGACGGACGCCCCATGGGATCCTGCCGTCACCGCACCCGTCGGCGCACAGGTCACCGTCGCCCTGGCGGCGGGAAAGGCGTTCAGTTTCGGCTACACCGAACACGGCGAGATGTTGCGGGCGGCAGGAGCCGACGTCGTCGAGTTCGACCCGTTGACCGATCCGCTGCCAGCACACACCGGCGCCCTGGTGCTGCCTGGCGGGTTTCCCGAGCAGTTCGGCGGCGAGCTGTCCGCCAACGATCTTGTGCGCCAGCAGATCCGCGAGCTGGCTGGCGCCGGTGCGCCCGTGCACGCCGAATGCGCGGGGTTGACGTATCTCGTGGACGAGCTCGACGGCAACCCGATGTGCGGCGTGCTGGCCGGCTCGGCGCGATTCACCGACCGGCTCACACTGGGCTACCGAGAGGCCGTCGCGGTGGCTGACTCCTCGCTGTACAGCATCGGCGACCGCACCATGGGCCATGAATTCCACCGCACCACAGTCTCGTTCAGCGACAGCTACCCGCCCGCTTGGGTCTACCGGGGACGCGATGTCGACAGCGTCAGGGACGGTGCCGTACACGGCGGCATGCATGCGTCGTATCTACACACCCACCCGGCCGCACACCCGCAAGCGATGACCCGCTTCGTGGCCGCGGCGGCAACCTCTAAGCTCGCCGGGTGAGTTCCGAGAACGCCTACCTCGTCGGCCTGCGCCTGGCCGGCAAGAAGGTCGTCGTCGTCGGCGGCGGCACCGTGGCTCAGCGCCGACTGCCGCTGTTGATCGCCAACGGAGCCGATGTGCACGTCATCACGCGGTCCGCGACACCGGCAGTGGAAGGCATGACCGGAATCACCTTGACACTCAGGGAGTTCCGGAGCGGTGATCTCGACGGCGCCTGGTATGCGATCGCGGCCACCGACGATCCGGACGTCAACGCCGCCGTCGTTGCGGAAGCCGACCGCCGGCACATCTTCTGCGTGCGCGCAGACGTCGCCCGTGAGGGCACCGCCGTCACACCCGCCTCGTTCGAATACGAGGGCCTGTCCGTCGGTGTCCTTGCCGGTGGTGACCATCGGCGGTCGGCAGCAATCCGGTCGGCCATCCACGAGGCCTTGCAACAGGGGCTGATCACCGCAGAGGCCCCCGGTGTTCTTCACGGCGGGGTAGCGCTGGTGGGCGGAGGCCCCGGTGACCCTGAGCTGATCACCGTGCGGGGCAGGCGGCTGCTGGCACACGCCGATGTCGTCGTCGCCGACCGGCTGGCGCCGCCGGAACTTCTTGCCGAGCTGCCGCCCCAGGTCGAGGTCATCGACGCCGCGAAGATCCCCTACGGCCGGGCCATGGCCCAGGACGCGATCAACGAGGTCCTCATCGAGCGCGCCAAGGAAGGCAAGTTCGTCGTGCGGCTCAAGGGCGGCGATCCGTTCGTCTTCGCGCGCGGCTACGAAGAGGTGCTGGCGTGTACCGACGCTGGGATTCCCGTGACAGTCGTGCCGGGTGTGACGAGTGCCATAGCCGTGCCCGCATTGGCCGGTGTTCCGGTCACCCATCGGGCCGTCACGCATGAGTTCGTGGTGGTCAGCGGCCATGTTGCGCCCGATCACCCCGAATCGTTAGTCAATTGGAATGCGCTGGCCGCGATGTCGGGCACGATCGTGTTGCTGATGGCCGTCGAGCGCATCGAGCTGTTCACCAAGGTCTTGCTTGAAGGCGGCCGACCTGCGGATACGCCGGTTCTGGTGGTCCAGCACGGCACCACGACGGCTCAACGGACGTTGCGCGCAACGCTGTCCGACGCGCCGGAACGGATCCGCGAAGACGGTATTCGACCTCCGGCGATCATCGTGGTCGGGGCCGTCGCGGCTTTCGGCGGTTAAAGGATTCTTAAGATTACTGTAAGGTAACCCGCTATGACGGCTCTCAATGATGCAGAGCGCGCAGCGATGCATCGCGATGCCGAGGGCGGGGCAAACCGGGCGCTACCCGCGCACTTCCCGGCAGGTAGGGAACACACTGCACCGGAGCGAACTGGCAGGTCCCCGGCCTGGTTGCCGTCGTGGCGCTTCTTTGCCGCGGTCGTCGCGATCGGCGGTATGCAGCTGCTCGCCACCATGGACAGCACCGTCGCGATCGTTGCGCTTCCTAAGATTCAGGACGAGCTGAGCCTGTCCGATGCTGGGCGTAGCTGGGTCATCACCGCCTACGTTCTGACGTTCGGCGGGCTGATGCTGCTCGGTGGGCGTCTAGGCGACACCATCGGCCGCAAGCGCACCTTCATCGTCGGCGTCGCGCTGTTCACCATCGCTTCGATCCTGTGTGGCATCGCGTGGGACGAGACCACGCTGGTCACCGCCCGGCTGCTGCAGGGCGTGGGATCCGCGATCGCGTCGCCGACGGGTCTGGCGCTGATTGCGACGACGTTCCCCAAGGGCCCGGCACGAAACGCCGCGACGGCCGTGTTCGCCGCCATGACCGGCATCGGCTCAGTGATGGGCCTGGTCGTCGGCGGCGCGCTGACCGAGGTGTCGTGGCGGTGGGCGTTCCTGGTGAACGTGCCGATCGGCCTGCTGATGATCTACCTCGCGCGCACGACGCTGCGGGAAACCCACCGCGAGCGACTGAAGCTGGACGCCACGGGCGCCATCCTGGCCACCCTCGGCTGCACCGCGGCCGTTTTCGGCTTCTCCATGGGCCCGGAGCAGGGCTGGCTCTCGCCGATCACGATCGCGTCGGGCATCGCCGCCGTGGTGTTCCTGTTCGCGTTCCTCTTCGTCGAGCGCACTGCCGACAATCCCGTCATGCCATTCGACTTGTTCAAGGATCGCAACCGGGTGGCCACATTCGCGGCGGTCTTCCTGGCCGGCGGCGTGATGTTCACGTTGACGGTGCTGATCGGCCTGTACGTCCAGGACATCATGGGCTACACGGCATTACGCGCAGGGATCGGCTTCATCCCGTTCGTCATCGCGCTCGGCATCGGCCTCGGGTTGTCCTCGCATCTGGTGTCGCTGTTCCCGCCGCGGATCCTGGTGATCGCCGGCGGTGTACTGGTGCTCGCCGCGATGATCTACGGCTCGACGCTGGACGCCAACATCCCGTACTTCCCGAACCTGGTCATCCCGATCACCGTCGGCGGCTTCGGTATCGGCATGATCGTCGTTCCGTTGACCGTGTCGGCGATCGCCGGCGTCGGCTTCGACCAGATCGGCCCTGTATCGGCGATCGCGTTGATGCTGCAGAACCTCGGCGGCCCCGTCGTGCTGGCCATCATTCAGGCAGTCATCACGTCGCGCACGCTGTACCTGGGCGGTACCACCGGCCCGGTGAAGAACATGGACAGCGCACAGTTGCACGCCCTCGATCAGGGCTATACGTACGGCCTGTTGTGGGTCGCCGCGGTCGCCGTCATCGTCGGCGGGGCGGCACTGTTCATCGGCTACACCTCGGAGCAGGTCGCACATGCGCAGGAAGTCAAAGACGCGATCGATGCCGGAGAGCTTTAGCTCGACATCGAGCCGGAGCGAGCTTTAGCTCGACATCGAGCCGGAGCGAGCTCTAGCGTCCTGACGCCTCGGTAGGCTGGCAAGCCATGGCTGCCGCGCGAGGTTCGGGAGGGTCGGCCGACCGCGTCGCCACGTCGCTGTCGTCCTCCGTGCTGGGCATCGCGATCGTCGCGATCACCGGCATGCAGCTGATGTCGACGCTCGACGGCACCATCGTCATCGTCGCGCTGCCGCGGATACAGGCCGAGCTGGACCTCTCCGACGCGGCCAAGAGCTGGGTCATCACCGCATACGTGCTGACGTTCGGCGGATTGTTGCTGTTGGGGGGCCGCATCGGCGATGCGATCGGGCATAAGCGGGCGTTTCTGTCCGGCGTCGGGGTGTTCACGATCGCCTCACTGGTGTGTGGATTGGCCACCGACGGCATCACGCTGATCGTCGCTCGCGCGGTGCAGGGCACCGGCGCCGCGGTGGCCGCGCCCACCGGCCTGGCGCTCATCGCGACGACGTACGCCGTCGGGCACGCCCGAAACCGCGCGATGGCGGTCTCGGTCGCCATGCAGGGCATCGGCTCGGTGATGGGGCTCGTCCTCGGCGGCGCACTGACCGTCATCTCGTGGCGGCTGGCGTTTCTGATCAACGTCCCGATCGGCATCGTGATCATCGTGATCGCGGTCTATCGGGTCCGCGAAACCCATCACGAGCGGCTGAAGCTCGACATCACCGGGGCGCTTCTGGCGACGCTGGGCTGCACGGCGGCGGTGTTGGTGTTCACCCAGGGCCCGCCGCGCGGCTGGGTCGACCCGTGGGTGTTCGGCGCCGGCGCTGCTGCGGTCGTGTTCTTCGTCGCCTTCCTGTTCGTCGAGCGCACCGCTGCCAACCCGCTGGTGCCGTTTTCGGTGTTCGACAACCGCAACCGGGTGATGACGTTCGTATCGCTTTTCCTGGCCGGTGGTGTGATGTTGACCCTGAGTGTGATGATCGGGCTGCTTGTGCAGGACGTTCTCGGTTATTCCGCACTACGGGCCGGCATCAGCTTCATTCCGTTCGCGGTCGCGTTTGCGCTCGGCAGCGCGTTGGCAGCGCGGCTGGCGCCGCACGTTGCGCCGCGTTGGCTGATCATCGGCGGCGGCGTGCTGGTATGGGGTGCCATGCTGTACGGCTCGACGCTGACTCGCAGCATCCCCTACTTCCCGGACCTGTTTATGCCGATCGTCGTGGGCGGCTTCGGGATTGGCATGATCGCGGTGATCCTGCCGCTGTGCGCGGTGGCGGAGGTCGGCCCGAAAGAGATCGGCCCGGTGTCGGCGATCACGCTGATGGTGTACAACCTCGGCGGCCCGGTTGTGCTCGTCGTCGTCCAGGCAGTGCAGACGTCCCGCACCCTGTATCTGCGCGGCACCACCGGACCGGTGAAGGACATGACGCCGGCTCAGCTGGATGCGTTGGGGCACGGATACACGTACTCACTGCTGTGGGTCGCGGGCATCGCGGTGATCGTCGGCGTTGCCGCGTTCTGGATCGGCTTCTCGGCTCGCCAGATCGCCACGGCGCAGCACACCCGCGAGGCGGTCGAGGCCGGCGAGCTGTAGATGAACAGGCACGAGGCGCCCGAAGCGCCGGAAACGCTGCAGGACCGGTTCCGCGATGCGATCGCGCCGCGAACGCTGCTCCTCGGCGTGGGCGTGCTGCTTCTGCAGTTCGGTTTCATCCTGTCCTACATCGGCGCCTTCCACGCCCCTGCGCCACACCGCATCCCGGTCACGGTGGTTGCGCCCCCGCAGATCGCCCAGCAGGTCGTGGACAACCTCAACGCGGTCGCGGGCCAACCGGTGGCGGCCGAAACCTCTACCGACGAGAACGCTGCCCGCAACGCGGTACGCACCGGCGAGAGGTCGGCGGCATACGTCGTGAATCCGTCGGGGACGCAGGACACGCTTGTCGTCGCTTCCGGTGGGGGGACAGCGGTGGCTACTGCGGTCGAGGAGCTTGCCACCAAGGCGGCGCAGAAGCAACACCGCACGGTGACGATCGACGACATCGTCCCGTTGCAGTCCGGCGACGCGCGCGGGTTGAGCGGCTTCTATCTCGTCGTCGGCTGGGCGGTCGGCGGCTATCTGTTCGCAGCCATGCTGGGGGTCGCGAAAGGCTCACGGCCATCGACCTTTCCGCGCGCGCTGTGGCGGCTCGGCGCCACAGTGCCGTACGCAGTGGCCTCCGGGTTCGGCGGTGCAGTCATCGCCGAGCCGGTGCTGCATGCGCTGGGTGGCCACTTCTGGCCAGTCGCCGCGGTGGGCGTGTTGGTGTCGCTTGCCGCGGCGACGGTGACGATCGCGTTGCAGACGCTGTTCGGGGTGATCGGCATCGGGTTGACGGTCATCATCTTCGTCATCCTCGGCAACCCGTCTGCGGGCGGCGCGTACCAGTCGCAGCTGTTGCCGACGTTCTGGCGGGCGATCGGAAGCTATCTGCCCACTGGCGCGGGCACCGAGGCGGTCCGACGCATCGTGTACTTCGACGGCCACGGCGTCACCCACTCGATCGTGGTGCTGGCGGCCTGGGTGATCGGCGGTCTGCTGTTGACGCTGGCGGCGTCTGCGATCATGCATCGCGAAAGGGCGCCTGCGGGGTGACGGCATTGGATGACGACGCGCGACCGTCGCGTCAGCAGATCTCCGACGCGATCGATCCGGTGGGCTGGCGGCTTGTACTGGGTGCGATCTACACCGAAGTAGCGGTCGCCTCGCTGGGCGAGGGCAGCGAGGCGGCGTCGGTGGCCGTTTCTGCGGTTGGTGCCGATGGACAGGGACATTTGACCGTCGACATCCGTGCCGACCGGGCCGTGCTGCGGCTGCAGTCAGACGTCGGCGGCGTGACGGGCCGCGATGTCCGGCTCGCGCACGAGGTGTCCGGCGCGCTGGTGGCGCGGGGCCTGCGGCCGGCGCCGGGCACGGTGCAGGCGCTGGAGATTGCGATCGATGCACTGGACATCAGCGCCGTGCGGCCGTTCTGGAAGGCGATCACCGGATACGTCGACGAGCCGGGGTCCGCGCTGGCGGCAGCTCTTGTCGACCCGGCCGGGCGCGGTCCTGCTATCTGGTTTCAGCAGATGGACGCCCCACGGCCGCAACGCAATCGCGTCCACCTCGACGTCGACGTGCCACACGACGCGGCCAGCGCCCGGGTCGACGCGGCGATCGCGGCGGGCGGCCGATTGCTCTCTGACGACGCGGCGCCGGCCTTCTGGGTGCTGGCCGATCCTGAAGGCAACGAGGCCTGCATATGTACCTGGCAAGGCCGCGACTGAGGGCACGCTTTAAGGTTGTCGGCTGTGATCACCCGCATGTCCGAGCTGTTTCTGCGCACACTGCGCGACGACCCGGCCGATGCGGAGGTGCCCAGCCACAAGCTGCTCATCCGGGCCGGCTACATCCGCCCGATCGGGCCCGGGCTCTATAGCTGGCTGCCGCTGGGGCTGCGGGTGCTGCGCAAGATCGAACGCGTGGTCCGCGACGAGATGAATGCCATTGGCGGGCAAGAGATTCTGTTTCCGGCGTTGCTGCCACGCGCTCCGTACGAGACGACGAACCGCTGGACCGAATATGGCGACGGAGTATTCCGCCTGCAGGATCGTCGCAAGAACGACTACTTGCTGGGGCCGACGCACGAAGAGCTGTTCGCGCTGACGGTCAAGGGGGAGTACAACTCGTACAAGGACTTCCCGGTGTTGCTGTACCAAATCCAGACCAAGTACCGCGACGAGGCCCGCCCGCGTGCGGGCATCCTGCGTGGCCGCGAGTTCATCATGAAGGACTCGTACTCGTTCGACGTCGACGACGAGGGGCTGAGTGCGCAGTATCAGGCGCATCGCGACGCCTACCAGCGGATCTTTTCCAGGCTGGGGGTCCGCTACGTCATCGTGTCGGCGGTGTCCGGGGCGATGGGCGGCAGCGCGTCGGAGGAGTTCCTGGCTGAAAGCGAGATCGGCGAGGACACGTTCGTGCGTTGTGTGGAATCCGGCTATGCGGCCAACGTCGAGGCCGTCGTCACCGCGGTGCCCCAGGCGCTACCGATTGAAGGCCAGCCCGAGGCCAAGGTGTACGACACTCCCGGAACGCCGACGATCGCGACGCTGGTCGAGTGGGCCAATAACGCGTTGGACCGCGAGGTCACCGCGGCCGACACGTTGAAGAACGTGGTACTCAAGGTGCGCCGGCCAGGCGGCGACTGGGAATTGCTGGCCGTCGGTGTGCCCGGCGACCGTGAGGTCGACGAGAAACGGCTCGGCGCGGCGTTGGATCCCGCCGAGTACGCCCTCCTCGACGAGTCGGACTTCGCCAAGCACAGGTTCTTGACCAAGGGCTACATCGGTCCGAAAGCGTTGCTGGCCAACGGTGTTCGCTACCTGGTCGATCCGCGGGTAGTGGACGGCACGTCGTGGATCACGGGTGCTGACGAGCCGGGCAAGCATGTGGTGGGCCTGGTCGCCGGTCGCGATTTCATGGCCGACGGGACCATCGAGGCGGCCGAAGTCCGCGACGGCGATCAGTCGCCGGACGGGGCGGGTCCGCTGGTCTCGGCGCGCGGCATCGAGGTGGGCCACATCTTCCAGCTCGGCCGCAAGTACACCGATGCGTTCGAGGTCGATGTACTCGGCGAGGACGGTAAGCCGGTGCGGCTGACGATGGGCTCCTACGGCATCGGGGTGTCGCGGCTGGTCGCCGTGATCGCCGAACAGCATCTCGACGAGCTGGGGTTGCGATGGCCCTCGTCGGTGTCGCCCTTCGACGCGCACATCGTGATCGCGAACAAGGACAGCGCGGCCCGCGCCGGCGCCTCGGAACTAGCCGCGGACCTGGACCGGCGCGGCATCGACGTGCTCCTCGACGACCGGCAGGCCTCGCCGGGCGTGAAGTTCAAGGATGCCGAGCTGCTGGGCGTGCCGTGGATCGTCGTGGTGGGCCGTGGCTGGGCCGACGGCATCGTCGAGCTGCGCAACCGGTTCACCGGCGATACACGCGAAATCGCCGTCGACAACGCGGCAGCAGACATCTCCGCGGCGGTCACCGCCTAGCTCGCGGTTATTCGCTTCCGCCCGGGAAGGCGACGGTGATCGGCGTGACGCCGAGCACGCGGCTCCATCGCGCCGCAGCGACCGCGCACTGCGTCAACGCCGTGACCGCGAATGCCCGGTCCTGCGCGTCGGTGGCCTGCTCGACGACCGCGCGCCACGCCACGGCGGCGTCCTCTTCCATCCGCACCGCCAGATTGGCAGCATCGGTCGGGTTGTCGACTTCGATGGGCGATTGATAACCGGCCGCAGGCAGCGGCGCATCGACGGACCGGGAGTCGAGCATCTCGATCGCTGCCTCACGACGTTCCCGGTGCTCGGCCATTGCCGCCGAAACCAAGTCGTTGACGTCGGGCGTTGAATGCGCCGACACCAGGCCGTAGCCGTAGATGGTCGCGTGCTCCGTCGCGATCGCGTCGAACAGGGCGCCGTTCGCACCGTCCTGCGGCCGTGACGGGCTGGTCGGCTCGGCGGCGCGTGACGACGCGGTCGTGGTCGTGGCGGTGGTCGTGGTCGTCGTGGTGGTGGTCGTGGTCGACGGCGTCGGCTGCGGGGAGGTCATTGCGCGGCTCCCGGCGGCACCAACGCGACGGTGTAGGCCGCGGTGCAGGAGGCCGCGATCGAGCCGAGCAGCCCAGCGCGATAGCCGGACTGTTTGGCCGCCAATTGTGCCGCGCTGTCCGCGGACTCGCGCAGCGCACCAATCACGTCCTGCACGGTAGGCGGCTTCACCGGCTGCGCCGTGGTGCTGGTCGGTGTCGCCGTCGGTGCGTCCTTGCCCACCATTCGCACCAGCTCGTCGGACAGCGCCTGCGCATGTTTGGACCGCTCCGATGAAACGGCGGTCAAAGCCTGTACGACGGGCGGCGGCGCGGCCGGCGCGGCGTCGGAAGCCAGTTGACTGTCGCTCCGTGCGCGGTCGAGCTGCGCGGCGAGCTCGTCGACGTCCGCCGGCTGTGGTGTGGACTTGCACGCAGTGGCGGTGCTGCCCAGCAGTGCCAGTGTTGCCGCCCCGAACAGCACGCGTCGTCGGCTGACAGTCGGTAGGGAGCTCGGCACGAGCAACATCTTGCCATCGCGCTCGCCGCTCGCCGCCGCGCATTTGCGGCTTGACGCGGCGGCCCTGGCGTATCGTTGATGGTCGGTTCCAAGTTGCGTAGCGGGGAATCGTGTCCGGACAATTCAAGATGAGGAGCTCGCCGTGACGGAGCGGTCTGCGGGATTACCGTCGCAGAAGCAGATGATCGAGCTACTCGACGGTGAGTTCGCGCGCGCGGGCTATGAAATCGACGACGTCGTGATCGACACCGCCGCGCGCCCACCCCGCATCACCGTGGTTGCCGACGGCGACGAAGGCCTGGACCTTGACTCGATCGCCGCGCTGTCGCGGTCGGCGTCCGAAGTGCTGGACCGCATCGACACCGCGCCCTTCGTCCTCGAGGTCACTTCTCCTGGCGTCGATCGGCCGCTGACCGCCGAAAAGCACTACCGGCGCGCTCGCGGCCGCAAAGTGGAACTCACGTTGTCCGACGGCTCTCAACTGACCGGTCGCCTGGGCGAAACACGTGACGGCACAGTGCGACTGGTCGTGCGTGAAGGCGGACGATCCAACTTCTCGGTTCGCGAACTACCGATGGAGGGCATTACCAAAGCTGTTGTCCAGGTTGAGTTTTCGCCTCCAAATCAGCGTGAGTTGGAGCTCGCCGGCCAATCTGGGAAGGAGGCTTCAGCGTGAACATCGACATGGCGGCGTTGCATGCCATCGAGGCTGACAAAGGCATCTCGGTCGACGTCGTGGTCGACACGATCAAATCGGCACTGCTTACCGCCTACCGCCACACCGAAGGGCACGAGGCCGACGCTCACATCGATATCGACCGCAAGACCGGCGTCGTCAAGGTGATTGCGCGTGAGACAGACGACGACGGCAATGTCATCCACGAATGGGACGACACCCCAGAGGGTTTCGGTCGCATCGCGGCGACGACGGCGCGACAGGTGATCCTGCAACGGCTGCGCGACGCCGAGAACGAGAAGAATTACGGCGAGTTCTCCGCGCGTGAGGGCGATATCGCCGCCGGTGTCATTCAACGCGACGCGCGCGCGAACGCCCGCGGCCTGGTTGTCGTCCGGATGGGCAGCGAGACCAAGGGATCCGAGGGCGTCATTCCCGCCGCGGAGCAGGTTCCGGGTGAGCGCTATGAACACGGCGACCGGTTGCGGTGCTACGTCGTCGGCGTTACCCGCGGCGCTCGCGAGCCGCTGATCACGCTGTCGCGTACCCATCCCAACCTTGTGCGCAAGCTGTTCTCATTGGAGGTCCCCGAAATCGCCGACGGTTCCGTAGAGATCGTCGCAGTCGCCCGGGAGGCGGGCCATCGCTCCAAGATCGCGGTCACTTCGCGGGTGCCCGGCCTCAACGCCAAGGGCGCCTGTATCGGCCCGATGGGACAGCGCGTGCGCAACGTGATGAGCGAGCTGTCGGGCGAGAAGATCGACATCATCGACTACGACGAGGACCCGGCCCGGTTCGTCGCCAACGCACTGTCGCCGGCCAAGGTGGTGTCGGTCAGCGTCATAGACGAGTCCGCCCGCGCAGCGCGCGTCGTCGTCCCCGATTTCCAGCTGTCGCTGGCGATCGGTAAGGAGGGCCAGAACGCCCGGCTGGCAGCCAGGCTCACCGGCTGGCGGATCGATATACGCAGCGATGCGGCGCCAGCAGCCGATTCCCCTCGGGACCCTGGAGCGGCCCACGGGGCGGTTCGCGACCGCTAGCAGCGCTGCCGTTTCTGTTCGCAAGCACGGGGACGGTAGACTCAGCTGTGATCCAGCGCGAGACTTCGGCTCGGACGCAACGAAGCGCCATCGCCCCCTCGGGTGAACCGGTGCGGACGTGCGTCGGCTGCCGGAAGCGAGAGCTGGCCGTCGAACTGCTTCGAGTAGTCGCCGTCGACGGGAATGGCGAACACGCCGTGACCGTTGACCCAGCGAGAAAACTGCCGGGGCGGGGTGCATGGCTGCATCCCGATCCGCAGTGCCTAGACGCAGCAATCCGACGGCGAGCGTTCGCACGAGCGCTGCGCATCACCGGTTCACCGGACACAACCGCGGTGATCGAGCACTTCAGCGCATTTGAAGTGTCTGACTCACCCGGCGAGAGAACAGGTAGCGAAGAACATGAGCACACCGTGAAGTCCCGATGACCATGCGTCATAGCTAACCCGAGGCGCGGCGCCTACCACCGCTGACGCCTCTAGAGATGGAGATGTAGTGGCAGGTAAGGCCCGCGTACACGAGTTGGCGAAGGAACTCGGTGTAACCAGCAAGGAAGTACTCGCCCGGCTTAGCGAACAGGGCGAATTCGTCAAATCAGCGTCCTCCACAGTGGAGGCCCCCGTCGCGCGCCGGCTGCGCGAGTCATTCGGCGGTGGAAAGTCCGCCGCGGCGAAGGTCAAGGCCGAGGGGAACGGCTCCCCAGCCAAGGTCGCCGCGACCAAGCCGGCGCCCGAGAAGGCGCCGGCCCCGAAGCCAGCAGCACCGGTGGAAGCAC
>NZ_DATENY010000017.1:0-42265 GCF_035274705.1 Mycobacterium sp. | reverse complement strand
GGGTGTATACCGACAATGAAGAACCGCGATAACGGAAGCGAAAGGACCGAGGACCATGAAGTTCATCCAGTATTACCTGGAGTGCTTATCTCATGCGTCGTACCTGATCGGCGATGAGACAACCGGACGAGCCGTCATCATCGACCCGCAGCGCGACGTGTCCGAGTACCTATCCGACGCGAACGACCTCGGCTTCACGATCGACCTCGTCATCGAGACCCACTTCCACGCCGACTTCCTCTCCGGCCACCTCGAACTTGCGAAGGCGACCGGGGCGAAGATCGTCTACTCGTCGGTCGCCGAGCCCGAGTTCGACTTCATGGCTGTCGATGACGGCGATCGCTATTCATTCGGGGATGTGACGCTGGAGTTCCGCCACACGCCCGGCCATACGCCGGAGTCGCTTTCCATCGTTGTCTACGAACACGCGCACGACGAGATCCCGTACGGCGTCCTCACCGGTGACACTCTGTTCATCGGCGACGTCGGCCGTCCCGACCTGCTGGCGTCGATCGGCTTTTCCCGTGACGAGCTCGCCGACAAGCTCTACGACTCACTGCACGACAAGCTGATGACGCTGCCCGACGCGACTCGGGTGTATCCCGCTCACGGCGCGGGCTCGGCGTGTGGCAAGAATCTGTCGACGGATCTGTCGTCGACGATCGGGGACCAGAAGGCGTCGAACTACGCACTGCGCGCACCGGACAAGCCGACGTTCATGAAGCTCGTCACGGAGGGACAGCCGCCGGCGCCTGGCTATTTCGTGTACGACGCGATTCTCAACCGCAAGGCACACGGGCTGTTGGACGAGCGCAAGCGGCCGACGCCGATGACGTACGAGCAGGTCCTCAGCGCACTCGACGCCGGGGCCGTGCTCGTCGACGGACGCAGCCCTGAGGAGTTCGCTCAGGGGCACCTCGGGCGCGCAATCAACATCGGACTCGACGGCCGCTACGCCGAGTTCGCCGGCTCGATCATCTCGCCCGATGTCGACATCGTGCTTTTCACCGAACCCGGTCAGGAGCGCGAAGGCAAGAATCGGCTCGGCCGTATCGGATTCGACCGAGTGATCGGCTTCGTCGCGTCGCCATTCAAGACGCTGTTGGAGCACCGGGACGAAGTCCAGGTCGCATCGCGGTTGACCGCCAAGGCATTTGGCGAGCGAGTCTCGCAGGTGCCCGATCTGCAGATCGTCGATGTCCGCAATCCGGGCGAGGTCGCGGCCGGCGCGATCCCGGGAGCGATCAACATCCCGGTGGCCCAGCTGACCGGCCGGCTCGACGAACTCGACCCGTCCCTGCCCACCGTCGTGTACTGCGCCGGCGGATACCGGTCGTCGGTGGCCGCAAGCCTGCTGAGGCAGCGCGGTTTCGTCGACGTGAGCGACATCCTCGGCGGCTATGAAGCCGTCAGTCTTGCCGTCCAAAACGCCTGAAAGACAAGGAAGATCATGATCACCGCCAAACACCAAATCGTCATCGTCGGCGGCGGCACCGCCGGCATCACCGTTGCCGCTCGGCTGATGCGCAAGGGCTACCGCGACGTCGCGGTCATCGAGCCGTCGGATACGCACTACTACCAAGCATTGTGGACCCTCGTCGGCGGCGGACAGGCCCAAGCGTCGACCACCGAACGCCCCGAGGCCTCGGTGATGCCCACGGAGGCAACTTGGATCAAGAACGCCGCCTCGTCCATCGATCCGGACAACAACACCGTCACGTGTGGCGACGGGGCGACCTACGAGTACGACGTGCTCGTGGTCTGCCCAGGCATTCAACTCGACTGGTGCCGCACCGAAGGACTGGAAGACACACTCGGTCACAACGGCGTGTCGTCCAATTACCGGTTCGACCTCGCGCCGCGCACATGGGAGTTCATCCGCAACACGCGGTCGGGCACCGCGGTGTTCACGATGCCGTCCGGGCCGATCAAGTGCGCCGGAGCGCCGCAGAAGATCGCGTATCTCGCCTGCGACCACTGGCGAAAGGAAGGCGTACTCTCCGACATCGATGTCCACCTCGTGGTGCCGACACCGCGGATCTTCGGCATCCCGGAGATCGCCGACAACCTCGACGAGGTCGTCGCCGACTACGGCATCAACCTGCACACCAATTCCGAGGTGACATCGGTTGATGCGGAGGCGCACAAGGTTGCGGTCGCCAGCGTCGGCGAGGGCGGGACGGACACCACGCTCCCCTATGACGTGCTACATGTCGCACCTCGTCAGTCGGCGCCGGACTGGATCAAGGCCAGCCCGCTGTCAACCGGCGATGCCAACGGGTACGTCGATATCGACAAACACACGATGCAGCAGGTGCGGTATCCCAATGTGTTCAGTCTGGGTGACGCTGGCTCGTCGCCGAATTCGAAGACAGGCGCGGCGATTCGCAAACAAGCTCCCGTCGTCGTCGACAACATCGACTCGTTCCTGAAGGGGAGGCCGCTGCGCGCCGAGTATGACGGGTACGCATCATGCCCGATCGTGACGTCGTCGCACGCGATGCTGCTGGCAGAGTTCGACTACTCACTGCAAATCACGCCGTCATTCCCCGGACTCGATCCGACGAAGCCGCACCGGGCCTATTGGTACCTGAAGAAGTACGGATTGCCATTCATGTATTGGAACCTGATGCTCAAGGGGCTTGCCTAACCGCTCAGGCTTTCGTCAGCTCGTCCTCATCCGCATTGTCGGCCCGCGGGATCTCCGTACCGCCCGGCAACGGCGGAACGCGGGTGGCGCGCACGTACACCGTGTCGCCTTCCTTGAGCCCTAGCGCCTCGGCGTCACCGCGGGTGATCTGCGCGGTGAACGGAGTGTGGTCAGCCGCGCTGGTGAGTTCGACGCGAACCTCGAAGCCCAGCACGACAATTCGATCGATCGTCGCCCGCACGACACCGGTCGCCTGCACCGAATCATCGCTGGACGCGATCGCCATCTCGGGGTTGCGGCCGACGCGGATGTCGTGAGGTCGAACCAGCGTGCCGTTCAGTGACGACACCGCACCGAGGAACGACATGACAAACGCGTTGGCCGGCGCGTCGTAGACGTCCGTCGGCGAGCCGACCTGCTCGATGCGACCCTTGTTGAGCACTGCGATGCGGTCGGCAACGTCGAGAGCTTCCGCCTGATCATGGGTCACCAGCACGGTGGTGACGTGCACCTCGTCATGCAGCCGGCGCAACCACGCACGCAGATCCTCGCGGACCTTGGCATCGAGCGCACCGAACGGCTCGTCGAGCAGCAGGACCTGCGGATCAACCGCGAGCGCGCGGGCCAGGGCCATGCGCTGGCGCTGGCCACCCGAGAGCTGGTTGGGATAGCGGGTCTGAAATCCCGCAAGGCCCACTACTTCCAGAAGGTTGTCGACCTTCTCCTTGATCTCGGCCTTCGGCCGCTTGCGGATCTTGAGGCCGAAGGCGACGTTGTCGCGAACAGTCAGGTGCTTGAACGCTGCGTAGTGCTGGAAGACGAACCCGATACCGCGGCGTTGCGGCGGTATCTGAGTCACGTCACGCCCGTTGATCGTGATGGTGCCGGTATCGGGCAGATCCAGGCCCGCGATGGCACGCAACAGGGTCGACTTACCCGATCCGCTGGGACCTAATAGCGCGGTCAGCGAGCCAGACGGCACCTCGAAATCGACGTTGTCCAACGCCGCGAAGTCGCCATAGCGTTTGTTCGCGCCCCGCACGATGATTGCGTCGGTCATCTCTCCCCTTATGCCTGTTTGCCCGCCCGCGCGCGCCGCGCGTCGAGGACCACCTGAACGATCAGAACGATCACCGCGACCGTCATCAACAATGTGGAGACGGCGTATGCACCATATTCCGAGCCGCGGCTGTACCGGTCGGATACCAATAGTGTGAGGGTTTGCGACGCCCCAGGCAGGTTCGACGACACCATGATGACCGCGCCGTACTCGCCTAGGGTGCGCGCGATCGTCAACACGATGCCGTAGGTCAGGCCCCACCGGATCGACGGGAGCGTGACACGCCAAAATGTCTGCCACCATTGCGATCCCAGGGTGGCGGCCGCTTCCTCCTGGTCGGTGCCGATCTCATGCAACACCGGCTCGACTTCCCGGATGACGAACGGCACCGTGACAAAGATGCTGGCCAATACGATGCCCGGAAACCCGAAGATGATCTTGAAGCCGAGGTTGTTCTCGACGAAACCGAACAGCCCCGCCGAACCCCACAGCAGGATCAGCGCGACACCGACGACGACGGGTGAGACAGCGAACGGCAGGTCGATCACGGCCTGCAGCGCACTCTTGCCACGAAATCTGTTGCGCGCCAGGACCAATGCTGTCGGTATGCCGAAGAGCACGTTCAGCGGTACGACGATCGCCACGACCAGGAGCGAAAGTTGTAGCGCGGAGACCGCAGCCGGGGTGGTGATGGATTCGAAGAAGGCCCCGATACCCGGCTGGAACGTGCGCCACAAAATCAACGCGACAGGGACGATGACGAGGATCGCGACGTAGGCCAGAGCAAGGTAGCGGAGCAGATGCCGCACGACGGGTGACAGAATCAAGGCGCCAGCTCCTCACGCTTGGCTGCCCGTGATCCGATGGCACGCAGGATGAACAACACCACGAACGAGATCACAAGCAGCACAATTGAAATTGCAGCCGCGCCGGTGCGGTCGTCGTTTTCGATGAGTGTACGGATCCACTGCGACGACACTTCGGTCTCACCCGGGACCGCACCCCCGATCAGCACCACCGAGCCGAATTCGCCGATCGCGCGCGAGAAGGCAAGACCCGCACCAGAAAGCAGCGACGGCAACAACGCCGGCAGGACAACCCGAGTGAAGATCGTCCAATTGTTGGCACCCAAGGAGGCTGCTGCCTCCTCCGTCTCGTGGTCGAGTTCCAACAGCACCGGCTGCACCGAGCGCACGACGAACGGCAGTGTGACGAACAACAGCGCGACGCCCACGCCCCATTTGGTGTGCTGCAGATGAAGGTCAATCGGGCTGTTCGGCCCATATAGGGCCAACATCACCAGGCTCGCCACGATGGTCGGCAGCGCGAACGGCAGGTCGATCACCGAGTCGACGAGGCGCTTGCCGGGGAAATCGTCGCGCGTCAGGACCCAGGCGACCAGCAACCCGAAGAACAGGTTCACCAGGGTCACCCCGGCCGAGATGGTCAGCGTCACCCGGAACGACTCCACCGCTGCGTTCGACGTCACCGCCAGCCAGAACGCATGCCAACCGCCACCGGCGGCCTGCCACACAATTGCGGCCAGCGGCAGCAGCACGATGACCGAGAGCCATATCGATGCCGCGCCGACCCGCAGCGACGTCGTGCCAAACCTGCCGCCGAGAAGGCCGGACGCCCGGCCGCCCCCACCGTCACCGGTGAGTTCGGGCCGGGTCGCTGGACCTTCGCCGGGGATCCCGACAGTAGCGGTCATCCAGTCGCCTGTTTGTAGATCTTCGTGATGCTTCCGTTTTCCTTGTCGAACAACGCGGGATCGACCGCGCTCCATCCGCCGAGGTCAGCGATGGTCCACAGCTTCTGCGGCGTCGGGAAATCGTTCGCGAAATCCAGAGCGACAGACGGATCGACGGGCCGGAAGCCGGCCTGGGCCCAGATCTTCTGGCCCTCCTTGGTGAACAGGTAGTTCTTCAGCGCGGTGGCCTTGTCCAGGTGAGCGCTGGAGGTGACGACCGCGACCGGGTTCTCGATCTTGAAGGTCTGCGGCGGGTTGAGGTGCTCGACGGGCTTGCCCTGCCGCTCGACGTTGATCGCCTCGTTCTCGTAGCTGATCAGCACGTCACCGGTGCCCTGCAGGAACACGTCGGTGGCCTCCCGGCCGGAACCGGGCCGGGTCTTGACGTGCTCGGTCACCAGCTTGGTGATGTAGTCCAATCCGGCCTGCTGGTCCTGGCCGCCATTGCTCTTCGCGGCGTAGGGAGCCAGCAGGTTCCACTTGGCGGAGCCTGAGCTCAGCGGGCTCGGGGTGACGACCTCGATCCCGGGCTTCAGCAAGTCGTCCCAGTCTTTGATGTTCTTCGGGTTGCCCTTGCGGACCACCAGCGAAACGACCGACCCGAACGGGATGCCCTTGGTGGCGTCGGCGTTCCAGTCCTTGGCCACCTTGTTCGCCTTGACCAGGCGGCTGACATCCGGCTCGACGGAGAAGTTGACGATGTCGGCCGGCTTGCCGTCGACGACAGCGCGCGACTGGTCGCCGGAGGCGCCGTACGACGTGGTCACGGCCACGCCCTTGCCTTCCGGCGTGGCCGCGAACGCCGGGATGATCTTGCTCCAGCCTGGTTCGGGCACCGCGTACGCGACCAGCGTGAGGGTGGTCTCGGCGGCCGGCTGCTGGCTGCCGCCTGCCACGTCGCTGGAACCGCCGCCGCACGCAGCGAGCAGCGTCGCTGCGGCAGTCAGCGCGGCGCCGTAACGCCAGGACTTTCGGATGTTGAGCATTGATGACCTTTCATTGCGGGGAACCAACGGGCAGTCCCGTCACAACGGCAAGGCGAGGAATCAGTATCTGAGCAATGACGCAGCCGCTACCGACACCAAACCGCGGACGGGTGTGGAGTCAGCGACAACAACAGATATCAGCGACAGCACTGAATCCCACGGCAATGAGGGCCACGATGTGACCCCTCTTGTTGCCGGACGCTGTCTGCATGGCGCGAAGAATAACAGAGTCGGTGACCGTTGCCAGTTGGGACTTAGCCGACTTAACGACTCAGCAGCCACATGACGAGCACCAACACCACGAGGAGGACGAGGACCAGCGTCACCCGCGAGCGGGGCATCCCGCTCACTTCGCATCCTCGTCGTCGTGCCGCGCACGGCGCAGCAGGCGAATCCCGTTGCCCAGAGCGCCGTCGAACAACACGGCGATCCCGTATGCAAGGGCCAGCACCACCGGCATCACCACCGCGGTCTGGGCGACGAACGGCAAGCCGGAAAGCCACAGCTCGACGCCGTCCCACCAATTGAGGAAGCCGCCCACATGGCCACACTATTCGATGCAAGGATGACTGGGTGCCGGCCGCTGAAGACAGAGACAGCACTGCGAAGACTTCCTGTTTAGTCGCCGGCGGCGGCCCCGCCGGAATCATGCTGGGACTGCTGCTCGCCCGCGGCGGCATCAACGTCACGGTCATGGAAAAGCATGCCGACTTCCTGCGCGACTTCCGAGGCGACACTGTCCACGCCAGCACGCTGCGACTGCTCGACGAACTGGGCCTGGCCGACGAGTTCGCCCGGATGCCGCACCGCGACATCGACACGATCGGGATGAAGATCCAGGGCGCCCAGGTCGACGTCGACCTGCACCGAATCCCCGGTCCGCACAAGCACATTGCGCTCGTCCCACAATGGGACTTCCTCGAGCTGTTGGCCGCCGCCGCGGAGAAGGAGCCGACGTTCACACTGCTGCGCCGCACCGAGGTGCTCGCACCGATTCGCCGCGGTGCCAAGGTGATCGGGGTGAGCTACCGCGACGCCGACGGGCAGACCCATGAGATGCATGCCGACTTGACGGTCGCGTGCGACGGCCGCTCGTCGACGCTGCGCAACGCGATGGGGCTGACGCCGAAGAACTTCGGGACGCCGATGGACGTGTGGTGGTTCCGGCTGCCACGCAAGGACGACGACCCTCACGGCCTAGCCGGCGTACTCAGCAGTGGACATGCCTGCATCACCATCGACAGGGGCGACTATTACCAGATCGCGTACATCATCCCCAAGGGCCACGACGCCGAACTGCGCGCACAGGGCATCGAGGGGTTGCACCGCGGCGTGGTGTCGCTGGTGCCCTGGCTGGCCGATCGCGTCACGGCCGTTGCGTCGTGGGATGACGTCAAACTGCTCGACGTGCAGCTGAATCGGCTGCGCCGGTGGTATGCCGACGGCCTGTTGCTGATCGGCGACGCCGCGCACGCGATGTCCCCGGTCGGCGGCGTCGGGATCAACCTCGCCGTCGCCGACGCGGTGGCGGCAGCCGGATTGCTCGCAGGTCCGCTGCGCACGGGCACGCTTTCCACCAGGCATTTAGCACGTGTTCAGGTCCGCCGATGGTTACCCGCCGCCCTGATCCAGTCGGTGCAGCGGGTGGTTCATGCTCGCGTGATCGCGGTCGCGGTGTCGTCGAACAAGGCCACCAAACCGCCGCTGCTCATCCGGATCGCCCCCAAGGTGCCTGCGCTGCGAGCCGCGGTGGGTTACGGCGTTGCCATCGGCCCGCTGCCCGAACACGTGCCGGAGTTTGCCCGCCGGTAGACGACGCGCCGCACCACGAGTAGACGCCGGGCACGTCGGCAGTTGATGATGTCCGCATGGTGCTGCAACAGAGCCAGCCTTCCGACGGGGCGGCGGCTATGCACGGCGGATTGTCGAACGCCCCGTTGACCGTGACGGCGCCAGTGCCGTACACGTCTGCTGGGACGTTGCGGAACCCGTTTCCGCCGATCGCGGACTACGCGTTCCTGTCCGACTGCGAGACCACCTGCCTGATCTCCTCGGCCGGCGCTGTGGAATGGCTGTGCGTCCCTCGGCCCGACTCCCCCAGCGTGTTCGGCGCAATCCTGGACCGCGCGGCGGGCCATTTTCGGTTGGCGCCCTATGGGGTAACGGTCCCGGCCGCGCGTCGCTATTTGCCCGGTAGCTTGATCCTGGAAACGACCTGGCAGACCCACACCGGCTGGGTGATCGTTCGGGACACGCTGGTGATGGGGCCGTGGCACGACATCGAGACGAGATCTCGCACGCATCGCCGCACTCCGATGGACTGGGATGCCGAGCACATCCTGCTGCGCACCGTGCGCTGCGTGAGCGGCACGGTCGAGATGGTGATGAACTGCGAGCCGTCCTTCGACTACCACCGAAACAACGCCACCTGGGAGTACTCCGCACAGGCCTACGGTGAGGCGATCGCGCGGGCTGCCAAGAACCCGGATTCGCATCCGACGCTGCGGCTGACCACGAATCTCCGTATCGGTTTGGAGGGCCGCGAGGCGCGGGCCAGGACGCGAATGAAGGAGGGCGACAACGTCTTCGTCGCGCTGTCCTGGTCCAAGCATCCGTCGCCGCAGACCTACGACGAGGCCGCGGACAAGATGTGGCAGACCAGCGAAATGTGGCGGCAGTGGATCAACATCGGCGACTTCCCCGACCACCCGTGGCGGTCGTATTTGCAACGCAGCGCGCTGACACTGAAAGGCCTGACTTACTCGCCCACTGGCGCCCTGCTTGCGGCGCCGACGACATCGCTGCCGGAAACCCCTCAGGGGGAACGAAATTGGGACTACCGCTACGCATGGGTGCGCGATTCGACGTTCGCGCTGTGGGGCCTCTACACACTGGGGCTGGACCGCGAGGCCGACGACTTCTTCGCATTCATCGCCGATGTATCGGGCGCGAACAACGGTGAGCGCCACCCACTTCAGGTGATGTACGCGGTGGGCGGTGAGCGCAGCCTTGTCGAAGAAGAGCTGCACCACCTGTCCGGTTACGACCACGCCCGGCCGGTGCGCATCGGCAACGGCGCGTACAACCAGATGCAGCACGACATCTGGGGCACGATGCTGGATTCGGTGTACTTGCACGCCAAGTCGCGTGAGCAGATCTCCGACACCTTGTGGCCGGTGCTCAAGCAACAGGTCGAAGAGGCGATCAAGCACTGGCGCGAACCCGACCGCGGCATCTGGGAGGTGCGCGGCGAGCCGCAACACTTCACGTCGTCGAAGATCATGTGCTGGGTGGCGCTGGATCGCGGCTCCAAGCTGGCCGAGCTACAGGGCGAGAAGTCCTACGCGCAGCAGTGGCGTGCGATCGCCGAGGAGATCAAGGCCGACGTGCTCGCCAATGGCGTCGACTCCCGCGGAGTGCTCACCCAGCGCTACGGCGACGACGCGCTGGACGCCTCGCTGCTGCTGGCCATCCTGACCCGGTTCCTGCCCGCCGACGACCCGCGGGTGCGGGCGACTGTGCTGGCCATCGCCGACGAGCTGACCGAGGAAGGACTGGTGTTGCGCTACCGCGTCGAGGAGACCGACGACGGCCTTTCCGGTGAGGAAGGCACGTTCACGATCTGCTCGTTCTGGCTGGTGTCGGCGCTGGTCGAGATCGGCGAAATCCACCGGGCCAAGCATCTGTGCGAGCGGCTGTTGTCGTTCGCGAGCCCGCTGCATCTGTACGCCGAGGAGATCGAGCCGCGCACCGGGCGGCATCTGGGCAACTTCCCGCAGGCGTTCACCCACCTGGCGTTGATCAACGCCGTCGTGCACGTGATCCGGGCCGAGGAGGAGGCCGACTCCTCCGGCGTTTTCCTGCCGGCTAACGCCCCGATGTAGGGACGGTAGCGCCGGGATGTCAAGTCGGTAGCGCTTCAGGATCATCGTGCACTGATGTCTTGTCCTGACTTTTTCCGTCCCGCACCATCCATGCATGAGTTATCGCGTGGGGGATGAATCGTCGCGACGGGTGATCGACATGGCCATCGGCATTCTGGTCGGATTGCGTGGCTGCACGGATCATGAGGCGTTCGAAGAATTGGTCCGTGTCGTGCATCAGACCGGCGTCGGCATCGGACGACTGGCCGGCGGTTTAGTTGCGGTGGCCAGCGGCTCGGCGTCGGCGGAGCACGCCGAGGCGTTCACCGCCTGGGGCGAGCTGATTCCGCGTCAGCGGGTTGCTCTGGCAACGCGCTCTAACTAACTGTTCGTGCGCCTGCGCTCAACCCGGAAATGACGGGCCAACCGCAGATCGGGCGCCCAGAGCACGTCCGTTGCCCCACCCCAGTTCACGGCGGTAGCCGCCGAGCAGGCCGGAAGCGGCCAGCTGCACCGTGTCGCGGAACGCGGAGTCCACGGGCGCCGGAGTCGCAAGTGGGACTACGAACAGCGCATCGGTCGGGCAGTACGCCTCACACTGGAAGCAGGTCTGGCAGCTGTCGTGCCGGGCGATGACCGGGATCCCGTCGGCGCCGAGGTCGAACACACGCGTGGGGCACACGTCAACGCAGCGATCACACCGTATGCATCGGTCTCGGTCGACGAGCTCGATCATGCCGCCAGCCCCACCCATGACGACTCCGGACGGCTCCAGATCTCATCGAGGCCGCCGGTGAGCAGCCGGTAGCGCTGCGAAGTGTCCAGCGCCGGAAAGTCCAACCGTTTGTGCATGCCCCGCGTCTCGGTGCGCTGCAGCGCGGCGTGATACATCCAGCGGCTGTGAGCGACCATCGCCGCCGCCTCGCGTGCGCGGAACGAATCCTCGCCGCTTCCAACCAATCCCGCACGGACCGCCGACCACGTATGGTGCAGGGACTGCAGGGCTGGCCGCAGCCGATCGCCGTGCCGCAAGTAGTTCAGGTCGAGTGGCAATACCTGCCGCTGGACCGCGGCAACCACCGCACGGTAGTCCAGGCTGACCTTGCTTGTCGGCCGAATGCCGGCTTCACCCACCGGTCGAAGCGCAGCGGCCAGATGTCCCCGACGAGTCGCGAACGCCGCGGCCGCCTGTCCGGCCCAACTACCCGAGGAGGCCGCCCACGCCGCATTGTGGCTGCCCCCGCCCGTGAAGCCGCCGCAGATGAGTTCGCGCGTCGCGGTGTCGCCTGCCGCGTAAAGGCCGGGGACGTCGGTGGAGCAGTCATAGTCGGCCACCCGAACGCCGCCGGTGCCCCGCACGGTGCCCTCGGCCAGCAACGTGATTTCGAAGAAGTCGGTAAAGGGATTGATACCAAGCCGGTCGAATACCAGGAAGAAGTTCGGCTGTCCCTTGCGCATGGCGTGCTGCTCGGCTTCGGTGGCGCGATCGATCCGGGCGAAAACCGCCTCCGAGAGAAGAGTTTTGGCGATAACGGATCTACCTCTCGCGCTGCCCGCGCCTTCGAGCACCGTCTTGTCGGCGCGGTAAAAGGTGGCCCAGGAGTAGTAGGCGGTCTTCGTCAGCGAGGTGCCCTTCGGCGCGATCGCATAGGCGTTGGAGAACTCCATACCCGAGAGCACCGCTCCAGCCTCGACCGCCATCAGCGCGCCGTCACCGGTATTGACATCGCAACCCAGTGTCTTCGACTGGAAGGCACAACCGCCCGCAGCGAGCACCACGGCGGCGGCTTCAATGCGCACCGTTCGGCCCGAGGGGCGATCCAGCGCCACGGCGCCAGACACCACGCCATCGTCATCGACCAGAAGCTCCAAGGCCGGTGTGTGGTCGAGGATTCGGACTCCAAGGCGCTGAACGCGGGTGCGTTGCCGGCGCATGTACTCGGGCCCTTGGAGGTCATCGCGGATGGGGCGGCCGTCGAGGCCGACCGGGAACGGGTAGCGCTGGACCTCGGCGAGTTCGTCCATGCGGGCATGGGTTTCGTCGAGGACCCGTGCCATCCAATTCCGGTCGGCGAGGTGGCCGCCGAGGGCTTCGCGGCTGGCCATCGCGGCCTCCCGAAGCTCGGGCACGTCGTCGACATACCAGATTCCAGTGCCGACCGACGCCGTCGCGCCGCTCGCGCCGGTGTAACCCTTGTCCGCCAGAACGACGTCCGCGCCCGCTTGGGCCGCCTTGATTGCCGCCCACGTCCCGGCCGGGCCGCCGCCGATAACCAATACATCCGTCGACAGTGTTTCTACCGCAACGTTGTTCGTCAAGACGGTCCTTTCCTCCTCAGGGCTTGAGTTGGTTCGTGCCGAAGATCACCGCTGACCACACCGACAGGGCCGCCGCCACCACCCATACGACGGCCAGCGCCGCCGTGGCGCTCACATCGGCGTGCCCGAGTAACCCGACCCGCTCCACCTGAACCAGCCAGAACACCGGGTTGATCCGGCTGAGCACGTTCCAGATCGGTGGCAATTGCTGGACGGAGTAGAAGATGCCGCCGAGGAATCCCAACGGCAGCAGGATGATCGACTCCAGCGAGTACACGTGGTCCAGGGATTTGGCCAGGCTGCCCGCGATAACGCCGACCTGTCCCGCTACCAGCAACACTCCGAGAGTCCCGAACACGAACACGCCCGGCCGCGCGATACCGCCAATGTGAGTGAGCGGCAGCGCGATCGCCAAGACACCGGCTCCGACGATGATTCCGCGGATGACCCCGCCGACGACCAGGGCCGCATTGATCTCCCACCATCGCAATGGGCTGGCGAACACATCATGGATATAGTGATCGTTGCGGGCCTCGAACAAACTCGTTGTCCCGTTGAAGTACCCGACATTGATGATCGCCTGCGCGAGCAGTCCCCCAACGATGAACTGGCCGTAGGGAACTCCATCGACCGCCGCGACGTGGTGGCCCAACGCTGAGCCGAACACGACGACGAACAGCACGGCGGCCAGTATGGGCGCGAAGATCGTGTACTGCCAGATGTTGAGGAAGCGCCGCACCTCACGCTCAGCAAGCCAGAGGAACGGTGAACGTTCCGCCTGGAACGGCACGTTGACGGCCGCCGCGGCGGTGGCAGTCACGGGGCCGCCTCGACGATGACCCGGTCGTACACCTCGGAGAGGTCACGTGCCTCGTAGCGGTCACGCAGGGACTTCGCCGACCCGCGATCAACGATCCGGCCGGCCCGGATCAGCGCGATCTCGTCACAGAGCGTCTCCGCTTCCTGCAGGTAGTGCGTGGTCAGCAGAATCGTCGTTCCCGCGGCGTTGAGTCCCTTGAGCAATCTCCAGATTTCCGAGCGTAATTCAACGTCGACACCCGCAGTCGGTTCGTCGAGGATGAGCAGTCGCGGCTGATGAGTTAGCGCACGCGCGAGAACCAGGCGGCGCTGCATGCCTCCCGATAGCTCGTACGCCCTGCTAGTGGCCTTGTGCTCTAGTCCGAAAAGCGCCAACAGTTCATCGACGCGGCGCACGGCCGTCTTCCGCCCGATGCCGTGATAGCCGGCGTGGTAGATCAGGAGCTGCCGGATCGACAGAAACCGGTCGACGTTGATCTCCTGCTCCGCCAGGCCGATCAGACGCCGAGCCTCCCTGGTGCGGTGATCGTGGCCGAACACCGTCAGCTCTCCCGCTGTTGGCCGCACAATGTTGCAAACCGAACCGATCAGGGTGGTCTTGCCTGCGCCGTTCGGACCGAGAAGACCGAAGAATGATCCGCCGGGGAGCTCCAAGTCGAGGTTCGACACCGCGGTGAGCCCGCCGCGGTAGACCTTGCGTAATCCCTTGATCGACAGGGCCGCAGGGCCCGAATCAGGCATCGTCGTGGAACTGGTTCGCGGGAACCGGCAGACCGTAGTGCTCACGCAAGGTGGTGCCGGCGTAGTCCTCGCGGAACAACCCCTTGCTTCGCAGAATCGGCAGCACGTGTTCGATGAACGTCTCCAGCGTCGACGGGAGGGCGGGGGCCATGATGTTGAACCCATCGGCGGCACCGCCCTCAAACCACGCGATGATGGTGTCGGCGGCTTGCTCCGGAGTGCCGACGAAGGTGAAGTGTCCGCGGCCGCCGCCTAATCGCGACAGGACCTGGCGCACGGTCAGATTCTCGCGCACTGCGAGCTCGATGATCAGATCCGATCGGCTTTGCGACCCTTGCAGTTTCGGTCGGGCGAGGATGAAGTCGGGCAACGGTTCGTCGAGCTCGAACACCGATGGGTCGGTCTCGAAGTTCCACGCCAACTGGTGCAAACCATATTCCGGGATCCGGAGGTCGTCGAACCGCTGGGCCAGCTCCTGCGCCTCGCGCTCTGTCGAGCCGATAAACGGCACAATGCCCGGCAGTACGAGCACACCGTCAGGGTCGCGGCCAGCGGCCGTGGCACGTGCCTTGATGTCGCCGTAGAAATCGGCGGCGCGCTCATATGTCTGGTGCGCGGTGAAGATGGCCTCTGCGTGACGGGCGGCGAAATTCTTGCCGTCCTCCGACGATCCGGCCTGCACCAAGAGCGGGTATCCCTGCGGCGGCCGCTCGACGTTCAGAGGTCCCGCGACCTTGAAATAATCTCCGGCGTAAGCAATCTCGTGAAGGCGCATTGGATCGGCGTAGCGGCCGGTCGCCTTGTCGCCAAGGACGGCTTCACTCTCCCAGCTGTCCCACAACGCCTTGGCGACCTCGAGGAACTCGCCGGCGCGTGCGTACCGCGTTGCGTGGTCGGGTCGCTCGTCGAGCCCGAAGTTGGCGGCTTCGTCGGCGCCTGCCGACGTGACGATGTTCCATCCGGCCCGACCACCAGTGACATGGTCGACAGAGGCCAGCCGTCGCGCCAGGTTGTACGGCTCGTTGTAGCTCGACGAGACCGTGGCGATCAACCCGATGGTGCTGGTGTGCTGCGAGAGGGCGGTTAGCAGCGTCAGCGGTTCCAGTTGGCCCGGCGGCCGGAACTCGCCGGTGCCGGTCAGCGCCGGACCGTCGGCCAGGAACAGCGAGTCGAACTTCGCGTTCTCCGCCAGCTGGGCCAGGTGGATCCAGTGCTGCAGATTGAAGTCGGCGTGCGGATTGCTCTCCGGCAGCCGCCAAGCCGCCTCGTGGTGGCCCGCCTCCATGAGGAAGGCGTTGAGGTGTAGTTCGCGACGCCTTGCGCTCATCAGGTCAGCTTCGAGCTGTCGAAACCGTCGGGCAGGATGTTGTCGGCGATGGTGTTGACGTCGACCTGCTTCGTGATCTCGCCGGCCTCGAAGAAGGCATCACTTAGCGCCTGCTCGGCCTTGAGGTCTTCGGGGAGGAACTGCGTGATCTTGAACGGGTAGGCGTCGACGGTCGCCCTCGCGTCTTCGAGGGAAACGCCCGTCTCCTTCGCGATGGCCTTGGCGTACTGATCGGGATGCAGCTGAGCCCAATTGAATTCCCGGCCGACACGGGTGAGCACATCGGCCAACGCAGCGCGCCGGACCGGGTCGCTGAGCGACTTCTCGCTTGCGACATAGTAGTTGTTGACCTGGTCGATCGGCGGAACGCCCTTGGCGATGATCCGGGCACCGTGGCCGATCGCGAGCGCCGACTGCGGGTTCCAGATCGACCACGCGTCCACCTTGCCGGTGTTGAACGCCGTGCCGCCGGCCGCCGGGCTGAGGTAGACGAGCTCGACGTCCTTGGGGCCAAGGCCCACGCTCTTCAGCGCGAGCAGCGCTAGGCCGTGCGCAGAGCTGCCCTGCGGGACCGCAATCCTCTTGCCCTTGAGGTCGGCGAGTGTCTGGATCGGTGAATCCTTGGGCACGATGATGTTCTCGGGCGCCTTGGTCGCATCTGCGCCGCGCTGGACGGCGACTATCTTGAAGCCGAATTGCTTTGCCGCCCCCGTGATCGGTGGAACGTCACCAACGGACCCGAGGTCGATGTCGCCAGATGCGGCGGCCTGAACCAGCGGCGGACCGTAGTCGAATCTGGCGAACTTGACCTTGTACGGCGCATCATCGAATACACCGGTGATCTTGGCCAGTTCCTCGTTACCGTCGCCGCCGTTGTCGCCGATGGTGAAGGTGTATTGACTCCACTCGGGATGGCCGCCTGCGCCGGGTGAACCACTGCTCAGCGGGGCCTCGGGGGCCTTAGACGAGGAGCCGCAGGCGGCGAGAAGAGTGGTCACGGCGAGCAGCGCTGCGGCGCCTACCAATCGGAAGCGTTTGTGGGACATCGGTTCTCCTGTTCGTAAAGGACGAGTCGAAAGTGGTCAGTGCTGGCTCGCGAGGCCGAGATCCGCTAGCAGCGCCGCGCGGATCTCCTCACGAGCGACGCTCGCTTCCCGGTCGGCCGGCGAAAGTCGCACCCGGTGCGCGTCACCGATGCGGCCAGACCTCATGACGACGATCCGGTCAGCCAGTGCGATGGCCTCGTCGACGTCGTGGGTGACGAGCAACATCGAGGCGTGATGCTTTCTGCGGAGCGCGCGAACCAGATCGTGCATCCGCAGCCGGGTGATCGCGTCGAGCGCTGCGAACGGCTCGTCGAGCAGAACCAGTTCGGGTTCTGAGACCAAGGCACGGGCCAGCGCGACGCGCTGGGCCTCGCCGCCGGAAAGTTGTTTGGGCCAGGCATTCTCGCGGCCGGCCAGGTTGACCTCACTCAACGCCTTGCGGGCCTTCTCGTTGGAGTCGGCACCTCGCAGGCCCAGTGTGACGTTGCGAAGAACGCGCTGCCATGGCAGCAGCCGGTCGCCCTGGAACACAATTGCCCGCTTCGCGGGAACCTCGATTCGGCCGCTATCCGGCTTGTTCAGCCCGGCGAGCAGTCGCAGCAAGGTACTCTTGCCGCAGCCGGAGGGGCCTAGGAGGACGACGAGCTCTTCGTTGCCGATTGTTAAATCAAGATGGTCCAGAACAACCCGATCACCAAACCTACGGACGACCTCTTCGACGAGTACACCGGTCTGCTGACGCGGTGTCGTCGCGGCGGGGCTGGTCATACCGCCTCATAACTAGGGCGCCATCGCAACAACGCACGCTCGAGTGCTCGGACGAATTGATCAGCAACAAGGCCAAGGATCGAATAGATCACCAGGCCCACGAACACCTTGTTGGTCTGCAAATATGTCTGGGCCTGGGTGATCAGGAATCCGAGGCCCTCGTCGGCGTTGACTGTCTCGGCGGCTACCAGTCCCAGGATGCTGTAGGCAAGCGAGAATCGGAGCCCCACAAGGAATCCGGGAAGAGCGCCGGGCAACAGCACTCGGGTGACCACACGCCAAGAACCGGCACCGGTGGTTCGGGCCATCTCGATCAGCCGCTGGTCCACCCCGCGGATTGCCGCGAAGAGGTTCAGGTACATCGGCACGCCCGCGCCGAACGCGATCAGCAGGACTTTCGTCAGCTCGTCGATGCCGAACCACACGACGAACAGCGGCAGCACCGCGAGCAGTGGGACCGTGTTCAGGATCTGCGCGACGCCGTTGAACAGATACTCACCGGTGCGCAGGAACCCGCCGAGCACGCCGGTCACGATGCCGATACTCAACCCCACAGCAAGGCCAATCACCGCGCGCTGCAACGAGATCACCAGATCGGGGCCGAGGACCCCGTCGTTCCACAGCTCGACAGTCGTGTTGGCGATCTCGGTCGGGGCCGGTGCATACGTGGGTGCGAGAACACCGGCCTGGGCGAGGATCTCCCACACGACGAGGATGAGGACCGGAGTCGTGTAGATCCCGAGCGGCCAACGGAGCCGTCGGCGCAACGTTCCGAAGGCGCTCGGGCGCCGCGTGTCGCCCGGCAGAAAGACATCGCGAGGTTGCGACGGTGTGGTCGCGACGGATGAACGATCTATGTTCGGGGGCCTGGTGGCCAGACTTACGTCACTCATACCTTGGTCACCTTTCCGGCCCGACTTTCGTTACCGGGGCTGACTAAGGGCGAAGCCCCGGGTTCGCGTCGAGTTGATGTTGCCGAAACCATGCCGGAAATAGCCCATTAGCGGGAGTTATCAAATCGGCGCGATTCTTTTCGGCTGCGTAAACCGCTAGATGACGGCGCTCAACCGATCCGCCGGTCAATGGGTTTACCCGATCGCGCGGTATCCGCCGGAACCCAATCGAACGGTACGGCCTGCGACCGGTAAATCATCCGCGTCAGCGTTGGCCGATCAACACCGGCGACGGTCGGAACTTTGACTTCCGGTTCACCGGCGACCGCATAGTCCTCGTACGGTGTGAGGTACTCCCACACCACCTCTCCGGACGGTGTGACCTGAAAGATCCGGCCGTGCATGCCCTCGGTGATCAACGTGTTGCCATTCGGTAGTCGCTGCGCGTTACTCACGAACGAGCTGAAGAACGTCCACGGCGGGCGTCCGGAATCCTCTGCCGTGTACTGCCATACGACGTGCTTGGTGGCCGGATCGATCTCCAGCACGCGCGAACCGGCGTAAATGCCAAGGGATGCAGGCGGATAACCCGCACCGCCCTGGTTGTCGAACACGAGCAGGTTGCCTGCACCGGGTAGTCCATCGGCGATGAAGTGGGGGTTGTGCTGGCCCGAGATCTGGTCAAGGGGCCGGGGGACGACATGACTGTTGATCCGCTGATGCTCGGCGCCCGGCTCGGCGTCGAAGTACGGGCCCAGGCGCCACACGATTTTCCCGGATGCCTTCTCGATCAGAGCGACGATGTTGGCCTTGCGGGAGCTGATCAGGATGTTCTCGGGCTGAAATACCGTCTCGGGGTCCTCGCGGTGCCATTTGTTGGGCCCGAGTGTCTTGGCGCTATTGATCTCGAGATAGCCCCAGATGTTGTCGGGCTGGCGCGCGACGCTTCGCCGTAGGTAGTCGAATCCATCTGGACTGAACCCGAATTCGTCGAGATGGTCGCCGGCCTTCCATGCCCAGACGATGCGGCCGTCGGGTGCTACTTCGTAGATTCCTTGGTCCCCGACGATGTGGGGGCCCAGCGCAGGAACTTCACGCGGGATCGCCACCAGAATGAGGCGATTACCGTTCTCGAGCAGTTCCCAGTCGTGATTCTGGCGAGCAGCACCGCCCGGCGCTTCGGTCCCCCACTCCCACACCTTCTCCCCCGCCCACGACAGCTGACCGACGGTGCGGTTACCGTAGATTCCGCCCGGCGAGTTGTCGAGCTGAGTCAGCTGCACACCGATGTCGCCGATCCGCCCGGCGTTGAGCGCGGGGTCGATGATCCGGGCCGGAACGCCGGGATATGGCCACTCGTTGCGAACCACGCCATTCAGGTCGATCAGACGCGTGACACCGTCGGCGCCTGTATAGAGCACGTAGCTGCCGTAGGCACGGCTCGGATCGTGGTAGGTCACGCCGCTGAACTGAACAAACGCCATAACGAGTAGTCCTGACAGGCTAGTTCCCTTGGCCCCCGCGTCCCAACGACGCCAGGTCGGCGACCGGGTCCTTGCCGTTGATCAACCAATCGCCGAGAATCCGCGCCTTGTAGACCCGGGGATTGTGCGAGGCGAGCGTCCGTGCGTTGCGCCAATGGCGGTCCAGCAACCGCTCCTCTGAAACACCCGATGAGCCGAGCGCATCGAATATGGTCGTCGTCGCCCGCAGCGCCGCATCGATGATGACGAGCTGCGCCTGCGTCACCGCCACTTCGGCATCGATCAAACGCTGCCGAGCGTTGTCGTCATCGCCCGCCAACCGGCCGGCAACGACGCGGTCAAGGCTTCTGGCGCTGTGCGCCAGAGCCGCCTCGGCGGCGAACGCGTCGGCCGACACTTGGCCAATCACCTGCAGCAGTTGGGCATCGCCACTGGGAACGTCTGACAACCCTTGCGGGTAATTCCGTTTGCGTTCCGTCAGGGCCGCGGAGCCGTCGCGCAGCGTCGCTCGCGTGATGCCGGTGAGCACAGAGAGCATGGCGATCTGATAGAAGTGCGCCTGATAGCTGAACCGTTCTGCGGCTGGGAAGACGTCGCCGCGGTCGGCGCGGACGCGGTCGTATCGAGCCGTGCCGCTGGCGGTGGTGCGTTGACCGAATCCTCGCCAATCGTCCACCAGCGTCACACCCGGGTCGTCGGAGCGGACCAATGCGGTCACCAGTTCGCCGTCGTCGCCGCGGCCGAGCACATCCAGCCAGTCGGCGTAGAGACTACCGGTCGCATAGTATTTCGCGCCCGTGACCACCCAGTGTTCGTCTTCGGCCGCGATCGTGGTGACCAGATTCGCCAGCGTGACGTTATTGGCTTCGGTCCAGCCGCCGCCGACGAATGCACCTGTGAGGAACCGTTTGATCCACGTGTCATTGGTCTGCGACACCGGCGCGTTGAGCCGGTCCTCAACGAACGCGAGGTGGTTGCGCCAGATGTGGGAGACGTTGGCGTCGGCCTCGCCGAGGTCGGCGAGCAGCAGGAAGGTTTGCTCCAGTGATGCCCCAAACCCGCCTTGTTCCTCGGGTATTCGCAGGGTGCCGAATCCAGCGTCTTTGAGCCAGCCCACCTGCTCGTGTGGGAAAACCCTGTCCTGTTCCCGAACGACGCTGGCCTCGGCGATCTTGTCGAAGATCGGGAGGAAGGCCGATCGAAGGTTGTCGTCGGTTGCGGTGCGTTGCCGCAGATACGGTGTGTTGTCGGTCATTTGGAGTCTTCTGTCTCGATGCGATAGGCGAATTGATTTTCCACGGCGACGTATCCCAATCGGCGGTAGAGCAGGTGCGCATTGCTGCGGTTGTTGATGTCCGTGCCCAGGGAGGCGACAGAGAGTCCGCGCCGCAGCGCGGCGAGCCAGATCTTCTTCAGCAGGAACTCACCGATCCCGCGCCGCCTCTGGTCGCGCCGAACCCCGATGTAGTCGGTATGGGCACTGCGCTCCTCGGCCGCCCCAACGCCCGTGGTGTAGGTCGATCCCAGCACGTAACCCACCACATCGCCGTTGCCGTCGACGGCGGCGAGGCTGAAATCGGCCGTGAAGGCCCGGCTTTCGATGTGATGACACCACAGCTCCTGCGTCTTCGACATGTTCCCGAAGTGCTCGAGGAACGTGTCGAACTGCAATTGGCGGACCTGTTCTCCCAGGCCGCGCTCGACGATCTCAGGCCACTGCACCACCGTCAGACCGTCGACCGCCGCGGCCCGCAGACGCGCCGGATCCTCAGCGCCAAGCGGCTTTCGGGTCCGGATGAACTGGCCTTCCTGGACCGCACCCCTGCGGGTCAGCGCGTCGATCGCGGATTGCTGATCGCCACCAATGAACACCCGCAAGAACGCGTCGGGAATGCCGACGGCCTCCTGATGAAATCGGGTGACAACAGCGCCGACGAGGTCGTCCACGACATTGGGCGGGGTATTCGGGTCGAATACGAAGTCCGCCGACACCTCGGGCTGTAATCCGTGCGGACGGTGTAGCGCGGTGTATCCGCGTACGCGGCCGGAGTGGTCGCGCACGAGCGTCGCGCCGTCGGTGAACACACCGTCGAGCTGTTCGGCGACGTCGCGTGAGTCTGCGGCGAACTTGCGCCCGCCCAAACCCCTTGTGGTGGCGAGGAAGTCGGCAATCCGCGGATGGTCGTGAGCCGTGGCGGTCGCCACCGACCAGTGCTCGATGATCGGATGGTCGGCGAGTGTCATCGCGCCACCGGCTCCTTCTCGCGCTCCTGGGGTTCCGGGTCGTCATCTGCACTGGGCACGGCGGCCTGCTCGTGAAGGGCGTCGAGTATTCCCTCGTCGGCCAGGCGTTGTTGCTCTGCCTCCGATAGCGTCTGGATGGTGCCGACACGCTTGGCCACCTCGGGTTTTGCGCGCTTGAGGTACCAGTACCAGGCCAGCCCGGCGAGCAGGATGCCGACGAAGATGAACGGCAGGATGTTGAACGGGAATTCCGGCACAGGATAGAAGTTGGAGAAGATCACGTACCCGAGCGCCGCTGTAGCCGCAACCGACACGGTCAGTCTCAGTGGCGTCAGCGCCTTGATCTTGTAGAGCCAGACCGGCGTGGCGATAACGACCAGCAGGTAGCTCGTCAGGAAGCCGTAGTTAGCGACGTAGCCGCCGTACACGTCAAAGACCACTCGGCCGGCCGGGCTGAACGTCGCAACCACAGAGAACACGAACGCCAGCACACCGATGAAGGCGATGCCGACCCACGGCGTCTTGTACTTGTGGTGCACCTTCGTCAGAACCTGTGGCAGCGCGCCTTCGTGCGCGAAGGTGAACAATGACCGAGCGGCTGCGGTGGTGACTGCCGTGACGAATACGATGTACGCCACCGCGACCGCGCCGGTCACGACGTAGTTGACCCAGGCGACATTGGTGTCAGCGGCCAGCTGCGGGAGGATCGCCGTGTCCCCGTCGATGTTGCCGAAGAACAGAATCTGCGGGTAGGTCGCGACGATGTACAGCACGCCGATGAGCAGAACGACGCGCAACAGCGATCGCGCGATGGTGCGGTGGGCATCCTTGGCCTCGGCGCCCAGCGACGCAACACTCTCGAAGCCGGCATATGCCCCGACCGCCGAAACCGCCGCGATGAATGTTGCGCTGTTGCCGAGGTGGCTGGGATTCCATTGCTCCCAATCCACACGGAAGCCGTAGCCGATGTAGGCGGCCACGATGATCACGAAGATGGACGCGAGCGCAATAAGCTCAAAGCCCAGTTCATATTTCGCCGCGACCGAAACGCCGCGGAACGGCAGATAAGTGGCGAGCGCGACGATCACGACGACGAGCAGCAGGCGAAACCAGGTGGCCTGCGACCCCAGCCCAATCGACTCCAGAAACGAGTCGAGGTAGACCACACCGCCGAGCGTCCCCGTGGTCGCGAACCCGATGTAGCCGACAAGAAGACTGAAACCGGCGGCGTAGGCGAAGCCAGGACCCAAGCCGTTGCCTGTATAGGTGCCCAGCGATCCCGACGACACGGTGCGCTTGGCTTGGAAGCTGATGGTCGCGGCGATGAGGACCGTGATCGCCAGTCCGATGACGGCGGCCCAGGCTGCGCCCTTGCCCGCCGCAACGAACAAGGAGAACGGCACGCCGGCGACCGCGACGCTCGGTGCGGCGGCGGCAAGGCCTTGCGCGAAGACGCCCCAGAACCCCAACGCATCCCGCTGCAAGCCGCGTCCCTGAGCCGACGTCAGCGCACGCCCTCCCAATGACGCTTCGGGGCGAACCTGTGTGGACATTCTCTCTGCCTTTCTGGCCGGCGTTTTCGGGCCGTGGCGTATTGTCGTGTGTGCTGCTAATGCTTTGGCGCACAGGCGGTTAACGAGTTGTTGATGTGATTGTCACGATGCCGGAAAGTCAGCCGTAACGTGAGTCATCAAATCGACAAGATTCTTTTCCTGCGGAACGCGGCGCCTGGGTGATCGTCGGGCAACAATGCGGACGCGCCCGGAAACAGCTTCTGACGCAGAGTTGCCGACCCGTCCTGATCACGCGCCCGACCACGTCGGCGCAGTTCCGGTATCAAGTACTCCGCGACATCGGCGAACGTTCCGGGCGTGACGTGGTAGACGATGTTGAATCCATCGATGCCGGCACGAGCGGCGTATTCCTCCAATTGATCGGCGATGGTGACAGGTGAGCCGACGAAGAGTTCGCCACCGAACCCACCTAACCCGCCGACGTAGTCGCGCAGGGTTAGGCGTTGTCGAACGCTTGGATCGTCGACCGCCGCCAATATCGAACGGCTGGCGTCGGTCTCGAATTGCTCGATCGGCCTGTCGACGCCGTATTCCGACCAGTCCACTCCGCTCAGCGCGGACAAGAGCACCAAGCCGGCTTCCAGGTCGTGGTATCTCGACAGTTCGGCGGCCTTGGCCTGTGCGGCCGAATCTGTGCTGTCGACGACCACTTCGATAGACGTGATGAACTTGATCGACTCGGGATGCCGACCATACCCGGCCGCGCGTTGCCGCACATCGTCGATGTTGGCGCGAAGCACCTCCGGCCGTGGGTCACTGGCGAACACCAATTCCGCATTGCGGGCCGCAAATTCGCGACCTGCGGTCGACGTGCCAGCCTGGAACAGCACGGGCGTTCGCTGTGGCGACGGTTCCACCAGGTGAGCGCCCGGCACGGTGAAGTACTGGCCCTCATGGGCTATGGCGTGCACCTTGGCCGCGTCGGTGTACACCCCGCGGACGCGGTCTCGAAGCACCGCATCGGATTCCCACGAGCCCTCCCATAACTTATAGGTGACCTCGACGAATTCCTGGGCGATGGCATAGCGCTCATCGTGCGGGATCTGCTGCTCGCGTCCAATGATGTTGCGGGCCGCGCTGTCCAGAAGCGAGGTGACGATGTTCCAGCCGATCCGGCCGCCCGTCAGATGGTCCAGCGTGCTGAACTTGCGGGCGAGCAGGTACGGGCTCTCGTACGTGGTTGACACGGTGATGCCGAAGCCAAGGCGCTCGGTCGCTGCGGCCATCGCCGACACGGCGAGCAGGGGGTCCGTCACCGGGGTCTGCACGGCCTTAGCCAATGCGGAGGTGGCGTCGCCACCGAACACATCGAGCTGGCCGACCGCGTCGGCGATGAACAGCACGTCGAAACCACCATCATCCAACAGCTTCGCGAGTTCCACCCAATAGCGGACGTCGGTGTAGTTCGACGTCTGGTCCAATGGGTGACGCCACAACCCGAAGTTCCCGTGCGACACCGTCGACATGGTGAACGCCGACAGCACAAACGGCTCGGGCGTGCTCATGCGCCGACGTCGTATCGGTTGGCCGGTGCGGGAAGCCCGAGGTGGTCGCGCAGTGTGGTCCCGGTGTACTCGTGGCGGAACAGCCCGCGCTTGCGCAGGAGGGGGACCACTTGTTCGACGAAGTCCTCGAACTGTCCCGGCAAGCCGGGGCCCTGGAGCACGAAGCCGTCGGCCGCCCGTGACTCGAACCAACTCTCGATCTCGTCGGCGATCTGCTCCGGCGTTCCGACAATGCTTGCGCCCCAGCCATTGACGGTTCGATACAAGAACTCCCGCACAGTAGGACTGCCCTCCGTGGCGAGCGCGCGGTAGCCCGCCAGCGCTGTCTGGTGCGTCTCGGTGCTGTCGGGGAACGCCGAGTCGGGTACTGGCCCGTCGAGGTCGGCACCGGTAACGTCGACGTCGACCTCGAGTAGCCAGCCGGCCTGATATTCCGGGCTGAAGTACTCGTAGGCGGTGCGCTCGATCCGGTGCACCTCGTCCTCTGTGGAGCCCACGATGAACCGCAGGGACGGTGTGATGAGCGGTGGTTCGCTTCGGCCCTGGCGGCGTGCCTCGTCATGGATCTGCCGGTGGAAGTCTTGTGCCCGAGCCCTATTGCCCTGGCCGGTGAAGATGACCTCGGCATGGCGCGCCGCAAAGGTTCGTCCCGTTGTCGACGATCCCGCCTGGAAGATCACGGGCCGGCCCTGTGCCGAACGTGCCGCACCGATCGGCCCCTTGACGTCGAAGTACCGCCCACTGTGGTTGGGTACGTGAATCTTGGTGACGTCGTGGAAGATTCCCGCGGCCCGGTCTTCGATGATCGCGTGATCGCCCCATGAATCCCACAGCTTCTTCACCACGTCGATGACCTCTTCGGCGATGCGGTACCGCTCGTCGTGGTCGACGACGCCTCGCGCGCTGAAGTTGTCGGCCGCGGCCCGGGCGAAGCTGGTGACGAGGTTCCATCCGGCACGCCCGCCGCTGAGGTGATCGAGCGAGAGAAGCTGGCGTGCAAGGTGATATGGGTGTTGCAACGTCGCGGATCCGGTGACGACCAACCCGATATGGTCGGTGACCGACGACAGCGCAGCCGTCGTGGTCAGCGGCTCGAAGTCCTCGGTCGTCTTGTACGCCCACGTCGCCGGAGGGCCGAAGTTGAGGCCGTCGGCGAAGAACAACGCATCGAACGTACCGGCCTCGGCGGTACGGGCGTGTTCGATCAGACGTCGACGGACGCCGGCGGTGCTGTTGTCGATGTCGGGGTGCCGCCACGGCCCGGCAGACCTCGTATTGCCGAAGGCAAGCAGATGGACTTCACACGTCACGCCATGGAAGTTACTGTCGGCTCACTGCATCCGCGTGGGTTAAAAACGCGCAGAACGCAATTCCATCAATCGGCGAGCTCTCAGCGTTTGACGGGCCTCATGTCAGAAGAAATCCGCCGAGCGCGACGATCAGGGCACCAAGTGCGAGAACTACCCATGGCCAAGCTCCGTTGACACGGATCAACGGAAGTGCTCCCCCGTCGGGACCGACGAGGGGAAGGTTTTCGAGCACTACTCAAGGCTAGGGCGCGAGCCACGGTCAGCTCAGATTTCAAATCAGCGTGTATACAACTCCGACCTCGACACAGCGCTCACCATCGCACCGGTAGCGCGGTCAGCCCGCCGGCCAACGCGTCCGGCCGCATCGTCAACTGCTCGGCGGCGACTGCCAGCCGCATAGTCGGGAATCGCGAGACGAGTTGCATGAACACCGTCTGTAGCTCGATGCGTGCCAGCGGCGCGCCCAGACAGTAACGGGCGCCGTGACCGAACGCGAGATGGTTTGCGCTCGAACGGTTCACGTCCACTCGATCGGGATCGGCAAATACGTTGGGGTCATGGTTGCTCGCGCCAATTTCAAGCAACACCAACTCTCCCGCCTTGACGGTGACTCCCCCGATTTCCAGGTCAGTCCGCGCGTAGCGAGGCATCACGCCACCGCCTCGCCGGGAAGCCCGCAAAGTCTCCTCTATCGCCTTCGGAACCAAGGCGGGCTCATCGACAAGCGCCTGCCACTGTTCCGGGTTACCCATCAAAAGCACAGCAGTGAGGCCGATTTGGACCACCGTGGTCTCGTGTCCCGCGAACAGCAAGGCCATCGACAGCTCGGCGGCTTCGTCGTCCGACACCCCTTCGGTCACACACAGCCGGGAAATCACATCGTTGGCGGGCGTGCGGCGTTTGACGGCGACAAGCCCTCGGCCGTAGGCGTACAGCTGTGCCAAACCCTGTTCCGACGCGGCATGGTCGCGGGTGTTGGCGGCGGCGGTGGTCCAGGTACGGAATTGGTCGCGATCCTCGTAGGGCACTCCGAGCAGTTCGCAGATGACCAAGATCGGCAGCGGGACCGCCAGCTGCGCGTGCAAGTCGGCGGGTGGCCCCTGCTCACCGAGCTTGTCGAGCAGCCTGGCGCTGAGGGCCTCGATGCGCGGACGCAGGTCACCCATGTGCCGAGGCGTGAAGTGTGCTTGCAGCAACGCCCGCATCCGCGCGTGGTCGGCGTGCTCGGTGGCGAAATTGCCCAACGGTCCGCCGAACAGCGCCGACTCGTTGGTCCGCGCGGCGATGTCGGGGTGGGGATGTGCTCGGCCGAGCCGGTCGTCGTCGAGTAGTCGCCGCACGTCGGGGTGACGGGTGACCAACCACGCCGGATCACCGACCTCCGTTTGCACGCGGTGAATATGGCCCGTGGCCAGTAGCTCGCGCAGCTGCGGTGTGACCCGCAGCGGGTCTACCTGATCGAACGGTAGTTGCAGCGGGGTCGTCATGGCGGTCTCCACGGGGTGCGACCAGGTGTATAAGTCGACTTTAACAAGCGTACTTGTATAATCTCGTATAAACAAGAGGAGGTCGGCGCATGGGAACCGCGTCAGTCGAACGGCCGCCGCGGGTCCGCCGCATGGCTCGGGCCGAGCGCCGCGAGCAGATCCTCGACGCGGCCACCCGCGCCTTCGCTCGCTCCGGATTCGCCGCAACCAGCCTCGACGACATCGCCGCAGAAGCCGGCGTCTCGCATGTGATCCTCTACCGACACTTCGACTCCAAAGCCGAGCTCTACCGTGCAGTCTTGGACCGGGCCTGTGCCCGACTCGACGAGACTGTCGGCAGCGAGGGCTACGACGAAGGAACGATTCCCGTGCTACTGCGCGCGGCCGCGGCGGATCCAGACGGTTTCCGGCTGCTGTTCCGCCACGCGGCGCGGGAACCGCAGTTCCGCGATGTGGTCGACACCCTCCGCTCCACCGCGACCGAAATCGCCCAACTCCAGCTGACCGAGAGGATGCCGGCCGGTCCTTGGCGCGACTGGGCGGCACGGCTGGTTCCGACCGTCACTCTGGAGTCAGTCATCGCTTGGCTCGACTCCGGCCAACCTGACCCCGACCGCGCCGCAGAACACATTTGGCACGCCATCCAAGGGGTCATCGACGCCGCGAATGCCTGAAGATGCTTGTGTCGCTTATTTTTTCGCGGCGTTGGCTACCATCTCGTCGGCGATCGTGGCGGCCTCGTCCTTGATGCCGTAGCCGCATGCCCACGCCTCGACGGTCAGGTTGGAGACCATCGACAGCGCGTGCTGGCACTCCCACCCTTCGGCGTCTTCCTGCGTCGTCACTTGGGTGACCACCGTGTCCTGCGCACTCGCCTTGTCGATCTGCCAGAGGTACGTCGCGTCGCCGTCGTTAACCGAAATCGAATAGTTCGCGCATTTCTGCCACGACGACTTCGACTCGTCGAAGAACTTCTGCGCCTTGCCGGCCGACGGGTACAACACCGCGGTCTGCTCGACCCAATGCTCGTTGTCTTCGCTAGGTTCGCGCGCCACCTGGTCACGCATCGCGGTCCATCCGCTGCCGGCGTACACGGGCTCCTCGGCCCCGTAGATCGCGCCGAGGCAATCGGGGTCGGACACCTCACCGGAGTGGTCGGTCATCTCCTCCAACTCGCTGGTGACCTTCATCTGCGTGGAGCCGACGATCCCGTTGAGTTCGCCGATGGACAGCAGCACGTGGTTCAGCTTGGCCTCGGTCAGCAGCGGCACGTCGATCGGTCCGGCGTTCTGCGCGCGCACTGCGGTGCCCGAAACGGTGCTCACACAGCCGGAGAGTACGACAGACGCCGCAATGACGACCCCCGCGGCGCACGCCCGGGCAGCCTTGCCGATGAAGATCACCGCGTTATTGTGACCGACCGACGCGGCACACGTTGGCTGGCCGTCAATTTTTGCCAGTTTTGCGAGCTCACAGCAAAACTCGATATACAGTCCGCCGCTCAGGCGAGATCAGTCAGGGTGAGTTGCTGACGGTGGTGGTCGTAGTGCAGGCCCGGATAGCGGTAGACATCGGCCAGCGTCATGTATTCGCGAAAGTATGGGTCCCACCGGACGGGGTAATGCATGCCCCGGCGGAACGCACGAGGCGGCTGGCGGCTCAGCGACCTCTCGAGTGAATCGATTGTTCGATTGAGCTTGCTCGCCATTCGCGTGCGGTCATAGACGGTGGCCGCCAGGCAAGCCCCGTAGTAGTTGATCGCGTCGAACGGACGCGTCGCCGAATTGAGAACACGCGCAAAGCCCAAGCTGAGTGGGTCAGGTAGACGCCCGAAAAGACGCACGAGGACAAGGAGTCGCTTGACGACCATGTAGCCGAACACCATGTGGAACAGCAACTGCTCGTTCGTCCATCGAGTTCCGAGCGTCGGCTTCGCCCAATCGTTTTCCTCAGCACGTGCCATCAGACGCTGAAAGTCTGCGCGCACGCGCTCGAAATCGGCCATGAGAGCCGCACGATCGGGCACGGGTTCTGACATGGCATCCCTCTGTCCGATCGGGTCAGGAAGCGCCGATCTTCTGGACCATGAGATTGGCGACCTTGACAGCACCCGCTGCGCCGTTGCCACCGTCCGTAATCTCCACGTCCACAATGCAATCCGACGCCACCCCGAGCGCGCGCTGAATCGTCGAACCCGCGTCACGCATGACGACGGCCGACACGATCCTGTTGTCGATGGCAACGTCGGTGATCCTGCTCAACCCGTCCGCGCCATGCTGGGGTTGATGCACCACCAACGTCTGCCCGTTGCATCGATGCCACTTGTCGGCCGAGGCCGCGAAGAACGTCTGAGCGTCGTCGGGACTGGCGAACTGGACTACACCGAAAAAGCCCGACGCGGTCGGGCCGCTCGCATCGCCACCGGCCCACGACTGGCTGGCAACAGACCGTACCGGGCTCGCCTGATAGACCACCTTCTCCAGGCGATAGGCGGGACTCACACATTCGCTTGGCGTCGCGTCCGATTCGCCGACGCCTTGCAGCAGCATGTCGGACCCGCCTTCAACGAGTTGACCGATGAAGCCGCCGGTCCCCAGCGTGGTCGCCAGCTCGTCGACGGTGGGCAGGACCTGGTCCAGCGAGCGCGACGCAGACGGCTTGGCGGCGTCGACGATGTGGACGACGGATGCGCCGTCAACCGCGGGTGCGCAACCGGCAAGAACCACGCATGCGCTCATCACGGCGATCGTCGATCGTGATGAGCGCATCAGTCCACCTACTTCTTGGCCTTGTCGGCGGCCGCGGAGTCGGTCGACAGGGCAGCGACGAACGCCTCCTGCGGCACCTCAACGCGTCCGATCGTCTTCATCCGCTTCTTGCCTTCCTTCTGCTTCTCGAGCAGCTTGCGCTTACGCGTGATGTCACCGCCGTAGCACTTCGATAGCACGTCTTTGCGCATCGCGCGGATGTTTTCGCGAGCAATGATCTTCGAACCGATCGCCGCCTGCACCGGAACCTCGAACTGCTGGCGCGGAATCAGTTCCTTCAATTTGGTCGTCATCTTGTTGCCGTAGGCGTACGCCGAATCCTTGTGCACGATCGCGCTGAACGCATCGACGGCCTCGCCCTGCAACAGAATGTCGACCTTGACCAGCTCGGCTTCTTGCTCGCCCGCCTCCTCGTAATCGAGGCTCGCGTAGCCGCGGGTCCGCGACTTCAGCGCGTCGAAGAAGTCAAAGATGATCTCCCCCAACGGCATTGTGTAACGAAGCTCGACCCGTTCCGGGGACAGGTAGTCCATGCCGCCGAGTTCGCCGCGACGGGACTGGCACAGCTCCATGATCGTGCCGATGAATTCGCTTGGCGCGATGATGGTGGTCTTGACGACCGGTTCGTACACGGTCCGCATTTTCCCCGCCGGCCAGTCCGACGGGTTGGTCACGATTTTTTCGGTCCCGTCCTCGAGCACCACGCGGTACACCACGTTTGGCGAGGTGGAAATCAGGTCCAGGTCGAACTCGCGCTCGAGCCGTTCACGCGTGATCTCCATGTGCAGCAGCCCGAGAAAGCCGCAGCGGAAGCCGAACCCGAGCGCGACCGATGTCTCGGGCTCCCACGACAGCGCGGCGTCGTTGAGCTGAAGCCGCTCCAGCGCGTCGCGAAGATCCGGGTAGTCCGATCCGTCGACCGGATACAAGCCGGAATACACCATCGGTCTGGGCTCGCGATACCCGGTCAGCGCCTCGGTAGCGCCGTGGCGCGCGCTCGTCACCGTGTCACCCACCTTCGACTGGCGGACATCCTTCACACCGGTGATGAGGTAGCCGACCTCGCCGACACCGAGCCCGGCGGTGGGTTTCGGTTCCGGGGACACGATCCCGACTTCCAGCAGTTCGTGGGTGGTGCCGGTGGACATCATCTTGATCCGCTCGCGTGGCGTGATCTTGCCGTCGACGACGCGGACGTACGTGACCACGCCGCGGTAGATGTCGTAGACCGAGTCGAAGATCATCGCCCGCGCCGGCGCATCGGCGTCACCGATCGGGGCAGGCACCTGGCGCACCACCTCGTCGAGCAGCTCGGACACGCCCTCGCCCGTCTTGCCCGACACACGCAGCACGTCGCTGGGTTCGCAGCCGACGATGTGCGCGATCTCCGCGGCGTAGCGATCCGGATCGGCGGCGGGCAGGTCGATCTTGTTGAGCACAGGAATGATCGTCAGGTCGCGGTCCAGCGCCAGGTACAGGTTGGCCAGCGTCTGCGCCTCGATGCCTTGGGCGGCGTCGACGAGCAGCACCGCGCCCTCGCACGCCTCCAGCGCCCGCGACACCTCGTAGGTGAAGTCGACGTGGCCCGGGGTGTCGATCAGATGCAGGACGTACTCATTGTCATTGACTTGCCATGGCAGCCGGACATTTTGGGCCTTGATGGTGATGCCGCGCTCGCGTTCGATGTCCATCCGGTCCAGGTACTGCGCACGCATCGAGCGTTCGTCGACAACACCGGTCAGTTGCAGCATGCGATCGGCCAGCGTCGACTTGCCGTGATCGATATGGGCGATGATGCAGAAGTTCCGAATCTGCGCCGGCGCTGTGAAGGTTTGGTCGGCGAAACTGCTGATGGGAATCTCCTGGTCGGACGGGCCTTGTGCGTTACCAGGGTATCGAGGCGAGGCCTTTCCGACACAATCGTGGGCGCTCCCCTTCACTTATGCTCGAAAACATGGCTCCGCCGTGGAAGTCGTTCCAGCGTTTTCTCGATGTCACCGAGAACCTGGTGTTCAACGAGGCGCCCAAGTTCATCCGTGGAATCCAGAGGTCTGAAGCGGTGCAGCGTGGCATTCAGGTCGGGATCAAGGTCGGACTCGACGCACTGACCGGTTCCGCCAATGACGACGCCCCGGCGCTGACGGCCGGCCGCCCGATCACCAAAGACAGCGTTCCGACGGCGATGCGCGCACGCAAGCTGGTGTACGCGCCCGATCTGGACGGCCGCGCTGACCCCGGCGAAATCGTGTGGACCTGGGTCGTTTACGAGGATGACCCGACGCGCGGCAAAGACCGGCCGGTGCTGGTCGTCGGGCGCGATCGCCGCACCCTGCTGGGCTTGATGCTGTCCAGCCGGGAGCGCCACCGCGACGACCCGGACTGGATGGGCATCGGCAGCGGCAGCTGGGATTACGAGGGCAGGGCCAGCTGGGTGCGCCTGGACCGGGTACTCGACGTGCCCGAAGAGAGCATCCGGCGCGAGGGCGCGATCCTCGAGCGGGAGACGTTCGAGCTGGTCGCGGCGCGGCTGCGTGCCGAGTACGCCTGGAGCTGACGGCTCTCCGGCGAGTGACCGTGTTTGTACGCAACACGCCGCAAGTAGTGGCGTTTTGCGGTCGCTCACGCGGACAGCTAGCGCGCCTGCCTCCACATCGGCCACATGCTCGGCCCGCCGTCGGGCAGCTTGATCTCGCCGGTCACCTCGAAACCGAACCGCATGTAGTACGGCACCGTCTCCTCTTTGGTGGATTCCAGGTAGGCCGGTGCATGCTCGGCGTCGCAGCGGTCCAGCCGTGAGTGCAGCAGCGCCTGACCGAAACCCGCGCCGCGCACGGTCGGGTCGCTCCCGATGGCCATCAGGTACCAGTGCGGCTCCTCGGGATGCACCTTTTTCATGAGTTCGGCGACTTCCTGCGCCGCCTTGGCCCGGGACCGGAATATCCACAGGAATGCGGGCGTCAACATCAATTCGTCGAGCCGCGACGGCTTCGGTGGCGAGGGGGGATCCCACAACGTGGCGGCTCCGATATCCGAGCCTGTCGAGGCGACCTCCACGCCGCCGCGGGCGAGGTACTGACGTCGCGTGAGGATGGAGAACATCCGCGGTAAACCCTTGGCCCGCAGGCGATCGTCGGGCAGCATCCACTTCATGATCGGGTCGTCGTAGAACGCCCTGCCGAGCGTCGCCGATAGTGCGCGCACATCGGATCTCTGTGCGTGACGCACATGGATATCCGGTGGCACAGGCGGTCAGCGGCCCTGGGTGATGTAGGCCTGGAGCTGCTCCTGCTGGGCCTCGAGCTCTTCCATTCGCGTCTTCACCACGTCGCCGATGCTGACGATCCCGGCCAGCCGGCCGTTCACGACCACGGGGATATGTCGAACCCGCTTCTCCGTCATCAACGCGCTGAGATGGTCGACAGAGTCGTCCGGTGTGCACGTCGCGACGAACGTGGTCATGATCTCCGACACCGGCCGCCTCAGCAGCTCGGCGCCCAGTTCATGCAGTTTGCGCACGACGTCGCGCTCCGACACGATGCCCACCAGCCCGTCGGGCGACACCACCACCATCGCGCCGATGTTGTGCACGGTGAGTTCGGTGAGCAGCCCGGCGACCGAGGTCTCCGGCGTGATGGTTGCCACCGACGCACCCTTGTTCCGCAATACGTCCGCGATCCGCATCGATGCCTCCGCTCGTGATGTATTTCACAGGTTAGGGCCGACTCGCCCGCCGCGAAAGGGATTCCGAGGTTGCAACACCGTCACGTCCACGGCCGAAGCGCGACAGCGGTGGCTCGTTGCATTCGCTCGCGGACGGTGTCGGGATCCATATCGCCGTCGCGCAGCAGAACCTCCAGCGCGCCGCCGATCGCGCCGACGAATGCGCCGACCAACGCGGCGGCTTCGACCTCGTCGAGCTCGTCGGGAAAGGCGGCGTGCAGCCTGTCGGCGATCTCGGTCTGCGCGTCGAGCTGACGCTGCAGACCGCGTCCGCGCACCGACGGCACCGAGCGCACGAATCGCAGGCGCAGTGCCGCCATCGAACCCACGAGGTCATCGCCGGCATCACCGAGCTCGCCGAGTGCACGCAGCAGGATCTCGGTCGGCCGCTCGCCGGGCCGGCGCTCGTCGATCGCCGTCAGGGCGGCCTGAACACGAGCGTCGGCGTCGGGGAAGAGCACGTCCTCCTTGCTAGCGAAATAGGAGAAGAAGGTGCGTGTGCTGACGTCAGCCGCCGCGGCGATGTCCGCGATCGTCGTGCCGTCATAACCCCGCCGCTCGAACAGCTGCGCGGCGGCGTCGATCAGTGCCTGCCGGGTGCGGGTGCGCTTGCGCTCACGCAGTGACGACATGGTCGGGACCTTACCGCGAAACTGAGAGTCTTCTGCACTCATAGAAATTTTGCACTCACTGCAATTAGGATTGGTTTCCATGCAGCGGGCATTGATCTCCGGCGCGGGCATCGCCGGCGCGACTGCCGCATATTGGCTGGCCAAGTGCGGTTTCGAGGTGACGGTCGTTGAGCGGGCGTATGACCTGCGGTCGAGCGGCAGCCCGGTCGACGTCCGGGGCGCCGCCGTCGAGGTCGCCGAGCGGATGGGCGTGATGGCGCAGATCCGCGAGGCCGACACGTGCGTGCGCCAGATGGTCTTCGTCAACTCCCGCGGCCACGTGGTGAGCCGCGTCGACATGCGCAACACCTGGGCCGAAGCGGGCGAGGTGGAGTTGTCCCGCGGCGAGCTCGCGGCGATCCTGCGCGACGCGGTTCCCGACGATGTCGAGTTCGAATACGGCAACACGGTGACCGCCCTCCGACAAGACGCGGACGGTGTGACGGCGCAGTTCAGCTCGGGTCCCGCTCGCCGATTCGACGTGGTCATCGGTGCCGACGGGGCGCATTCGGGCCTGCGCGCGCTGGCGTTCGGCCCCGAGACCGACTACCTCGAGCACCTCGGCGTGTACGTCGCCACCCTGCCACTGGACGGGGAGACCGGAACGGATCTCGTCATGTACAACACGCCGGGTCGGGCGGTCGCCATCCATCCCGCCGGTGGCCACCCGGGCGCGGCGTTCATGTTCCGCGCGCCGCGGATCGCGCATTTCGACCACCGAGACATCGAGCAGCACAAGCGGCTGCTGACAGCCGCTTACGCGGGCGCCGGCTGGCGCGTGCCCGAACTACTGGACCGGGTCAGAACCGCCGATGACCTGTACTTCGACTCGGTCAGCCGGATCCAGGTGCCGGCGTGGTCTCGCGGTCGGATCGGCCTCGTCGGTGATGCCGCTTCGTGTGTCTCGTTGTTCGGCGACGGCTCCAGCCTGGCGATGATCGGTGCGTACACGTTGGCTCAGTCACTCACCGGCGACATTCCGGCAGGCCTGCGCACCTATGAGGCCCGACACCGACCACAGCGCGCGGCCAAGGAGAACTCGGTGACATACGCGACGAGGCTCCTGATCCCAGCCACGTCGGCAGGCATCGCACTCCGCAACGTCGCCATGCGACTGATGCCGCTGGTCACCGCGGCGCAACGGCTGGGCGCCCCGCGGGGAAAATGGCATTCGCGGTCGCCCCTGCAGGAATACAGTCTCGGGGAGGCTCGTTGGGAGTAGTCATGACAAGCGCGAACTCTGTGCCCGCAGTCAGTCTGGGTGACGAATTATCCGTCAGTGCAATCGGTTTCGGTGCAATGGCGCTGACTCCCGTGTACGGCGAGGTTGACGATGCCGAGTCCCTGGCCACCTTGCACGCTTGTGTCGACCTGGGCGTGACGTTCATCGATACGGCCAACATCTACGGCGGAGGCGAAAACGAGAAACTCATCGCCAAACTGCTCGCCGACCGGCGCGACGAGGTCACTCTCGCAACCAAATTCGGTATCAGCGGCAATCCGGCGGACCGGGCGGCGGGCCGCATCGGCGTCCGCGGTGACCCCGCCTATGTCCGCCAGTGCATCGACGAAAGCCTGCAACGACTGCACACCGATGTGGTCGACCTGTACTACATGCATCGGCGCGACGTGAATGTGCCGATCGAAGAAACGGTCGGCGCCATGGCCGAATTGGTGGCCGCGGGCAAAGTGCGCCACCTCGGATTGTCCGAAGTGACTGCCGACGAGCTACAGGCCGCCGTATCGGTGCATCCGATCGCTGCGGTGCAAAGCGAATGGTCGATCTGGAGCCGCGACGTCGAACTCCATGTCGTGCCTGCGGCCGCCGAGCTCGGCGTCGGCTTCGTACCGTATTCGCCTCTGGGCCGGGGCTTTTTGACGGGCACGGTGCGCTCGGCCGCTGACCTGTCGTCGCCGACGGACTTCCGTAAGACCATGCCGAGGTTCAGCGCTGACGCGCTGGACGCCAACCTCGCCGTCGTCGAGGTGGTGAGGTCGGTCGCGCAAGGGCAGGGCGCGACGCCCGCACAGGTCGCGCTGGCATGGCTGCGTTACCGTGCCGACGCGCTGGGCGTCGCCTCGGTGCCGATCCCCGGCACGCGCAGGGCTGAACGCGTCGAGGAAAACCTCGGCTCGCTGACCGTCACGTTGACCGCCGAGCAGCTAGACGCCCTCGATGCCGCGGGAGCGGCGGTATCCGGGCAGCGCTATGCGGATTTGACCTGGGTATCGGCAGGACGGGAATAGTCAGTCCGGCAGTGGCCGGGTGACACGCAGGGCGATCGCCGCGTCGTCGAATTGGGACGCCTGGGCGCTGATCCGGCTGATTTCGCTCGGGCGCTTCAGCAGCCCTCGCACGGCGATGATGGCGACCTGCTCGCCGACCCGGATCGCCTCCTCCACGCGGTCGCCCTGGTCCGTATGCAGTCGGGTGCGTTTCTGCGCGCCTTCGTCGAAGTTCAACAGCAGAGCGGCCGTTTTGTGCCGTTCGCATTCGACGAACTTGCCCTCGCTGACCGCAGCGCCGATGAGATCGACGACCCAGTCCTTCAGGCGCTCGTAATCGGTCCAGAACTGATGGAATTCGGCGCGTTGGTCGTGCGCGATGCGCTGGATTTCGTTGAAGTCGATCGGCGCGAGGGCCAGCTGCATGGTGTCGAACCGCAGCAGCCGGTACAGCTTGACTGCGGGCGATCCGGAACCGGCGCCGACCTCGGAGATGAACTTCAGCGGCGCCCGGTTGACCAGCAGCGCCTCGCCCAGCAGCTGTTCCTTGTTGCGGAACCAGTAGTACAGCGACGACTGCTGCAGACCCGACGCCCGCGCGATATCGCTCATCGTCGTTTGGGCATAACCCTTTTCGGCGAACAGCCTTGTCGCCGCGTTGACGATGTCAGCGCGGGGTGACGTCGTCGGCGCGGTGGCGGTGTCGTTGCGAGGTCGTCCGATGGAGTGGATCCTAGCCAAGCGGCGGCTTCTCACTGTGAGCTCGCTCGACCACGTCCCGCGCCGCCGCGACCACGTCCTGCCACAGTTCGAGTCCCATCGCCTTGGACGCGCGCGACGGGTATCCGGTCACACCGTTGGTCGAGACATGCTGAACCGGATATCGGAATACGACGCCTTCGGTCCGATCGGGGTCGTCGGCGTCGAGGATCCTGTCGGTGTCGACGAGCTCGGGCCGCAGCACCAGCATGAGCGACGTCTCCGCGGCGTTGGCATGCCAATCGGCCGCGTCCTCCGTGGCCCTGCGCGCAATGTCGGGCGTCAGATCCCACCACTGCATGACGCCGATCTGCAGCTCGTGAAACTCCCGACGGAAGCGGTCGCACGCGATCCACAAAGCGGCCGCGTTCCCGACATGTCCGTTGACGAACAGGATTCGGCGCAGACCCGAATCGACGCATGCCTCCGCGACCAGTCCGGCCGCCGCTGCGGTCTCTTCACCCGAGAACGCCACGGTGCCCGCCATCCGCGTGCCGTGAAAGAAGCTGGCGCCGAACGCCAGTGCCGGCAACACGACTGCCACATCCCCCGCCGCGGCGTCGGCGAGCGCCGTGGCGATGACCGTGTCGGTGCCAACCGGAAGGTGCGGCCCGTGTTGTTCGGTCGCACCGACCGGGATCAGGGCCACGCAGTCTGGATCGGCCGCGAGCCGGTCGGCCAGCTGAACCGACGTCAACTCCTCCCACCTGTGCGCCACGGTCACCAGAACCTCAGGTAGCGCTCGGTCTCCCACGCGGACACGTGCGCGGTGTAGCTGTCCCATTCGGCCTGCTTCTCCGCGACGAACGACTCGAACATCGCGTCCCCGAACACTGTCCGCACGAGGGGATCCGCTTCGAGCGCATCGATGGACTCACCGAGCGACCGTGGCAGCCAACCGATTCCACGTTCGACCAGGTCCGCCTCGGTGAGCCGGTACAGGTTGTCCCGGTTCGGCTCGCCAGGATCGAGTCCTTCTCGGATGCCCTCCAGCCCGGCGGCCAGCATGAGCGCACCGCCGAGGTACGGGTTGTTGGCGGCGTCGGCGGCCCGGCATTCGACACGCCCGCCGCCCCTGGGGATGCGCAGCATGTTGGTGCGGTTGTTGTCGCCGTAGCAGGCGAAGACCGGCGCCCATGTCAGCCCGGACATGCTGCCCTGCTTGACGAGCCGCTTGTAGCTGTTTACGGTCGGCGCGATGACCGCGCAGATGGCGTGCGCGTGGCGCAGCACACCCGCAATGAACTGGTATCCGAGCGTGGAGAGACCGCAGCCACGCGGATCATCTTCGGCTGCAAACAGATTGGTTCCCGAGATGTCGGCCAGCGACATGTTGTAGTGGGCCCCGCTACCGGTGCGGTCGGCGAACGGCTTGGGCATCCACGACGCGAACAATCCGTGCTTGCGGGCGATCTCGCCGACCATCATCCGGAAGAACACCAGCCGATCCGACATCGACACCACGTTCGTGTATGCAAAGTCGGTCTCGAACTGCCCGTTGCCGTCCTCGTGGTCGAACGAGTAGACATCCCAGCCTAATTCGTTCATCGCCGAGACGATCTCGTCGACCACCGGATAGTTGTGCAGCATCGTGCGCAGGTCGTAGCACGGCTTGTCGAGGTTGTCGTCGGGACTCGCAGGTGACGGCGTGTCGGTGTCGGTGAGCAGAAAGAACTCGGTCTCGATACCGAGGTTGAAGGTGTACCCGAGCGTCGCGGCGTCGGCGGTGACGCGCTTGAGGATCTGACGGCTGCAGGCCTCGAACGGGGTGTCCCCGATCCATAGATCGCCTGGAAACCAGGCGACTTCGCGGTTGAACGGCATGATGATCGGGGCGTCGAGGTCGGGATGCGGCGCGACCTCGTCGTCGTTCACGTCCTGGGGCACGCCGTCGAGAGCGGCTCCGGTGAACATCTCCGATCCCAGTGCCGCCTGCGTCAGATGGCCGAGCGGAACCATCTTGCACTTCGGCTTGCCATGCATGTCGACGAAGCTGATCGCGGCGTACTTGACGCCCTTGGCCGCCAGCTCGTCAGCAACTTCACGCGCCATCGACGCGACGCCGGTTTGTCCATTCAGGGTTGTCGTCATCTGATGTGTCATCCTGCCGATGCGAGAGTGGTTGTGGGGTTGATGATTCCGAGCTCGCGCCCGAGGTAGCGGTAGAACTCCCACAGCGGCCGCTCGAGATGCGACAGCCGGCCGGTGCTTGACACCCCTGACCGGACGGCACGCTGTACCGCGGCACAGACGTCGAGATCCTCGCGGTGGATGTCGCAGATCAACTTGACCAGCTCGCTGCGGCGTTCCTCGATGCCGGGCGCGGCCAGCGCGGCCGGCGACATGCAGATGTCGAGCTGCAGTTCGATTTTGCCTGCCCCGAGCGGAAGTGTCTTGAGCCAGTACATGTATGCGGGGCCCATGGCGATCTGCAGCAGCGGATACGCGATGAAGATCAGCGACCGGTCCTTGTGCTCCGCGGTCAGCGTGTCAGCACCCGGCGAGAGAAACGGCGGATCGGAGGGATACCCGTCAACCTGCTTCGACCACATCGTGGTGAAGTAGTCACCGACCTCACCGGTGTAGCTCAGAGACGCAGGGAATCGGTCCTCCAGCGACCCTCGGTGCGGCCCCATGTGGTGGTAGCACTCCATGAAGTTGTCCACCATGATCTTCCAGTCCCATTCGCAGACACCCCAGTCGGTCTGCTCGACGGTCCGGTAGTTCTCCAGGTCGTAGACGTCGACGACGGGATCGAGCGCGGCGTATTGGCTCGCCAACGACTCCGCCTGTCCGTCGAAATTCACCATCACGAAGCCTTTCCAGACTTCGTGGCGGAACTTCTTGAGCGGATAGTCATTCCGCTCGAATCCCGGAGACTTCTTCATTTCCGGCGCTCCGGCCAGGTGCCCGTCGAGGCCGAACGACCAGAGGTGATACGGGCACTGCAGTACGTTGGCCTCCCCTGCGCCGCTGCACACCTCCATCCACCGGTGCGAGCAGTTGCGCGACAGCACTCGGATCTCGGAGTGCCGGTCACGCGTAACCACCAACGGGGTGCCGAGGATGTCGATGCTGTAGTAGCTGCCCGGCGTCGGCACCTGCTCGACGCGGCACAGCGGAATCCAGCCGCGCTTGAAGATTCGGTCGACCTCGGCGGCATACAGTTCGTCACTGCTGTACGCCTCGGGCGGCAGCGTAATCGCATTGTCAGGTGATTCCACCGCGCACGTAGCGGTGATACGGGAGTAGTCGAAGCTCACGCTCGCTGACGCTATGGGCGGACTGTTGCGGAGCTGTTTCCTGGCCGTAAATGACCTATTGATATTGGATGTTGGCGGTTACCTGAGCTCACCTGGATGTTTGGTGTTGGTGTTCAATACAGTATTGAAACGAACGTTCGGCGTCTTTACGTGCGCGAAAACGGTAGGAATAACCTCATGATTGAGGTCACCCTGCTTGGCACTGGTAGTCCCGTTCCCGACGCGCACCGGGCGGGACCGTCAACCCTGGTGCGAGCGGGCGAGCACACGTTCCTGATCGACTGCGGCCGCGGTGTGCAGCAGCGCATGACCGCCGTCGGTGTCGGCGCGAACGGTTTGACCGCGCTGCTGCTCACGCACCTGCACAGTGACCACATCGCCGACCTCGGCGACCTCATCATCACCCGATGGGTCGCCACGTTCACGCCCGAGCCCAACCCACTGCGGATCATCGGGCCGCCGGGCACCAAGGCGGTGGTCGACGGGTTCCTCAACGCGTTCGCGCCCGACATCAGCTACCGCATCGCACACCACGCCGACCTCACCGAACCTCCGCAAGTCGAGGTGGAGGAGCATGTCGAAGGTCTGGTGTGGAACCACGACGGCGTGCGAATCACTGTGGCGCCCACGGATCATCGCCCGGTCGAGCCGACTATCGCGTTTCGGGTCACCTACGAGGGAGCGTCGGTGGTGCTGGCGGGCGACACCGTGCCGTGCGCCAGCCTGGATGAGTTGGCCTCCGGCGCAGGCGCGTTGGTCCACACGGTGATTCGCAAGGATCTGGTCGACTCGATGCCGATGCAGCGGATCCGCGATATCTCCGACTACCACTCCTCAGTGGAAGAGGCCGCGGCGACCGCGGCGCGGGCCGGTGTCGGCATCCTCATCCTCACCCACTACGTGCCTGCGATCGTGCCGGGCCAAGAGGACGACTGGCGCGCGCTGGCAGCATCGGCGTTTGACCAGCAGATCGAACTCGGCGACGACCTGCACCGCGTCGAGGTTCACCCCGGCGTGGGCGCCAAGCCG
>NZ_DATENY010000016.1:0-74795 GCF_035274705.1 Mycobacterium sp. | reverse complement strand
CGCAGCCAGAATCGCCGCCGTGAGGGGCGAGACGGTGATCGTCAATCCGAGGCCGAACACGACCAGGCCGGGCAGCATCTGCGTCCAGAAGTCGAACGGCTCACGCGCCATCGTCATCAGCAGGTAGCCACCCGCGGCGATCAGCGGTCCGATGGCCATGTACAGCCGCGGGCCGTGCACACCGGCCAGCGTGCCGAACCGGCGGGCCAAGAAGAACGACAGCACCGGCACGGGCAACGTGGCGAGCCCCGCCTGGGTGGCCGACAGCCCCGCGCTCTCCTGAAGGAACAGCGCGACGATCAATGTGCCCAGTGACACCGCGGCGTAAAGGGATACGGTCGCGAGGTTGCCCACCGCGAAGTTGCGGGCGGTGAAGATGTGCAGCGGCATCATCGGGTGGGCTGTGCGCCGCTCCCACCACGGGAACGCGATCAGGCACGCCACGCCGATCAGCAGGCTGGCGAGGACGACCGTGTTCGAGAAGCCCAGCCGCTGCCCCTCGATGAGCGCGTACACCGCGCCGGTGAGGCCCACGGCGTTGAGTGCGGCGCCGACGACATCGATTCGGGCCGAGCGGTCGGCTGCGAACTCCTCGGTTGACAGCTTGGTCGTCAGGTACAGCGTGACGGCCAGCGGCACGATGTTGACCGCGAAGATCCACCGCCAACCCACCGCGTCGACCAACACCCCGCCCAGCAGCGGCCCGATCACGAACGCCGTGCCGGTCCACGCAGTCCAGGTGCCGATCGCGCGGGACTGCTCGGCGCCCGAGAACCGCGCGTTGATCATCGCCAGCGAGCTCGGCACCAGAAACGCCGCGCCGAGGCCCTGCAGGCATCACGCGGCGACGAGCACCCAACCGCTGAATGCCAGCGCGCACAGCAGCGAGGCCACGGCGAACACGACAATGCCCATGCGGAGCACCGAGAGCCGGCCGAACTGATCGGAAACCGCTCCCGCGACGAGAATCAGCGCGCCGAGCGCGAGCAGGTATCCGTCCACCACCCACTGCTGCAGGGCCAGGCCGCCGCCGAACTCGCGGCCGATCGCCGGCAAGGCGAGGTTGACCACCGATCCGTCCAGAAACGCCACGAATGAGGCGAGCACCGCGACCGCGATCAGCGGCCGGTCGGTGCCGTAGGCGCGGCGCCGACGGCGGCTATCCGCCTCGGCGGGCATCGGGTTGGGTTACGTCTCCGTGTTCCTCGGCGGCGTTGTGCGCTTGTTTGGCGTCATTCGCATGCACGGCCCGTTGCGCGGCCCTGATCGCCACGTAGGTCACCAATGCGGCCACGGCGGTCAGCGGCCACCCCATAGCGATGCGCGCCACGCCCAGCCATCCCGTTTGGTCGGCGTCGTAGAGGTGTTGCTGCACCACGAAGCGCGAGGCGAACACCAGCACCCAGACGACGGTCGCGATGTCGAACGCGAGCACCGCCCGGCGCACCTGACGCCAGGCCCGGTCGTGGGAGTTCACCCATCCCCAGATGTAGCCGACGACGGGACGGCGGATGACCACGGACAGTGCAAACACCACCGCCCAGAACAGCGACATCCAGATACCCAGCAGAAAATAGCCTTTGGATTCACCCACGATGTAGGCGATCAGCGCGCTGATCCCGACACCGAAGAACCCCGAGATCGCCGGCTGGATGGTCTCGCGGCGGGCCAACCGCCACACCAGGATCAGAGCCGCCACGCCCAGCGCCGCGCCGATCGCGGGCAGGAGCCCGAACGCGGTGGAAACGGGAACGAACACCACGACGGGCAAAGAGGAATAGATCAGGCCGCTGATGCCGCCCATCTGCTCGAGGACGGCATTCGCTTTTGTGTGCTTCCCCGGTTCAGGTCCGGGGTCGGTCACTTCTGAATCTCGTAGTGCGGGTTGTAGATCGCCTTGGTGCCGTTTTCCAGCTTGCCGACGCGCCCGTGCACCCGCAGCGTGCGACCGGACTCGATGCCGGGAATGCGGCGCTGGCCGAGCCAGACGAGCATCACGGTGTCGGTACCGTCGAACAATTCGGCCTTGACCCCGCCGGCGCAGCCCTTGCCATTGGCCTCGACGCTGCGCAGGGTGCCGACCATCGTCACTTCCTGACCCCGTCGACAGTCGATCGCCTTTTGGGCGCCGGTGTTGGCGGCTTCGTCGGTGAGCTCTTCTACGTCGAGTTGCTCCGGGTCTTCCGTCAACCGGCGGGTGAGCCGGCGCAGATACCCTTCGGCCGTAGCCATGGCCTCTCCTGACTTCCGCAGATCCACCATGGATCTACCCAATCCAACGCCACCGTAGACCTCTTGGTTCCGATATGCCACGCGGGGCGCGGGTCGCCACGCCGAGGAGTTCGGCGGCCGGGCAGGATCATGTGATGGCGGTCAATCTGCGCGGTGTGACGACGGTTCTTCTGCCCGGCACCGGATCCGACGACGACTACGTCTACCGGGCCTTTTCCGGTGCGCTGCACGACGTGGGCGCTGTCGTCGTGACGCCGCCGCCGCACCCGGAACACCTCATCGACGGCTACTGTGACGCGCTCGACAATGCGGCCCGCGCCGAGCCGATAGCGGTCGGCGGGGTGTCCATCGGTGCGGCCGTGGCGGTGTCGTGGGCGCTGGCCCATGCCGGCCACGCCGTGGCGGTGCTCGCCGCCTTACCGGCGTGGACGGGTCCGCCCGAGACGGCTCCGGCAGCGATGGCGGCGCTGTATTCCGCACAGACGCTGCGCCGCGACGGTCTGGCGTCGGCGACCGCTCAGATGCGGGCGTCGAGCCCGCCGTGGCTGGCCGATGAGCTCACCCGTTCGTGGGTCGGCCAATGGCCGTCGCTGCCCGAAGCCATGGAGGAAGCCGCCAGGTTCGTGGCACCGACTTGCGGTGAGCTGGAGCGCCTGACCGTCCCGATGGGGGTTGCGGCCGCGATCGACGACCCGGTGCACCCGGTGGAGGTCAGCATCGAATGGGTCGCGGCGGCGCCGCGGGCGGCGCTGAGAACGGTCACGCTCGACGAGATGGGCGCAGACCCTGCGGTGCTTGGTGCGGCGTGCATGGCGGCGCTGGCCGACGCCTGACATTTGCGATTCGGCGCGCGTACGGGCGCCCATCGCCGGTTACCGCGCCGAAATCGCTAACCCCCCGTGATCGTGCGCAGCTGCTGCATGGCCGACCCCTGCGCGCTGCGGCGGGCGACGGGCTCCGGCGGCGGCTGTGCGCCCGCCTGCTGAGCTTGCTGCGCCTGCTGTGCTTGCAGGGCGGCCTGCTCGGCAGCGGCCTGCAGCTGCGCTGCCATCGGTTCGGGCAGCTGGACCGACAGTGGAGTGCGAACCGGAAGCGGCGTCTCGCCGCGGCGAATCACGGTGTCGCCCAATGCGTTTCGCGCTTCTTGCGCCAAAGTTTCAGAGTTTTCCTGCGGACCGTTGACAACGCAGCGGATCATCCAGCGGTAGCCGTCGACGCCGATGAAGCGCACCACGCCGGAACCTTCGCCTGCCACACCGACGACCTCACGGCCCCACGGGCCGTCCTCGATGGCGACCGTCGGTACGTCCTTACGCAGCGACTCGGCCAGTTCGGTGGCGACCTCGCGCCACAAGCCTGCCGACTTCGGAGCGGCATACGCGGCGACGGTGAAGCGGCCGTTGGGCGTCACCACCCACACCGCGCTGGGCACGCCCTGCTCGGTGAGTTCGACCTGCACCTGCCCCGCCTCGGGCATCGGGATCAGCACCGAGCCCAGATCCAGCCTGCCTTCCGCGGCCGCCGATGGGTCGTCGAAATCATCGATGTCGAAGGGACCGTCGATCTCGTCACGGTCATCCGCGTGGGTGACGTCGTCGCTGTCCTTGCGTCTTCCGAATGCCATCACAAACTCGCATGTCCGCCGGAGGAACCGTGGCCGCCTGCGCCACGGGTGGTGTCAGCCAGGCCGGCCTCGTCGAACGAGGTCACCTCGACCAGCTCGGGCAGCTCGACTCGCTGCACGAGCAGCTGAGCGATGCGATCTCCGCGGTGTACGACGATCGGGGTCTGCGGGTCGAGGTTGATCAATGCCACCTTGATCTCGCCGCGGTAGCCCGCGTCGATGGTGCCCGGGCTGTTGACGATCGAAAGTCCTACGCGGGCAGCCAATCCCGAGCGCGGGTGCACCAGCCCGACCATGCCGTGCGGGATCGCCACCGCGATCCCGGTCGGCACCAGCGCCCGCTGTCCGGGGGCCAGCTCGACGTCGAGCGCGCTGTAGAGGTCGACGCCCGCGTCGCCATCATGGGCACGACTGGGCATCGGCAAGTCGCGATCAAGGCGCACGACCGCCAGAGAGGTGGACACGACGTCAGAGATTACTCTTGGCCGCGTGTCCGACACGCGCGCCACGTCGCAATCCGTGCGCTACCGAGAACGGTTGTCGGTGCCTTGGTGGTGGTGGCCACCGGGCCTTGGCCTGGCCGCATTGATCGCGCTCGAGGTGAACCAGGGCGTACAGGCACTGCCGAACTGGTTGCCGTTTGCCGTACTGCTTCCCGTCGCCGCCGTCGTGTTGCTGTGGTTCGGCAGAACAGAGGTGCGGGTGATCGCCGGTGCAGGCGAGACCGAGCTGTGGGTGGGGCCGGCACACCTTCCCGTCAGCGTCGTATCCCGATCGGTTGAAGTGCCCAAGTCGGCGAAGTCGGCCGCCCTGGGCCGTCAGCTCGACCCGGCCGCATATGTCGTGCACCGCGCATGGGTGGGCCCGATGGTCCTATTGGTTCTCGACGACCCTGACGATCCCGCGCCGTACTGGCTGGTGAGCTGCCGCCATCCCGACCGGGTGCTGAACGCGCTCCGCGGCTGAGCCGCGAATCCAAGCCCCGCGGCTGAGCCGCGAATCCAAGCCCCGCGGTTAAGCCGCGCAATCCGTGCAGATCATCACGCCGTTCTTCTCGCTGGCCAGCCGACTGCGGTGATGTACCAGGAAGCAGCTTGAGCACGTGAACTCGTCGGCCTGCTTCGGGATGACACGCACCGACAGTTCCTCACCGGACAGGTCGGCGCCGGGCAGTTCGAAGGACTCGGCGGACTCGGATTCGTCGACGTCGACGACGGCCGACTGAGCCTCGTTACGCCGCGCCTTCAACTCCTCGAGCGAATCCTCGGAAACATCGTCGGTCTCAGTGCGCCGCGGGGCGTCGTAATCGGTAGCCATCCTCATGTCCCCTCCGTCAAACCTTGCAGCAGAGCTTTGTACCAGCGTCGAACGCATTCCCCAAATGATTCGTGCCCGTATTGGCACGCGTTCTACTGTGATTTACATCACACTGTAGTTCGCGCTGCCGGAAGGCTCCAGCGACGCGGGGCTTAGAGTGCATGCGTGGTCGCGCAAATCACAGAAGGTACAGCATTCGACAGACACGGTCGCCCGTTTCGTCGCCGTAATTACCTGCCTGGAATCCTGCTGTTCGTCGCGCTGGCGGTCGCCATGATGATGGCGTGGATCATGGCGCTCAATCAGCCGGTGGACGTACACGAGGCCACCATCTGCAATGCGCCGCCGCCCGCCGATCCCAGTGCCCCCGCACCCCGATTGGGCGAGCAGGTGTCACGGGCCGACATGGTCGGCGTCACGCCGGCCAAACTCGCGGACGCCAAGATCCGGGTGCTCAACGCCAGCGGTCAGGGCGGGCAGGCCGCCGAGGTGGCCGGTGAACTTCGCGACCTGGGCTTTGCCGAGCCCGCAGCGGCCAACGACACCCTCTACGCGAACACCCGCCTGGAATGCCAGGGCCAGATCCGGTTCGGTCCCGCCGGGCGTGCTGCGGCCGCCGCGGTCTGGCTGGTGGCACCGTGCACCGAACTGTTCCAGGATCAACGAAACGACGACACGGTCGACCTGGCCATCGGCACAGACTTTTCGGCGCTAAGCCACAGCGACGACATCGACGCGGTGCTGGCGAGCCTTCGCCCTGACGCGACGCAGGCCGCCGATTCGTCGCTGTTGTCCAAGATTCACACCGGCGCCTGCTAGACCCTTATCTCATTGCAGCGCAAGGACATTGGAGCTATAGCGCACCTGATCGGCGCAGCGTGTCCTGCAGAGCGTCGGCGATGCCCGCCCCGGCCGCCATCACGAACCCCGCTCCCCCGGCGGCCGGTGGCAGTCGCACCGTCGCGCCCGCTTCGGCGGCGATCAGCGCACCCGCCGCCCAGTCCCACACATGCACCCCATCTTCGTAATAGCCGTCGAGCTGACCCGCAGCGACCATGCAGAGATCCAAAGCGCACGAGCCCATCCGTCGTAGGTCGCGCACCGTGGGCAGGACCCAGGTGAGAATCTCGGCCTGGCGCGCCCGCTGCTCGGGTGAATACGAAAATCCGGTTCCTATCAACGACATTGACAGCTCCGTGGCCGCACTGGACCCTAGCGGCGTCGTCACACCGGCCAGGCGCAGCTGGGCACCGTGGCCGAGCCCCGCGGAGTACAGCGCGCCCGAGGCGACGTTGGCGACCGCCCCAGCCACCGACACGCCGTCGCGTTGTACGCCCACTGACACCGCATACATCTCGATGTCGTAGACGAAGTTGACCGTGCCGTCGATGGGGTCCAGTACCCAGGTGAGCCCGTCGTGTCCGGCCGACCCGCCTTCCTCCTCACCGAGCACGTGTTCGCCTGGCCGCAGTTCGGCCAGCCGGTCCCGCAACAGCCGCTCGGTCTCGGTGTCGACGACGGTGACCGGATCGGTCGGGGTGCTCTTGGCACGCACCGCCGGCCGCTGGGTCGGCGACGTGGACGGATTCCCGAAAACCTCGGCGCGGCGGCGCCGGACGAATTCAGCCGCCTCGGCCGCCAGCCCCTCGGCGACCGAGCGCAGCTCGACCAGATCGGTGTCGTTTTCCGTCACAGTTCCATCGCAACACAGTCCCGTTGCACGCCGGGGCCCAATCGCTAACCGGTTGCGCGACAGCCGCACATGAGATTTCCCGAACTACTAGTGTGTGGAGCGCGTCGCACCTGCCAGCCTCTGTGAGGAGCGCTCATGACCGCCACGGATTCACCCGCCGCCGAGCCCAGCACGAACGGCAGCCCGCAACGCCGCGGCTTCGGCATCGATGTCGGCGGAAGCGGTGTCAAGGGCGGCATCGTCGACCTTGACACCGGACAGCTGATCGGTGACCGCTTCAAGCTCGAGACCCCGCAACCGGCCACTCCCGACGCTGTCGCCAAGACCGTCGCTGCCGTTGTCAAAGAATTCGGCTGGACCGACAAGCTCGGTGTCACCTACCCGGGTGTGGTGACCGACGGGATCGTGCGCACCGCGGCCAACGTCGACAAGCGATGGCTCGGCGTCGATGTCCGCGACGTGTTCGGTAAGGCGCTCAACGGCCAGCAGGTGACCGTGCTCAACGACGCCGACGCGGCCGGTTTGGCAGAAGAGAAGTTCGGCGCAGGCAAGGACAACTCCGGCGTCATCGTGCTGCTGACCTTCGGCACGGGCATCGGCTCGGCGGTCATCCACAACGGAGTGCTGCTGCCGAACACCGAATTCGGCCACCTCGAGGTCGGCGGCAAGGAGGCCGAGCACAGGGCCGCGTCGTCGATCAAGGAGAAGAAAGGCTGGAGCTACGAGCGCTGGACCGAAGAGGTCACCAGCGTGCTGGTGGCGATCGAGAATGCGATCTGGCCCGACCTTTTCATCGCCGGTGGTGGCATCAGCCGCAAGGCCGACAAATGGGTGCCGCTGTTGAAAAACCGCACGCCAGTGGTCGCGGCCGCCTTGCAAAACACCGCAGGAATCGTCGGCGCGGCCATGGCTGCCGACGTCGACGTCACGGCTACTGCCAAGTAACCGCGCTTTGCCCGGTCCGCGGATCGCCGCGCGGACGGTCAAATTTGCCGCTCATCACGGCGCTCCCTCACACTGTCGTTACAATGGTCGTCGGCGGCCGCATCCCGGATAGCGGCGAGATCAACCGCCAATATTCGACATAACCGACGCTTTTCGATGGTGCGTGACCGCGCCCGTCGAAATTTGCAAGATCGAAAGGGTGTACGTGGCAGCGACAAAAGCACGCCCGGCAACCGATGAGCCGGTGAAGCGCACCGCTACCAAGGCCCCCGCCAAAAAGACCGCGGCGGCGAAGTCTGCCAACGGATCGGCGCCCGCGAAACGGGCCACCAAGTCGGCCCCGGCGAAGGCCGCCGCCAAGACCGCGAAGGCGGCCCCCGCCAAGGCGCCCGGCGGCAAAGCCGACGCGCCCGCCACCCGGGGCCGTGCGAAGAAGGCCACCGGAGCCGGCGCGGAAGTCGTCGACGAAGCCCTGAGCACCGACGAAGTCGAGAGCGGCGACGAGCTCGACGCCGAGCCCGATGAGGTCATCGAGGTAGACGAGACCGATATCGACCTTGCGGATCTCGTCGTCGAGGACGATGACTCCGCTGAGGACGAGGCTACCGACGAAGAGCCCGACGCCGAGGAAAGCGACGCCGAACCCGCCGCCAAGTCCGCCAAGAGTGTCGCCGCCGAGGACGAAGAGATCGCCGAACCGTCCGAGAAAGACAAGGCCTCCGGCGACTTCGTCTGGGACGAAGAGGAATCTGAGGCACTGCGGCAGGCCCGCAAGGACGCCGAACTCACCGCGTCGGCCGACTCGGTGCGTGCCTACCTCAAACAGATCGGCAAGGTCGCGCTCCTCAACGCCGAGGAAGAGGTCGAGCTGGCCAAGCGGATCGAGGCCGGTCTGTACGCCACGCAGCTGATGTCGGAACTGGCCGAGAAGGGCGAGAAGCTTCCCGCCGCGCAGCGCCGCGACATGATGTGGATCTGCCGCGACGGCGACAAGGCGAAAAACCATCTGCTGGAAGCGAATCTGCGTCTGGTGGTGTCACTGGCCAAGCGCTACACCGGCCGCGGGATGGCGTTCCTCGACCTGATCCAGGAAGGCAACCTCGGCCTGATCCGTGCGGTCGAAAAGTTCGACTACACCAAGGGTTACAAGTTCTCCACGTATGCGACGTGGTGGATCCGCCAGGCGATCACCCGCGCGATGGCCGACCAGGCCCGCACCATCCGCATCCCGGTGCACATGGTCGAGGTGATCAACAAGCTCGGCCGCATCCAGCGTGAGCTACTGCAGGACCTGGGCCGCGAGCCAACGCCCGAAGAGCTGGCCAAGGAAATGGACATCACGCCGGAAAAGGTGCTGGAGATCCAGCAGTATGCGCGTGAGCCGATCTCGCTGGACCAGACCATCGGCGACGAAGGCGATTCGCAGCTCGGCGATTTCATCGAGGATTCCGAGGCCGTTGTCGCGGTCGACGCGGTGAGCTTCACCCTGCTGCAGGATCAGCTGCAGTCGGTGCTGGAGACGCTGTCGGAGCGTGAGGCAGGTGTGGTGCGGCTACGGTTCGGCCTGACCGACGGCCAGCCCCGCACGCTCGACGAGATCGGCCAGGTGTACGGCGTCACCCGTGAACGCATCCGGCAGATCGAGTCGAAGACGATGTCAAAGTTGCGTCACCCCAGCCGTTCTCAGGTGCTGCGCGACTACCTCGACTAAGCGCGTCGTCTAATACCTGGATTTCGCTGAATTGCGGTAGCCTCTTGCGCCGTGCCCGAGAAACCACCACGGATCCCGCCGTTGGCGGTGGTCCAGACGATCAACACGGTCCGCGCAGGGCTGTCACGGCTGCAACGCTTGCTGGCGCCCGGTGGCATCAATGTGCTGGAGCTGATCACCGGTGGCTGGACCGCACAGGCGATCTATGTGGCGGTCAAGCTCGGCATTCCTGACCAGCTGGCTGACGGCCCGCTGGACGCTGACGAGATGGCACGCCGGGTCGGTGCGGACCCTGGCGCGGTCTACCGCCTTATGCGGGCGCTGGCGTCCAAGGGAGTGCTGCACCATCGCAGCGACAACAAGTTCAAGCTCACGGCGACCGGCACGGCATTGCGAACGGGAACCCCAAGTTCGATGCGAGATCTGGCGCTCTTCATTGGTCATCCTCTGCGCTGGGAGGACTGGGGCAACCTGCTCTACTCCGTGCAGACCGGCAAGCCCTCGGTCGACAAGCTCCGGGGCATGCCGTTTTTCGAGTACGTCGAGACCGACGCGGACCTGGCCGAGGCGTTCAACAACGCGATGACCGCTGGGAGCGAGTTTTCGATCTTCAGCGTGCTCGCCGCGTACGACTTCTCCGGTTTCAAGACGATCATCGACGTCGGCGGCGGCCACGGCCGGCTGCTGTCCATGATCCTCGCGAAGGCACCCGGCGCCAGCGGTGTGCTTTTCGATCTGAACTCGGTAGTGGATGGTGCCGGACCAGTGCTAGAGCAGGCCGGCGTGGCGGACCGCTGCAAAGTAGTCGACGGCTCGTTCTTCGAGTCGGTCCCTGACGGCGGCGACGCGTACTTGATGAAAAACATCATCCACGACTGGCCCGATGACGACGCAGTGCGCGTCCTGCGCAATGTCCGTAGTGCGATCCAGCCCAGCGGCAAGCTGCTATTGCTGGAAAGTGTTTTGCCCGAACGCTCTTCGTCCGACTTCGGAATGGTGCTCGACCTGGAGATGCTCATTGCCGTCGGCGGCAAGGAACGCACCCGTTCTGAGTGGACCGATCTCTTGCGCCACGCCGGGTTTCGGCTCGAGCGCGTCGTGCGGACTGCTACCCCGGTGTCGATCGTCGAGGCGATACCCGTCTAACGCTTCTTCTCGCGGACCTTGTACGTCGAGGGCCACGACTCTCGCGTCTCGTCGCCGACCAGCGGCACACCCTTGCCGCCAATCCTGATGTCGTACGGCTCCTTGCCCGGGCCGACTTCACGATTAGCGTGCTCAGTGGCGAGGTAGATCAGCTGATCGATCTCCGCTTCGGCGAAGGCAACGAACGTGGTCTTACGGACGATGTCCTCGGCGGCGGGAACCATCTTCTCGGGCAGAACTCGTGACGCGAGCGCCGCCAGGCCCAACAGCGAGAACGGGATCACCCAGTAGCAGATGAACGACAGCGGGGTCTTCGTGTCCAGGATCGTGGCGTCGCCCTGCATGATCGGGGGGATCGCCGACGACACTGTCATGCCCGCGAACGCAGCGACCCAGATCCATGTCAACAGCGTGGTGATCTTGGCGAATAGTTCACTCTCGACCACCTCCTTGGGCTGGCCCACTTCGGCGAACTCACGGATGAACGGCTTGCCGATGAGCACGCCGGTCAGGGCGACCAGGAAGATCCCGGCATTGCTCAGCGGCTGCATCCACCGCTCCATGAACGACTGGTCCAGCGTGAATGTCAGCACTGTGAGCACGATAAACGTTGCAACAGCGCCGATTTCGATCGTGCGCCCTGGCGTCCCTCTCATGCGCCCGATCACGAGCGATACCGCGGCGATCGCAAGGGCGACCAACACCGCGGTGGTGAACGGGACGTTGCCGACTAGGACCCAATAGACGATCCACGGCGCAAGACCAAACAGAATGCCCACGACGGGTGAGTCTAGGTTGTCAGTCTTCGCCGCGACTGTAAACGTCTCGCCCCAATGGAATGCCGGGACTTAATTTGTACTCATGACCCAGCGCCGCAGAGTGTCATCGGGCTCCGAGTACGAGTCGGCCGTCGGCTATTCACGGGCGGTACGCGCCGGCTCGCACATCGTGGTGGCCGGAACCACCGGGTCGGGCGACGGCGTTGCCGAGCAGACACGAGAAGCACTGCGGCGCATTGACATTGCGTTGCAAAAGGTGGGCGCATCCTTGACTGACGTGGTGCGGACCCGCATTTTTGTCACCGACATCTCGATGTGGAAGGAAGTCGGGGCGGTGCATGCCGAAGCCTTCGGCGAGGTTCTGCCGGTCACGACGATGGTCGAGGTCTCGGCGCTCATCTCCCCCGAGCTGCTGGTCGAGATCGAGGTCGACGCCTACCGCGAGGCCTAGGTCGCAAGCGGCCCGAAGCGGCCGCTCGCATCCGGCAGATACGGCGTGACGTTTATCACAGCCGCCGCGGGCAATGCTCCATACAGATGCGGAAACACCATCGCATCGGGGTCGGTGGGGACACCGGGTTCCCAGCGGACCGGGGAGGACAGGCGTGCGGGATCGATTCGCAGCAGCACAAGATCGGTGCGTCCGGCGTAGAGCCGGTTGGCCGGCAAATGCACCTGCTCAGGCGTCGACAGATGGACGAACCCGTTCGCGTCCAGCGAATCGGGTCGATGCTCACCCCGGATCTGCGCCAGCCGCCAGTCATCGGCGCTGCAAATGTGGACCAAGACGCTCGGCGAGTGGGGCATATCGTCAGCCTGCACTGCTCGCAAGTCGGCGTAACCGTGAGACACGACACACCCGTAAACCCCCGGGGAACAAGGCCGGAACCGAATGTGTCTGACACAGTAGAGCTACGCACGAGCATTTCGGAGGTGCCAATGTACGCAACGCTCACCAGTCCCGAACTCACCAGGGCTGACCGATGCGATCGTTGTGGGGCCGCTGCACGTGTACGCGCGAAGCTTCCGTCGGGTGCCGAATTGCTGTTCTGCCAGCATCATGCCAATGAGCACGAGGCAAAGTTGGTCGAGGTGGCCGCGGTTCTCGAAGCCAGTCCTCTGGAGCCGTAGCACCGAATCGGCAATGCTGGACTGGTCATGACTGACCAGCCGACGCCGATCAAGCCATCGAAGCATCACATCTGGCACATCGTTCGACGCACATTGTCGAAAAGCTGGGACGATTCGATCTTTTCCGAGTCGGCTCAGGCGGCGTTCTGGTGCGCGCTTTCACTGCCGCCGCTGCTGCTCGGCATGCTGGGGAGTTTGGCGTACCTCGCGCCGCTGTTCGGGCCGGACACGTTGCCGATGATCGAGAATCAGTTCATCAGCACGGCCGGCCGCTTCTTCTCGCAGAACGTGGTCAGCGAGATCATCGAGCCGACTGTGCGCGACATCGTCAGGGGCGCCCGCGGCGAGGTGGTCTCGCTGGGATTCGTGATCTCGCTGTGGGCGGGCTCGTCGGCGATCTCGGCGTTCGTGGACTCGATCACCGAGGCCCATGACCAGACGCCGCTGCGCCACCCCGTGCGTCAGCGGTTCTATGCACTGGGCTTGTACGTGGTCATGTTGGTGTTCGCCATCGCCACCGCACCCGTCGTGGCGCTCGGTCCGCGCAAGATCGCCGGGTACCTCCCGGACAGCTGGGACAACGTCCTGGCCTTCGGGTACTACCCCGCACTGTTCGTTGCTCTCGTGGTCGGGATGAACATCCTCTACCGGGTGTCACTGCCCAAGCCGCTGCCGTCGCATCGTCTGCTCATCGGCTCGGTGCTGGCCACCGCGGTGTTCTTGATCGCCACGCTGGGGCTTCGGGTCTACCTGACCTGGATCACGAGCACGGGCTACACGTATGGCGCGCTGGCGACCCCGATCGCGTTCCTGTTGTTCGCCTTCTTCCTCGGTTTCGCGATCATGCTCGGCGCCGAACTCAATGCCGCCATCCAGGAGGAATGGCCCGCACCCGTCACTCATGCACGCCGACTGCGCTGGTGGCTCGAGGAGAAAGCCGAGTCGCTCAACGGCAGCGGAGTGGTCGCCCCGCCGGCGACTGCGACCGCGACTGCGACGGCCGAGGGCGACGGCGCTACGTCTTGAGCTTCTCGTAGATGCGCTTGCACTCGGGGCACACCGGCGATCCCGGCTTGGCGGCCTTCGTCACCGGAAACACCTCGCCGCACAGCGCGACGACGTGCGTACCCATGACAGCGCTCTCGGCGATCCTGTCCTTCTTGACGTAGTGGAAGTACTTCGGGGTGTCGCTTTCGGTCCCGTCGTCGACGCGTTCGTCGGTGTCGGTGCGCTCGATCGTCTGGGTTCGCATGGGACCCATTTTGCCCGTAAGAAATCCCACGCGTACAGCGGACGACGAGTGTGGAACAGTGGAGGCATGAAACACGGCCAAGAGCTGAGTTTCGACGACGAGGGCCGGCCCGTCCTCATCACCCGTGCCGCGGTGCCCTTCGAAGAACAGCATCGCGAACGCGTCCGCAAATATCTGACGCTGATGTTCTGGCGCATCCCGGCGCTGATCCTCGCGGCGGTCGCATACGGCATCTGGCACAACGGGCTCATATCTCTGGCGATCATCTTGGTGTCGGTGCCGTTGCCGTGGATGGCGGTGCTGATCGCCAACGACCGGCCGCCCCGTCGCGCAGAGGAACCGCGGCGGTACGACTCGCGGCGGATACCCCTGTTCCCGACGGCCGAGCGGCCCGCTTTGGAAAGCCGCCGGCCATCGTCACCGCAACCCGACGTGAGCGAACCGCAGGGTGATGTTCCCAGCTGAGGAACTTCTGGCTCTATTCTCAGCACATTCTCAGGTCACGGTCGAATAACCGCAGATCAGAAGGTGTGAACCGGCTAACTGGTGGGAACTCTTAGCGCACATTGGGCGTTGTAGCTCATGACAGTTCGACCCGATCAGGAGGCCGTCATGGCAAATGCCACCACCACCCGCGTTGACTCCGACTTGGACGCCCAAAGTCCAGCCGCTGACCTCGTGCGCGTGTACTTGAACGGCATTGGCAAAACGGCCTTGCTCAATGCCGCCGATGAGGTCGAACTCGCAAAGCGCATCGAGGCAGGGCTTTACGCGCAGCATCTGCTCGACACGCGCAAGCGCTTGGGCGAGAACCGCAAACGTGATCTTGCCGCCGTCGTCCGCGACGGTGGAGCGGCCCGGAGCCACCTCTTGGAAGCCAACCTTCGGCTCGTCGTATCGCTGGCGAAGCGCTACACCGGCCGTGGCATGCCGTTGCTGGACCTGATCCAGGAGGGCAACCTGGGCCTGATTCGCGCGATGGAAAAGTTCGACTACACCAAGGGATTCAAGTTCTCGACCTACGCCACGTGGTGGATCCGGCAGGCCATCACCCGCGGCATGGCGGACCAGAGCCGGACCATCCGGCTGCCCGTCCATCTGGTGGAGCAGGTCAACAAGCTGGCCCGGATCAAGCGCGAGATGCACCAGAACCTCGGCCGTGAAGCGACCGACGAGGAATTGGCGGCCGAGTCGGGGATTCCGGCCGAGAAGATCGCCGATCTGCTCGAGCACAGCCGTGATCCGGTGAGCCTGGACATGCCCGTCGGCAGCGATGAGGAAGCCCCGCTGGGCGACTTCATCGAAGACGCCGAAGCGATGTCGGCCGAGAATGCGGTGATCTCCGAGCTGCTGCACACCGACATCCGCCACGTGCTGGCCACGCTCGACGAGCGCGAGCAGCAGGTCATCCGGCTGCGCTTCGGCCTCGATGACGGCCAGCCGCGCACGCTCGACCAGATCGGGAAGCTGTTCGGGTTGTCCCGGGAGCGGGTCCGCCAGATCGAGCGTGAGGTGATGGCCAAACTGCGCAACGGCGAGCGCGCCGACCGGCTACGGTCGTACGCCAGCTAGCTTTCGCACGGAGAATGCCCGTCGGATCACCGGCGGGCATTCGTGCTGTGCAGGGCTCGGTCCCGGATGATGTTGAAGCTCAGTTTTCCCAGCTTGACCGGTAGACTCTGGCGTGACGGAGGGTTACCTAATGAACGATCTAGTCGACACCACCGAGATGTACCTGCGGACGATCTACGACCTCGAAGAAGAGGGCGTAGTGCCGCTGCGTGCGCGCATCGCCGAGCGTCTCGAGCAGAGTGGCCCGACCGTCAGCCAGACCGTGTCGAGGATGGAGCGCGACGGGCTGCTCCACGTCGCCGGTGACCGGCACCTCGAGCTGACCGACAAGGGCCGCGCCCTTGCCGTCTCTGTGATGCGCAAGCACCGGCTCGCCGAGCGGCTGTTGGTCGACGTGATCGGGTTGCCGTGGGAGGAAGTGCACGCCGAAGCCTGTCGCTGGGAACACGTGATGAGCGAGGACGTCGAGCGCCGGCTGGTGCAGGTCCTCAACAATCCGACCACCTCCCCGTTCGGCAACCCCATTCCCGGCTTGTCGGAGCTGGGCGTCGACCTGGTCGGCGGCGAAGACCGCAGCCTGGTCCGGCTCACGGAGCTGCCGTCAGGTATGCCCGTCGCTGTTGTGGTCCGCCAGCTCACCGAACACGTCCAGGGCGACGCCGACCTGATCGCGCGGCTCAAGGACGCCGGTGTGGTGCCCAACGCCCGGGTGACCGTCGAAGCCAACGACCACGGCGGGGTGATGATCGTGATCCCCGGCCATGAACAGGTCGAGCTGCCCCACCACATGGCGCACGCCGTCAAGGTCGAGAAGGTCTAGCCGGCCCGCTGCCTGAAGGCGCGCCGCGGCGGTAGACGTACCCCGAGCCGCTCGGCCAACCGGTATCCGGTAGTCGCCAGTTCACGGATTTGTTCGGGCCGCATTCCTGATTGCAGCGCGGTGTCGAGCATGCCCGCCATCTTGTGGGTGGGATCACAGCGCAGCGCCGCCTCCAGCGACACACCGGCCAGGGGTCCGTCGCCGCGGGCGTAGGCGGAGAACGCCAGCAGCACCAGCGCCTCGATGCGCCACGGCTGCGGCAGCGTGCGCGACAACATTGCCCACAACGACTCGGCCGGCGCAGCGTCCTGGCCTACGGCAAGGGCGTAGAGGGTGTCCCTCACCAGTGGGTCGATCAGCGCGCACGCCAGCCGAATGAGCTTGGCGTGGCGCAGCTTTCCGCCGCTGGCCACCCGCCTGGCTGCGGCTATCGCCTCTTCGACGTCCCGGCGCGCAGCGGCATCGTCACGCTCGGCCTGTGTCTGCGCGTACGCGTCGATGGCGTCCGCCAGCGCGGAGCTGCGTTCGGGGTCGGCGACCTCGATGACCGCCTGGAGCTCGGCACGGCGCGCGTAGAGCCGGCGCCCGTCGAGCACCGCGGCCATGGCCAACGGTGACGCCGAGGGATCCTCGACGGTGCCTGCGCTGCCGCAGCCGTCGGCGCAATGCCAGCGTCCGCCCGCCGCCACCCGGTCCACTACGTGCGCGGCGTACAGCTCGATACCGCGTGCGGCCAGTGTGTGCTGCAGCGCGGTGGCCAGTTCGCGGTATTCGTCACTGCACATCTGGCAGCCGGCGCCTTCCTCGTCGACCACGACAGCGATCGCCGAGTCAGGTTTCGCCGCAGCCGCGACGTCGGCGATGTGGCCCAACGAATCCATGAGTTCGTCCGAAAGATCGACGCGCATAACGCATCCCATTTCGCCACGATCGACGGTCACGAGCACGAGCGATTTCTCGGGGACGAAGCCGAGAACAGCGGGTAGGGCCGCGATCAGTACACCGGGCCGGTTGAGGTGGAAGTCGGGTGATTGCGATGTCGTCATAGCTGCCAACATCGCAACCGACACCGTCGGCCACGCCCGATGCGACGGCCTCACCACGCCGTCTGGGGATGGAATCGCGACTGGGGATGGCCTAGGGGCCGCCGCGCCTGACTTTGAGCACCGCCTCGGTGAACAAGCTGTCCAGCGCATGGGTATCGGGGGCGATGTCGGGGGTGGACTCCGCGGTGCCGTCATGCAGCCACGTCGCGCTGACGCGGGTGTCGCCGATCTGCGCGGACAGTGTCAACGTTCTGCTCATCAACCCAGTCGATTCCGCCGTGACGGTCTGGTCAACGGCGTAGGTGTCGTCGGCGTCGACCGGCGGCGCGGGCAGCACCGTCGCCGTGACCGTCGAGATGTCCTCTCCCTGTACCGCCGTGAATGACGGGCATGCAATCAGCTGATCGGCCCTGGCGCGCAACGGCGTAACAGGACGGGTCACGGTGACGATGAGGCTGCTGGCGTTCTGACTGTCCATGCCCTGCACCGCCGCGGTGTGCTGGGGCGTCAGCGCCGGCGGCGCGCACTCCGGCGGGGTCACGACGGACCCCGCTGACACACCGTCGACGTCCTGCAGTGCTCGATACACGGCAGTGCCGTCGAGCACTGCGGCGGGATATTCGGCGGGGAATCGGTCGGGTTCAATCAACAAGTCCGGCACCGGAACAGGTCTCGGCTCGGCGGCGGGCGTCACGGGGTGCGCGGTTCCGGCGAGGATACGAGTGCAGCCACCTACCAACGCCATCGTGGCGATGAGCGCGCAGACGCGCGAGGACCGCGACAGTGTGCCGACCATCAGGTGCCATCGTCTCATCGAGGCGACCGCAGCCCGCTCAGGCGCACCGCGGGACAACTATTCACTGGCTATTGACGTCGTCGGCATGCGAGATTGACCCAATCGGCGTAGACCTTTTGCCATGGCTTCCATGCTGGAGTACGACCTCGTCGTCATCGGTTCTGGTCCGGGCGGGCAAAAAGCCGCGATTGCCGCGGCGAAGCTCGGCAAGTCGGTTGCGGTCGTCGAGCGCGGGCGGATGCTCGGTGGTGTTTGCGTGAACACCGGCACCATCCCATCCAAGACGCTGCGCGAGGCCGTGGTCTACCTCACCGGCATGAGCCAGCGCGAGCTGTACGGCGCCAGCTACCGCGTGAAGGAGAAGATCACCCCGGCCGATCTGCTGGCCCGCACCAGTCATGTCATCGGCAAGGAACAGGACGTTGTCCGGTCGCAGTTGATGCGCAACAGGATCGACCTGATCCAGGGCCACGGTCGTTTCATCGATCCGCACACGGTGCTGGTTGAGGAGCCCACCCGCGGCGAGCGCACGACCGTCAGCGGCGAGTACGTCGTGATCGCCACCGGCACCAAGCCGGCCCGGCCGACGGGCGTCGAGTTCGATGAAGACAGGGTGTTGGACTCCGACGGCATCCTCGATCTGAAGTCGTTGCCCGCGACGATGGTGGTGGTCGGCGCCGGCGTGATCGGCATCGAATACGCCTCCATGTTCGCCGCGCTGGGCACCAAGGTCACGGTGGTTGAGAAACGCGACACAATGCTGGACTTCTGCGATCCGGAGATCGTGGAGGCGCTGAAATTCCACCTGCGGGACCTGGCGGTGACCTTCCGGTTCGGCGAAGAGGTGACGGCGGTCGATGTCGGCGCCGCCGGCACCGTGACGACGCTGGCCAGTGGCAAACAGATCCCCGCCGAGACGGTGATGTATTCCGCGGGCCGCCAGGGCCAGACCGACCACCTCGACCTCGCCAACGCCGGCCTGGAAACCGACAACCGTGGACGGATCTTCGTCGACGACCAGTTCCAGACCAAGGTCGACCACATCTACGCCGTCGGTGACGTGATCGGCTTCCCGGCACTGGCCGCGACGTCGATGGAACAAGGGCGGCTGGCCGCGTATCACGCGTTCGGCGAACCCACCAAGGGCATCACCGACATCCAGCCCATCGGCATCTACTCGATTCCCGAGGTGTCCTACGTCGGGGCGACCGAAGTGGAGTTGACCAAGGACTCGATCCCCTACGAGGTCGGGGTGTCGCGGTATCGCGAGTTGGCGCGCGGCCAGATCGCGGGTGATTCGTACGGCATGCTCAAGCTGCTGGTGTCCACCGACGACCTGAAGCTGCTCGGTGTACACATCTTCGGCACCAGCGCGACTGAACTGGTGCACATCGGCCAGGCGGTGATGGGCTGCGGCGGCACCGTCGAATACCTCGTCGACGCGGTCTTCAACTATCCGACGTTCTCGGAGGCCTACAAGGTCGCGGCGCTTGACGTGATGAACAAACTGCGCGCACTGAGCCAGTTCCGCAGCTAGCCGCAGTCGTCGTCGAACACCGTCGGCGCCGCATCTGCCGGACCACCGGCTTCGGCGCGTGTCAGCAGCTGCCTGATCGCGTCGTCGAAAGGTGGTGAGTACGAGACGCTTTCGTCACAACCACCCCCCTCCAGTCCGCCGATCAGACCCACTGCCGTCGAGCCGGTGATCCAAGGAGACCCCGACAGACCATCGGCCACCGCGCCGCATGGAAAGGACGGAAAGCCCTTGGCGGCCGGCGCTGTAGCGCCCTGACAGCCGATCGGCCCGCCGCCCTCGCCCATTGCATAGCCGGTGACGGTGACGACGGTGCCTGGCTTTGGGGCCGGACCCAGTGTCAGGCCGCCGCCGGCCTGCGCCTGGATCGTTCCGCCCTTATCGCGGCTCACCCGTGCGATCGCGAAGTCGGCGATCGGGTCCTGGTTGGCCACCCAGCGAGGGTCCAGGTAGACCGCGTCGATGTGCCAAACATCTTCCGGCGGGGCGTCATTGAGCAAACCAGCGACGAAGTTGACGTCGAGACCCTCGGCCACGCAGTGCGCGGCGGTGAGGATCAGATCACCTCCGGCGGAGTCAAGCACGGCGCCGGTACAGGTGTGCAGTGAGCCACCACCCAGGAACACCGCGCCGACCCGCGGATCCGGCGGTACGGGGTTGGCCGTCGGCCCTGTGGCCGAGTGCACTGGGCTGGCCGCCGTGCTTGAGCGCGACGACGGCGCTGCCGGAGCGGGGCGCGCGCAGGACGAAGTCAGCCCGACGAGCAGTGCGGCCGCCAGCGCCATAGGGGCGACCGCGGATGTGCGCATCTGACGATCTTGCCCGAACCCGGCGGCCGCGGCATTTGGCAAACATTGCACCGGTGCGTTCAGTACTGCCGAAAACGGGCATCAGACGTGGAATGCGGCGTGTTGAGTGTCGCGTTGGCACAGGTAGGCGGGGCCGCAATAGCATCCTCCGCAAAATGCGCGACACTAGTGGTCTCGGTGACGCGGCCGGCTGGTCGCGGCATCGAGGCGAGGAGGCAAGGCGAAATGTCTGACAACGCAGATGGCCCACAACAGCACTACCAGCCCGAACAGACCGGGATGTATGAGCTGGAGTTCCCGGCCCCGCAACTGTCGTCCGACGACGGGCGCGGACCGGTGATGATCCACGCCCTGGAGGGCTTCTCCGACGCCGGGCACGCGATTCGGCTGGCCGCCGAGCACCTCAAGAACACGTTGGACACGGAGCTTGTGGCGTCGTTCGCGATCGACGAACTGCTCGACTACCGGTCGCGGCGCCCGCTGATGACGTTCAAAACCGACCACTTCACCCACTATGAGGAGCCCGAGCTCAACCTCTACGCCCTGCACGACAGCGTGGGAACACCGTTTCTGCTCCTTGCCGGCATGGAGCCAGACCTGCGCTGGGAGCGGTTCATCACAGCCGTACGGCTGCTGGCCGAGCGGCTCGGCGTCCGGCGGGTCATCGGTCTGGGCACCATCCCGATGGCGGTGCCGCATACGCGCCCGATCACGATGACCGCCCACTCCAACGACAAGGAGCTGATCGCCGATCACACACCGTGGGTGGGCGAAGTGCAGGTGCCCGGAAGTGTGTCCAACCTGCTCGAGTTCCGGATGGCCCAGCACGGCAACGAGGTCGTCGGGTTCACCGTGCACGTTCCGCACTATCTGGCACAAACCGACTATCCAGCCGCCGCGCAGGCACTGCTGGCGCAGGTCGCCACGAGCGGCTCGTTGCAGATTCCGCTGGCCGCGCTGACAGAAGCTGGTGTGGAGGTGCACGACAAGATCAACGAGCAGGTCGAGGCGAGCCCCGAGGTCGCTCAAGTGGTGGAGGCGTTGGAGCGACAGTACGATGCCTTCGTCGCCGCTCAGGAGAACCGGTCGCTGCTGGCACGCGACGAGGACCTGCCCAGTGGCGACGAACTCGGCGCCGAGTTCGAACGGTTCCTCGCCCAACAGGCCGGCGACAAGTTCAAAGAGGACGACAAGTAGCCCTCACCCGGCCCGACAACGAAGTTGGCGAATTATGACCGCGACAGCCCAGTGGGCGAAATGAGCGAGCGAAAACCCAACCTGCGCCCCGTGCGTGAACTCACCCCCACGCTGCAGTTCTGCACCCTCCACGGGTACCGGCGCGCATTCCGGGTGGCCGGCTCCGGGCCAGCGATTCTGTTGATCCACGGCATCGGCGACAACTCCACCACCTGGAGCACGGTGCAGACCAAGCTGGCGCAGCGGTTCACCGTCATCGCCCCCGATCTGCTGGGCCACGGCAAGTCCGACAAGCCGCGCGCGGACTACTCGGTCGCGGCCTACGCCAACGGCATGCGCGATCTGCTCTCGGTGCTCGACGTCGACCACGTCACTGTGATCGGCCATTCGCTGGGCGGCGGAGTGGCCATGCAGTTCGCCTACCAATTCCCGCAATTGGTGGACCGGCTGATCCTGGTGGGCGCCGGCGGGGTGACCCACGACGTCAACATCGCGCTGCGGTTCGCGTCGCTGCCGATGGGTAGCGAGGCGCTGGCGCTGCTGCGCCTGCCACTCGTGCTGCCGACTCTGCAGGCGGCCGGCCGCGCCGCAGGTGCGCTGTTCGGGTCGACGGGCTTGGGTCGCGACCTTCCCGACGTGCTGCGCATCCTTGCCGATCTGCCGGAGCCCACCGCGTCGTCGGCGTTCGTTCGCACTTTGCGCGCGGTGGTGGACTGGCGCGGCCAGGTGGTCACCATGCTGGACCGATGTTATTTGACGCAATCCGTTCCGGTTCAATTGATTTGGGGCAGCCGGGATTCGGTGATTCCGGTGAGCCACGCCCGGATGGCACACGCCGCAATGCCGGGTTCGCAGTTGGAGATCTTCCAGGGCTCAGGGCATTTCCCGTTCCATGACGATCCGGACCGCTTCGTCGAAGTCGTCGAGCGGTTCATCGATTCCACGGAGCCCGCGAAATACGACCAGGAATACCTTCGCAGTCTGCTGCGCGCCGGCATCAGTGAAGGCGCCATCACCGGATCCGTCGACACCCGCGTCGCGGTCCTTGACGCGATGGGCGCCGACGAGCGCAGCGCCACCTGACTAGGCGTCTCGCCTCACCACGTAGCATCGGCGCATGGCCATCGACGTGACAGTGTTGCGCGTTTTCACCGATCCTGACGGCAACTTCGGAAACCCCCTCGGCGTCGTCGACGCCAGTGCAGTCGAGCCTGGCGATCGGCAGCGGATTGCCACCCAATTGGGTTACAGCGAAACGATATTCATCGATGTGCCGCAGCCGGGAGCTAACACGGCACACGCGCGGATCTACACCCCAGCCACCGAGCTGTCCTTCGCCGGACATCCGACCGTTGGCGCTTCATGGTGGCTGCGCGATCGAGGTACACCCATCCACACGCTGCAGGTGCCGGCCGGCATCGTCCAAGTCGCCTACGAGGACGATGTGACGGCTGTAAGCGCGCGCTCCGAGTGGGCGCCGGAGTTCGCGATCTACGAATTGACGTCAACCGATGAGCTGTTCGCCGCGGATCCCGACGACTACCCCGACGACGTTCAGAACTACCTGTGGACATGGACCGATCGCGACCAGGGTGAGCTACGCGCGCGCATGTTCGCGGCGAATCTGGGCGTACCCGAGGATGAGGCGACCGGCGCCGCCGCCGTGCGGATCACCGACTACCTCAGCCGCGACCTGACGATCGTGCAGGGCAAGGGTTCGGTGATCTACACCCAGTGGAGCCCGGAGGGTTGGGTCCGCATCGCCGGTCGCGTAGTCAGCGACGGCATCAAACAGATCTGACGGCGGGGCGGTCAGCCCTGCGTCGCGACGTTGCGGGCCGCGCGCAGCGCTTCGATCTCGCGTTCGAAGTCCTCCGCCGATTCGAACGAGCGGTACACCGACGCGAAGCGCAGGTACGCGACCTCGTCGAGCTCACGCAGCGGCCCCAGAATGGCCAGACCGACTTCGTGGCTGGCCACCTCGGGTGAGCCCGTCACCCGCACGGCGTCCTCCACCTGCTGGGCAAGGAGGTTCAGGGCGTCGTCGTCGACCTGTCGGCCCTGGCAAGCCCGGCGCACGCCCCGGATCACCTTCTCTCGGCTGAACGGCTCGGTGACGCCGCTGCGCTTGACGACGGCCAGTACCGCGGTCTCGACCGTGGTGAAGCGACGACCGCACTCCGGACACGACCGTCGGCGCCGAATCGCTTGACCCTCGTCGGTTTCGCGGGAATCGACCACCCGAGAGTCGGGATGGCGACAGAACGGACAGTGCATCACCGCTCCTTCGCCGCGCCGACGGACAACTACCTCGAACGTCTCTGAGCGTACCTGCGCGGCCCCCGAGTAGCCCAGCACCGCGGAGTTTGGCCTGCATACGACCGAAGCAGTCACCAGAGCCGTTGTGCGGCAGCATCTTTCACTGCTCACCGGCCCGCCGTCAGCCGATCGGCGCGATCAGGGTTTGACCGGCGTCCAGCGCCACGGAGTCGAGCCGGTTGAGTTCGCGGATGCGCTCTACGACCTGACCCACCGGTGCGTCCGGGGCGACACGATGCGCGACCTGCTGCAACGTCTCCCCCATCTGGACCTGGACCACGGCCAACCGGTCCGGTACCGCGGCCGTCCCGGACGCCATCTCACCGAACTGCGCGATCAGTCCGAGCCACACGGTGATGGCCGCCGCGATGAGCGCCAAAACCACCGTCGTCGCCGGGGTGATCGGCCGCCGGCGATGCGAGGCCCGCGACACCAGGACGCCGCTGCCCCTGTACCTCATCGGCGCCCCGCCCGGACGATGCGACTTCGGCCGCCGGCGGGTGTCTGCCGGCCGGAATCCCGGCCTGACCACCGGAGTCGCCTGGAAATCTCGGGTGTCGAGGATCGTCATGTGCCTGCCTTCCGCTCCGCTGCTCTCGCTCTTGTGTTCGAATATACTCGATCACATGTTCGATTAATAGAACGTGTGATCGAACTGTTGCCAAACGATAGAGCGACCCACCGACAAATTTCGGCGGCCGATTGCAGGGCAGACCGGGAACGCGACACGCCTCGAACACATGTTTGATTATCTTCTCGGCGCGGACTAGATTCGGCGCCATGAGCGACGACAGCAGCGACAGCGGGGCCGGCACGGTCGGCACTGGGCGCAGGAGCCCCAGCGAAGGACTGACCGAGCGTCAGCGCACCATTCTGGAGGTCATCCGCTCCTCGGTCACCTCGCGTGGGTATCCGCCCAGCATCCGGGAGATCGGCGACGCGGTAGGCCTGACCTCGACGTCGTCGGTGGCCCATCAGCTGCGCACGCTCGAGCGCAAGGGCTATCTGCGGCGCGATCCGAACCGGCCAAGGGCAGTCGACGTCCGCGGCTCGGAGGACTCCGTGACGCCGATCGTCACCACCGACGTGGCCGGTTCCGACGCGCTACCGGAACCGACGTTCGTGCCGGTGCTCGGCCGAATCGCCGCAGGCGGACCGATTCTGGCCGAAGAAGCCGTGGAGGACGTCTTCCCGCTGCCGCGGGAGCTGGTCGGCGAGGGCTCGCTGTTTCTGCTCAAGGTGGTCGGCGACTCGATGGTCGACGCGGCCATCTGCGACGGCGACTGGGTCGTCGTGCGTCAGCAGAACGTCGCCGACAACGGCGACATCGTCGCGGCGATGATCGACGGCGAAGCCACGGTGAAGACGTTCAAGCGCACGCGTGGTCAGGTATGGCTGATGCCACACAACCCCGCATTCGACCCGATTCCCGGCAACGACGCTGCCGTGCTCGGCAAGGTCGTCACGGTCATCCGCAAGATCTAGCGATCAATTCGCCCTGACGAAGCCGTTCGTGATGGCGAATTCCTCACTGGCGAACCAGACTTCAGCCCGCGCATCGTCGTAGAGCTCGCTCCCCGGGGCCCAGTAAAGCCCGGATTTGGTGTCCGCCTTGATCGGGTAGCCCTCCGGTGCCTGTTCGGGGTCGTCCAGTGGCAGCCGTAGCGCGATATCCGAGGGCGCCGGTTCTTCGATGACGATCCGGGTATGGCGGCCTGTATCGGTGAGAGGGTCGCGCTCGACGCGGGTCGGCGTCGTGTCGACCTTGTCGGGATCATCCTCCTGCGCTCGCGCGGCAACCGGTTCCTGCGGCTGTGCCACAACGGGTTCCTGCGTCGTGACTGCGTCGTCGGCGTGATCGGTGTGCTCGGGTGATCCCCACATGCTCATAGACGCCGGCGGATAGTCGTGACTCACCGATGAGGGCGGCGGTAGCGAGCCCAGCCCCTCCTGCGCATAGCGGTCACCGAACAGCGCGGTGGCCTGCTCGCCGTCGGACGATTCGTACCCGGCCATTGCCGGAACCGCGTCATATGAGGGCGGCGCGTCGAGGCCGGCACCGGCATCGTCGATCTCCGGCCGGTCTTCGCCTCGGCGGCGGCCGCGGTTGCGCGTCACCGCGAAGGCGACGAGTACGACCAACACAAGAATCGGGATGATGGCCAGCAACCACCACCAGTTGGGCTCAAACCACTTGTGATCCTTGGTATTTGAGGCCGCAGGACTGTTGGGCGCCTTGGGGACGTCCTGTCCAGGCACCTGCAGACCGGCGAGCTTGGACGCCAGATTGGCCGGCTCGGTACTGAACGTGTTCTTCGACCGGTCCCAGTTGATCACCCCGCCGCTGAATCGCTGTGTGATGACATTGCCGCTCTCGGTCTGGTCGGCCATCGGCGCGCCGAGCGGACCCTTGGCTCCGTCCAGCTTCTGCCAGGCAGCGTTCATGGCGCCGCGCACGATGACCGCACCGTAGTCGGGCGTCCAGAAAATGACCGGCTTGTCCTTGGCGGCGAAGCTGGTCATCCGGCTCTCGGTCGGCAGGCCGCCGTCGACCTCATCGGAGGCCGGGAAGCCCAGGTCGCCCTGCGGCCCTCCAACGCTCTCGTATTTGGCGAGCACCTGACCCGTGACGACGTTGGCGCCGGTGGCAGGGCTGTAGAAGATCTTGCCGCCGGCAAAGTTCTGGCCGAGGCCGTCCTTGCCGACCGGATACGGCGCGCCCTGGGCGGCGCCCAGCGGACCCAGCGCCCCGCCAGCGGCGCGCCGCGCAGCGTTGATGGCCGATGTCGGGTCTTCAGGGATGGTCAGCTCGCCCAGCTGGCCGGCCAGTTCGGGCGGAACAGTGGTGAACGTCTTGGCCTTGGTGTCATAGGACAGCTCGCCGCCGGTGAACGCCTGCGTGACGGTGCCGCTGCGGTACATCTCGTCCTCTGCCGGCACCCCGAGCTGTCCTGCCGAGCCTCCGAGTTTGTCCCAGGCGGCGTTGATAGCCCCGCGAACCACCCGCGCGCCGGTGCCGGGGGTCCAGAAGATCACGGGATTGTCGGCCGCGCTGAACGTGGTGTTGCGGCTGTCGGGTGCGCGTCCTGCGCCCTCGTCGATGGTCGGAAATCCGAGGTCGCTGTCGGCGGGCCCGCCCAGCGACAAGTACTTCTCGAGGATCGCGCCGGTCATGACGTGGGCGCCGGCGGCCGGGGTGAAGAAGATCTTGCCCCCGGCGAAGTTCTGGCCGAAGCCTTCGCCGACGGGATAGACGTCACCGTCCTTGGGGCCGAGTGCACCGGTGGGGCCGCCGCCGGCGTCATACGCGGCGTTGATCGCGTCGTTGGCGTCACTCTCCGGTGTTGCCGCCGCGACCGGCGCCAGCAGAACGGCCGCTCCGAATGCGAGCAGGCCGATGGCCACCCGCACGAGCACCCCGCTACGCCCGCTCATTTATCCTCCCCGCAATCGGCACAAAAAATTCCTTGAAAAGTATCGCGCCCGTCAACTCTGCGTCAGCAGACGTCGAATACCAAGGAGCATCGCCGATCTTGGACAGAAAATACTCTGGCCGGGTCTAGACCCCCATACTGCGCCCGATGATCTCTTTCATGATTTCAGTCGTGCCGCCGTAAATGGTCTGCACGCGCGAATCGAGATAGGCCCGAGCAACCGGATATTCACGCATATAGCCATAGCCACCGTGCAATTGCAGACAGCGATCGATCAGATGCACCTGCTTTTCGGTGGAATACCACTTGGCCATCGCGGCCTGCTCGGCGGTCAGCTTCTCGTCGAGGTGCAGCTTGAGAAACTCGTCGACCATGATCCGCACGACGGTGGCCTCGGTCGCCAGCTCGGCGAGCAGGAATCGGCTGTTCTGCTGGCTGCCGATCGGACGTCCAAATGCCTTGCGCTCCTTGGCATATTGCAGTGTGTCCTCGAGCACGGCTTCCATCGCGGTAGCGGCCATCACCGCAATGCTGATGCGCTCCTGCGGCAGGTTCTGCATCAGGTAGACAAAGCCCATGCCCTCCCCGCCGAGCAGGTTCTCGGCAGGCACCTTCACATCGGTGAACGACAACTCGGCGGTGTCCTGCGCGTCGAGGCCGATCTTGTCGAGTTTGCGACCGCGCTCGAAGCCCTCCATGCCCCGCTCGACGACGAGCAGAGAGAAGCCCATCGCACCCTTGTCAGGGTCGGTGCAGGCCACCACGATCACCAGGTCGGCGTTGATGCCGTTGGTGATGAAGGTCTTCGCGCCGTTGAGCACGTAATGGTCGCCGTCCTTGACGGCGCGGGTTTTGATGCCCTGCAGGTCGCTTCCGGTGCCCGGCTCGGTCATTGCGATCGCCGTGATGATTTCGCCGGTGCAGAACTGCGGCAACCACCGCTGCTTCTGCTCCTCGTTGGCCAGCCGCAGCAGATAGGGGGCGACGACGTCGTTGTGCAGCCCGAATCCGATGCCGCTGTATCGGCCCGCGGTCGTTTCCTCGGTGATGATCACGTTGTATCGGAAATCGGGATTGCCGCCGCCGCCATATTCCTCGGGCACGGCCATCCCGAGAAAGCCCTGCTTACCCGCCTCGAGCCACACACCGCGGTCGACGAGCTTGTCGGCTTCCCACTGGTCGTGGTTCGGCGCGACGTGCCGGTCCAGGAACGCGCGATAGGACTCGCGGAACAGATCGTGCTCGGGCTCGTACATTGTGCGCTCGTAGTGGACGACGCCGCCCATGGGCTGACCTCCGGTGACTGGTACGGGCTGTTACCGCGAACTTACCCCATCCAACCGGATGGTTGGTCGGGAGTCGTGTCGTAGGCGGCGCGGTGCCGCCGGTCGCCAATAGACTCTGGCCTCATGGCCGCCCCCACAAGCCTCACGCATTGGGGCGCCTTCGCCGCGGGGATCGAAGCCGGTGACATCGCGTCTGTCACACCGTTCGACGGCGACACCGATCCATCGCCGCTACTGGGCAACCTGCCCGGTTCCATTCGGCACCGCTCGCGCATCGCCACCCCGGCCATCCGGCGGGGCTGGCTGGACGACGGGCCAGGCCCGACCACACGACGCGGCGCCGACGAATTCGTGGCCGTCTCGTGGGACGAGCTCACCGAACTGCTGGCCACCGAGCTGCGGCGGGTCGTCGATACCCACGGAAACGAAGCCATCTACGGCGGCTCATACGGCTGGGCCAGCGCGGGCCGGTTTCACCACGCGCAGAGCCAGGTGCACAGATTTCTCAAACTCGTTGGCGGCTATACCTTTTCGCGGCATTCCTACAGCCTTGGCGCCACCGGAGTGATCATGCCGCGAGTCGTCGGTGCCCACGACGATCTGTTCAAACGGTCCACCGAGTGGGACGTCATCGTCGAGCACACCGATCTTTTGGTGTGCTTCGGCGGGCTCGCGCTGAAGAACACCGCCATCAATCACGGCGGTACGACGGCACATCCGGCGCGTGACGCGCTGCGGCGATTCCGTGAGCGCGGCGGCCGCATCGTCTCGTTCTCACCGCTGCGTGACGACGTCGAGGGCGACTGCGAGTGGCACGCGCCGGTACCGGGCACCGACGTGGCGATCATGCTGGCGCTCGCATACGTGTTGGCACGAGAATGGCTGGCCGATCGTCAGTTCTTGAGCACCTACTGCACCGGTTATGACCGCTTCGAGCGCTATCTGCTCGGCACCGAGGACGGTGTGCCCAAGTCGCCGCAATGGGCGGCGAAGATCTGCGGGCTGGCAGCCGAAGACCTCACTGCATTGGCACGGCGGATGGCGGCCAACCGCACGATCGTCACGGTCAGCTGGTCGCTGCAGCGCATCCGGCACGGCGAACAGGCGCCGTGGATGGGGCTTACCCTGGCCGCCATGCTGGGCCAGATCGGCCTTCCCGGAGGCGGTTTCGGACACGGCTACGGCTCGATGAACGAGCCGGGGCTGGCTCCGCTGCGGTTCCGGTTGCCGAAGCTCCCGCAGGGCCCCAATCCGGTTCAGACGTTCATCCCCGTCGCGGCAGTCAGTGACATGCTGCTGCACCCGGGTGAGGAATTCGACTACAACGGGCGACGGCTGACGTATCCCGACATCAAGTTGGTCTACTGGGCGGGCGGCAATCCGTTTCACCACCACCAGAACATTCCGCGCTTGCGTCGGGCGCTGAGCCGCGTCGACACCATCGTCGTGCATGACCCGTACTGGACTGCCATGGCCAAACACGCCGACATCGTGGTGCCGTCCACCACCGCGTTCGAACGTGACGACTACTCCGGCTCACGCAACGACCCGATGTTGATGGCCATGCCCAAGCTGACCGAGCCGTACGCGCAATCCCGTGACGACTACACGACGTTCGCGGCGCTGGCTGAGGTGCTCGGCTTCGGCGAGCAGTTCACCGAGGGCCGCACCGCGCGGCAGTGGCTGGCGCACCTGTACGAAAAGTGGTCAGCGGGACTGGATTTCGCGGTGCCTACGTTCGAGGAATTCTGGCGGCGTGGCGAGCTTCGGCTGCCGACCGAGAACGGGCTGACGCTGCTGGCAGACTTCCGGGCCGATCCACACACGCATCGGCTGACCACGCCGAGCGGACGCATCGAGATCTTCTCCGAAGACATCGACAGCTTCGGGTACGACGACTGCGCCGGCCACCCGAAATGGTACGAGCCGTCGGAATGGCTGCGGGGCCAGCGTGCGCAGCGCTATCCGCTGCACCTGCTGGCCAACCAGCCCTCGTCGCGGCTCCACGGCCAACTCGACGGCGGAGCCGTCAGCCAGGCCTCGAAAGTGCAAGGGCGCGAGCCGATCCGGATGCATCCCATCGACGCCGCAGCCCGCGGTCTAGTCGACGGCGACGTGGTTCGCGTGTTCAACGACCGCGGCGCATGCCTGGCAGGTGTGGTGATCGACGATCGTCTGCGTCCCGATGTGGTTCAGCTGGCGACAGGTGCCTGGTTCGACCCGGTCGACCCCGCCGATCCGGATGCGATGTGCGTACATGGCAACCCGAACGTGCTGACCGACGATGTCGGCACGTCGTCGCTCGCGCATGGCAGCACCGGTGCGCACGTCCTTGTCCAGGTGGAGAAGTTCACCGGACCGCTGCCGCCGGTGCGGGCGCACGAACCGCCGGTGATCGTCGAATCGTGACCGAGTCGCTGACGGTCGAAGAGCGCGGGCAGACACTCACGTTCACGTTCGACGACATGATGCGCTACCACGGCGGCCACTCGCCCGCTGGTGTTGCCATGGCGTTCAAGGTCATGCAACGCGCCTTCGCTGTTCTCTCCCCCGACGTGGCGCCGCAGCGCCGGTCGATCAATGTGCACACCGCGTTTCGCGGACCGGGAGCACGTGACGGCTTCGAGGCGGTGACGCGCGCCGTCGCCGACGGCCGTTACATCGTCGACCGCTCGCTGGTCCGACCCGATCTGGGCCGGCGACGAGAGGACTTCGTGTTCGTGGTCGGCATCGGCGACCGCACCGCGACCCTGGCGCTGCGCGACGGGTTCGTCACCGACGAGTTTCTCGACCTTGCCCGCGCACCGAACCGCACAGACCCCCAGGAGCGACGGCTCGACGAGCTGAAAGCGCAACTAGCCCAAAAGGTGATGGCTGTACCGGCGGAGAAGGTCTACGACGTCACCTGACGGCGCGAGCAGACGCGAAGGTCCCCAGAATTGCAGCGTGTCGGGGGCCTTTACGTCTGCTCGCGCTGATCAGAAGGTGGCGAATTCGCGCAGGCTCGCCGCCAATGGAACCGGCACCCGCGCCTTGATCCTCGTGCCGTCAGCGGTGTGCTCGGTCGCATCGACCCGCCCGTCGGCGTGCACGCGGTTGACCAGATCCCCGCGGTCGTACGGAATCGTCACGTCGACCATCGTGTCGGTCGGGGTGATCAATTCGGCCATTCGCTGCTGCAAGCGATCCAGACCATCGCCGGTGCGCGCCGAGACGAACACCGCGTCCGGCAGCGCCCGGCGCAGCTGAGCCAGCGCCAGCGCACCCGCGGCGTCGATCTTGTTGACGACCAACAGTTCTGGCGGATGCCGACCATCATGTTCGGCAATGACCTCGTTGACCACCTGACGCACTGCGTTGATCTGGGCCAGCGGGTTGACGTCGGATCCGTCGACCACATGCACGAGCAGGTCGGCGTCGACTACCTCTTCGAGCGTGGAGCGGAACGCCTCCACCAGCTGCGTCGGCAAATGCCGCACAAACCCGACCGTGTCGGTGAGTACGAACGGTCTGCCATCGGCGAATTCTCCACGGCGCGTGGTGGGTTCGAGGGTCGCGAACAACGCGTTCTCCACGAGGACACCGGCACCCGTCAGCGCGTTGAGCAGACTGGACTTACCGGCGTTGGTGTATCCGACGATCGCGATCGACGGCACGTCGCTGGCCAGCCTGCGGCTGCGCTGGGTGTCGCGGACCTTCTTCATGTCCTTGATCTCGCGGCGCAGCTTGGACATTCGTTCGCGGATACGACGCCGGTCGGTCTCGATCTTCGTCTCACCCGGGCCGCGAAGACCCACACCGCCACCGCTACCGCCCGCTCGTCCGCCGGCCTGCCGCGACATCGATTCGCCCCAACCGCGCAGCCTTGGCAGCATGTACTCCATCTGCGCCAGCGCGACCTGCGCCTTGCCTTCCCTGCTGGTGGCGTGCTGGGCAAAGATGTCGAGGATCAGCGCGGTGCGGTCGACGACCTTGACCTTGACCGCCTTTTCTAGCGCGGTGAGCTGGGCGGGGCTCAGTTCGCCGTCGCAGATCACGGTATCGGCGCCGGTCGCCAACACGATCTCCCGCAGCTCCTGAGCTTTACCCGAGCCGATGTACGTCGACGTGTCCGGCTTGTCGCGGCGCTGAATCAACCCCTCGAGCACTTCGGAGCCTGCCGTTTCGGCGAGCGCAGCGAGTTCGGCCATGCTGGCCTCCGCGTCGCGGGCGCTGCCTTCGGTCCATACGCCGACCAGCACCACGCGCTCCAGTCGCAGCTGGCGGTACTCGACCTCCGAAACGTCGGCGAGTTCGGTCGACAAACCGGCCACGCGGCGAAGTGCCGTGCGGTCTTCGAGGGCGAGCTCGCCCGCGCTGGGTACGTCGTTGACGGGAAAATCGGGATGAGTCATAAGCGATTACAGATTTGCACGGCTACAGCGGCTCGTGCACCCGAATTAACGTTGCGCAGCACGCCACCATTCCTCGGATAGCTCGCCGTGCGCCACCAGAACTGACGGCCCACGCAGATAACTGGTCGCGTCGGTGACGGTGACGGTGACTTCCCCGCCGGGGATGCGCACGCGCAGCGTCCCCGTCGTCGTGCCGGTGAACGCCAGCGCCGCTGCCGCAGCAGCGACTGTTCCTGTGCCGCAGGATCGGGTTTCACCGACACCCCGCTCGTGTACCCGCATCGACACGGCGCCATCCACCGGCGCCGTCAGCACTTCGACGTTCACCCCTTCGGGAAACTGCGTGGGGTCGAACGCCACCGGCGCCGCGACGTCGAGCGTGGCCAATTCGTCGAGGGTGAGGTCGGGGTCCACGCATGCCAGATGCGGGTTTCCCACGTCGATCGCCAGGCCCGCAAACGGGCGTCCGCCGACGATCGCCTCGCCAGCGCCGATCTGATTGGTCTTGCCCATCTCGACTGTGACGTCGGCCGTGGTGGTGTCCCACTCATGCAGCACGACGGGCCGCGGCCCGGCCAGCGAGCCGACCACGAACTCGTCGCGGCTTTCCAGTCCGCTTGCCCGCAGATAGTGGGCGAACACCCGAACGCCGTTGCCGCACATCTGCGCGATCGAGCCGTCGGCGTTCCGGTAATCCATGTACCAGTCGCCGGGCTGCACACCCTCGGGCAGATGGTCGAGCACGCCCGCCGTCAGCGCGGTCGCCGCGGTCGTCACGCGAAGCACACCGTCGGCACCCAGACCCCGGCGCCGGTCGCACAAGGCCGCCACCGCGGCAGGCGTCAGCGTGAGCCTGGCTTCCGGGTCGGGCAGCAGCACGAAATCGTTCTGGGTGCCGTGCCCCTTGGCGAACATCACCTGCTCAGAATACGTGTCGCCACACCCGCAGTGTGGTCTCGACGTTGTCGGACGCCGCGCCGTCGAGCCAGGTGATGCGGTGGTCGCGACGAAACCACGACCGCTGCCTGCGCACGTAGCGGCGAGTACCGATGAACGTCGGTTCACGAGCGGCCGTGCCGTCCCCACCGCTGTCGAGGTCCGCGATCACCTGCGCGTAGCCCAGTGCCCGCGACGCGGTCACGCCGTCACGCAGGCCGCAGCCCAACAGTGTCTGCACTTCCTCGACAAGGCCGTCGGCGAACATCTTGTCGGTGCGTTGCGCCAGACGCTCGTCGAGAACCGAAGTGTCCCAATCCAATCCGATGATTGCAGTACCCCACCGGGGTTCGCCGATCTGCGGTGCCGAAGCCGCGAAGGGCTGACCGGTCAGCTCGACCACCTCCAGCGCACGCACGATGCGCCTGCCGTCAGTGGGCAGGATCGACGACGCTGCCTCGGCGTCGACGCGAGCCAGTTCGCGGTGCAACGCGCCGACGCCAACCTCGGCGAGGCGCTGCTCGTATTTCGCCCGCACCTGCGGGTCGGTCGCGGGGAACGACCATTCGTCGAGCAGCGACTGGATGTAGAGCATCGACCCGCCGACCACGATCGGCACCGCCCCGCGCCCGGCGATGGCCTCGATATCCGCGGCCGCGGCGTCGTGGTAATGCGCGACGGTCGCGGTCTCGGTGACCTCGAGCACGTCAAGCTGGTGATGCGGGATTCCGCGGCGTTCGGCCACCGGCAGTTTGGCGGTGCCGATATCCATGCCGCGGTAGAGCTGCATGGCGTCGGCGTTCACGATTTCGCCACCGACCTGTTCGGCCACCGATAGTGCCAGCGCGGATTTTCCGGTGCCGGTCGGGCCGATGATCGCGATCGGCCGCGTCATGGCTGCCATACGCCGGCGAAATAGCCGACGCCGTATGGCGCGCCGCGGTAGAGCTCCTTGGCCGCCCGCGGGCCCGGTTCGGCGAGCCCGGCCAGCACTTGATAGGCGACCCGTCCGACGATCGTGTGCGGCAGGCGTGTCAGTGCGGCGGCATCACCGGCGGCAAGCACGTCGTCGAGTGCGGCCTGCATCGCGATGGAGTCCGGATCGTAGCCGCCGGGCGCCGATGGGGTCAGGGTGTTGGCGCCGTCGGCCACCACCAGCACGCCGACCGGGTTACCAGCCTCGTCGATCTCGGCGCGCAACCGCCGGCCGCGGGCCACCGCGGCGTCGACGTCGTGGTCGGTGGCATACACCCGCACCTCTGCGCGTGCTTCCGGTTTCGCCTGCCCGCGGATCCAGCCGGCGATCAACGCGCAGAGCGGCATCTGGGCCGGCTCTTCGGCGGGTTCGGGTGACAGGGTGATCCGCACATCGACGCCGTAGCCGCCGAAAGTTCCGACGCGCTCGTGACCGACGACCACGTCGTTCTGCCCGACGCCGATCGCGATCCACCGGTCGGGCAGCGACGCTGCGGCTGTGAGTACCGCGTCGCGAAGCTCGGCCAGCTCGGCGGCCGCGCCGGACGCCAGCTCGGGCACCATGACCGGTGCCGACGGGACGATCGCGATGGCGCTCAGCACGCCACCAAACTAACGGCTTACACCAGCTGCTTGGCGGTCGCCGCCTCGCCGAGGGCCAGCGCGGCTGTCGCCACGACCATCACCACCACCGCGACGATCAGGGTGAGCCAGCCGGCGTCGCCGGGCCGCAATGTCTCACCGAGCACGACGATGCCCAGCATGGATCCGACCACTGGCTCGGTCACGGTCATCGTCGGCAACGACGCGGTCAGCGATCCCGCACGGAACGACGACTGCTGCCACGCCGTGCCGGCGATCGCCACCAGCGCCCATGCGTAGAGCTCGGGCGTCCGCAGCAGCTCCCAGATCCCAGCCCAACTACTGAAGTCGAGCCGGTCCACGACGCCTTTCGTCAGCACCGCGAACAGACCCCACAGCGAGCCCGACACCACCGCCAGCAGCACGGCGCTGGTAGGTCCGGACCAGATCCGCGCGCCGACGATGCACAGCACCAGGGCGGGCCCGAGCACGGCGATCACCGTCGTCCACGTCTCCAAGGACGCCCGGCTGTGTCCGGCGGTCGGATTGCCGACGGTGACGATGACGGAGACCGAAACGGCCAGCAGCGCGGCCCACGTCCATTCCCATCGGGTCACCCGGCGATGCGTCATCCGCGCGTTGATCGGTAGCGCGAACAGCAACGACGTGACGAGCAGCGCCTGCACCAACAGCACCGAACCAAAGCCCAGCGCTGCCGCCTGCAGCGCGAATCCGACGGCCGACACCAGGCTGCCCAGCCACCACTGACCGTCGCGCAGTAACCGCATGAACAGTGCGACATGACTGACCGGTTCGTCGGTGACCTCATGGGCGGACCGCTGGTGGATGACGTCGCCGATCGCGATGAAGAAGGCGGCGCCGAGGGCGAGCAGGGCGGCGATATCCGCCTTGTCCATCGGCAACTCCCCTCGCTGTTGGCAAAAGCCTAGGCAATGCATCGCCCAAGGCGTGGGCGCAAGGCGCCGCAACCTGTTTGAATAGCGGTCGAGCTATCAGGCGCCGCGTCGCGCGGCAGGTGCGCGGATTCCCGCGCGGAGGGTTACGAGGAACGGATATGACAACCAGCGAACCGGGTGGAGTGCCCACCCCCAAACCCGCTCCCCGGCCCGGCCCGCCGCGCCCCGTCCCCCACCCCGGTCCGCGCACGCCGACCATTGCAGGGCCGCCCGCCAGCGACCCGCATCGGTTCGGCCGCGTCGATCCCGACGGCACGGTGTGGCTCATCACCGGTTCCGGCGAGCGCGTCATCGGCACATGGCAGGCCGGCGACACCGAAGCCGCATTCGAGCACTTCGGCAGGCGCTTCGACGACCTGCACACCGAGATCGCCCTGATGGAGACACGCCTGGAGTCGGGCACCGGCGATGCCCGCAAGATCAAGTCGGCGGCCGCGGCATTGGCGGAGACCCTGCCGGAGGCGCACGTATTGGGTGATGTCGACGCACTGGCGGCGCGACTGGCAGCGATCGCCGAACACGCCGACGAAGCTGCGCAGGCGGAGAGGGCGAAGCGTGAGGAGTATCGCGCCGCCCAGACCACGCGCAAGGAGGCTCTGGCGGCCGAGGCCGAGGAGCTGGCCTCCAATGCGACGCAGTGGAAGGTCGCGGGCGATCGGCTGCGCGAAATCCTCGAGGAATGGCGGACCATCGGCGGGCTCGACCGCAAGACCGACGACGCGCTGTGGAAGCGGTATTCGGCTGCCCGCGAAACCTTCAATAGGCGCCGCGGTTCACATTTCGCGGAGCTGGACCGTGAGCGCGCCGGTGCCCGGCAAACCAAGGAGGCGCTGTGCGAACGCGCCGAGGAGCTGGCCGACTCCACCGACTGGGGCGCCACCGGCGCGGCGTTCCGTGACCTGCTGACGCAGTGGAAAGCGGCCGGTCGCGCCGCCAAGGACGTCGACGACACCTTGTGGCACCGCTTCAAGTCGGCGCAGGACAAGTTCTTCGGTGCCCGCAATGCGGCCAGCGCTGAACGTGACGCCGAGTTCCGCGCCAACGCCGAGGCGAAGGAAGCTCTACTCGCCGAGGCCGAAAAGCTCGATACCTCCGACCTGGACGCGGCCCGGGCCGCGCTGCGCGCTATCGGCGAGCGCTGGGATGCGATCGGCAAGATTCCGCGGGAGCGCGGGGCCGAGTTGGAGCGGCGGCTGCGCGCGGTCGAGAAGAAGGTCCGCGACGCGCCCTCCGGTGGCGTCGATCCTGAGGCTCAGGCGCGGGCCGACCAATTCCGCGCTCGTGCAGAACAATTCGAGCGGCAGGCCGAAAAGGCAGAAGCCGCCGGTCGAAGCAAGGACGCCGAGGAGGCACGGGCCAACGCTGCACAGTGGCGTCAGTGGGCCGAGGCCGCGGCCGACGCGCTGGGCAGGCGCTAAGGCTTTTCCGGCCCCTGGTCGTCGTTGTCGTCGTCGATGCTGTCCAGAAGGCCCTTCTTCTGACGTTCGCCGGCCACCCGGCGACGCTCCTCTTCGGCTGCGAGCTGCAGCGCGGTGCGCGCCCATACCGCGCGCGCCCAGTTGATGGTCAGCGCGATCACGGCGAGCCAGGCGACGATCAGACCGATTCCAGGTCCGGGGAGGTGTTCGGGCGCGGTTTGGCGCGACCAGACCGCCAGCAATCCAACGAAGGACGCCACCGTCGAGCCGGCCAGTGCGACCCATGCCAGCGCCCAGCGCCGCGTCAGCAGTGCGAGCATCGAGAACCCGACGCCGAACACGAGGACGAGCCACGTGAACACGCGCGACGGCAACGCGATCCCGTTGCGCAGCGCCGTGTCGTCACCGACCAGCACATCCCATCCGCGAGCGCCGCCGGTGTGCGGCAGGATGAACGTCAGCAACAGCACGAACACGCACACGGCGATCACCAAAGCCCGTGCGCCTGGGTCGATTTCCCCTGCGATGCGGCGTTCGGCGGCCTCGATGTCGCCCTTGAACTCTTCGAAGTCTCCGTTGCCGTTGTTCCCGGCGCTCACCTGGCACATCCGGTAGCCGTCGGCTGTTCGGCGGGTATGCCGATACCCGGCATGCCCAGACCGACTCCGGTGCGCGGTTTCCGGCCCGTTGCGTGCGCGTCGCCCGCTGTGGTGTGCCGATGAGTGTGCAGTTCGGCGTCGGCGATCAGGTGGTGAGGCGCCGCGCTGGTGACCGTGGTGGTGACCACGTCGCCGGGCCGGATGTCACGCCCCGCGGGATTGAAGTGCACCAGCCGGCCATCGCGGGCACGTCCGGACATGCGCGCGGTGGTGGCGTCCTTGCGGCCCTCGCCGGTGGCGACCAGAAGTTCCACCGTCCGCCCGATCTGCGCGGCATTCTCCTCCAGCGAGATCTTCTCCTGGAGATCGATGAGCCGCTGATAGCGTTCGGCCACAACGGTTTTCGGGATCTGATCGGCCAACTCGGCGGCCGGTGTACCCGGCCGTTTGGAGTACTGGAACGTGAACGCACTGGCGAACCGCGCCTGCGCCACCACGTCGAGCGTGGCCGCGAAGTCATCCTCGGTCTCGCCGGGGAATCCGACGATGAGGTCGGTGGTGATCGCGGCGTGCGGAATGGCTGCGCGCACCCGGTCGATGATGCCGAGGTACTTCTCGGCGCGGTATGACCGGCGCATCGCGCGAAGGATGCGGTCGGAGCCCGATTGCAGCGGCATGTGCAGTGTCGGGCAGACATTCGGCGTTTCAGCCATCGCCTCGATCACGTCGTCGGTGAACTCGGCCGGATGCGGCGAGGTGAACCGCACCCGCTCGAGGCCGTCGATGCGCCCGCATGCGCGCAGCAGCTTCGCGAACGCGCCGCGGTCGCGCGGCTGGCCCGCCCATGTCGTCGGGTCTCCCCCTGCGCTGCGCGCGGGAGGTGCCCCCACGCGCAAGCGCTCGTCCGTGGCGAACGACACCCCGTAGGCGTTGACGTTCTGGCCCAGCAAGGTGACCTCCAGGACACCCTGGTCGACGAGCGACTGCACTTCAGCCAGAACATCGCCGGGCCTGCGGTCGACTTCCTTGCCGCGCAGCGCGGGCACGATGCAGAAGGTGCACGTGTTGTTGCAGCCGACGGAGATTGAAACCCATGCGGCATAAGCGGATTCACGCGCCGCGGGCAGCGCGGACGGGAATTCCTGCAGTGCCTCGACGATTTCGACTTGAGCGGCCCGGTTGTGTCGGGCACGGTCGAGCAGTGTGGGCAGCGAACCGATGTTGTGTGTGCCGAAAACGACGTCGACCCACGGCGCCTTCTTCAGCACAGCGTCGCGGTCTTTCTGCGCCAGGCAGCCACCGACGGCGATCTGCATGTCGGGATCGGACTGCTTGCGAGGCGCGAGGTGGCTCAGATTGCCGTACAGCTTGTTGTCGGCGTTCTCCCGCACCGCGCAGGTGTTGAAGACGACGACGTCGGCATCGGAACCCTCGGGCGCGCGTTCGTATCCGGCGGCCTCCAGCAACCCGGCCAGCCGTTCGGAGTCATGCACATTCATCTGGCAGCCGTAGGTGCGGACCTGATAGGTGCGACGTACCTGGCGAACGTCCGATGAGCGCTCGCGCGAAGAGGTGACGGCGCGACTGGCTCCGTTCGCTTGCGGCGTCACCATTGAAGTCACGGCACCATGGTACGGAGGTCCCGACGCGGCGACTTGAGTGGATTCTCGAGTTCCAGGCAAGCTGGGCGTTCCCTGGGTAAGGTCTGCACACATGGAGCGCGGCGGGGCGGACGTAAGGGATGCCGGTTCGACTCTTACAGGCGTCCCGATGGTCTCGATGAAGGCGGTCAACAAGCACTTCGGTGCCCTGCACGTGCTCAAGGACATCAACCTGGAGGTCGATCGCGGAGAGGTGATCGTCGTGCTGGGGCCGTCTGGGTCGGGTAAGTCGACGTTGTGCCGCACCATCAATCGTCTCGAACCCATCGACTCGGGAACGATCGCGATCGACGGTGAGGTGCTGCCCGCCGAAGGAAAGAAGTTGGCGCAGCTGCGGTCCGATGTCGGCATGGTGTTCCAGTCGTTCAATCTGTTCGCGCACAAGACGATTCTGCAAAACGTCACGCTTGCGCCGATGAAGGTGCGCAAGAAGTCGAAGGCCGAGGCCCGCGAAAAAGCGATGGCACTACTGGAGCGGGTTGGCATCGCCAACCAGGCGGACAAGTATCCGGCGCAACTGTCCGGAGGCCAGCAGCAACGGGTGGCGATCGCGCGGTCACTGGCGATGAACCCGAAGGTCATGCTGTTCGACGAGCCCACCAGCGCGCTGGATCCCGAGATGATCAACGAAGTCCTCAACGTGATGACGTCGTTGGCCAAGGAGGGGATGACGATGGTGGTTGTCACCCACGAGATGGGTTTCGCCCGCGGCGCCGCGAACCGCGTCGTGTTCATGGACGGCGGGGCAGTCATCGAGTCCGCCGAACCGGCTGAATTCTTCGGCAACCCGAAAACCGATCGCGCCAAAGACTTTCTCAGCAAGATTCTCAAGCATTGAAAACCTGAAGCCCGGCGAAAGGAACCGAACATGCCGTCCCTCAAAGTGCGTGTCGCAGCGGCCATTGCACTCGCGATCGCATTGCCCTTCTCGGCAACCGCTTGCGGCGGCGGTGGTGGCGGAGGCGACAAGATCGTCATCGGCACGAAGTTCGATCAGCCCGGCCTCGGGTTGAAGAACCCGGACGGCACGATGAGCGGCTTCGACGTCGACGTCGCCAAGTACGTTGCCCAGCAGCTCGGGTACGGCGAGGACAAGATCGAGTGGAAGGAATCGCCTTCCGGGCAGCGCGAGACGCTGATCCAGAACGACCAGGTGAAGTTCATCGCCGCCACATACTCGATCACCGATGCCCGCAAGCAGAAGGTCGACTTCGCCGGCCCGTATCTGCTGACCGGTCAGAGCCTGCTGGTGCGCTCGGACAACACCGACATCACCGGACCGGAGTCCCTGCAGAACAACAAGAAGCTGTGCTCGGTTTCGGGTTCGACGCCGGCGCAGCGCATCAAGGACAAATACCCCGGGGTGCAGCTGCAGCAGTACGACACCTACTCGGCGTGCGTCGAGGCGCTGAAGAACGGCGCGATCGACGCGGTGACCACCGACCAGGTGATCCTGGCCGGCTACGCGGCACAGAGCCCGGGCGCGTTCAAGGTCGTCGGTGGGACGTTCTCCGAGGAGCGCTACGGCATCGGCCTGAAGAAGGGCGACACCGAACTGCGGACCAAGATCAACGACGCGATCACCAAGATGGAGCAGGAAGGCGCGTGGAAGGCGGCCTGGGACAAGAACCTCGGCCCGGCGGGCATCCCCGCCCCGACGCCGCCGCCCGTCGACAAGTAGTCGAGCCGCCCCCACGTGGAGATCTTCACCAAGTACCAAGACCAGATCTTCGAGGCGTTCTGGACGACCATCCAGCTGACGGCTTTCTCGGCCGGCGGAGCGCTGATCCTCGGCACAGTGCTTGCGGCCTTCCGGCTGTCCCCGGTGCCGATGCTCAGCTGGATCGGGACGGCTTATGTCAACGTGGTGCGCAACACGCCGTTGACGCTGATCATCCTGTTCTGCTCGTTCGGGCTGGCGCAGACGTTAGGGATCACGCTCGTCGATTCGAAGTCGCTGACGTCGATCGAGGACAGCAACTTCCGGCTGGCCGTGCTCGGGTTCACCGTCTACACCGCGGCGTTCGTGTGTGAGACGGTGCGGTCCGGTGTGAACACAGTCCCGCTGGGCCAGGCGGAGGCGGCGCGGTCGCTGGGCCTGACATTCGCGCAGAATTTGCGAATCGTGCTGCTGCCGCAGGCGTTTCGCGCTGTGATCAGTCCGCTCGGCTCGGTGCTGATCGCATTGACGAAGAACACCACGATCGCGTCGGCGATCGGCGTCGCGGAAGCGGCGTTGCTGATGAAGACGATGATCGAGAACGAGGCCGCGCTGATTTACATCGGCGCGATCTTCATGGTCGGGTTCGTCATCTTGACGCTGCCGATGGGCCTGTTCTTCGGCTGGCTGGGTAAGCGACTGGCGGTGGCACGGTAGATGGCGGGTTCGGTTCTCTTCGACGCACCAGGACCGCGCGCACGGGCACGGAACCGCATATTCAACGTCGTCACGGCGCTGGTCATCGCGCTGGTGATCTGGGTGGTGTACTCCCGGCTGAACGCGAAGGGGCAACTAACTGCCGCGAAGTGGGAACCGTTCCTGACGGTCAACCTGTGGAAGACCTACATCCTGCCCGGTGTGCAGGGCACGCTCACCGCCGCCGCGGTGTCGATCGTGTTGGCGCTGGCGCTGGGCTTCCTTCTCGGCGTAGGCAGGCTTTCCACTCACGCCGCGATCCGCTGGCCGTCCGCGGTGTTCGTGGAGTTCTTCCGCGCGGTGCCCGTGCTGATCATGATGATCTTCGCGTACTTCCTGTACGCGCAGTACGACGTTTTCCCGTCCAAGCATCTGGCGCTGGCGGGCGTCATCACCGGCCTGACGCTGTACAACGGCGCCGTCATCGCCGAGATCGTCCGCGCCGGAATCAACGCGCTGCCCCGCGGACAATCGGAAGCCGCGTCGGCGCTCGGTCTGCGCTGGGGGCAGACCATGCGGTCGATCCTGCTGCCGCAGGCGGTCACCTCGATGTTGCCGGTGCTGATCTCGCAGATGGTGGTGGTCCTCAAGGACACGGCGATCGGCTACCAGATCACCTTCCTCGAGATGGTGCGCCAAGGCACCCAGGTCGGCGCGTCGTACGGCAACTACGTCCCCGCGCTGATCGTCATCGCGGTGTTGATGATCAGCGTCAACTTCACGCTGTCCTGGTTCGCGACATGGTTGGAGGGCCGAATGCGCCGCTCCCGTAAGGGCCCGGAGCCCATGCATATCCAGCCCGTCACGCAGGGCACATTCGGCGCCGGCGCCGGCGGCACAATTTGAGCACCAATTGAACCCAGCGATCGTCTGGTTCGTGCCCAGAGAGTGGTTCGGGCCGTTTCGATTGTCGCCATCGTCGCAGTGATCGCGCTGAGCGGCCTTGTTCGAACACCGTCAGTGCCGCGCAGCCCTCTAACCGGGCCTTCTCGGCCAGCTGTTGCGCTGACCGCGGTGACGCAGCCGCTGACGGCACCCACGACGCTCGCACCGATGCCACCTCAGGACCCGCTCACCCAGCAGATCAACTTCCACATCGCATTTGTCGGGGACTTCCTTGCGACAGGCGCAGCACTCTTCGCGCGCGAGTTTGCGATACCCACCACCCTGCTGCAGAACATCCAGCAAGGCACTCCGATACCCGACGCACTCGGCCGGGCACTCGTGGACTTCGCGCAGGTCGAACTTGACGCCGGCCGCGAGTTGGTGAGATTTGCCGTGCAGTACGTGAGCTTTCAGATTGGATTTGTGGCCGACATCCTGCGCAACGTCGTCACGTTCGTGATGGCCATACCCACCGCGATCGGTGCATTCTTCACGGGTTTGACGCCTCAGCCCATTACCGAGCCGAGCGTGCCGACTCCGACGCTGTCCATCACCGCGCCCCGATCGAGCCAGACACCTGGGGCCGATACAGCTGACGCCCCGACCTCACGGACTATGGTCGCGGCGGCGTCATCACATGATGACACGCGTAAAGGTGAGCCTTCCTCGGAGACGGGACCAGCCACCGCAACTGCGAGCGCGGCCCTGAAGGAGCCGAAAGAGGCTGCGGCCGTCGAGGATCCCGTGAGCCACGCAACGGTGAGCGCCCAGGGTGAGGTCAAGGGCGCGGCGACAGAACCCCGCAGAACCGACCGCACTAACGCTGTCGATCCCACATCCGAGGTCCACCAATCCGACTCACCAGAACCGCCCCGCAAGCACGACGCGACGCATGACGCCGGTGACCGCAAGGATGCGGCGACCCCGAGCAAGCGGGACGACTCAGTCCGCTAGACCCGCCGCCGTTCACGCTCGCCTGCCAGCTCACTGGTGACCACGTCCAACGCCATCGACTGACTGTAGCCCCGGCGCGCCAGCATCCCGACGAGCCTGCGCGCGACTTTGGTGTCGTCAGCGTCGCCGAGCTTCTCGCGGCGCAGCTTGTCGCGAACCAGTTGCTCGGCCCGCTCCCGCTCCGCTGCCGCGTCGATGTCGCTCAGCGCTGCGGTGATCACATCGTTGTCCACGCCTTTGTTCCGCAGCTCAGCGGCCAAGGCGCGCTTGCCTTTTCCGGCGTTCACCCGTCGCGACCGGACCCACTGCTCGGCGAAGTCTTCGTCGTCGACCAGACCTACCTGCGCCAGCCGATCGAGCACTCGCTGGCTGACCTCGTCGGGGTATCCCCGCGTGGCCAGCTGCCCTTCGAGCTCGGCGCGGGTTCGTGCCCTCGCGGTGAGCAGACGAAGACACAACGCCCGCGCCTGCTCCTCGCGGGAGACCTCAGAAGTCGACGGGGGCGGGCAGTACTTCGTCATCGGTGATCACGGCGCCAATGCCGAGCTTTTCCTTGATCTTCTTCTCGATTTCGTTGGCCACGTCGACGTTCTCGATCAGGAACGTGCGGGCGTTCTCCTTGCCCTGGCCCAGCTGCTCACCTTCGTAGGTGAACCAGGAACCGGACTTGCGGATGAAGCCCTGCTCAACACCCATGTCGATGAGCGAGCCTTCCCTGCTGATGCCCTTGCCGTAGAGAATGTCGAACTCGGCCTGCTTGAACGGCGGCGACACCTTGTTCTTGACCACCTTGCATCGGGTGCGGTTGCCGACCGCATCGGTGCCGTCCTTGAGGGTTTCAATCCGCCTGACGTCCAACCGAATCGAAGCGTAGAACTTCAAAGCCTTTCCGCCAGTTGTCGTTTCGGGCGAATTGTGCACCATTACTCCGTCAACGAAGTAGTTGTGGTTGCCCTCGACCTCGATATCGAATCGATTCATCGACCGGGTGTGCGGTTTGACATGGACGTCGAGGATCCGTGCCGGCACCAGCCGCTGCGTGGGTTCGACGAACTGCGGCGTGACTGAGCTCTGGCCGCGGAACCGTGGCAGCAGCTTGTGCTCCATCGACGGGGCCATGTAGGGGGCAACCAGTTCCTGGAACTTCGCCGTCGACGCGGTGGAGAACACCAGTACCGCCTTGCCTGCCGCACCCGACAAACGCAGTCTCACATCGAGCCCGTGAGTATCGCGTAGGTAGTCGCGGAGGCGCACTCGGGATCCTTCGCTCATCGCCTCCACGCAGATCTCGATGCGGCCACTCCCACCGGCTGTGCGCTCCTGAAGCCCCTTGGACCGAACAGTGAACGAGCCGTCGTCCATGTACCAAATAGCCAAAGCCAGCGGCGTCAGCGCCTTGAGGTACTCCTCGGAGAGGAACTTCTTGCCGTCGCCCAGGTACATCGCACGCTGCAACTCCGCCAGCTCGGGAAGCGGGGTGAAGTCGACAAACCGTGCGCCCTTTGCGTTTTCACTGACAGAGTGCTTGATGTTGCCCATCAGCGCGGTCTTCCATTCCAGGTACTCCGCCTGCTTGGCACCGTGTCCGAGCCGGAAACGCACACCGTTACGGTCTCGCCGGTTAGGCGACAGGTTTCCGTCGCCCATCAGCGAGCCAAGTACCACCTGGAACTGCTGATCGCTCAGCCGGTGCGGTTCGGCAGCCAGCACCCGATCACCGGCGATGAGATCGCCGGCCTCGGTCCAACCACCCGGGGTGCGGATGAGGTGGTTGGGCGTCGCGGCGAACTGCGACTTGCCGTTGCCGCCCGACTTCTCGACCGTGAACTGCAGGAATTGTTCGGCGGGGCCGTTGTTGAACCAGTTCACCACCTTGCGGGGGACGATCCGGTCAGTGTCCGGGTCGTAGGACAGCACCTCGACGTCCATCTTGTTGTTGACGATCTTGCCGATCTTCTCGGTGGTACCGTCTGCCAGCTGGACCCGAGTGCTGTAGTTAAAGCACCCGAACATCACCCCGATCTTCTCGCGAAGCTGGTTGATGAAGATCGCAGTGGTGCCCGAATTATTCAGCGCGCCAGTCATCTTCCGCAGCGCCTGGCTCATCAGCCGAGCCTGCAGACCGACGTGACTGTCGCCCATCTCGCCCTCGATTTCCGCCCGCGGCACCAGCGCCGCGACCGAGTCGATGACCAGGATGTCCAGCGCACCCGAGCGGACCAGCATGTCGGCGATCTCCAGCGCCTGCTCACCCGTGTCGGGCTGGGACACCAGAAGCGAGTCGGTGTCCACGCCGAGCTTCTTGGCGTACTCCGGATCCAGTGCGTGCTCGGCGTCGATGAATGCCGCGATCCCACCGGCGGCCTGGGCGTTGGCCACCGCGTGCAGCGCGACGGTGGTCTTACCCGACGACTCCGGGCCGTAGATCTCGACCACCCGGCCGCGTGGCAGCCCGCCGATGCCGAGCGCCACGTCCAGGGCGATCGAACCGGTGGGGATGACCGAGATGGGCTGGCGCACCTCGTCGCCGAGCCGCATCACCGAGCCTTTACCGAAGTTCTTGTCGATCTGTGCGAGCGCCAGGTCGAGGGCTTTCTCGCGGTCAGGTGCCTGACTCATGGGGTGGTCTCCGTCCTCGTGGGGTGTTCGGTGATCGGTTTCGATCAGTTGGCCGTGACGCTAGAGGCCGCCACCGACAAGTCGGCCTCACCCGCATCTCGCTGCCCTCACATTAGACGAACACGTGTTCGACTCAAGCTGACACGCCGGTCGCGAACCGGTGCGATTTTTCGGTCCCCTGCGAGCGGGCGAAGCACCGGCCTATCGTGGGATCATCCGGCCCGGAACGGGGCAGACATGCATGAGATGGCGATAACACAGAGCGTCGTCGATGCGGTGTGCGAGCACGCCGCCGGCCGCCGCGTGCACAGCGTCAAGCTCGAGATCGGCGCCCTGTGCGCCGTAGTACCAGACTCGATGCAGTTCTGCTTCGAACTCGCCACCGAAGGCACCGTCGCCGACGGCGCACGTCTCGACCTGAATGTGCAACCCGGCACCGCCCGCTGCCACACTTGTGCCGGGGAATTCGAATTGCACGACTTGATCTTGTTGTGTCCCTGTGGAAGTGCTGATGTGGAAGTGCTCGCCGGGCGCGACCTGAAGATCCTCTCGATGGAAGTGAGCTGACCATGTGCGCGACGTGTGGCTGCGGCGACGAGTCAGCAGTGATCACCCTGGCCGGCGACGGCCACCACGACCATCAGCACCACCATCCGCATGACCACGTCCACACCGAAACCATCTCCCTGGAGCAGAAGGTTCTGGCGAAGAACGACCTGATCGCCGAGCAGAACCGCAAGTGGCTGGCCGGGCGGAATGTTCTTGCGGTCAATATCACCAGCTCGCCAGGTGCCGGCAAGACGACACTGCTCGAGAAGACGATCGGCGAGCTAACCCCGCGTCGTCACATCTGCGTCATCGAAGGCGACCAGGAGACGCTGCTCGACGCCGAACGCATTCGCGCGGCCGGCGCGAAAGCTGTCCAGGTGAACACAGGCGCGGGTTGCCATCTCGATGCCGAGATGGTGCGGCGTGCACTCGAGACGCTGGGCCCTGCGCCGGGATCGTTGCTGTTCATTGAGAACGTCGGAAACCTGGTGTGCCCCGCGCTGTTCGATCTCGGTGAGTACAGCAAACTGGTCGTGATCTCAGTAACCGAGGGTGCGGACAAACCGCTCAAGTACCCCCACATGTTTGCCGCCGCCGGGCTCATCTTCCTGAACAAAATCGACCTGTTGCCGTACGTAGACTTTGATCTTGAAAGTTTTCGGAACTTCGTCAGATCGGTCAACCCCACCGCGGAGATTTTGCCGATATCAGCGAAGACCGGCGATGGTATCGCTGCGTGGTACGACTGGATCGACGTTCGCGCAAACCAGCACCATGTCACAACGATCCGTTGACAAGACATTCGGTCGGGAGTAGACCAAAAACTTAGCGCTAGAGAAGCTGGCGCAAACGTCGACATCTCTGAACAGGGGCCGCCAGCCCCGGCCCCAGAAAGCTGTGACGCATGCCAAGTGAGGCAGCAGTCAAAGCGGAAGAGGCATTGATCCACGTTCTCTGGATCAACGCCGGATTGAGTTGTGACGGCGATTCTGTGGCGCTGACTGCCGCCACCCAACCCAGCATCGAGGAAATCGCGCTCGGCGCGCTTCCCGGTCTGCCCAAGATCGCCGTCCACTGGCCCCTTATCGATTTCGAGTGCGGACCAAACGGGGGCGCAGACGATTTTCTGGAGTGGTTCTTCAAGGCCGACCGGGGCGAGATCGACCCATTCGTCCTTGTCGTCGAGGGGTCGATTCCCAACGAGCAGATCAAGGACGAAGGCTACTGGTGCGGGTTCGGCAACAACCCCGCGACCGGTCAGCCCATGACCACAAGCGAATGGCTGGATCGGCTCGCACCGAAAGCCACCGCCATCGTCGCGGTCGGTACCTGCGCGACCTACGGCGGCATTCACGCGATGGCCGGCAACCCGACCGGAGCGATGGGAGTGCCCGACTATCTGGGGTGGGACTGGAAGAGCAAGGCAGGCATCCCGATCGTCTGTGTTCCCGGCTGCCCGGCCCATCCGGACAACATGGCCGAGACGCTGACCTACCTGCTCTACATGGCGACCGAACAGGCGCCGATGATTCCGCTGGACGAGGCATTGCGGCCCAAGTGGCTGTTCGGTCAGACGGTGCACGAGGGGTGTGACCGAGCGGGCTACTACGAGCAGGGCGATTTCGCGACCGAGTATGGGTCGCCGAAATGCATTGTGAAACTGGGCTGTTGGGGCCCCGTGGTGAAATGCAATGTGCCGAAGCGCGGTTGGATCAACGGCATCGGCGGCTGCCCGAACGTAGGCGGGATCTGCATCGGCTGCACGATGCCCGGCTTCCCCGACAAGTTCATGCCGTTCATGGATGAACCACCGGGCGGCAAGCTTTCCAGCGCGGCGTCCGGGCTCTACGGGTCGGTGATCCGCAGCCTGCGTCACGTCACCGGCCGCACAGTCGACAAGGAGCCACGCTGGCGGCATCCAGGCACGAAACTCGATACCGGCGCGACCCGCACCTGGTAGCGCGACACTTCGGCGCGCTCGGCGATTGAGTTCGCGAAACTCCGGATCGTCTTGTGGCGCAGTGGATCAACCAGAGAGAGAAGTTCGATGACAACCACCATCCCCGAGCCGTCACACGTGAAGCGGGATCCCGGCCAACTGGTGGAGATGGCGTGGGACCCGATCACCCGGATAGTCGGTAGCCTCGGCATCTACACGAAGATCGACTTCGACAACCGCGAGGTCGTCGAGTGCCACAGCACGTCATCGATCTTCCGCGGGTACTCGCTGTTCATGAAGGGCAAGGACCCTCGCGACGCCCATTTCATCACCAGCCGCATCTGCGGCATCTGTGGTGACAACCACTGCACATGCTCGGTGTACACGCAGAACATGGCATACGGCGTGCGCCCACCCCACCTCGGTGAGTGGTTGATCAACCTCGGCGAGGCCGCGGAATACATGTTCGACCACAACATCTTCCAGGAGAACCTGGTCGGCGTGGACTACTGCGAGAAGATGGTGGCCGAAACCAATCCCGGTGTGCTCACCAAGGCCGAGAACACCGAGGCGCCGCACGCCGACATGCACGGCTACCGGACGATCGCCGACATCATGCGGGCGCTCAATCCGTTCACCGGCGATTTCTATCGAGAGGCCCTGCAGGTCAGCCGGTGGACACGAGAGATGTTCTGCCTCATGGAAGGCAGGCACGTGCATCCCTCGACGTTGTATCCGGGCGGAATCGGCACCACCGCAACGGTTCAGCTGATGACCGACTACATGACCCGGCTGATGCGCTATGTCGAGTTCATGAAGAAGACCGTGCCGATGCACGACGACCTGTTCGATTTCTTCTACGAAGCCCTGCCGGGTTACGACCAAGTCGGTCTGCGTCGCACACTGCTGGGCTGCTGGGGTTCATTCCAGGATCCCGAGCACTGCAACTTCGCCTACAAGGACATGGAGAACTGGGGCCGCAAGATGTTCGTGACCCCCGGCGTGGTCGTCGACGGCAAGCTCGTCACGACGTCGCTGGTGGACATCAACCTGGGCCTCCGAATCCTGTTGGGCAGCTCGTATTACGACGACTGGTCCGATCAGGAGATGTTCGTCAAGACCGACCCGTTGGGCAATCCGGTTGATCGGCGCCACCCGTGGAACCAGCACACCAACCCCCACCCGCAGAAACGGGACATGGAGGACAAGTACAGCTGGGTGATGTCACCACGGTGGTTCGACGGCAAGGACCACTTGGCGCTGGACACCGGTGGCGGCCCCCTGGCGAGGCTGTGGGCGACGGCGCTGGCGAATCTGGTCGACATCGGATACGTGAAGGCAACAGGCAACAGCGTGCAGATCAACTTCCCGAAGACTGCGCTCAAGGGGCCGGTCTCGTTCGAGTGGAAGGTGCCGAAGTACGGCAGCAACACGATCGAGCGCAACCGCGCCCGCACGTACTTCCAGGCCTACGCCGCGGCCTGCGCACTGCATTTCGCCGAGAAGGCGCTGATCGAAATCCGTGCCGGCCGGACCAAGACCTGGGAGAAGTTCGAGGTGCCCGACGAGAGCATCGGCTGCGGGTTCACCGAAGCGGTCCGCGGCGTGCTGAGCCACCACATGGTGATCCGCGACGGCAAGATCGCGAACTATCACCCGTATCCCCCGACGCCGTGGAACGCCAGTCCCCGCGACAGCTACGGCACACCAGGGCCGTACGAGGACGCGGTTCAGGGCCAACCGATCTTCGAGGAGAACGACAGGGAGCACTTCAAGGGCATCGACATCATGCGCACTGTGCGCAGTTTCGACCCGTGCCTGCCGTGCGGCGTGCATATGTATCTGGGCAAGGGAAAGACATTGGATCTATTGCACTCCCCCACCCAATCCGCGACCGGGGAATAGCCAATGGCCCATCGCCCGGATGAAACCCAGGATGACGCGCAATGGCGCTCGGCGGGCGATCGGATACAGATACTGCTCGACGCCAGCGCGGCCGGTGGCGCGGCTGCGCGTGAGCGCGCCGAACAGTTGGTGCGTGAGGTAACCGACCTCTACGGCGCTGGTCTCGAGCGGATGATGCACGTGGCCGTCGCCGCGAATCCCGAACTCGCCGAGGCGTTTACCCGGGACGACTTGGTGGCCAGCCTACTGTTGGTGCACGGGCTCCATCCGCACAGCGTCGAACGCCGGATTTCCGACGCGCTGGACACTGTGCGGCCGTATCTGGGCTCGCACGGTGGCGATGTGTCACTGCTCGAGGTTGACGATGACATCGTCCGCCTGCGGTTCTCGGGCAGCTGCAAGACCTGTCCTTCCTCTGCGGTGACGTTGGAACTCGCTGTCGAGGACGCGGTGCGGGCGGCCGCGCCGGAGATCTCCTCCATCGAAGTGGTTGCGGCAGAAAAGGACCCGAGCTCCGGGGTGATCCCGGCACAGTCACTGCTGACCCGGTTGCACAGCAACGGGCATCGGCCGACGGCGTGGCAGCCGACCCCGGAGCTCGCCCAACTTGCGCCTGGCGAGGTCGGCGGGTTTCTGGTCGCGGACGCGCCGGTGCTGGCCTGCAGGGTGGGCGAGAACCTGTTCGCCTACCGCGACCGGTGCGGCAACTGCACGGGCTCGTTGGCCGGTGCCGAGCTCGACGGTGCTGCGTTGCGATGCCCCAGGTGCGACGCGGTTTTCGACGTTGTGCACGCCGGCGCGGGCGCCGACGGAACCGGCCATCTCGAGCCCATCCCGGTGCTCGTGCGCGAGGGCGTGCTTTCGATGGCGGTCGTCGAAGAAGCGGTCGCACAATGACGACGAACGCCTACGACGTCCTCGCGCGAATCCGGGCCAACCGTCAGGCACCGAATCCCGGCGAGCGCTGCGAGATGTGTTCGGAAACTATCGGTGCCGAACACCAGCATGTGGTCAATATCGAAGGCAGACAACTGATGTGCGTGTGCCGCGGCTGCTACCTGCTCTTCACCGACACGCATGCCGAACTGCGGTACCGGGCGGTGCCCGATCGTTACCTCGCATTCGGAGACTTCGCCATCGACCGGCGCCGCTGGGAAGCGTTGCAGATCCCCGTCGGTTTGGCGTTCTTCTTCCGCAATTCTGCCCTGGACCGCATGGTCGCGTTCTACCCCGGGCCGGCCGGTGCCACGGAATCGGAATTGGACATGGCGGCCTGGACCGACATTCGCATCGCCGACCCACGCGTGGACATGCTCGCCGACGACACCGAGGCGCTGCTGGTTCGGGTGCCCGACAATGACACCGAACCGCCCGAATGTCATCTGCTGCCGATCGACGCGTGTTACGAGTTCGTCGGCCGGTTGCGAATGCTGTGGCGCGGCTTCGACGGCGGCCAGCACGTGCGCACCTTCATGGACGAGTTCTTTGAGGCGATCGCCGACCGCAGCAGGGTGGTCACCCGATGACGGAGGTGACGTTCGCGGTACTAGAGGTGGCGCCCGAACCGTACGCGGTGACGCCGATACTCATGGCGCGGGTCGGTGTCGCCGCGGTCGGTGACGAACCGATCCACGCCATTGCACTGCGTTGTCAGGTCCGCATCGATCCGTTGCGGCGGCCATACTCCGACGCTGAGGCCGACGGGCTGACTGACCTGTTCGGGCCGCGCGAACGCTGGGCCGCTACCCAGCACACCTTTCTGTGGCAACACTGCGCCGTCATGGTCCCCGGCTTCAGCGGTGCCACGCAGGTCAACCTCCCCCTTGAGTGCACCTATGACTTCGAAGTCGCTTCGGCCAAGTACCTGCACGCCCTGCGCGACGGGTCGCTACCACTGCAATTCCTGTTCAGCGGAACGATTTTCGTACAGGGCGCCAAAGGCTTCGCGGTCCAGCAGGTGCCGTGGGACCGCGAGGACCGCTACGACATGCCCGTGTCGATCTGGCGTGGACTGATCGCCCAGCATTTCCCCAACACCGGATGGCTCCGCCTGAGCCACGACACCATCGACGCGTTGGCGGCCTATCGATCCTCAAGGGGCCTCCTGTCGTTCGACGACGCCATCGCCTCACTGCTTCCCGCCAGCACAAGCGGTGATCGCCGATGACTGCGGACTGGGCCCGGGCCCGCGCCGTCGCAGACGCGGTGCTGTACGAGGGATACCTGCTCTACCCCTATCGGGCCACCTCGGGAAAGAACCAGTCGCGGTGGCAGTTCGGAGTCTTGGGACCGCCCGGCGCAGAAGACGCCGGAATCGGGGAGAACGACACGCTTTCCGCGCAAGTGCTGACGCAACTGACCGGCTCCGCAGGTGTATCGGGCGTGGTGCGTTTCCTGCAATTGCAACACCGCGACGCGCAGCGCGCGCTGCCCGACGGTGCATTCGAACCAGTCGACGAGCTGGTTTCCGGGCCACGCTCGTGGCTGAGTTGGGATGAGGCCGTCGCCTGCGAAGTGCCGTTCGGGCCGTTCAGTGTGACGAGCCTCCCTCGAGTCCTTGACATCTCGGTGCCGGAAGGCATGGATGTCGAGGCTGTCGAAACCGGCCGGCTGGTGCGCAGCCGGCTGGCCCTACGCGGACAACTCGCGATCTCCGCCGAGCCGGAGGGCGAACTAATCCGGTTGACGTTCAATGTGCGCAATACCGCGGCGCCCGCGGCCGACAAGGATGCGGCGATCGCCGCTTCGATGATTGGCACACATCTGCTGATCGAAGCCTCCAATGGCGAGTTCGTGTCGCTGCTCGAGCCGCCTGAGTCCGCCGCTGACGGAGTGGCCAAATGCCGTCAGCACCGGTGCTTCCCGGTGCTCGCCGGCGCACCGGGCGAGCGCGACCTGGTGCTGGTGTCACCGATCATCCTCTACGACCATCCCGAGATCGCCGAGCAGAGCGAAGGCGCGCTGTACGACTCGACGGAGATCGATGAGATCCTCACCCTGCGCGTGATGACGATGACCGACGAGGAGAAGGCCCAGGCCCGCGCCACCGATCCACTCGCGGCACAGATCATCGACCGCTGTGACTCGATGTCACCGGAGGCGATGCTGAATCTGCACGGCGTGCTGCGCAATCCACACGTGGCGAGCGAGGACGCCGGCTTGATTCCCGAGATTCCCGAGGGCATCGACTGGTGGGATCCGTTGGCCGACACCGCTGTGCGCCCCGAGATCGACGCGGTCCTGGTCAACGGTGTCCGCGTCACCCGCGGAAGCAGGGTCAGGCTGAGGCCGTCGCGCAGGGCCGACGCCCAGGATCTCTTCTTCGCCGACAGGGTCGCGCGAGTGACGTCCGTGCACGAGGACGTCGACGGTGAGCAGCACGTCGGTGTCGTCCTGGAGGACGACCCGGCGGCCGACCTACACGACTGGTACGGCCGCTACCTGTACTTCGCACCCGATGAGGTTGAACCGCTGGTTGAAAGGAGTTCGAGATGGAAGTAGTGGGGTGGATCGCCGTGGTCGTTGCTGCGATCATCGTTGTCGGCGGAGCCGTGATTGGCGTGCGCTCAGTACCCGATGCCCGGCGTTACCTCAAGATGCGCCGCATGTAACACCAGCGAGGTGCAAACCACGTCCGACATCCTGGTAGCCGGAATCGGCAACATCTTCCTCGGCGACGATGGCTTCGGCCCCGAGGTGATCCGTCGCGTCCCGGCGCACCTCGCCGGTCCGCAAGTCATGCTGACGGACTACGGGATTCGGGGCATGCACTTGGCATATGACTTGCTCGACGGTTGGCAGGCGCTTGTCCTGATCGACGCCCTACCGAGCCGCGGCTCACCCGGCACGTTGCACGTCTTTGAAGCCGACCACCAAACGCTGACCGCCGCGGCAGGGCTCGATGCGCACGCCATGGATCCCGCCGCGGTCTTCGCAAGCCTCAATGCGCTGGGTGGCAGCCCGCCGTACACCGTGGTAATCGGTTGCGAGGTCGACAATGTCGAGAAAGGAATTGGCCTGTCCGAGCGAGTCGAAGCCGCCATACCGCAAGCCCTGCAGGCCATCGAGGATGTCGTGGCGCGACTGCTGGAACCCGTGAAAGAAGGCTGAACCATGTGTCTGGGAATCCCGGGGCAGGTCGTCCGGATGCTGGACGGCTACGGTGGACAGCTCGCGCTCGTCGACGTCGCCGGTGAGAACCGCAAAGTCAACGTGGGGATGCTGCCCGACGAGACGTTTGCGCCCGGCGAATGGGTGATCATCCACATGGGATTCGTCGTCGAGAAGACCGACAAAGCCGGAGCGGATGCCGCGATGGCCGGACTCGAGCTGATGGGCCGGCCTCGCGATGCCGAGGCGTCGCCATGACCACACGGCGCAGGCTACGCGTGTGCGTGCGGGGGGTGGTTCAGGGCGTCGGGTTCCGGCCGTTCGTCTACTCCACCGCCTCGTCGCTTGGCTTGACCGGCTCGGTGCGCAACGACAGCTCAGGAGCCATCATGGAGGTCGAGGGCGAAGCCCGCGACATCGATGAATTCCTGACTCGGCTGCGTGACCGTCCGCCCCCGCTGGCGGTCATCGAATCCATTGATGCCCAACAGATTCCGGTCAGAGGTGGCACGGGCTTCGCTATCGCCGACACCTCACGCACCGACGGTGGCCGCACACTGACCTCCCCCGATGTAGCGATGTGCGACGAGTGCGCCGCCGAGCAACGCGATCCCCGTAACCGACGCTACCGCCATGCGTTCGTCAACTGCACCAATTGTGGCCCGCGCTTCACGATCATTGCGTCCTTGCCGTATGACCGTGCGTCCACAACGATGGCCGGCTTCGCGATGTGTGCCGAATGCGCCCGTGAATACACCGATCCCGCCGACCGGCGGTTCCATGCCCAGCCCGTGTGCTGCCCCGGCTGCGGGCCTGATCTTGTCTATCGGGACGGTAGGGGCGGAACCGCAGACGGCGAATCCGGCCTGAACCAAGCCCGCCGCGTGCTCCGCTACGGTGGCGTCCTGGCCGTCAAGGGTATCGGCGGATATCACCTCGCCTGCGACGCCGGCAATCACCGCGCGGTGGCAGAACTGCGTGCCCGAAAACGCCGCGGCGACAAGCCGTTCGCTGTGATGGTGCCAGATCTGAAGACCGCCCACGACATCACGGACATCGACGACGCATCGACGCGCACGCTAACAGGACCGCAACGCCCGATCGTGCTCCTGCCGCGGCGGGCGGGCGCACCGGTGGCCGACTCGGTCGCGCCGCACAACCCCGACCTCGGCGTCATGCTGGCGTACACGCCATTGCACACGCTGCTGTTCGGGCTTCCCGGTGATGAGCCGGGACCAACCGTTCTGGTCATGACCTCCGGCAACCTCACCGGTGAGCCCATCTGCTTTGACGACGATGATGCACTCGACCGGTTATCGCATCTTGCCGACGGTTGGCTGATGCACGACAGGGCGATCCTCGTGCCGTGCGACGATTCCGTCGTCCGCGTCGTCGACGGTATCGAGCTGCCGATCCGGCGCTCGCGCGGGTATGCGCCGCTACCCATCGCGTTACCGGTAACAGTTCCGCCGACCCTGGCAGTCGGGGGCGATCTGAAGAACACGATGGCGGTCGCCGACGGCGAGTACGCCTGGTTGAGTCAGCACATCGGCGATATGGACGATCTGACGACGTTGTCCGCGTTCGATTCCGCCCAACAGCACCTGCAGGCCCTGACCGGTGTCGCCCCGGAAATCCTTGTCGCCGATGCACATCCGCTCTACCGATCCAGCGGCTGGGCGTACCGCAACGCCGCGGGCCGACCAGTCCGCACCGTGCAGCATCACCACGCGCACATCGCCGCGGTGATGGCCGAACACGGCCTCGACGGATCGCAGCGCGTGCTCGGGTTCGCCTTCGACGGAACGGGATATGGCCCCGACGGCGCAGTGTGGGGCGGCGAGGTGTTGCTCGCCGATTACAAGGACTATCAGCGATTGGCCCGCCTCAAATACGTGCCGTTGGCCGGGGGCGACGCCAGCGTGCTCAGGCCCTACCGGATGGCGCTGGCGCACCTGTGGGCAGCCGGTCTGCCGTGGGACCACGAGTTGGCGCCCGTGCGGGCCTGTCCGCCCGACGAACGCCGCGTGCTGATGCGTCAGCTCGAGACCGGCCTGGGCTGCGTCCCGACGTCGAGCATGGGCCGGCTGTTCGACGCCGTGTCAGCGCTGGTGGGCGTTCGGCAGGTGGTGGCTTACGAGGCCCAGGCAGCGATCGAATTCGAAGGGCTCGCACGCAATGCCGAGTGCGGCAGCAGAACGTACGCATTTGCCATCGACCGCTCCCAGTCTCCCGCCGACATTGATCCCACTCCGGTTCTCACCGCGATCGTGGCGGACCTGCATGCGGGTGTACCCGCAGCAGTCATCGGTGCGCGGTTCCACCGCGCGGTGGCCGACCTGATCGTCGACCTTGCCGAGGCCGAGGCCGCCGGTATCCACACGGTCGCCCTATCGGGCGGCGTGTTTCAGAATGCGATCCTGTTGCGATCAGCACGGGATGGCCTGCGCCACAAGGGCTTCGAGGTGATAACCCATCGGCTGGTGCCACCAAACGACGGTGGCATCGCGCTGGGACAGTTGTTGGTGGGCAATGCCGGATAAGCAGACCCTGATCGCACCACAATCGCAACGGATGCCGCTGGGGCACTCACTGTTCGCTCGTTACGCGTTGCCGCCCAACGAGCTTGGATACTGCGGCCCCGCAGGCGCGAGCGCGACGGACATCGCCGCGCATGCGCGTGAGTTCGATGGGACATGGCCGTACCTGACGGCGATCGCCGAGGCCGCCGGCGTCGATGACCCTCTCGACGCTGACGTGGTCGAAAGTTATTGGGTCGGCGGGGCGTTGCTTGAGCGGGTTGACTCCGCGACGCTGCTCGACAGACTCCGCGATGCCTTCGCTGGCCAAGTCACCGGCCTGCTCGAAGACCTGACAGATTCCGGCGGTGCCCTCGCCCACCACAGCTTCCACGTCTTCATCGTCTATCCATGGATACGGTTTCTGAGCCGAGACGCCACGACGGCGCTACATGTGATGCAGAACTGCCGGATCCGTTGGGGCAAAGTTCAATCCGTCGACGGGGACACTGCCGTCATCCTGTCGCGTCCGCTGGTTTTCGACGCAGGCGTGATCACTCTCGGAGACGCCACTACCGAAGCGGTGCAATGGGAACTAGACGGAGGCCCGTCGAGCTTGCCTCAGCCCGGCGATACGGTTTCGGCGCACTGGCACCGCGTCTGCGACACGCTGAGCGACTCCCAAGCCGACGCATTGGCGGCTGCGACACAGACCACTCTGGACCTGATCAACGCTACGAGAAATAGATCTTGAACTGCGCAAACGGCGCATCCGATGAGTTTCTGCGCAGGCAAGGAGGGGTAGCCCACAACATCACCCACCATGAGAAGAGACGGCATGACCGGACCTGGCGAACACATAACCGAAGAACCACAATCCGATCGCGGGGAACCGGGCTCACGGGACACGGGCTCTGATCAGCCGTCCGGCGGACCTGCAGACCGGCCGTCGGGGACCTACAAAGGCGACGAGTCGGTTCCCGACCACAGCGAGCACGGCAAAGCCGACGCCACCGGCAGCGGGGAGGCCGGCCAGAAGCAGTAGCGGTCACGAGAGGGTTAATTGGGCATATCGACGATCGCACTTCACGATGTCGGAGGACACTGGAAGAGCAGCGACTTCAATGTCCCCTGCGGAGAGGGCAGGTTCGACCATGACGGCTCCCGCACCCCCTAGCGGGCCCTTCGTCGACGAGGGCCTGTCCACCGATTTGGCCGTGGCCGCACTCGATCTCGCCCGCAGGTTCCACGACGGCGCGACGTTGTGGGTCATCTCGCCGCAGTGGGAGCCGCACGCTCATCACGTCGCAGTCGAATTCGTCCACCCGGTGATCGTGGGCAAGCGAGCCCTGCCGTCGGTCGCGCTGGTCGAACCGGATCCGGTGGCCCAGGCCCGGGTGGCATCCAACCCTGGCGACCTGCTGTTGGCCGTCGCGTCTGCCGATGAGCCCGCCGTGGTCGACGCCATGCGGCGCGCCCCGGCGTGGGGCGTCCTGACACTGTGGATCGGATCGGGGCCGCGGCCGCCCGCGGGTGCAGCCAACCACGTGCTATGGATCGACTCCGACGATCCGATGGTGCCGGCCACCGGCAGGTTCGTGCTGATGTATCACCTGCTGTGGGAGCTCACGCACGTCTGCTTCGAGCACCCCGGCCTGCTCAAGCCCGGTGAGGAACGCGCCGATCAGTCGTGCGTGACGTGCAGCGACGAGGGCCGGGTCGGTGAGGTGGTGCTCGAGCCCGCCGACGGTCAGGCCCTCGTCCGCACCGCCAAAGGCGAGGAATGGGTGGACACCAGCATGCTTCGAGAAGTCCGCCGCAACGATCTTGTGCTTGTACACGCAGGCGCCGCCATCACACGGTTGGAGGTGGACTGATGACGACTGACAAATCCGAAAGCACTAGCTTCCTCTACCCGTTCATAGAGTCGGAGGAGACTGACGCCGCAAGCCTCCTCGACGACCTCGCTGCGTCGGCGCGGGGAAAGGCCGCCGAAAGCGCACGGCTGCAGCGGGAATCGCTCGACGAGTACGCAGCCGGGTTGACCGCGGCGGGAACAGAGATGGCCGAGCGGTTCTTGCGTGGCGGCCGGCTCTACACGCTGGGCAACGGCGGCAGTTCGACCGACGCCGCGACGCTCGCGTCATTGTTCAGCCGTCCGGCCAGGGGCAGGCCGGTGGCGGCGTGGTCGCTGGCCGCCGACGAGGCGGTGGTGACGGCGCTCGGCAACGACGTCGGGTTCGACCTGATCTTCAAGCGCCAGATCATCGCCCATGCTCGCGAGCGCGACGTCGCGATCGCGCTGTCGACGTCCGGCAACTCGGAGGACCTGATGACGGCGATCACCGAGGCCAAGCACCGCGGGCTGCTGACAATCGGGTTCTCCGGGCACGACGGAGGCAGGATGGCCGCAGCCGATGACTTCGACTTCTGCTTCACGGTGCACTCGCAGAGCATTCACCGCATCCAGGAGAGCCACGCGATGCTCGGATACCGGCTCTGGTCGGTCACGCAGGAACACATGGCCCGTCCACGGTCGGAGGCATCCGCATGAGCACCACCGCTGACCGCGAAGACCGCGTGCTGGAACGGATCGACAAGTTCCGCCAGCGCCGGCCGCGGCTGCTCGACGATGTGGTCACACTCGCGCACGGCGCGGGCGGCAAATCGTCGGCGGCACTGGTCGACGGGGTGTTCCTTGAGGCGTTCCGCAACGATGAACTCGAACAGCTCGGTGACGCCGCGGCGCTGGTGACTCCGTCGGGAGACCGCCTGGCGTTCTCCACCGATTCATATGTTGTTCAGCCGCTGCGCTTTCCGGGCGGTTCGATCGGTCAGGTCGCAGTGCACGGCACCGTCAACGATCTCGCCGTCTCGGGTGCCCTGCCGCGATGGTTGTCCGCGGGCTTCGTCATCGAGGAGGGTTTCCCGATCGCCGAATTGCGCGAAATCGTCGCGGATATGAGCGAAGCCGCCGCCAGGGCCGGCGTTCAGATCGTCACCGGTGACACCAAGGTCGTCGGCAAAGGCGCGGCGGATGGTGTGTACATCACCACGACGGGCGTGGGTGTGATCCCCGAAGGCCGGCGGCTCTCTCGGGACCTCGTCCAGCCGGGAGACAAAGTGGTGCTGTCCGGTACGATCGGCGAGCACGGCATGGCGGTCATGCTGGCGCGCGGCGACCTCGCGATCGACGCCGACATCGATTCCGACACAGCGCCTGTCAACGAACTCGTCGAGCTACTGCTGGATGCGGCGCCGTCGACACGCTGGATGCGGGATGCGACGCGTGGCGGTGTCGGCACCGTGTGCAATGAACTCGTCAAGGGCATGCCGTTTGCGCTGATTCTCGACGAAGCCAGCCTGCCCGTTGAACCGCAGGTGCTCGGCGCCTGCGACATGTTGGGCATCGACCCGCTGTATGTCGCCAACGAGGGAAAGTTCGTTGCGATCGTCGCTGCCGACGACGCCGATGCGGCCATTGCCGCGTTGCGCACGCATCCACAGGGGGCGCGGGCCATCATTGTCGGCGAGATCGTGCCAGAACCTCCCGGAATCGTCGCGCTGCGAACATCATTCGGTGGCAGCCGCATTGTCGACATGCTCGTCGGCGACCCGCTACCGCGAATCTGCTGAAGAGGAGAACGCCGATGTGTTTAGGGATACCGGGCCAGGTGGTCGAGATCGTCGACGCCGAACAGCATCTGGCCAAAGTCGACGTCAACGGAGTTCGCCGGAACATCAGCGTGCGGTTGCTCGCCGATGACAACCTGCAGGTGGGTGACTGGGTACTTGTGCATGTCGGTTTCGCGATGGCCAAGATCGACGAACGCGAAGCCAAGATCACATTGGATCAGGTGCAGAAGATGGGCGAGAACTACCAGCAGGAGATCGAAGCCTTCAACGAATCCGAAATCGCCTGAGAGGCTCGCAAAATGAAGTTCGTCGACGAATTCCGCGACCCGGCCGCCGCACGGGCCCTGGTGAAGTCCATCACCGACCTGGCCGGTGGTGACGAGTTCAAGTTCATGGAAGTCTGCGGCGGCCACACGCACACGATCTACCGGCACGGGATCGAGCATCTGCTGCCGGAATCGGTTGGACTCGTGCACGGGCCGGGATGTCCCGTGTGCGTCATCCCGATGGGCCGGGTGGACGACGCGATGTGGCTGGCCGAGCAGCCCGGCATCATCTTCACGACCTTCGGCGACATGATGCGTGTGCCGGGATCAAAAGGAAACCTGATCGAGGCCAAGGCGCGCGGCGCCGATGTGCGATTCGTCTACTCCCCGCTCGACGCGCTGAAGGTCGCCATCGAAAATCCGGACCGCCATGTGGTGTTCTTCGCCGTCGGTTTCGAGACCACCGCGCCGTCGACCGCGGTGACGCTGGTCCGCGCCCGCAACCTGGGCGTCAAGAACTTCAGCGTGTTCTGCAACCACGTCACGATCGTGCCTCCGATCAAGGCCATCCTGGAGTCACCCGATCTGCGGCTCAACGGCTTCCTTGGCCCCGGCCACGTATCGACCGTCGTCGGTCTGCGGCCATACCGGTTCGTCCCTGAGGTGTACGGAAAGCCCATGGTGGTCGCAGGGTTTGAACCACTCGACATCCTCGCGTCCGTGCACATGCTGTTGCAGCAGATCCGCGACGGGCGGTGCGAGGTCGAGAATCAGTACACCCGTGTGGTGCGCCCGGAGGGCAACACCCAGGCGCTGAAACTGATGGCCGAGACATTCGAATTGCGCCCGCACTTCGAATGGCGCGGACTGGGATTCATCTCCCAAAGCGCTCTGAAGGTGCACTCGGACTACGCCGAGTTCGACGCGGAGCGGACGTTCGACATGCCCGGCGTTCGCGTAGCCGACCCCAAAGCGTGCCAGTGCGGCGAGGTACTCAAGGGTGTGATCAAACCGTGGGAATGCAAGGTGTTCGGCACGGCCTGCACACCCGAAACCCCGATCGGCACATGCATGGTCTCCCCCGAAGGCGCATGCGCGGCGTATTACAACTTCGGCAGGCTGCACCGCGAAACCGCCCAACTGTTGGGCCAGAGGGGCTAGGTCTTTCGGCGAGCAGACGCAAAACTGCCTCATTTCGGCAAGAAATGGGCAGTTTTGCGTCTGCTCGCGCGAAGGAAGTCACCACTGGTCGCGCGGCACGTCGAACTCCGAGCACAGCGCCCGCCACACGTCGCGAGGGTCGACGCCGTCCTCGATGGCCTGGGCGGGGGTACGCCCGAATCCGGTCAGCACGTGGTCGACGAGCAGGGACGCGCCACGCACCGGTCCGAACTGTCCCTCGACGAGTTCATTGAATTCCGTCAGCCGCACTCGATCCAACTTACGCCGACGGAGCCAGCGCTTCATGGCACGCCCGTACCGGATCAACCACCTCCGACACCGACGCTCCGGCCCGCCGGGCCGCCTCCCGGTATCGCGGCGAGGACAACACTTCGGTGACCGCGGCGGCCAGCGCCTCGGCGGTCAGTGGCCGCACCAGCTGCGCACTGCCTTGGCGCACAACGCGATTGGCGATCTCCCACTGGTCGCCGCCGCCTGGGACCACGACGAGCGGCACACCCGCGAGCAGCGTCTTGGACACCATGCCGTGCCCTCCGCCGCAGATCACCAGATCGGCATGCGACAGCAGTTCGTCCTGACGGCCCAGTCCGACCACCGCCCACGGCGGCACCTCCACGTCGGGTCCGCCCAGCCGCGACACCACGACCCTGGCGCCGTCGGGCAGCACCTCGCCCGGCGTCAACGCGTCCAGTGCGAGTTCGGTGAGCCCGCTGGCACCGGTCATTGCCGTCGATGGCGCGACGACGACCACCGGCCCGACTCCTGCGGGGATCTCGAGCACCGACGACGTCGGCTCGAAGTGCAGTGGTCCCACCACCACGGCCTCCGACGGCCAATCCGGGCGGGGCACCTCCAGGGCCGGCAGGGTAGCGATGAGGCGCCGCAGCGGGCCAGGATCCTCGGCGGGCAAACCGATTTCAACCCGGACCGCCGAACGCTGGCGCAGCCCCTCACGCCACGACCGGGCGGTGAGTGCGCGCATCACCGCGTCACGCAGCCGGCCGCCGATGCCCGTTCCCGGGGCCAACCCGCTGCCCAGCGGCGGCAGTCCCTTCGACGGCCGGTACAGCGGGTGCGGATTCAGCTCGACCCACGGGACGCTCATCAACTCTGCTGCCAGGCCTCCGCAGGCCGTGATCACGTCCGACACCACCAGGTCGGGCGCCAGCTCATGCAGCCGCGGCACGTTCAGCACGGCCATCCGCGCCGCGCGCTGATGAATCTTGGCGCCCGCGTCGGTGTCGTCGTCGGACTCGGTGGGATCCAGCCCGTCGAGCTCAACCGCGTCCACCCCGGCTCGCCGCGCGGTGTCCAGCCATTCAACGCCTGTGAGCAGCGTCGCCGCGTCACCGGCAGCGAGAAACCGGCGGCACAGCGCGAGGGCCGGAAACGCATGCCCGGGATCCGGCCCGGCGACCACGGCGACCCGCACGGGCCTACCCTGCCACAGCGCCCGACCACTACGCTGGCAGCTATGACCGACCGAGCTTCCCCAGCGATTTCGGACGTCGACAACGCCCGTACCGTCGAGAACTTCCTGTACGCGCTGCAGGACGAGGACTTCGCGACGGCCGATTCCACGCTGGCAGACAACATCGTGTGGCAGAACGTCGGCTGGCCGACAATCCGCGGTCGCGAGCGGATCATGAAGCTGCTTCGCCGCGGCCAGGGTCGGATGGGCTTCGAGGTGAAGATCCATCGCGTCGCCGCGGACGGTAACTCGGTGCTGACCGAACGCACGGATGTGCTGGTATTCGGGCCCCTGCGTCTGCAGTTCTGGGTCTGCGGGGTGTTCGAAGTCCATGCCGGGCAAATCACACTGTGGCGGGACTACTTCGACATGTTCGACTTCGCCAAGGCCACTCTGCGCGCCGTCGCCGCGACGGTGTTCCCCTCATTGAGACCGACACTGTAGTGACGGGCGACACCACACGCACCAAGCCGAACCTGCTGCAGTACATCGGCTACTGCTACGGGAAGCGGCTACCCGACTCGATGCGCGAGTGGGTGCGCAACGACCTTGCCGGAAAGGGTGCCACCATTCGGACGATGGTGCGCGCCGCGATTCCGGCCGTCATAGTGCTGTCACCGTTCTGGTTCATCCCGATGTCGCTCTATCTCCATCTGAGCACGACGCTGCCCATCTTCATCCCGTTCGTGCTCTTCTCGCACGCGCTGAACAAGGTGTGGCGCCGACACCGACTCCGTCAACACGGGCTGGACCCCAATCTTGTCGACGAGCTGTCGCGGCAGAAGAACGCCCACATTCACCAGGCGTATGTCGAGAAGTACGGCCCCCGATCAGGGCCGTCAAGCAGTCACGACATTTAGGCGCGGCGCAGGTGGCCCAGCTCGTCGAACGCCTGCGCCCATCCCATCAGCCGATCGGTCGCGTTGACGAGCTCGTCGCGGAAACGCTGCTGAGTCATCGGTGAGCTGGACAGCGAGCCGGAGTTGGTCGCCGACACCAATTGGGCTGCAGCGGTGACCATTTCGTTGTACTGCCGGGCACCGTTGTTCAACTGAGCGGTGAACGCGTTGATGGTGGGCGCCAAATGAGAACGCGACTGCGGCGCTGAACGTACCGCCCGCTCCATCGACACCACGTCGTTGGCCGTCGCAGCCATCGTCGCTGAGGTTTGATCGGCCGCCGCGGTCAGCTCGCGAAGCTCGTCGGCGGGCAGCATGCGTCCGCGGTCCAGCACACCGAGCAGCGAGAACAACGCCCGCTCGGACGCCGCCAACGCGGCCATCGGCTGGCGAGCCGCCGAACCAAACGGCGGGAGTCGCCGCGCTGCGCGGGATCGCTGCGGCGGCAACGGCTCTCCGCGCAGCCACCGGTAACGCAGGAACGATAACGTCGCCAGGAACGCCGCACCGACCGCGATCGGCGCTGGGATGAACAGCGCCCACACCGGCGTGCTCCACGACGCCAGCAGCGCCGTCACCAGCACCCAGAACCCGCAGGACACCGTGAAGAACAGGGCGAGGCGCAGGGCCCAGCGCCGCTTGCGCAGTAGCTTGGCGCGCGGGTCGGCGGCGGCATTGAGTCTTTCGGCCAACACGTCCGACCACTCTGCGGCGGTGTCCACCCCGCGCTGCACCAACGACCGCCAAGCCTCTGGTCGACCCGTGTGGTTCACTGTCATACCTACGAAAGTTATTGCGACAGCGGATTTTCCGGTGTCGCTTGCTGGTTGGTCGCCGGCGCGGCTGGTGCAGTGGCTGCCGTACCACCCGCAGGCAGCTGCTCACCGCGCATCGAGGCGCGGATCTGCTCCAAGCGGGAATGCCCGGCCATCTGCACACTGGCCTGCTGCACCTCGAGCATGCGGCCCTGCACCGAGTTCTGCGCCAACTCCGCCGAGCCCATGGCGTTGGCGTAGCGGCGTTCGATCTTGTCGCGAACCTCGTCGAGGCTGGGGGTGGTGCCCGGCGCGGCGATCTCACTCATCGACCGCAGCGACGCGCTGACCTGCTCCTGCATCTTGGCCTGCTCGAGCTGGGACAGCAGCTTGGTGCGCTCGGCGATCTTCTGCTGCAACACCATCGCGTTTTGCTCGACGGCCTTCTTGGCCTGACCGGCGGCCTGCAGCGCCTGGTCGTGCAGGCCCTTGAGGTCTTCGACACTCTGTTCGGCGGTGACCAGTTGCGCGGCGAACGCTTCAGCGGCGTTGTTGTACTCGGTGGCCTTGGCGGCATCGCCCGCGCTGGTGGCCTGATCGGCCAGGGTGAGCGCCTGGCGCACGTTTACCTGCAGCTTCTCGATGTCGGCGAGCTGACGGTTCAGCCGCATCTCCAGCTGACGCTGGTTGCCGATGACCTGCGCGGCCTGTTGCGTCAACGCTTGATGCTGGCGCTGGGCCTCCTCGATGGCCTGCTGGATCTGCACCTTCGGATCGGCGTACTCGTCGACCTTGGAGCTGAACAGCGCCATGAGGTACTTCCACGCCTTGACGAACGGATTGGCCATCGGTTCATTCCGCCTTCGTGTCGTTGAGTTGCACTAGTGCCAACTTATCGGTTTCGCGCAGATCACCACACCCCTGCAGGTGTTTTCCAAGATCGGACAGGCAGCCTAGCTCAGGCGACCGCCATCGAGACGACCTGCGGGATGACAACCTTCGTCGTGGCGTCGATATTGGCCGAGCGGACACGCGTGAGCGCGGCCAGTTCCTCGCGGGCCAGATCCTCGCCGGCATCGGAAAGCACGCGCGACAGCGGAATGTCCAGGGCACCGCAGATGGCGCTCAGCAATTCGCTCGATGCCTCCTTGCGGCCGCGTTCCACCTCCGACAGGTAGCCGAGGCTGACTCGAGCGGTATCGGACACCTCGCGCAGGGTGCGGCCCTGCTCGGTGCGGGCACGACGCAGCACGTCGCCGATCACCTCGCGCAGCAATGTCGTCATCGTTGTCTGCTCTTCGCGCAAGCGCTCATCGGTGTGCTCCCCTTCTTGACTGGGCTCCGTTATTAGGGCAACGCTGCGCGGACCCACGTTGGTTCCCGGATGGCCCAGATCATCACGCTCTGCTCTTCGCGCAAGCGCTCATCGCTGTGCTCTGCTCTTCGCGCAAGCGCTCATCGCTGCCGCCCGACGAGCGACCGCAGCCGCGCGACGGCCTCGCGCACCGCCGCGACGCGGATATCCCAGCGTGAGCCGGTGAGCGCCAGCTCGACGACCTCGGTGTCGACAGGGCCCGCGACCCCGATGAACACCGTTCCCACCGGATGACCGCCATGCGGCTCCGGGCCCGCCACACCCGTCAGGCCCACACCCCACGTGGCAGCGCAGCGCTGCCTCGCGCCGACGGCAAGGGCCTGCGCCGTGGGTGCGGCGACGGGACCCACCGCCTCGAGCAGCTGCGGCGGGACCCCCGCCAATGCGATCTTGGTCTCCTCGATGTAGGTGACCAGCCCGCCGCGCAGCACCACGCTGGCGCCGGGCACACCCGCGAGCGTGGCGGCCAGCAGCCCGGCCGTCAACGATTCGGCGGTGGCCACGCTCTGGCCGCGCGCGGTCAGATCCGCGACGAGCGCACGGGCATCCTCAGTGACCAGCGGGTCGTCCACGTGAATCCCTGATCGCCGAGACGACGTAGTCCACGCCGGTGATCAGCGTCAGCACGACGGCCGCCCACATCACCACCCACGCGGCGGCCAGCCATGGTCCCGATAGAGGCAACACGAACAGGCCGATCGCCACGGCCTGGACAAGGGTCTTGAGCTTGCCTCCGCGGCTGGCCGGAATGACGCCGCGGCGCAGGACCGCGAAACGCAACGCGGTGACGCCGATCTCACGAACCATGATCACGACGGTCACCCACCACGGCAGGTCACCCAGCATCGACAGCCCGATCAGCGCCGCGCCGATGAGAGCCTTGTCGGCTATCGGGTCGGCCAGCTTCCCGAATTCGGTCACCATGCCGTAACTGCGGGCCAGGGCACCGTCGAATCGGTCGGTGATAACCGCAACCGTGAATACGACGAATGCGCCTATCCGCCAGGGCGTTTCATGGCCATCGCCGACGAACAACAAAACGAGGAAGACGGGAACCAACGCGAGCCGCACGCCCGTGAGCATGTTTGCGATATTCGCCACCCGGGCGCGCGGAACCACCGGATCGATATGAGGTTGGCCCGACACCGCAACAGAATATCCGGTTGCCAACCTTCGACCTGTGAGCCGATACCCTCGCACGTGTGAACGAGCGGCTTATCGTGCGGCGTGCCCGGACGTCAGACGTGCCGGCCATCAAGGCGCTCGTCGACATTTACTCCGGCAAGATCTTGCTGGAGAAGAACCTGGTGACGCTCTATGAGGCGGTCCAGGAGTTCTGGGTCGCCGAACTCGACGGTGAGCTGATCGGGTGCGGTGCCTTGCACGTGTTGTGGTCAGACCTCGGCGAGGTGCGCACTGTCGCGGTGCACCCGAAGGTCCGCGGCCACGGTGTCGGTCATGCGATCGTCGACCGATTGCTCGACGTCGCCAAAGAGCTGCACCTGGAGCGGATATTCGTGCTCACGTTCGAGGTCGAGTTCTTTTCCCGCCACGGCTTCAAGGAGATCGAGGGCACGCCGGTCACCGCCGAGGTCTACGAGGAGATGTGTCGCTCCTACGACACCGGTGTCGCGGAGTTCCTCGACTTGTCCTACGTCAAGCCGAACATCCTCGGCAATACCCGAATGTTGTTGGCGCTGGAGGTCGTATCGTAGAGCTGTGCGTCGCATCGTGGTCTGCGTCGTCGTGGCTTTGGCAACTGCCGCGACGATCGCGACTGGGCCGGCTCAGGCCGACCCACCCCAGTGCGACAACGGCCCGATCGTCCTGGCCGGCTGCCCGGGCCCAGGAGTCTGCACCGCTGTGATCGAGGACCAGTGCGTCGGAGTCCAGCCGCCACTGCTCCCGCCGCCACCCCCCGTCAGGGTCGGCATCGAAGGCGGCGTCGGCGTCGGGATCTAGTCGACCTCGTCATCCCCGCCGTTGGCATCCGAGCCGCCGCGGATCAGCGCCAGCGTGCCCGCCAACTCGTCAGGCTTGACCAGCACCTCGCGCGCCTTGGAACCCTCGCTCGGCCCGACGATGCCGCGGGTCTCCATCAGGTCCATCAGTCGGCCGGCCTTGGCGAAGCCCACTCGCAGCTTGCGCTGCAGCATCGACGTCGACCCGAACTGGCTGGACACCACCAGCTCGACGGCCTGCAGGAATACGTCCATGTCGTCGCCGATGTCCGGATCGACGTCGGTGCGCTCGCTGGTGGTCTTGGCCTTCGTGACGCCCTCGTTGTACTCGGGCTCGGCCTGATCCTTACAGGCCTGCACGACGGCGTGGATCTCGTCGTCGGTGATGTACGCGCCTTGCAGGCGGATGGGCTTGTTGGCGCCCATCGGCAGGAACAACCCGTCGCCCATGCCGATCAGCTTCTCCGCGCCCTGCTGGTCCAGGATGACGCGGCTGTCGGTCAGCGAGGACGTCGCGAACGCCAGCCGCGACGGCACGTTGGTCTTGATCAGGCCGGTGACGACGTCGACCGACGGCCGCTGGGTGGCCAGCACCAGATGGATGCCCGCCGCGCGCGCCTTCTGGGTGATGCGCACGATCGCATCCTCGACGTCGCGCGGCGCGGTCATCATCAGGTCGGCCAGCTCGTCGACGATCGCCACCACATACGGGTATGGCCGGTACACACGCTGGCTGCCCAGCGGGGCGGTGATCTCGCCGGAGCGCACCTTCTTGTTGAAGTCGTCGATGTGACGGACGCGCGACGCCTGCATGTCCTGGTAGCGCTGCTCCATCTCCTCGACGAGCCATGCCAGCGCGGCGGCGGCCTTCTTCGGCTGCGTGATGATCGGCGTGATCAAGTGCGGAATGCCCTCGTAGGGCGTGAGTTCCACCATCTTCGGGTCGATCAGGATCATCCTGACCTCCTCCGGCGTGGCGCGCGCGAGCAGCGACACCAGCATCGAGTTGACGAAGCTGGACTTACCTGAGCCTGTCGAGCCCGCCACCAATAGGTGGGGCATCTTCGCCAGGTTGGCCGAAATGTATTCGCCCTCAATGTCCTTGCCGAGGCCGATCACCAACGGATGATGATCACCACGGGTGCTCGGGTCGGTCAGCACATCGGCCAGCCGCACCATTTCGCGGTCCACGTTGGGAACCTCGATGCCGACCGCGGACTTGCCAGGGATCGGCGCCAGCATGCGCACGCTCTCGGTGGCCACCGCATAGGCGATATTGCGTTGCAGCGCAGTGATTTTCTCCACCTTGACGCCGGGGCCGAGCTCGACTTCGTAGCGCGTAACGGTCGGGCCGCGGGTGCAGCCGGTGACGGCGGCATTCACCTTGAACTGCTCGAGCACCTCGGTGATTGCCTCGACCATGCGGTCGTTGGCCGGGCTCCGGCGCTTAGGCGGATCGCCTGCAATCAGCAGATCCAGCGGCGGCAGTGTGTACGGCCCTTCGACGACTCGATCAAGTGACAGCGTCTGCTGCTTCTTGGCGGGCTTCTTCTTTCGTACCTTGGCGGTCGGCTCCGGGACGGTGGGCGCCTCGTCGTCGATGGGATAGTTCTCCATCGGTGTGCCGGTCGGCCACGCCTGCGGCTCGTCGTCGCTATAGGCCGACGGGTCGTCGTAATAGCCGTCGGAAAAGTCCTCCGACTCTTCGACATACGGCTGTTCGTCTTCGTAGTCCTCGTCGTATGCCTCGCCGTGGAAGGCCCGTGCGGAGAACATCCTCTGCAGTGTGGACGGCACCTCGCGGATCGTCGTGCCCGTCACCAGCAGCACGCCGAACAACGCGCCGATGAACAGCAACGGCGCAGCGATCCATTCGGTCAGCCCATCCGCGAGCGGACCGCCGATCGCGAACCCGAGAAATCCGGCGGCGTGCTGCCGTGCGGTGGGATCGGTCGGCGACCCGGACCACAGATGCCACAGGCCGAGCGTCGGCAGTGCGATCATCGCCACGCCCAGGATGAGCCGGGGTCGTGCTTCGGGGTCGGGTTCGGTGCGCATCAGCACGACGCCGATCGCTGCCAGCGCGAGCGGCACCAGCACCACCGCGGAGCCGATGAGCACCCGCAGGAAGGTGTCGATCCACTGGCCGACGGGACGGGCGGCGTCGAACCAGGAACTGGCTGCGACGACGACCGCGAGGCCGAGCAGCGCCAAAGCGATGCCGTCGCGGCGGTGGCCTGGCTCGATGTCGCGGGCACGGCCCACCGAGCGGGCGGTGGAGCCTGCGCCCTTGGCCAGCATCAGCCAGCCCGCGCGAACGCCCCGGCCGACAGACGCGCCAGCCGACGAGATCGGCGACGGATGAGCGCCTCGCGCGGGCTTCCGGCGGGGCGCCGAGGAGCGCGCCGAGCGGGATCCGCCCCTCGAGCCGGCCTTTGACCTGGTCGAACGGGCGCCGGAGCGCGCGGCGGTCTTACTAGGCATGGTTGTAAGCCTAGTCGCAAGGGCCCCATATTCACCATCTGCCACACGGGTCACAGATAGGTATCGGAATTTAGTTAGATTCACTGAGTAGGGTGGACAGTCGTCCAGTTCGCACTCGCCGAGGAGTAGCCCGTGGCCGTCACCGTCGTCGCAACCATGAAAGCCAAGCCGGAGTCCGTCGACGCCGTACGGGAGGCATGCGTTAAGGCCATCGAGGCCGTGCACTCCGAACCTGGCTGCGATCTCTACACCTTGCACGAGGCCGACGGCACGTTCGTCTTCGTGGAGCAGTGGGCGGATGCGGACGCGCTGCAGGCCCACAGCACTGCCCCCGCGGTCGCGACGCTGTTCGGCACGGTCGGCGAGCACCTTGACGGTGCACCCGACATCAAGATGCTGAAACCGATCGCGGCCGGCGATCCAGCGAAGGGTCAGCTGCGGCCCTGACGAGCGCCTGCGCGAGGAAGCGAGGACACCGTTGGCATCGCTAGCAGGCAAGGTTGCCTTCATCACCGGCGCCGCCCGCGGCCAGGGTCGCGCGGAGGCCGTCAGGCTGGCCTCCGACGGCGCCAACATCATCGCCGTCGACATCTGCGATCAGATCGCATCGGTCCCCTATCCGATGGCCACGCCCGACGATCTAGCAGCGACGGTCAAGCTCGTCGAAGACACCGGCGCACGAATCGTCGCCCAGCAGGCCGACGTTCGCGATCAGGCGGCCTTGCAGACGGCGCTTCAGGCCGGTCTCGACGAGTTCGGCAGGCTTGACATCGTCGTCGCCAACGCCGGTATCGCGCCGATGGAATCGGGTGCCGACGGATGGAGGGACGTGGTCGACGTCAACCTCACCGGCGTTCACAACACCGTCGAGGTGGCGATGCCGCGATTGATCGAGCAGGGTGACGGGGGATCGATAGTCCTGACCAGCTCCGCAGCCGGTTTGGTCGGCATCGGCGGCGGCGACCCCGGCTCAGTCGGTTACACGGCGGCCAAACACGGCGTAGTCGGATTGATGAGGGCCTACGCCAATCACCTTGCACCGCACAGCATCCGCGTCAATTCTGTGCACCCCAGCGGCGTGAACACACCGATGATCGACAACGACCACACCCGTCAATGGCTCGCCAACGTGATCGCCAATTCGGAACGACCGCCGGACATGGGCAACGCGTTACCGGTTCAGGTGCTCGAAGCAGAAGACATTGCCGCAGCGGTCGCGTGGCTGGTCTCCGACGAGGCGCGCTATATCACCGGCGTGACACTCCCGGTTGACGCGGGATACGTGAACAAGCGCTGATGGCGCGAAACACCGCTGCGCAAACCGCCTTCGGACCGATTGTGCAGGCGGCCATCGAGCAGTACGAGCCGCCCGAGCATCGCCTGGTCTACGACGACCTCGCGGTGTCGATGTTGCCTGCCGGCCAGCGGGCGTTGGTACGCGCGATGCGCTGGCCGCTGCTGCGTCGCCTGACGATCCGGGCCGGCGAGCGCGCCGTGCCGGGCTCGTGGGCACTCATTGCGTGCCGCAAACGCTTTATCGACGACAAACTGGACGAGTCGCTCTCGGGCATCGACGCCGTCGTCATTCTCGGTTCGGGCATGGACACCCGGGCGTATCGCCTCGCGCGTCGCTCCGACATCGGCGTCTTCGAAGTCGACCTGCCGGTCAACATCGCGCGCAAGAAGGCCGCCGTCGGGCGTGCACTCGGCCCGGCACCCACGTCAGTTCACTTGGTGCCGTTGGACTTCGAACGCGACGATCTGATCGGCGCGCTAACAAGTGACGGCTACCGCACCGACGCCCGCACGTTGTTCATCTGGGAAGGTGTCACGCAATACCTCACCGAGGACGCTGTTCGCGCAACGCTCGGCGCCTTGGCGTGCACACCCCCGGGCAGTCGGCTGGTGTTCACATACGTGCGGCGGGACTTCATCGACGGGTCGAACATGTACGACGCGGCAGTGCTGTACAAGCGTTTCAGACAACGGCAGCAGGTGTGGAAGTTCGGGCTGAACCCCGATGACGTCGCCGCTTTCATCGGCGAATACGGCTGGCGTCTTGCCGAACAGGCGGGCCCCGAGTACTACATGCGCAACTACATCGAGCCGGCCGGTCGCAGGCTCACCACCTCTGATCTGGAGTGGACCGCGTACGCGGAGAAGCCGGCGTAGTGGACAACCATCCCCTAACCCCCTAACGGCAACGGCTGCGGTATCCCCCAGGCACGGCCCACAGCAAAGGGCACATGTCCCGTTTCCGCGGCTTGACGGCACCTCGCATCATGGCAGGCAACATCATCACACCGGACTTAGGAAATGCCCATGTGCACGAGCTACCCCGAGGAGGTCACGTCGGCCGCCGACGGCAAGTCGGTCATCGAGCCGGGGCTCGTCGTCGTCCACCGCGTCGGCATCGGACATTCCTATGCGACGTGCTCGTGCGGCTGGTCGGGTTCGCGTCGGCTGCTGAAAGCGGCGGCGTGCCAGGACGCCTGGGGCCACGCCGTCGAAAACCGGTGTGTCGTGGCCTTTCCGATGGTGGTTGCGTGACTAGATCTCGATGACCGTCGGCACGATCATCGGCTGGCGCCGGTAGGCCTCCCCCACCCACTTGCCCACGACGCGACGGACGCCCTGGGCGATTCGCGTGACTTCGGTAATGTTGTCGGCCGCAAGTATTTCCAG
>NZ_DATENY010000015.1:0-128529 GCF_035274705.1 Mycobacterium sp. | reverse complement strand
CGTTTGCGCGCCCTTGTCCGTGGACGCCTGCACATCCTTGTCCGTTGATACGGCGTCGGCCGTGAGGGTGGTCGTCGACGTCGTCGATGCGGTGGACCCGCCGCCGGTGACCGCTTCGAGTCCCTGCTGGATTGCGCCGGGAATCTTGGTCGCCGTCGCGACGATCTCTGCCGGCGGCGGGAATAGCCGTGCGGGCTCATACTTGCTGGGATCCGCCGGAATTGGATTGCCGCCGGGATACGCCGAATTGACCAGCACCGTCAGAAGCGGCTCGGTCAGATCCGCGATGAAATTGCCGAAAACCGGCACGACGTCGCGGATGAGGTTGGTCAGCGGCAGGCCGTTGCTCGTGTACGTCACATAGGTGGTGTTGCCGCGCTTGGTGACGTATGCGGCCACACGGTCGCCGGCCGGCACCTCGCCGCACTGTGCGTCCGGACATTCAAGCACTTGACCGTTGTCGGTGATGCCGCATGTGTTGGCTGACCCGCAGGTGTATTTGGGCGACCCGTCGACGTTGACCGGCAGGTCGAGGTGGTCCTGGTTCAGGTGGCGGTACAGGTATGCCACCAACGAATTCACGTCCGCCACGACGTTCCACACATCTGCGGGGGCGTTCGAGTTGTAGTCGTAGGCGTAACCGACGTCGACGAGGGCCGCAGCGTCGGTGTCGGTCGGAGTCGGGAACGGGTTGACGCCGATCAACGCAAACCACGGATAACGGGTGCCGAAGCCGCCGTTGGGCCTGGCGACGTTGTTGTCCAAGACGAACACGGTCTGCGGGAGCGTTGGATCGTGCTGTGCCTGCAGTTGCATCAGCAGCAAACTGGCATTGGCGGCGCCCCAGCCGGAGGAGAGGACGGCGTTCTGCTCGCCGGCGTTGGCCTGCAACGCCTGGTTGATTCCCCACGGCCCGGTGAAGAAGTTGACGTGGGTGATGTCGGTGCCGGTGGTGTTGTACGGCGGCGCATTGAATTTGCCCTGGAAGAAGTTCTCGTTGCCACTTCCGTCCGGGTGTGTAGAGCTGCCGACGACGATCAGCGCGGCAAGGTCAACCAGCGGCGCCGACAGTAAAGCCGGCTGCGTGGCGGCAACCCCGGCGATGCTCGTCGCGACCCCGACCGCCGCGACGCCCATCGTCATCTTCTTTATGCGCTTCTTACCGGTCGTGCTCATCTCCGGCGCCCTCCCCAAGCCTGTAGATAGCAACCCATCTTGCCAGGGGCGAGATCATCGAGAGCATACCCGCCGATATTTACGTATTCAACAATTTCATTGACAGCGCTAGCCGTTGGCAATTCTGTCTCCGATCGCTAACGCGGCCGCACCGCTGACGGCTGCAGGACTTATACGCGCTCGGCAGTCATGTTCATATCAACTGTGCCCTGGCATGGGCCGCTCGAGATTTCGGTGTGCATGATTCCGGAAAGCGACCCGTCGGGTTGGGGCGTATAGCGCACGTCGGCTCGCGCCGGGTTCCATTGGACCGTGCCGTCGTCCAGGATGCAGTCCCATTGGAAATCGCTCGTTTGTGTCCAGGACGAACCGTCCCAGGTGAATTGAACCGGTTGTGGAACCGTCGGATTCCTCGGGGGAGGGCCGCTGACGATCGTCGCCGTGCACTTACCACTTGTACAGCTCGACTGGAATCCATAGGTCTCGGCGTACTGCCCCTCAGGCTGACCGGCCGCCATGCTGGTCCCGGACTTTGGCCCAACGATGAACGTGATCGCGTACTCGCCGTTCCAAGACGGAGGGTCGGCGAATGCCGTTGGCGGAAGCGGAAGGGCGATCGCGAGCGACGCGGCGCCCAAACCGACGAGACTGCTCACAGGCTCTCGTATCATCGCTTTCTCCTCTGTGTATAGCTACACCGAGTGAGTGTCGCAGACTCAGCATTTCTGGATGGGTGAAAGTGCCTGCATCGCGATGTGCCATCTATATCCGTCACTGATGACGGCCAACACGGCCTGATGCTCTCAACCCTCATCTCAAACCGATGTGTCAAGCATCAACCGCTCGAATATGCCGGTTTTCGATTGCCTCCCAACGGGTTTTACTGCGGACGTGCTCGGCTGAGAACCCGACAAGTATCGCTGAATTGTGCTCATCGGCGATGAATTGACGACGAACCGCGATCGGTCCGAGCACTCTTGCGCCGGTGGAGGCGGACCCGCGAGTTCCGCATGTTTGAGCGCAAAGGGCGCGGGCCAGTAGTAGTGTGCCGTTCGCCTTGCTGTTTCGGATCAGATGCCGAGGAAACCCTTCATGCCGGCGAGTTGCGCTGTCCGCGGGAGCTTCTTCGATTTCGTCGACGACCCGTGGAAGTACCCCGGCCATGAGGACCGGGCCGCGCGCTTTGTCGGCGATGGTCTCTTGGTCGTCAGGGACGGCATCATCGAGGACTTCGGCAACTTCGCCGACCTGTCTGAGCGCCACGCCGGCCTGCCGGTGACGCACATCGAAGATCGCCTGATCCTTCCCGGGTTCATCGACGGCCACATCCATTTCCCGCAGCTCCGCGTCTTGGGTGCTTTCGGCAATCAACTGCTCGAATGGATGCGGAGCTGGATCTTCCCCGAGGAGCTCAAATACAAGGACCGCACCTACGCGCGCACCGCGGCCGGGCACTTTTTCGACGCACTGCTGGCCGGCGGCACGACCACGGCCATGGCCTTCACGACCAGCAGCCCGGTGTCCACCGAGGAGTTTTTTGAGGAGGCGACCCGCCGCGGCATGCGCGTCATTGCCGGCCTGGCGGGGATCGATCGCTTCGGGCCGGACGATTTCCTCATCACGCCCGACGACTTCTACCGCGAATCCAAGCGGCTCATCGATCGCTATCACCGCAAGGGCCGGAACCTTTACGCCATTACGCCCCGCTTCCCTGGCGTCTGCAGCTCCGAGATGTTGGAGCGCTGCCGGCAGCTGAAGCAAGAGCACGAGGACTGCTGGATCAACACCCACGTCTCCGAGAACCCCTCGGAAGTGCGGATGGTGCGCTCCGAATTCCCCGATTGCCAGGATTACACGGCGGTACATGCCCGCCACGGCCTCCTAGGCCCCAAATTCGTAGCCGGGCATGGCGTTTGGCTATCTCGCGACGAGCTCCGCCGCTTCTCTGCAGCGGGGGCGACCATCGCCTTCTGTCCGCTGTCCAACCTGTTCCTGGGTAGCGGTCTGTTTCGCCTCGGCAGGGCCCTGGACCCCGAGCACCCCGTGCGCGTTGCGCTGGGTTCCGATGTGGGAGGCGGCAACGCCTTCAGCATCGTCCGCGTACTGGAGGAGGCCTACAAGGTCGGCATGTGCAACAACACCATGCTCGACGGCTCTGTCGACTCGCGCGACCAGGACCGGGCGGAGGCCGAGCGCAACATCCTGTCGCCGTACAGGGCTTACTACTTGGCGACGCTGGGCGGCGCTCGCGCCCTCTACCTCGATGACCTCCTGGGGAATTTCGCCAAGGGTAAGGAGGCCGACTTCGTGGCGATCGACTGGAATGCAGGGCAGTCGGCCATGCGCTGGCGCCAATCGCTGACCGTTGAGGGTGCCCCGGAGACTGTGGATCAGGCGGCGCAGCTGCTCTTCGGCGTCATGATGGTCGGCGACGACCGCAACGTGGATGAAACCTGGATCGCCGGCAAACGGGCGTACAAAACGACGCCGTGACCGGACACTGACTTGAAACATCGGATCACAACGCGCAGGGACTCTTATGGAGGATGTGACAGTGCCGGAAAACAACGAAGATGGTTGTGTCAGTCCTGAATGCTTTCGTGCCTATGTCAACGCTGAAATCAAGGTGCCCAATACGCTCATTGCGGTGGGCCCCTACGTCGGCCGTGCCGCACTCGCATCGCTGCGGCCGGACGATGAGCTCAAGCCCGCCATAAAGAGGTTCGCCAACACCTACGCCTTCAGTCCCAGCCAAACAAAGAATGCAATCAAGACGGTTGTTCTTATACATCGGAGGTTTGGGGTCCCCGTTTTGCCCGAGGGCACGGACTTGCGAGGAGATAACGCAATCCGAGTGTTCAAGCACCAGCGATTCGAAGTCGTGTACATGGAAGGGGTGATGAACATCCTGGAGGCCATTCTGCGTTTGCACGGGGAGAAGGGGGAGAAGGGCTTTTCTCGCCAATCCCCTGTTGCGGAACTCTTGCGGCATCCCGACAAGCTGGCCGCAACGGTCGCGGCGTTGGCGGCAGCGGAGAATGCGATAAATTCACCGGCAGCCACCGAGAGGTCGGAAGCCTTCAAACAGAAATTCAACTTTGTCAAGTCTGGTGAAACGCCACGACCCATGGCACCAGGGGACAAAGACGGCATTCAAGCGGAAGTTATGCCGCTCATCATCGCGGCCGTCAGGCAAGCCTTGGCGGTGTGCAAACGGAATATCTCACACGACCAAGCTGAAGAATTCGTGCGTGTGTTGACGAGTCCGGAGCTTCATGAAGAGGCGGCTTGAGCTGAAGTCACCCCGCTGCCGTGCTGTGGGACATGAAGATGTGATGACCGCAAGAGTTTCAGTGCGCCGACGAAACGCCGCTGACTGGCGCCCCTGTTCAGAGCACCCCCGGCAGGACTTGAACCTGCGACCTACCGCTTAGAAGGCGGCTGCTCTGTCCGCTGAGCTACGGGGGCAGCCTCGCGAGTTTATCTTGCGATAACGGGGAACCCTGCGCCCGCAACAGCTATATAAAGCCGTTCCGCGCCAACGGGCGGCGGACTAGCGTGGTGTCTGCACTTCGGAGTAGGGATGGGAGCGACGAGCATGAGTGACGTGCCGGAACTCGACGCGGCAGGTCTTCCGGAGGAACTCAGCGCGTTCGACCAGATATTGCATCGCGGCGAAGCCAACCCGCGTACCCGCTCCGGCATCATGACGCTGGAGATCCTCGACGCGACGCCTGACTGGGAGCGCTTCCGGGCCAGGTTCGAAAACGCCTCGCGCAAGGTGCTGCGACTACGACAGAAAGTCGTCACGCCGACATTGCCGACCGCGGCGCCGCGCTGGGTCATCGACCCCGACTTCAACTTGGACTTCCACGTCCGCCGGCTGCGCCTCCCCGAACCGGGGACGCTGCGCCAGCTCGTCGACTTGGCCGAGGTCGCGGCGCTGTCACCGCTCGACATCTCCCGGCCGCTGTGGACCGCGACTCTCGTCGAGGGCCTCGAAGGCGGACGCGCCGCCGTCATGATGCACCTCAGCCACGCCGTCACCGACGGCGTCGGAGCCGTCGAAATGTTCGCCAACATCTACGACCTCGAGCGCGAACCGCCGCCGCAGGCCCCTCCGCCGCTACCCATCCCGCAGGACTTGTCGCCCAATGACCTGATGCGCCAAGGGATTAACCGGCTGCCCAGCACCATCGTGGGTCGGCTGGGGGGAGTGCTGTCCGGTGCCGCGCATGTGGTGGGCGAAGTGATCCGCGATCCGATATCAAGAATGGGCGACGCCGTCGAGTACGCGATGTCGGGTGCCCGCGTGGTCGGTCCTGTCGCTCCGCCGTCGCCGGTGCTCCAACGCCGCAGCCTGTCGTCGCGCACCGAAGCGATCGACATCGAGTTCGGCGACCTGCACAGGGCCTCCAAGGCGGCCGGTGGCTCGATCAACGACGCCTACCTGGCCGGGCTCTGCGGAGCCCTGCGTCTGTACCACGAAGCCAAGGGAGTTCCGATCGACGCGCTGCCGATGGCGGTGCCGGTCAACCTGCGCTCCGAGGCGGATCCGGCCGGAGGAAACCGCTTCGCAGGCGTCAACCTCGCGGCGCCGATCAGCCTGACCGACCCCGAGATTCGGATCAAGAACATCCGCTCACAAATGACACGCAAACGCGACGAGCGCGCTATCGACATGATGGGTGCGATCGCGCCGGTGCTCAGCCTGCTGCCCGACACGGTCCTGGAGTCGATGGCCGGCTCGATCGTCAACTCCGACGTTCAGGCCAGCAACGTGCCCGTGTACGCGGGCGACACCTTCATCGCCGGCGCAAAGATATTGCGGCAGTACGGCCTTGGCCCGCTGCCGGGCGTGGCGATGATGGTCGTGCTGATCTCCCGCGCGGGATACTGCACCATCACCACGCGCTACGACCGCGCCTCCATCACCAACCCGGAGTTGTGGGCACGCTGCCTGGTGGCCGGGTTCGACGAAGTGCTGGCCCTTGGCGGTGAGGGCCGAGCCGCGCCGGCGTCGTTCGCGATCGACACCGCCGAACTCAACCCGGTCTCTTCGAACGGAAGTGCGGCGCAATGACTTCGGCCAACGGTCAGTCCAACCCCCGTACATTGCGGCTGCCGGGATCGGTCGCTGAGATCGAGGCCAGCCCGCCTGGGCCCGAGGTCGGCGCGTTCTTCGATCTCGACGGCACTCTCGTCGCCGGCTTCACAGGCGTGATCATGACCCAAGACCGGTTGCGGCGTCGGCAGATGTCCGTCGGCGAATTTATCGGCATGGTGCAGGCTGGTCTCAACCACCAGTTGGGCCGCTCGGAGTTCGAGGACCTCATCGGCAAGGGTGCCCGCATGCTGCGCGGCAGCTCACTCGCCGACATCGACGAACTCGCCGAGCGGCTGTTCGAGCAGAAGATCGTCGGCCGCATCTATCCGGAGATGCGCGAGCTGGTGCGTGCACACATGGCGCATGGGCACACCGTGGTGCTCAGCTCGTCGGCGTTGACGGTGCAGGTGGAACCGGTGGCCCGATTCCTCGGCATCGAGAACGTACTGAGCAACAAATTCGAAACCGACGAAAACGGTTGCATCTCAGGTGAAGTGCTCAGACCCATCCTCTGGGGACCGGGCAAGGCGAGGGCGGTGCAGGCGTTCGCCGCGAAAAACGGCGTCGATCTGTCCAAGAGTTACTTCTATGCCGACGGCGACGAAGACGTCGCGTTGATGTACCTCGTCGGCAATCCGAGGCCGACCAACCCGGCGGGCAAGCTCGCCGCGGTTGCAGCCAAACGTGGTTGGCCCGTGCTGCGGTTCACCAGTCGCAGCGGAAGCAATCCGATTTCGCAACTGCGAACGGTTGCCGGTGTGGCGTCGATGGTGCCGATTGCCGCCGGTGCGCTTGGGCTTGGGTTGCTGACCCGCAATAGGCGGACCGGCGTCAATTTCTTTACCTCGACGTTCGGTCGGGCGCTATTGACGGCCACCGGCGTCAACGTCAACGTGCTGGGCAAGGAGAACCTCACCGCTCAGCGACCCGCCGTCTTTATCTTCAATCACCGCAACCAAATTGACCCGATCATTGCCGGTAGATTGGTCAGCGACAACTTCACGTCGGTCGGGAAGAAGGAGCTCGAGAACGATCCCATCGTCGGCACGATGGGCAAGATCATGGACGCCGCCTTCATCGACCGCGACGATCCTCAGAAGGCCGTCGAGGGGCTCAGGAAGGTGGAAGAGCTTGCGAGAAAAGGCTTGTCCATCCTCATCGCGCCAGAAGGTACTCGCCTCGACACCACAGAAGTCGGCCCGTTCAAGAAGGGACCCTTCCGGATCGCGATGTCGGCCGGAATCCCGATCGTGCCCATAGTCATTCGCAACGCCGAGGTGATCGCCGCGCGGGACTCGAGCACCTTCAACCCCGGCACCGTCGACGTCGTGGTGTATCCGCCGATTCCGATCGACGACTGGACCCACGACAACCTTCCCGAGCGCATCGCCGAAGTTCGTCAGCTATACCTCGACACACTCAAAGCCTGGCCGCACGACCAGGTGCCTACGGCCGAGCTGTACAAGCGTAAGAAGGCTCCGGCGAAGAAGGCCCCGGCGAAGAAGACTGCAAAGAAGGCGGAGAAGGCGCCCGCGAAGAAGGCGGCAGCCAAGAAGGCGACGAAAAAGGCCGCCGCGAAGGGCCGGCCGTGAAGGTCCCTGCCGACAGTTACGCCCCCTTCACCACCACCGACGACGCGCTTGTTCTCGCATCGGTGTCGTCGCCCGCCGAAGAGGAGCTGCTCAACGATTGGCTGGAACGCCAGAGGCGGGAGAACCCCGACTCACACGTCGACGTGCTGCGCTTGCCGGCGGAGGATCCACCCCCCGGTGTGCTGGCGCAGCTCGTTGAAGAACTCGAAGCCGACGAGGACCGGTCCGTCGTACCGGTGCGGGTGTTCTGGGTGCCCGGCGGTCTGCCCAGGCGCTCCAAGATCGTCTCGTTCGTGTCGGGTCGCGACACCTACCGCCCGCCGGAGCTTCTCCAGCGCCGCATCCTGCGCAAGGACCCGTCGCGCGCACGCGTAGTCGCGGGTGAGCCGGCGAAGGTCTCCGAGTTGCGTCAGCAGTGGAGTGACACCACCGTCGCCGAAAACCCCCGTGACTTTGCACGATTCGTGATCCGCCGCGCAATTCTGGCGATCGAACGAGTCGAGTACCGGCTCCTGGGGCCGGAGTACAAGTCCCCACGGCTGGTCAAGGACGAGATGCTCGCGTCCGCCCGGTTCCGCGCCGGCCTGGAGAAAATTCCCGACGCCACCGTCGAAGAAGCCGGCCAGATGCTCGACGAGATGGCGACCGGGTGGAGCCGGCTTTCGATCGACTTCATCCCGACGCTGAGTCGGGCGATCTTCAGCCGCGGCTTCGATCCGCGCATCGACTACGACCGCGACCAGGTCGAGGCCATGCGCAGCAACCTGGAGGACCATCCCGCAGTGCTGCTGTGGTCGCACCGGTCCAATCTCGACAATCCGGTGCTGACGGTGTCGTTGTACGAGAACCGATTACCGCCGGTGCACACGTTCGGCGGCATCAACATGGCCTTCCCTCCAATGGGGTCGCTGATGCGCCGCTCGGGAGTCATCTTCATCCGACGCAAGATCGACAACCCGCTGTACAAGTATGTACTCAAGGAGTACATCGGATATGTAGTCGAGAAGCGGTTCAACCTGAGCTGGTCGATCGAAGGAACCCGCTCACGCACCGGCAAGATGCTGCCACCCAAGCTGGGTCTACTCGCCTACGTCGCCAATGCCTATCTCGAAGGCCGTACCGATGACCTACTGCTGCAACCGGTTTCGATCAGCTTCGACCAGCTGCACGAGACGGCCGAATACGCGGCCTATGCACGTGGCGGGGAGAAGACGCCCGAAGGACTGAGCTGGCTGTACAACTTCATCAAGGCTCAGGGCGAGCGCAACTACGGCAAGATCTACGTGCGCTTCCCCGAAGCGGTGTCGATGCGGCAATACCTGGGGCCGCCGCACAGCCCGCTCACCGAGGACGACGCGGCCAAACGCCTTGCGCTGCAAAAGATAGCGTTCGAGGTGGCCTGGAGGATCCTGCGGGCGACTCCGGTCAACGCGACGGGTTTGGTGTCCGCATTGCTGCTGACCACACGCGGTGTGGCCCTCACACTTGATCAGTTGCACCACACGTTGCAGGACTCGCTGGATTATCTGGAGCGCAAGCAAACCCCGATGACCAACAGCGCATTACGGCTGCGCACTCCCGACGGTGTGCGCGCAGCGCTCGACGCGTTGTCCAACGGACATCCCGTCACGTGCATCGGCGACGGGAGAGAACCGGTCTGGCGGATCGCGCCCGAACAGGAGCATGAGGCCGCGTTCTACCGCAACTCGATCATCCACGCGCTTCTGGAGACGGCGATCGTCGAGCTCGGCCTCGCGTACGTCGCCCGAGCGGAAGGCGAACGGCTAGAAGCCTTTTGGTCACAGGTCATGCGGCTTCGCGATCTGCTGAAGTTCGACTTCTACTTCGCCGACTCCGCTGCGTTCCGCGAACACGTGGCAGAGGAGATGTCGTGGCACGAGGACTGGGAAGACAGCGTCGCCGCGGGCGGTGAACAGATCGACGCGCTGCTGCGGGAAAAGAAGCCACTAATCGCGGCGGCTGTGCTGCGGCCATATTTCGAGGCGTACGAGATCGTGGCCGACGTGCTGCGTGATGCGCCGGTCGAGATCGATGAGAAAGACCTGACCAAGAAAGCGTTGGGCGTCGGCAGGCAGTACGCCGCACAGAACCGGGTGCGCAGCAACGAGTCGGTGTCGGCGCTGCTGTTCGCGACCGCGCGACAGGTGGTCGCCGATCAGCATCTGATGGAACCGGCGGCCGATCTCGACGAGCGACGGACGGCGTTCCGCGATGAACTGCGCGGGGTCCTGCGCGACATGGACAAGGTCGAGCAAATCGCCCGCGAACAGTTCTACATGCGCGAGATGAAGCGACGCGGGCTGCGCAGCGAGTCCGCCTAGGTACTGCGCCGCGCGTCACACCAGACCGTCGAACGCCACGCCGCCGCCGGCGGCTAGTCAGATGCCACGCCATACGCTGGACACATGACGTCACCCGGCCGGCTGGCCGCGCCCAGCGTGCGCAGCAGCGCGGTGTGGCCCGTGCTGGTCGGGGTCGCCGTACTGGCCGGGGCGACCGCTGCGGGTATCGGCGTGCTGTCGCTGGCCGACGCGCTGACCGCCACCGGGCTGCCTGATCCGGGGCCCGTCACCACTTACGGCCTGCCGTTCGTGCGGGCGGCGGGGGAGATCGCCTCGGTGCTTGCCGTCGGCTCGTTCTTGTTCGCTGCTTTCCTGGTGCCCCCACAGAGCAATGGTGTCCTTGACGCCGGCGGCTATCGCGCGCTGCGGCTGGGCACGGCCGCCTCGGCGGTGTGGACGGTGTGTGCGGCGCTGCTCGTTCCGCTGACGGTGTCCGACGTCTCCGGACAGCCGCTGCACGAGCACCTCAATCCGGCCAGCATCTGGTCGGCGGCCAGCGTCGTGGACATCGCGGGGGCGTGGCGGTGGACCGCGTTTCTCGCCGCGGCGGTGACGGTTGCCAGCCTGCCCGTCCTGCGGTGGTCGTGGACGCCAGCGCTGCTGGCTGGGGCGCTGATCACGTTGATGCCGCTGGGTCTGACAGGTCATTCGTCGGCCGGCGGCGCGCATGACCTGGCCACCAACAGCCTGCTGATTCACCTCGCTGCTGGCGCGGTGTGGGCGGGCGGCCTGCTGGCGCTGCTGGCCCATGCGATACGCGCGGGTGAGCACGCGGACTTGGCGGCCCGGCGGTTCTCGGCTCTGGCGTTGTGGTGCTTCGTGGCGATGGCCGCCAGCGGCGTGGTCAACGCGTTGGTGCGGGTCTCAGTGCCCGACCTGGTCCGTACCGATTACGGCTGGCTGGTGATCGGGAAGTTCGTCGCGTTGTGTCTGCTCGGGTTGCTCGGCTGGTGGCAGCGCCGCAGCGGCCTCGTCGCGTTGCGGGCCGATCCGTCGGCGCGCGGCCCGTTGATCCGCCTGGCGCTTGTCGAGGCGGCGGTGTTCGGGCTGACGTTCGGCATCGCCGTCGGCCTGGGGCGGACCCCTCCGCCGCCGCTGTTGCGGGAGCCGAGTCCGGTCGAGGTCGCAATCGGGTACGACTTCGCCGGGCCGCCGACGCTGGTGCGCGTCCTGTTCGGCTGGCGGTTCGACCTGATCTTCGGCACGGCCGCGATCGTGCTGGCGGTGTTGTATCTGGCAGGCGTGCGCCGGTTGCGGCGCCGTGGCGACGCCTGGCCGGTGGGCCGAACACTGGGCTGGTTGTGCGGGTGCGCGGCGCTGCTGTTCGCGACGTCGTCGGGTCTGGGCCGCTATATGCCGGCGATGTTTTCGATGCACATGGTGGCGCACATGCTGTTGTCGATGCTGGTGCCGATCCTGTTGGTGCTCGGCGCGCCGGTGACGCTGGCTCTTCGAGCACTTCCGGCGGCCGGGCGAGGCGATCCGCCGGGGCCTCGAGAGTGGCTGCTTGCTGCGCTGCACTCGCAGGTGTCGCAGTTCCTGACACATCCGATCGTGGCGACGGTGCTGTTCGTTGCGGGCTTCTACGGCCTGTACTTCGGCGGCATTTTCGACGCCGCTGTCGACAACCACGCCGCGCATGTGCTGATGAACGTCCACTTCTTGCTGTCGGGCTACCTCTTCTACTGGGTGGTCATCGGCATCGATCCGACGCCTCGACAGATCCCTCAGTTGGGCAAGGTTGCGATGGTGTTCGCATCGCTGCCGCTGCACGCGTTCTTCGGTGTGGTGCTGATGGGCATGAAGTCCGTTCTGGGAGAGTCGTTTTACCGCTCGCTGCAGCTGAGTTGGCATACCGACCTGCTGGGTGATCAGCGTCTTGGCGGTGGAATCGCATGGGCGGCAGGGGAAGTACCGCTTGTACTGGTGATGATCGCGCTGCTGATCCAGTGGCGGCGCAGCGATGCGCGCACCGCCAAACGCCTGGACCGCGCCGCCGATCGCGACGATGACGCGGAACTCGCGGCATACAACGCGATGCTGGCCGAGCTGGCGCGTCGAGAGGGCGGGTCGCACTAGCGGCGTCCAGACCTAAGTCCTTTCCGTTGTCGTCATCACCTGCTCACGCTCCGCAGACGGCATACGCCCCGCAGCCGTTCGCCATCCACAGTGCGCATTTCATCCACAGCCGGTGCCCGTCCGCCCCGATCCGGTGGTCGGCCTGTCGGCGGCACCGCGGTCAATGGCTTGTACCGGCGTTGCGTCGGCTCAAGTGAATCAATGACAGAAGGAATCAGAAATGTTCGAGACACCTATTACGGTCGTCGGCACCATCGTCAACGACCTCGTCCGTCGTCAGGTCGGTGACCAAGAGGTCATCAAGTTCCGCGTCGCGAGCAATTCGCGGCGACGCACCGCTGATGGCACGTGGGAGCCTGGCAACTCGCTATTCGTCACGGTCAACTGCTGGAGTCGCCTGGTCACTGGGGTCGGCGCTGCGCTGGGGAAGGGTTCGCCCGTGATCGTTGTTGGTCACGTGTACACCAGCGAGTACGAGGACCGCGACGGCGTCCGACGCTCATCGGTGGAAATGCGGGCCACCTCGGTTGGGCCAGATCTTGCACGTTGCATCGTGCGCATCATCGAAAAGACCGGGCACACCAACGGCAACGCCGAAGCGGCCGAGTCGTCGACCGCCGACGATGCGCGAGAAACGGCGTCCAGCGGCGACGATGAATCGGTCGTCAACGGCGAAGGGCTACCGCTGTCGGCTTAGCCCACTGCAGCCAGTCTGTCGGCGGAGCCGACTCAGGTCACGCCTACGATGGTCCGCGAGCATCACCCAAAAGACTCGCGAAAGGCAACACCACGGCAATGGCCGAATTCATCTATTCGATGCGGAAGGTCCGCAAGGCGCACGGCGACAAGGTGATCCTTGACGACGTCAGTCTGAACTTCCTTCCAGGCGCGAAGATCGGCATCGTCGGCCCGAACGGGGCCGGTAAGTCGAGCGTCTTGCGGATCATGGCCGGGCTAGACACCCCCAACAACGGCGACGCCCTTTTGCAGCCCGGTGCGACGGTCGGCATTCTGCAGCAGGAGCCCCAGCTCGACGAGACAAAGACCGTGCGCGAGAACGTCGAGGAAGGCGTGGCCATCAAGGCCAAACTCAATCGCTACAACGAGGTCGCCGAGTTGATGGCCACCGATTACTCCGACGAGCTGATGGAGGAGATGGGCCATCTGCAGGAGGAACTGGACGCGGCCGACGCGTGGGACATCGACTCTCAGCTCGAGCAAGCGATGGACGCGCTGCGCTGCCCGCCCCCCGACGAGCCCGTCACCCACCTGTCGGGTGGTGAGAAGCGCCGCGTGGCGCTGTGCAAGCTGCTGCTGTCCAAACCCGACCTGCTGCTGCTCGACGAACCGACCAACCATCTCGACGCCGAGAGCGTGTTGTGGCTCGAACAGCACCTCGCGCAGTACAAGGGCGCCATCCTCGCCGTCACGCACGATCGCTACTTCCTGGACAACGTCGCGGAGTGGATTCTCGAACTCGACCGCGGTCGCGCGTACCCCTACGAGGGCAACTACTCGACCTACCTTGAAAAGAAGGCCGAGCGCATCGCGGTGCAGGGCCGCAAGGACGCCAAGCTGCAGAAGCGGCTGAAGGACGAGCTGGAATGGGTTCGGTCCGGCGCCAAAGCGCGGCAGGCCAAGAGCAAGGCCCGTCTGCAGCGCTACGAGGAGATGGCAGCCGAGGCCGAGAAGACCCGCAAGCTCGACTTCGAGGAGATCCAGATCCCGACCGGGCCGCGGCTGGGCAGTGTCGTCGTCGAGGTCGATCACCTCGACAAGGGCTTCGACGGACGGCCGCTGATCAAGGACCTGTCGTTCACGCTGCCCCGCAACGGCATCGTCGGCGTCATCGGGCCCAACGGCGTCGGCAAGACCACGCTGTTCAAGACCATCGTTGGCCTCGAGCAGCCCGACAGCGGCACCGTCAAAGTCGGCGACACCGTCAAGCTGAGCTACGTCGACCAGTCCAGGGCACGCATCGACCCCAAGAAGACGGTCTGGGAGGTCGTGTCCGACAAGCTGGACTACATCGAGGTCGGCCAGAACGAGATTCCGTCGCGGGCGTACGTCTCCGCGTTCGGGTTCAAGGGTCCGGACCAGCAGAAGCCGGCGGGCGTATTGTCCGGCGGTGAACGCAACCGGCTCAACATGGCGCTCACGCTCAAAGAGGGCGGCAACCTGATCCTGCTCGACGAGCCGACCAACGACCTCGACGTGGAGACGCTGAGCTCGTTGGAGAACGCGCTGGATAATTTCCCCGGCTGCGCAGTCGTGATTTCGCACGACCGCTGGTTCCTCGATCGCACTTGCACGCACATCCTGGCGTGGGAGGGTGACGACGACAACGAGGCCAAATGGTTCTGGTTCGAGGGCAACTTCGCCGCTTACGAGGAGAACAAAGTCGAACGTCTCGGCATCGACGCGGCCCGACCGCACAGGGTGACCCACCGCCGGCTCACACGCGACTAATGTCGCTTGTGCGTACCAGTGCCGGTACGCAGGTGTGAATCAGGAGCGTCGCATGTCGGTCAATCCGCGGACGGGCACAGGTGTTGGAGGACGAACCGACTCGCGGATGTTGAGTCAGGACGCCGCTGCCCGGCTCGCGCGTGCCTACCTTGCTACCTACCGCGGTCCGCATGGCGATGCGCCAGGAGCCGATGCGGCCGTCACCGGTCCCGTCGACCGCACGGCTGCGGGATTGCTGTCACCGTCTTTGATCCAGGCCCACTACCGATTGGGTCAGCGTCGGCGAATAGGGGACACCCGCGTCGCCATCTACGCCGAGGACGATCCTGCGGGATTCGGCCCGGCACTACAGATAGTCACGGACAACGCGTCGATGCTGATGGACTCCGTCACCGTGCTATTGCACCGGCTCGGCGTCGCCTACAAAGCGATCATGAACCCGGTGTTCCGGGTCCGCCGCGGCCCGGCCGGGGAGCTCCTGGAGATCCAGCCGGCGTCTGCTGCGGCATTTCGTGACGGCATCGACGAGACGTGGATCCACGTCCAGCTGGCCGACTCGGTAGAGGGCAAGTCGCTGGAAGAGGCCGAGCGACTGCTGCCCAGCGTGCTCGCCGACGCGCGACAGGTGGCCCTCGACTCGACGGCTATGGCCGCGATGCTGCGCAGCTTGGCCGCCGAACTCGACAGCGATCACGGGGGCCGGTTCCCCGGGACCGATCGCAAGGGCGTCGCCGCGCTGCTGCGCTGGCTGGCCGACGGGCATTTCGTGCTGCTCGGCTATCAACGCTGCCCCGTGCTCGACGGACAATCATCGGTCGACCCGTCGAGCCGCCTTGGTGTGCTGCGGTTGCGTGAGGACGTGCTGCCGCCGCTCACGACCAACGACGAACCGCTCGTGCTGGCGCAGGCCACGATGCCGAGCTATCTGCGCTACGGCGCCTATCCCTATATCGTCGTGGTCCGCGAAAGCACCGGGGATACGGCGATCGAGCATCGTTTCGTCGGGTTGTTCACGGTGGCTGCGATGAACGCCAATGTGCTTGAGATACCGCTGATTTCGCGACGAGTCAACGACGCGCTCGCCATGGCGCACCGTGACCCAAGCCATCCGGGACAGCTGCTGCTCGACATCATCCAGACCATCCCGCGGTCGGAGCTCTTCGCGCTTACCGCCAAAGAGCTGCTCGACATGGCGATGGCCGTCGTCGACCTCGGCTCGAGACGGCGCACGCTGTTATTCGTGCGTGCCGATCAACTCGCCCATTTCGTATCCTGCCTGGTGTATCTGCCACGCGACCGCTACACCACGGCGGTGCGGCTGGCGATGCAGGACATTCTCGTGCGCGAACTCGGTGGTGTCAGCATCGACTACGCCGCCAGGGTCAGCGAATCACCCTGGGCCGTTGTACATTTCACCGTTCGTCTACCCGAAGTGTCACGTCCGGCCGCCGTCGACGTCTCGCTTGAGAACGAAACACGCATCCAGAACTTGCTGACCGAGGCCGCCCGAACCTGGGGTGACCGGTTGCTGGGCGCGGTGAAGGACGGCTCGATCAGCCAGGCCAAGGCCGAGCACTATGCCGCCGCGTTCCCCGAGGTCTACAAGCAGGCAATCACGCCATCCGAGGCCATCAACGACATCGCGATCATCGAAGAGCTGCAAGATGATTCGGTGAAACTCGTCCTCGCCGACAGTGACGAGGAGCGCATCGCGCAGCTCACCTGGTATCTCGGTGGGCGCTCGGCGTCGCTGAGCGAGCTGTTGCCGATGCTGCAGTCCATGGGCGTGGTGGTGCTCGAGGAGCGTCCCTTCACCGTGACACGGCCCGACGGGTTGCCGGTGTGGATCTATCAGCTCAAGATCTCTCCACATCAGACCATCCCGGAGGCGGCCAAAGGCCCCGAACGCGACGCCATGGCAGAGCGGTTCGCCGATGCGGTGACTGCGATCTGGCATGGTCGAGTCGAGATCGACCGCTTCAACGAGCTGGTCCTGCGCGCGGCTCTGACGTGGCAGCAGGTGGTCATTCTGCGCAGTTATGCAAAGTACTTGCGGCAGGCGGGTTTTCCCTACAGCCAGTCGCACATCGAGTCCGTGATCATCGAGAACGCCGGGACCGCGCGATCGCTGGTCGAACTCTTCGGAGCGCTGTTCGCACCGTCAGATACGCCGAATCACCGCGATGCGCAGGCCGCCGCCGCAGCCGTGGCAGCCGATATCGACGCGCTTGTCAGCCTCGACACCGACCGCGTGCTGCGCGCGTTCGCGTCGATGATCCAAGCCACGTTGCGCACCAACTACTTTGTTACCCGGTCGGATTCGGCCAGGGAGCAGAACGTGGTGTCTTTCAAGCTCAATCCTCTGCTGATCGACGAATTGCCGCTGCCTCGCCCGAAATTCGAGATCTTCGTGTACTCGCCTCGGGTGGAGGGTGTGCACCTGCGGTTCGGGCACGTCGCGCGCGGTGGCCTGAGATGGTCGGACCGGCGCGAAGACTTCCGCACAGAGATCCTCGGCCTCGTCAAGGCGCAGGCGGTCAAGAACGCCGTAATCGTTCCCGTCGGCGCCAAGGGCGGGTTCGTCGTAAAGCAGCCGCCCGTGGCCACCGGTGACGCCGCGACCGACCGCGACGCGACTCGCAACGAGGGCGTGGCCTGCTACAAGTTGTTCATCGCCGGTCTGCTCGACGTCACCGACAATGTCGACAAGGCCACGGGCAAGGTCGTCAGCCCGCCAGAGGTGGTGCGCCGCGACGGCGACGACGCCTACCTCGTCGTGGCGGCCGACAAGGGCACCGCCACGTTCTCCGACATCGCCAACGACGTCGCCAAGTCATACGGCTTCTGGCTCGGCGACGCGTTCGCCTCCGGCGGTTCCGTCGGCTATGACCACAAGGCGATGGGCATCACCGCCAAAGGTGCGTGGGAGTCGGTCAAACGACACTTCCGCGAGATGGGCGTCGACACCCAATCCGAGGACTTCACGGTTGTGGGCGTCGGCGACATGAGCGGCGACGTGTTCGGCAACGGCATGCTCCTGTCAAAGCACATTCGGCTGCTGGCGGCGTTCGATCATCGGCACATCTTCATCGACCCCGACCCCGACGCCGCGAGGTCATGGGACGAACGTAAACGGCTGTTCGACCTGCCCCGGTCGAGCTGGGAGGACTACGACGGCTCGCTGATCAGCGAGGGCGGCGGCGTGTACAGCCGGGAACAGAAGGCCATCCCGATCACCAAGCAGGCAAGAGCAGCCCTTGGCATCGACGATGCCGTCGAGGAGATGACACCTCCTAGTCTGATCAAGGCGATCCTGAAGGCGCCGGCGGACTTGCTGTTCAACGGCGGCATCGGCACCTACATCAAGGCCGAGACGGAGTCGGACGCCGACGTCGGCGACCGTGCCAACGACCCGGTGCGCGTCAACGGAAACCAAGTGCGCGCCAAGGTGATCGGTGAAGGCGGCAACCTCGGTGTCACGTCGCTGGGACGTGTCGAGTTCGACCTGGCGGGCGGCCGGATCAATACCGATGCACTGGACAACTCGGCCGGTGTCGATTGCTCGGACCACGAAGTCAACATCAAGATCTTGATCGACTCACTGGTCACCTCCGGCAAGGTCAGCCCGCAGGAGCGAACCGATCTGCTGCTGTCGATGACCGACGAGGTCGGTCGGCTGGTGCTCGAGGACAACGTGGACCAGAACGATCTGATGGGTACCAGCCGAGCCAATGCCGCCAGCCTGCTGCCCGTGCACGCGCGAATGATCAAGGACTTCGTCAAGGAGCGCGGGCTGAATCGAGAACTGGAGGCGTTGCCGTCGGAAAAGGAAATCCGGCGGCGAACCGAAGCTGGCATCGGCCTGACATCGCCCGAGCTCGCGACGTTGATGGCCCATGTCAAGCTCGCGCTCAAAGACGAAGTGCTGGGTAGCGAGCTGCCGGATCAGGAGGCGTTCGCCTCGCGACTGCCGGGGTATTTCCCGGCCAAACTGCGCGAGCCGTTCGGCAGCGACATCCGTTCGCATCAGCTGCGCCGGGAGATCGTCACGACCATGCTCGTGAACGATCTCGTCGACACCGCTGGCATTTCCTACGCGTATCGGATCACCGAGGACGTCGGCGTCGGACCGGTCGATGCCGTGCGCAGCTATGTCGCGACCAATGCGATCTTCCGGGTCGGCGAGGTGTGGCGGCAGATCCGGGATTCCGGTGAGAACGGGGTGTCGGTGGCGGTGACCGACCGGATGACGCTGGATCTGCGACGGCTCATCGACCGCGCCGGCCGCTGGCTGCTCAACTATCGCCCGCAACCGCTGGCAGTCGGCGCCGAAACCAACCGGTTCGCACAGAAGGTCGCGACGCTGACACCGCGCATGTCGGAGTGGCTGCGTGGCGACGACAAGGCGATCGTTGCAAAGGAAGCCGGCGAATTCTGTTCGCACGGAGTGCCGGAGGACCTGGCCTACGAAGTGGCGACCGGCCTTTATCAGTACAGCCTGCTCGACGTCATCGACATCGCCGACATCAAGGACCGGGAACCGGCCGAAGTCGCCGACACGTACTTCGCGCTGATGGACCACCTCAGCACCGACGGCCTACTCACCGCGGTGTCGCGGCTAGAGCGCGATGACCGCTGGCATTCGTTGGCCCGCTTGGCGATCCGAGACGACATCTATGGATCGCTGCGGGCGCTGTGCTTCGACGTGCTGGCTGTGGGCGAGCCAGACGAGAGCGGCGAGGAGAAGATCGCCGAGTGGGAGATGACCAACAGCTCCCGCGTCTCGCGCGCTAGGCGCACGTTGACCGAGATATACGAAAGTGGCGAGCATGACCTGGCGACGTTGTCGGTGGCGGCCCGCCAGATCCGCAGCATGACACGAACGAGTGGAGCGGGGTCTTCTGGGTGACGAGTTTTGTTGCGCCGGTGCATGTGCGCTGGTCGGACATCGACATGTACCAGCACATCAACCACGCGACCATGGTCACGATCCTCGAAGAGGCCCGCATCCCCTTCCTGCGTGAACCATTCGGAGCGGACATCAACACGATCGGCCTGCTGATCCACGAGGTCAAAATCCTTTACAAAGGTCAGTTGCGTCTGATCGATTCGCCGTTGCAGGTGACCATGTGGTCGAAGCGGGTGCGCGCGGTCGACTTCACGATCGGCTACGAGGTGCGGTCGTTCAGCGCGGCGCCGGATTCGAAGCCGTCCGTGATTGGTGAAACGCAGCTGGCCGCCGTGCACATCGAAGAGCAACGGCTGCAACGGCTTTCCGTTGAACAACGAGAGTACTTGCAGCGCTGGACCCGATGAGCAGCACCGAACGCGGTATCTGGCTCGACGACGCCACCCACCGCGAGGACCTGGCGACGTTCACCGAGCGGGCGTTGCGGCTCGACGACGCCGCGGTCATCCGGCTGCGCGAGCGCTCCGGGGGGCTCGTCGCCGCCTGGGTGGCAACGGGATTCGACGTACTCGCCAGCCGAGTGGTCGGCGGGCGGGTCCGGCCCGCAGACCACAGTGTCGGCGCCGACGCGCTCGCGGCGGGGCTGAATGCGATGGATCGCAGCGGCTTTGTCGAGTCAGGGTTCTCGATGGATTCGGCGTGGCGCGGGGCGCTTCCTCCCGAATCGGGCTTCGTCCATGTCGACGACGTGCCGGCGCGTGTGGTGCTGGAACTGGCGCAGCGCGGAGTCGCGCTGGTCAAAGAACATTCGAGCGCGCACGGACCGCCTGCGTCGTTGCTTGATCAGGAGGTGCTGGCGGTCCACTCCGGAGACGTGACGGTCGGTATCCCGATGCGCTGCGTATTCGCTTTGACCGCAATGGGTTTCCTGCCGCAATCGGACGCGTCCGGGCAGCTGGACCCCAGCACTGTGGCCGCCGACGAGATCGTGCGGGTTCGCGCGTTTCCATCGTGGCTGCGCATCGACGCCCGCTTCGGGTCGGTGTATCGCCGTCGCGGCGACCCCGCCTTGGTCCTGCGCTAGCTTCTCTTGCGCGAGCAGACGCAAACGGCCCCAAAACCTCGGCGTGTCGGGGACATTTGCGTCTGCTCGCGAGATAACTAGACCAGCCAGGCGGCGGTGTTCGGTGGCAGCTGGCCGTCCACCAATGCAGCACTAGCGAGCAGCACCTCGCCGACGGGCAGAGCCATCGCGCGACGACCCGCGTTCAGCGCGCACACCAACCCGTCGGAGCAGCGGAACGTCACGAGGTCCGGTGCGCCGTCCAGGAACTCCACCGACGCGTCGTTGAAATCGGCCCTGCAATGCCGTAACTCGATCGCCTTGCGGAACAATGACAGTGTCGATTCGGGGTCGTCTTCCTGTGTCTCGACCGTCAGCGTCGTCCATTCCGCCGGCATCGGCAGCCACGTGTCTGGGTTGTCCGAAAAGCCGAACGGGGGCGCACTACCTTCCCATGGCATGGGAATTCGGCATCCGTCCCGGCCGCGTACCTCCCGCCCTGAGCGCTCCCAGACGGGATCACGCAGCGCCTCATCCGGTAGTACGACGTTGGGCAAGCCGAGTTCCTCGCCGTAGTAAACGAAAACTGCGCCAGGCAACGCCAACATCACCAATGCCATCGCCCTAGCGCGCTCGAGCCCAGTCTTTCCGCCGCCGTAGCGCTGCACGGTCCGATCGACGTCGTGGTTGGCCAGCGCCCAGGTTGGAGTGGCGCCGACCAAGGTGACGGCCTCCAACGAGATCCGAATCGCCTCCCTAACGGCATTCGCCTCGAAGGGGGCTTGAAGCAGTTGGAAGTTGAAACTCAGATGCAGTTCGTCAGGCCGGACGTACATTCCGAACTGTTCGAAATCGTCGACCCAGACCTCGCCAATCGACACCGCACCTTCGTATTCATCGAGCAGCGCGCGGATCCGGCGATGTACGACATGGACGCCATGGTTGTTCGCGCGGATGTCGTCGTCGTGCAGGCGTAGCAGTTGCACGTTGCTCAGATCCATGTCGGGAAGGCCTTGTGGCTTGGCGATCGCGTGTGCCACGTCGATACGGAAGCCATCGACTCCGCGATCTAGCCAGAAGCGCATGGTCTGCTCGAAATCGGCTATTACCTCGGGGTTGTCCCAGTTTAGGTCGGGCTGCTCGGCGGCAAAAAGGTGCATGTACCACTGGCCTGGAGTCCCGTCGGGCTCGGTTACCCGTGTCCATGCCGGTCCCCCGAACACCGACACCCAATTGTTCGGCGGATGCATGCCGTCCGGGCCGCGGCCGTCGCGGAAGATGTAGCGCTCACGTTGCGCACTGCTGTGATCTGCTGCCAGCGCCGCTTGGAACCAGGGATGCTGCGCGCCCGAATGGTTCGGCACCAGATCCATGACGACTCTGAGGTCTAGCTCATGTGCGGCCGCGAGGAAGCGATCCAATGCTTGGATACCACCGAAGAGGGGGTCGACGTCGCGCGGGTCCGTTATGTCGTAGCCTTCGTCAGCCATCGGGGATACGTACACAGGGTTGAGCCAGATGGCATCGGCGCCGAGACGGCGAAGGTAGGGAAGCTTGGCGGTTGCACCGTCCAGATCGCCAACGCCGTCTGAGTTCGAATCGCAGATCGAGCGCGGATACACCTGATAGAAGACAGCATTCGACCACCACGGACCGGTCCGGTATTCACCCACAATGGGTCATTGTGCCGAATACCGTGGCCATCGGCCCGGCGCTCTTGGGGCGACCGAAGGCGAAGGCTCAACGGCGAATGACCAACAGATGGCGCGATCTCGCGGCATCACGCTGGAAACGGATCCCACGCTGGTTCATGGGACATATACGGCGTTCGCTATGTGGTCCCGCCCGGCCGAGTGGCCCGATCGACCCTCATGCGGGCCTTCAGGCGCGACGCGGGGTGATTTGACTGGTATGAACCGATGGATAGGACGGTCTTGGTGATGGAGGTCGCATGGGGGCAATCGTTGGTTCGTACCTTGAGTCGGAGGTGTCCTTGTTGCTGAGCGACGCGCCGTCTGCGAAATACGCCGACTACCTGCCGAACGCAGAGTACTGCGATCGGCTGCGTGATTACGCCGTCGCTTCCGCCGATGTGATCGCGATGATGGTCGGCGCGTTGGCTGAACGGATCCTCCAACGGCGTGGAACAGACGTGGTGCTGGTGTCGATCGCTCGGGCGGGCACGCCGGTCGGGGTCTTGGTCAAGCGCTGGCTTGCTTTCGTCCACGGGCTTGACGTTCGCCACTTCAGCATCTCCATTGCCAACGGGGTCGTCGACGAGAGCGCGTTGTCCTGGCTGACGCGCCGTTGCCTCGCTGATCGCCTGCAGTTCATCGACGGGTGGACAAGCAAGGGCACGGTGGCGCGCCTGCTTCACCGGACGTGCCGTGCTGATCGGTGGTCAGGCATCGATCCGACGTTGGCAGTCGTGGTCGACCCGGTTGCAGCTGCGGGCATCTCGGCGACACGCGATGACGTGTTGCTGCCGCACGCGTGCCTTGGTGCGCAGATGGCGGGATTGCTGGGCGCGCCTCAACACAGCAGCCTGGCCGGCCGCAGGCTGTTTCATGGTGTCGACGTGCGACGAGATCTGCGCGGCCAGGATTTGACCCGTTGGTATCTAGACCAGGTAGAAGCACGGTTCGGTGCGGTGCGCACCGCGTCCACACTTCGTTCTGAAGACGGCGACCACTCTGCGGGTATTGCGCACGCGCGGCTACGTCAATCTGCGGTTGTTGCGGCACGCCTCGGGCTCGGCGTCAACGACCCCATCAACGTGGGAACCAGCGAGGCTGCCCGCGCGCTGTTTCGACCGAATCCGCGTCAACTCGTCGTGCGAAGCAAGAACGCGGCCACCGACCTCCTGTGCGATGTCGCAGAGCAGCGCAACGTTCCTATCGAGCTCGATCCGAGCCTGCTCGTCGACGCGATCGCTGTCTGATGCGCAAGAGCATCGGAGCGTTTGGCCGGTCGGTGCTCGAACGGCTGGGGCTGTGGGTGGGTCGATCGGTCGACATCCCGTACGGCGTCGGCTGGAGACATGACCTAAAACGCCTCATCGGACACGACAGCGCAGCCACGTTCTTCGACGTCGGCGCGAATGTCGGCCAAACTGCGGAGCTGCTTGCTGAGAGCTTTCCGAAGGCCACCATCTACAGCTTCGAACCAGTGCCGGCGACCTTCGTCGAGTTGAGCCGCAATACCGCAGGATTGAGCCGCGTCGAGTGTGTCGACCTGGCACTCGGCGCGACACCGGGCGAAGCGACGATCACGACGGATCGGAATGTGTTGAACACAATGACGCCCGATGTTTCTTCGCAGGCTTTGACGACAGTCCAGGTCGACACGGTTGATCAGTTCTGCGCTCGGCGCACGATCAAGCGCGTGGGGCTGCTGAAGATCGACACCGAAGGATTCGAGGTCTCCGTGCTTCAGGGTGCCGCCACGATGCTGGCTGAAGGCAGAATCGATTTCGCGTTGGTGGAGTGTGACTTCTTCCGCCGACCAGACGAACCCCACGGCGACTTCTTCGAGGTTCACGATCTGCTTGCCCCACAGGGCTTTCGCGTGGTGTCCTTCTACACCGGTGGGATCGATCGGCGTGGCTGGGTATGGGGTGACGTCCTACTGATGAGGCAAGGATGCGCCGATCACCTTCCGCTGACGATGTCGCCGTTCGGACCGCCCGTTGAACCGCTTTTGTAGCATTCCTCGGGTGTAGCCTCCGAACCGTGGCGATCTTCGACCGGACCGGTGCGCGGACGCCGGCCTCCGCGATCTCGAAGCTCAACCACTTCGCGGATCGTCACGAATTCTTGTACGACTTCCTGAGCAAGTTGAACGGACCTTGCCCACTACCCGCGGAGATTCTCTACCTGCATGCGATGGGTGGCAGTGGCAAGTCACTGTTGCTGCGCTACATGCATGCGCGGAGCTGCTACCTACTCGATGCCGCCGAATGGGATGTCGTTCGGGCCGGCCCATTGGCAACGCTGGTGGAGCGGGTGCGAGAAGCGCGCAAGCCCATTGCGGTCGCAAGTGCGTTGCTGGACTTCGGCGCTCAGCCGATCGGCGAGAAGCGACCACTCGAAGCGCTTCCGGCGCTCTTCATGTTGAAGCGGCAGCTCGCCAGGTTCAAGGTAGCCACACCCCGTTTCGACTTCGCGGCGCTGAACTACTTGCAGAAGTCGGGACTGGACTACAAGAAGACGCTGCCGGAACTCTTTCCGGCATCCGAGCTTGATTTCGCCGTCAATCTCATGGATGCGTTGGCGTCGCTGCCGTTTGCGGCCACCGGTCGCGCGCTGCTCACCCTCATCGACAAGCGAACCAATAACGCATTCGCCCGCTGGCGGATGCAACGTCCGGTTGAGGACGAATACGTCGACATGATCATGGAGTCGGCGGCCGATCCCGACTTGGCCGACCTTCTCCCCTTCTTCTTCGCACAGGATCTCAACAACGCATTGACGAACAAGGGCGCCACCAGTCGCATCGCGCTGTTCTTCGATACCCATGAGGCCTTTTGGGGGGAGGATCTGTATCCCACTCGTTCGTCGATATCGCTCGCATCGATCTCACGCGACAAGTGGTTGCGCTCGCTGCTTGGTGGTATCGACCTCGAACGCGGCATCGTCGTCGTCGTCGCTGGTCGGAAGCCGCCCCGCTGGGCATTGGCCGAGGAAGCTGCGATCGCTGAGGAGTACGTCGATGCCAAATCCGTCGCGGGCTTGTCACCCGCCGACGCAGCTTGGTATCTGGACTCCGCGGGGATCAAGGACCCCCGCTTGCAGAGCCAGGTCATCGCGTACTCGACGGGTGAACCGAACGAGGTTCATCCCTTCATGCTTGGCTTGTATGCAGACGTGCTCGCTTCCCCGGCAGGGGTCGAGGGTGGTGCCGACTTGTCCTCGAACATCAAGTCCAGCCTCGAGGACAGGGGGCGCCTTCTCGTGGCGCGGCTTATGTCGTCCGTGGCGGAGGGGATGCAGCGCAACGTGATCGCCGTTGCCGCGACGCGGTCATTTGGATTCACGGAGTTCGCCTATCTGGCGGATTGCCTTCGGCTCAACGGAAGTTACGACGACTTCAGTCGTTTGGTCAACTTCTCGTTCATACTGGAGAAGCGCCCTGGAAGTGCGGGCGCCGAATCCGGTGAGGACACCGCCGTCTACGCCGTTCATCAACTCCTTCGCCGCGAACTAGCCAGATCCTTTCCCAAGCAGACACACGATGCAGACGTCGTGCTGTACGAGTATTACGCGGTGAAGCAAGGGTCCGCCGCACAAGCAGAAGCGGCGCTGCACTTGATGCGGGTGGATCATTCACGCGGAGTTAAATTCTGGTGTGCTGCCGTCGAAGAACTCCTGGACGCTGGCAGGTACAGAGACTGCATACCGTTTGTTGGCGTTGTCATGGACGTGTCTGATCCGAAATCGCAGATCGACATCAAGGTGTACTACCTTGTTGCCCAGGTCTACATCGGTATAGGTGCCGTGGAGGATGCCAAGAGCCTGCTCGCCCAACTACCGGTCGATTCTGCAGAATTTATCCTCTTGAAGGCGGACATCGAGTTCTGCGACTGCGAGTATCCGGAAGCAGAGTCGACGGCCCGCAACGGCATTTCACACGTACCGGTGGACGAACGGGAGCGCCTACGACTTCGGCTCGCCGAAATCCTGCTCTATACAGGACATTTCGCTGACGCCCGCGACGTGTTGACCGGTCCGGAATTCCGGTCTCCGTACTGTCCGTCGTGGTACATGTTGCTCGGTGAGGTCGAGTACTTCGCCGGAAATCCGGAAAGGGCGGGGGAACTGTTCCGAGCCTGCGAGGAGCAACTCGCGGCTACTCCCGCACAGGAAGTGAATCTCACGATCACAGGCTGGAATCAGTCCGGCCTCGGTCTCATCCGGTTGTGGCAGCGGGATTGGGATTCCGCGTACGCGCATTTCGAGGCGAGTCTCGCCGTCCGTGAGAAGGCCGGTCACGCAAGGGGAATCGCGAACTGTCATTGGTTGATGGGACAAGCCAAGTGCGGCGCTGGACTACATACCGAGGGCAGGGCGTTGCTGGCGCGCGCCCGCCAAATGGCGATGGATCAGGGTGACGAGATCACTCTCGCGAAGGTGCGTCACTCCGAAGCCGTGTCCTTCTTCGATGGGGGAGAGACGAGGAAGGCCCATGCCCTACTCGATGACGTAGTGGCGAACAACGATGCCGACGGAGCCCCTTACGACCAGGCGCACGAGCGCCTCGAGTTGGCCCGAATGTGCCGGGCGCATGGTGACTTTCGCGGAATGGTGGCCAACTTGGACGCGGCCCGACGCGCCATGCAGGGGAGAGAGTTCGGCCTGCTGGAACAAACTTATCCAGACGCCGTATCCGCCGTCGCCCGCCGAATGACTTCTTCTCTGGTGGCGTTCGCCGTCGGCGACGCGGTCGGGGCCCCCGTGGAGGGGTTACCAAGCGAGGCAATCAGCATGACACTCGATGAACCCATCGGACAGCGGGACGACTGGCCGGTCGGGTCTACGTCGGATGACACGGATCAACTTCTCGCCGTCGGGCAAGCGATCGCATCGTCGAGCGAAGAGCAGGACCCGGCAAGGCGGCTGCTCGAGTTGCTCGCCGAGCTGAACACCACCATGCGCGGCCGTGGTCCAACCACGATGACAGCAGTGCAGCGATTCCTTAAGACCGGTGAACTCGTTGCGACCGGAGGCTCGACCAACGGCGCCGTCGTCCGAGCGGTCGCCGTGGGATGGGCGGCACCTGTCGCGGCGCAAGATCATCGTCGTGCACTGGTCGAGCGTCTCACTCGTACAACGCATGCCGCACCGTCGGCACTCGTCAGCGCGCAGGTTGTGGCGGCGATGTCCGCCTGGTCGCTCGAGGGGGTGGATCCGGCTACCTTGGTGGAGGTCGCCGGCGAAGAACTCGTGTTCACGATCCGTGCTTACGATCCCGACGAACACGATGTTGCCACCATGCGCGATGCGTTGGCAGGTCAATGGACCGCCCCGACGACAACGGGAATCTCGCTCGATGCGATCGAGACCACCGCGGCCGCGATTTCGATAGTGCGTGATGCCTCAAGCCTCGCCGAGTCGATGCTCTCGGCCATACGACTTGGTGGCGACACCGACACCATGGCCGCTCTGGTTGGCGGGTTGCTCGGAGCCCTCTATCCCGCAGAAGTCGACGCGTTGCCGTGGCTGCCGCAGGTTCGTATCCCTGATCACGCGACCGCGATCGTCGATGCGATGGTTCGATATCGATGGGCGCGATATGCGTAACTGCTGGGTCATCGGTCCGATTGCCTGGGACTGGCCATATCGGCTACCGACGCTTCCTCGGTCAGGTGGGTTCGTCCAGGGGGCGCGGCTTGCGGACCGAGCTGGTGGCACGGGCGCGAACGTGGCTCGAGCCCTGGCCAGCCGTGGCGTTGCCGTGTCGATGGTCGGGTACGTGGGGCGAGATAACTGGGGTGAGCTCAGTCGAGCCAACCTCGTCGACTGCGGCGTCGACACGACCCACGTCGCCACGGTCGACGGGGACACCTCGCAAGTCCTTCTCCTGATCGAGCCGTCTGGCGAACGAACCATCGTTGGGGTGGTGCCCGATTTGATGTCATCGGTATGGCTCGATCCGACCGTCGTTCAGGCGGGTGACTTGGTATATCTCGCCGCGTGGCGGCCACAGTTCGCTGGGATGGTGCATTCGCTCGCCGGACGGGATGCGGTCATCGCGTCTGTTCCGTTCCCGAAACAGGAAGAACCGCTCCCGATCTCGTACGTCATCGGTTCTCGGGCCGAGGTGCCCGATGACTCCCGACCGTCGCCGTGGCGGCGCTACTGCGACTGGACTGCTGGCCGGATCAGTGGCCTCATCTTGACGTTGGGGAGCGACGGCGCCATGTCGATCGATGCCGACGGTGAGCGCCACTTCGCAGCACACCGAATCGACGCAGTCGACGCCACGGGCGCTGGCGACGCCTTCACGGCTGCGATACTCGCGGCGATGATGGCCGGCATGCCACCGTTGTCAGGCATCGAGGAGGGCCTGTTGTGGGGGGCTGCTGCAGCGTGCGTCGACGCCTCGATTCCACCTCCGTGGTCAGAGGTGGTCGGGCGGTTGCTCTGACTTTCCGGGCCAGCCGCTCAGAACGGTGAATTCACCATTGAATGGGCGGCCATTTCCAGATAGGCGAGGAGCTCCTTGCGGTGCTCGTCATCGAGGGTGTCCGAGTCGATCTCCGCGACGGCCGTGTGCATGCACCGCAGCCACGCGTCGCGCTCGATGTAGCCGATCTTGAATGGTGCGTGCCGCATCCGCAGGCGGGGATGACCACGTCGGTCGGAATAGGTGCGCGGACCGCCCCAGTACTGCTCGAGGAACATCCGCAACCGCTCCTCGGCGTCATCGAGCTCGTCTGGCGGGTAGAGCGGAAGCAGGATCTCGTCCTCACGGACCAGCTGATAGAACCGCGACACAATGGTCTGGAAGGTGTCGTGGCCACCGACTTCGTCGTAGAACGAGCGCTGCGGAACGGTCACGCGCTCCATTCTCCCTGTAGCTGGTTACGGGCGCTCGACCGGTGATGTCACGCGCTGTTCACTGGACTGACCAGCGAACACGGGCAGAATTGTCGTGCGTTCGATCCCAATCCATGGTGGACTGTCGGTCGGAGGACGTATGGCGCAGCGCAAGAAGAGTCGCGGCCACCGGCACCACGGAGCCGCGGCGGGCTTATCCGGGCCCGCGATACCGCATGCGCAGTCGCGCGTCCTGCACAGCGTCGAAACCCATCCACCCAGTACCAACGACGGCTCCATCTGGGGCCGTCGGCGCGTGCTGCTGCTGAACTCCACCTACGAACCGTTGACCGCTCTGCCCATGCGGCGGGCGGTCATCATGCTGATGTGCGGCAAAGCGACCGTCGTGCACGACGACCCGAACGGCCCGATCATCCACTCCGCGACCCGGTCGATCGCGGTCCCGTCGGTAATCCGGCTGCATTCCTACGTGCGAGTGCCGTACCGGGCCCGCATTCCGATGACCAGGGCGGCGCTGATGCACCGCGATCGGTTCCGGTGCGCGTACTGCGGGGGCAAGGCCGACACCGTCGACCACGTGGTGCCGCGCAGTCGCGGCGGCGACCATTCGTGGGAGAACTGCGTCGCGGCCTGCTCGACCTGCAATCACCGCAAGGCCGACCGGCTGCTAGCCGAGTTGGGCTGGACGCTGCACGCAATGCCGGTACCGCCCAAGGGTCAGCACTGGCGGTTGCTGTCGTCGGTGAAGGAACTCGATCCGGCGTGGGTGCGATACCTGGGTGAGGGCGCGGCCTAGTTGGGTCGTGGGTTACGGTTTGCGTCGTGAGCATCGCACTTACTCATTCCCTCCTCGGAGGCGTTCCGCTGGCCATAACGCTGGTGTTGATCGCACTGGTCTGGGGCATCGGCAAGAACCGCAAGGGCCCGCACCCGGCGACCTACAACCTCACCGAGACCTGGACGCACGAACCGATTCTGTGGGCGTCCGACGAACCCGCCGACCACGGTCACGGCGGCCATGGCTCGCATACGGTGACGATTGGAGGCGGCGCCAGTGGCAAGTGGTGAAGTCGCGACTATCGAACGGACCGATCTCCCAGTCGGTTTCGTCGTAACGTCCAGCGGACGGGTCTCGGGCGTCACGCAGCCCGGCGATGTGTCGGTGACCTACCCGTTCCCGGTCAAGGATCTGGTGGTCCTAGACGATGCGCTGAAGTACGGCTCGCGGGCGGCGAAGGCCCGGTTCGCGGTTTACCTCGGCGAGCTCGGTGAGGACACCGCGGCCACAGCCCGCGACATCTTGGCCAAGGTGCCGACTCCCGACAACGCGGTGCTGCTCGCAGTTTCGCCGAATCAGCGCGCGATCGAGGTGGTGTACGGCTCGGAGGTCAAGGGCCGCGGCATCGAAGAGGCCGCACCTTTGGGCGTCTCGGCCGCCGCCGCGTCGTTCAAGGAAGGCAACCTGATGGACGGCCTGATCAGCGCCGTCCGTGTGCTCAGCGCCGGCGTCTCCGCACCCTGAATTCTGCGATTTATGGAGCGCCGATGCGACTCCCCGAATCGCAACCTACTGAGCAAGCGCCGCGCGGACCTCTATGAAGCGCATCAGGAACCTGCGCTCGTCGAGTCGCTTCCGGCGCAGCCAGCCGGTGACCTCGTCGTTGCACTTGCTCGTATTGCAGGAAGCGCAGGCGGGCACCACGTTATCCAGGGTGTATCGCCCGCCTCGGGAGATGGCCAGTACGCAGTCGCGCTGCATGGTTCCCTCGGTCGAGCCGCAGTAGGCGCAACCGTTCCAGGCCTCTTTTAGGGCCGCCCATTGTTCGGCAGTGAGGTCGTTGTCGGCGAGATCCATACGGCGCTTGCGCTTGCGGGCAGCCCGTGCCCTGCGACTCCGACTGACCGCCACCTCGCAAGGGTATGCGCGCGACCGTGCGCAAAATGCCCGCCAATGACGGCGTGTCGCGGAGCAGACACGCACGCTCGCGGCACTAGGTGACGTCGAACGCGCGGGCCCGCAACGCCCGCTCGACGCCGGCGCGGCCCTCGATCACCAGCCGGCGCAGCGACGGCGGTACATCGGGGTCGGCGAGGAACTGATCCGCGGCGTCCAGACCGGCCTGGCTGACGTCCCACGACGGGTACAGCCCGATGACGACTGTCTGCGCGACCTCGCTCGAACGCCGCTCCCACACACCGGAAATCACACCAAAGTACTTGGGCGTGAACGGCTTCAGGAGTTCGGACTGGCCGGGCTGCACGAAGCCGCCGATGACCGACCGCGCAGTGATGTTCGCCAGCGTGTCATCCTCGATCACCTGCGCCCACGCCGCCGCCTTTACTGAGGGCTGCGGCCGCGCCGCCGACGCTTGCGCGGCATGCCGCTTACCTGCGGCGGTTGGGTCACGCTCGGCCTCGGCGTCGATGAACGGCGTGTCTGGCCCGTCGGCGTCGACATCACCCGAGGCGGCCAGCGCGGTGACGATCCGCCAGCGCAGATCGGTGTCGATCACCAGACCGGGCATGTTCACCGCTGCGGGCTCGTTGTCCAGCAGCGTCGACAGCACCGCGACGTGGTTCGGTGAAAGTACCGATGCACACAGCGCATTCACAAACGCCAGCTGATGATCCGAGCCCGGCGCCGACTCGCGCGCCAGATCCAGCAGTGCATCTGCGAACGCCGGCCAACCGTTTTCGGTCGCCCAGGCGGGATCGGCGTAGGCGCTCAGTGCCGTCTGAGCCTGCAGCAGAAGGCGTTGGGCCACGCCCACCTCGGATTCGGCATGCACACCACTGATGACCAGTGCCACGAAATCGCGGGCCTTCAGCTCCGCCTCGCGCGTCATCTCCCATGCCGCCGACCACGCCAGTGTGCGTGGCAACGGCTCGGCGATGTCGGCGATACGGGTCAGCGCCGTCCGCAGCGACTCCGGGTCAAGGCGCAGCGAGCAGTACGTCAGGTCGTCGTCGTTGACCAGGATTAGCTTGCCCCGCGAAACACCTTGCAAGGCAGGAACATCGGTCAGGGCACCCTCGACGTCGAGCTCTTCGCGGTGGGTGCGCACCAGCTTGCCGCTGTCGTCGTCGTCGTAGATCCCGACGGCCAGGCGGTGCACTCGTGTTTCGCCCGCGCCAGGCGCTGCCCCGCTCTGCTCGATCGCGAACCGGGTGAACCGCCCGTCGGCATCCAGGTCGAACGAGGGCCGCAGCGTGTTGAGTCCCGTCGTCTTGAGCCACTGCTGACCCCATCCCGACAGGTCGCGGCCGGACGCCTTCTCCAGCGCGCCGAGCAGGTCACCGAACGTGGCGTTGCCAAAAGCATGGTCGCGGAAGTAATCCCGCAGACCCGACAGGAACTCCTCGAGCCCGACGTAGGCGACGAGCTGCTTGAGCACGCTGGCGCCCTTGGCGTAGGTGATGCCATCGAAGTTCACTTCGACGGCCGCCAGGTCCGGGATGTCGGCGGCCACCGGATGTGTCGACGGCAGCTGGTCCTGCCGATACGCCCACGACTTCTCCACGTTCGCGAACGTCGTCCACGCCTCGGTGAACTCGGTGGCCTCGGCCTGACACAGCACCGACGCGAATGTCGCGAACGACTCGTTGAGCCACAGGTCGTCCCACCACTGCATCGTGACCAGATCGCCGAACCACATGTGCGCCATCTCATGCAGCACCGTCTCCGCGCGTCGCTCATACGACGCGCGGGTGACCTTGCTGCGAAAGACATAGTCCTCCAGGAAGGTCACCGCGCCGGCGTTCTCCATCGCGCCGGCGTTGAACTCCGGCACGAACAGCTGGTCGTACTTGCCGAACGCGTACGGGACGCCAAAGTTGTTGTGGTAGAAGCTGAATCCCTGCTTAGTCTGCGTGAACAGCCGCTCGGCGTCCATGAACTCGCCCAGCGACGTGCGGCAGAACAAGCCCAGCGGAATGTCGCCGTGCTCATCGGTGTATGTGTCGTCCCATCGCGCATACGGTCCGGCGATCAGCGCCACCAAATACGTGCTCATCCGTGGCGTCGGCGTGAATGTGTGCCGCTTGGCTTTTCCACTTTGGCTGCCGTCGTCCTCGACTCTGAGGGTGGCGCCGTTGGACACCACCTCCCAATGGGCCGGCGCGGTGACGGTGACGTCGAACGCGGCCTTCAGGTCGGGCTGGTCGAAGCAGGCGAACATCCGCTTCGCGTCCGCGGTTTCGAACTGCGAGTACAGGTAGACCTCGCCGTCAACGGGGTCGACGAACCGGTGCAGTCCCTCGCCGGTGTTGGAGTAGCAGCAGTCCGCCTCGACGACGAGGACGTTACGGTCGGCCAGGCCGGACAGCGGGATGCCAGTTGACTCGTCATAGCCGGACACGTCGATGTCGCGGCCGTTCAACGTCGCGCTGTTGACCGTGTCGGCGGCGAGGTCGATGTACGTGTCGGCGCCGGCCAGCGCGTCGAACTCGATGGTGGTCACCGAGCGGAAGGTGCGCTCGCTCGGCTTACCGGCCCCATCGGTGAGATCGAGGACGATGCGGTAGTTGGCGACGGTGACGAGGGCAGCGCGTTCGAGGGCCTGCTCGCGAGTGAGATTGGGAAGAACCACGCGTCCAACCTATCGGCTGGCGCGCAAAGCGGCCTCGCGGTGCTACTGACCGAGCGGCCGCAGGAAGTTCAGGAACGTGCCGTTGCCCAGCGAGGTCATCATCGACGGGCAGTACATCGAGATCGCGATGCCGGTGAAAAAGGCCGCCATGTCGGGATTGATGCCGTTGTTGGAGACGGTGGAGTAGACCGACGCGAGGGACTTGCCCGGCTCAACCAGCATGGGGCAGATCGACTGTCCGAGTTGCTCCGTGCTGGCCGGATCGTTGTAGCCGATGCCGGCATTGGTCAGTGTGTTGAGGAATGAGTTATCGGTGGTGGGGTCTGCGGATGCCGGCGCCGCCACGGCGACGGCCGCCGTGACCATTAGGACAGCGATCGTCGTGGAGCGTTGCGCACTATATCACCCGGGTAACATTGGTTTACAGCGGTCACATCGATAACACGGTTGCATAACGGTTCCGCACTTATGCGTGTCCTGTGTCCCGGCTATGCGAAAGGCGTGGCAGCGGGAACAGCATCTTGGAGAGCATGGTTGTGCTGAACGGAGTTCTGTCGTTCGACCTCGAGAGGATGCGTCAATGCCCGAGAAGTCCGTAGCCGATTTCTGGTTCGACCCGCTGTGCCCGTGGTGCTGGATCACGTCGCGGTGGATCCTCGAGGTCGAGAAGGTCCGCGATATCGAGGTGACCTTCCACGTGATGAGCCTCGCGGTGCTCAACGAGAACAAGGACGTGCCCGAGGAGTACCGCGAAGGCCTCAAGCAAGCGTGGAAGCCGGTGCGGGTGGCGATCGCCGCCGAGCAGGCCAAGGGGCAGGAGATCCTCGCGCCGCTGTACACCGCGATGGGCACGCGGATCCACAACAAGAGCTATCGAGACGTCGACCCCGATTTCACAACTGTGATCCGCGAGTCGCTCGAGGAGGTCGGGCTGCCCGCCGAACTGGCCGAGGCTGCCGACACCGACAAGTACGACGAGGCGCTACGCAAGAGCCACCACGAGGGCATGGACGCGGTAGGCGACGACGTCGGCACCCCGACCATTCACGTCAACGGGGTCGCGTTCTTCGGTCCGGTGTTGTCGAAGATCCCGCGCGGCGAGGAAGCCGGCAAGCTGTGGGACGCCTCGGTGACGTTCGCGTCCTACCCGCACTTCTGGGAGCTGAAGCGCAGTCGCACCGAGCCGCCGACGTTCGACTGATTCCCGCCGAACGTCAGGCCCGAGATCCTGTGCGCAGGACAGCGGATCGCTTGGACCGCGCGTGATCTAGTTGCCGTCTTCGCGCGGGCTCGCGCTCACCACCAGTGTCTTCACGTCCGTGTCCAACTGGTCCGGTGGCCGGATTGTTTCCGCAAGGTTCACTCCGGTTGCGACCTGAGGCTGCGGATACGACGGTATGACCATGACAGTCGCCGAACCGCCCGTGCAGACCGACGGCACCTACCGCGACCACATCGTCGCTGTGGAACCGGGCGGGAATGAGTTCATCGCCGATGCCGACCGCCACGGCAAGCCCAGCCAGCTGTTCTGGACGTGGACCTCGCCCAATCTGGAGTTCGCGACGATCTTCGTCGGCGTGCTGGCCGTCGCCGTCTTCGGCATGTCTTTCTGGCAGGCGGTCCTCGGCATCGTGATCGGCACTGCCCTTGGCGCCATTCCGCACTATTTCCTGTCGGCCCGCGGACCGCTGCACGGTGTGCCGCAAATGGTGTTGGGCCGACTGCCGTTCGGCTTCAAGGGAAATGCGGTGCCCGCGGTGTTGATGTCGGTGACCGCGGGCGTCGGCTGGTTCGCCACCAACAGCGTCAGCGGCGCTTACGCGCTGGCCACGTTGTTCGGCATCGGGCCGCTGCTCGGTCTGGTCATCATCGTGCTGCTGCAAACCGCCCTGGCGTTCTTCGGCCCCAACCTCGTGCAGGCCTTCGAGCGGTGGACATTCCCGGTGCTCGCGGTGATCTTCGCGATCACGTCGATCGTGATCCTCTCGAAGGCACACGTCGGTGCTCCCGCTGTGGCGGGCGGCGTCGGAGGCATGGGCGGGTTCCTTCTCACCGTCGGCACGGCGTTCGGATACGCCGCCGGCTGGACGCCGTACGCTGCGGACTACACCCGCTACCTGCCCGCGACGGCGTCCACGGCCCGCACCGGCTTCTTCGCGGCCGCCGGGCTGTTCCTGTCGTGTGTGGTCCTCGAAGTCGTCGGCGCCGCATCGGTCACCATCGGTGGTGACGCGCTGGGCAATCCGACCGAGGCATTCACCAGCCAGCTCGCCTCGCCGCTGGCGAAGGCGACGCTGCTGGCAATCGCGATCGGCGCGATCGCGGCCAATTCGCTCAATGTCTATTCCGGCGCAATGGCTTTCGTGACGCTCGGTATAAAGCTGCCTCACCACATCGCGCGCGCCCTGGCTACCGTGTTCTTCGGAATCGCGGGGTTTCTGGTCGCATGGTGGGCCCTGCCCGACGCCGCGCAAAGCTACGAGGCGTTCCTGCTGATCATCGCGTACTGGATCGGGCCCTGGCTCGGCGTGATGTTCGCCGACCAGTACCTGCGTCGTGGCCAAAGCGTCGCCGGCTTCCTCTACGACCGCTCTTACACGAACTGGAATGGCGTGCTGGCCTTTGTCATCGGGCTGGTGGTGTCGGTTGCGCTGTTCTCGAACCAGGAGAAGTACGTCGGCTTGGTGGCCAAGGCGTACCCGCAACTGGGCGACGTCACTTTCTTCGTCGGATTCCTGCTGTCCGGCGCGGCGTACCTGGTGCTGTGCCGGTCCAAGATCATCGCGGAACGAGTAGCCGTCTAGCCGATGGACGCCGCCGCGATGCTCGAGGTCGCCTACCAAGAGGCCCGAAAAGGCTTGGCAGAGGGAGGCATTCCGATCGGGGCCGCGCTGTTCTCGGTCGACGGTGTGCTGCTCGGCAGCGGCCACAACCGACGCGTCCAGGACAACGACCCGTCGGTGCACGCCGAGACCGACGCGTTCCGAGCGGCCGGCCGCCAACGCGATTACCGCAAGACGGTGATGGTGACCACGCTCTCGCCCTGCTGGTACTGCAGCGGGCTGGTGCGCCAGTTCAACATCGGCGCCATAGTGATCGGGGAGAGCCGCACCTTCACCGGCGGCCACGAATGGCTGGCCGAACACGGAGTGTTGGTCACGCTCCTGGACGACGAGCGATGCGTCACAATGATGGCCGAGTTCATCGTCGCCAACCCGGAACTGTGGAACGAAGATATCGGGCGATGAGCACTTGTGCGAAGAGCAATGGGAGTGTGAGTTAAGTGATTGCCACCGTTGACATCTCGCATTGGCATGAGGGCGGTGCGACGGCCGACCGGGTGGCTGCTGCCGTCGATGAGGGTTTGCAGCGCGCCGGGTTCATTCTTGTTACCGGGCATGGCGTCGATCCGGCGTTGGCCCGCAATGTGCGGGCGGCCGCGCGGCAGTTCTTCAGCCTGCCCGTTGACGTCAAACAGCGGTACTCGGTCCCGGTGGCCGGACATGGCTGGCTGGCGCCAGGGGTTGAGGCCAATGCCTACGCCGAAGGGACCGAGACGCCGCCGGACCTCAAGGAGAGCTACAGCCTCGGCGCCGAAACGGCCACGGGCGACCCGGATGTGGACCGGATCTGGTTCGCGCCCAATGTGTGGCCGGCCGAGGTGTCGTCATTGGAGCCGCTGGTCAACGAGTACACAACCGCGATGCGCAAGCTGGCCGACGATCTCCTGGCGTTGTTCGCTTACGCGCTGCGGTTGCCAGAGAATCTGTGGGCGTCGCTGGCGAACCGGCCGACCTGGACGATGAACATCAACCACTACCCACCGGTGAGTGTGGTCGGTGAACCCGAGCCAGGCCAGTTCCGCATCGGCCCGCACACCGATTTCGGCACGGTGACGATCCTCGACCGCGAGCCCGGTGCGGGCGGCCTGCAGGTGTATTCGGACGCCGACGGTTGGAGCGACGCGCCGTACGACCCGGACGCGCTGACGGTCAACATCGGTGATCTGCTCGAGTACTGGAGCGGGCGGCGGTGGCCGTCGGGTCGCCATCGGGTGCTGCCACCGCAACCGCATGCACCGGAGGAGGACCTGGTCTCGCTGATCTACTTCTACGAGGCCAACCACGATGCCGTCGTCACCCCGCTGGCGCCGCCGATCGGCCGGGTGGCAGGCCTGGAGCCGGTCACGTCTTCGGCGTTCATCAAGGAGCGGCTCGACGCCATCACCATTGGCTGACCGCATTCCGCCGCCAGACGATGCGGACTCTGTCCCACGCCGTATCGGCGTCGAGCACTAACCGCTCGCCGTCGAACCGGTGGTACCGCACCTGCTGTGTCCCCACGAGGTTCGGAAACCAGCCGGACTCGATGTGGTGGGTCACCGCCGCTTTGTCGGCGTCGTACATGAGCTGACCCAACGCGTCCGCACCGAGCGGATACGACGCGGACCCGTCGTCGGAATACGACTCCCAACTCACCAGGGACCACGACCCGATCAACTTCTCGAGAACCGAATCAGGATCTGCGTTCTTCATACCGAAGACCTTCCGTTTGATTACGTCCTCACTTGGTAGACGCCAGCCGGAGCGGAAACGTTAGACCGGTCTGCCACAATGACCGCCATGCGCGTCTATCTGGGCTCTGACCACGCGGGCTTCGAACTCAAGCAGGCCATCATCGAGCATCTTCACAAGACCGGCCACGAGCCGATCGACTGCGGTGCCTACGTCTATGACGCCGAGGACGACTACCCGGCGTTCTGCATCGCTGCCGCGGAGAAAACCGTCTCAGACCCGGACAGCCTCGGCATCGTGATCGGTGGTTCGGGCAACGGTGAGCAGATCGCCGCGAACAAGGTTCCCGGTGTGCGCTGTGCACTGGCCTGGAGTGTTGAGACCGCAACTCTGGCGCGCGAACACAACAATGCCCAAGTGATGGGCATCGGCGGCCGCATGCATACCGTCGAGCAAGCCTTGGAGATCGTCGACGCCTTCCTGAGCGCTCAATGGTCGAAAGCCGAACGGCACCAACGTCGCATCGACATCCTGGCCGAATACGAAAAGACCCACGTCGCGCCGCCCGTGCCCGGCGCACCTGCGTAGGAATGCCCGAAGGCCATACGCTGCACCGGCTGGCCCGGCTGCATCAGCGCCGGTTCGGCCGTTCCCCTGTGATGGTGTCCAGCCCGCAGGGCAGGTTCGTCGAGGGCGCCGCGGCCGTCAACGGACGCGTGTTGAAGAAGGCCAGCGCCTGGGGCAAGCACCTGTTCCACCACTACGACGGTGGCCGGGTGGTGCACGTGCACCTGGGCCTTTACGGCACGTTCACCGAAGTGCCGATCCCGATGCCGCTGCCCGTCGGTCAGGTCCGGATGCGGATGATTGGAACGGAATTCGGCACCGACTTGCGCGGTCCGACGGTGTGCGAAGTGATCGATGAGCCCGACATCGCCGATGTCGTGGCCAGGCTCGGACCCGATCCGTTGCGCCGCGACGCCGACGGGGCATTGGCCTGGGCGCGAATTCGCAAGTCCCGCAGGACGATTGGCGCATTGCTGATGGATCAGACGGTGATCGCGGGCGTTGGCAACGTGTACCGCAACGAGCTGCTGTACCGCCACCGCATCGATCCCTACCGTCCCGGCACCCACATCGCGGAGTCCGAATTCGACGCGATGTGGACCGATCTCGTCGAATTGATGAAGATCGGTTTCCGTCGCGGCAAGATCATCGTCGTCCGGCCCGAGCACGACCACGGTCTCCCGTCGTATGCACCAGGACGGCCGCGCACGTACGTGTATCGCAGGGCAGGCGAACCATGCCGGGTCTGCGGCACCACGATCCGCACCGCGGAGATGGAGGGACGCAACGTGTTCTGGTGCCCAACCTGCCAGCAGTAAGGGTCAAACTCCGTCGGCGAAAAGCAGACGCCGGTTCAGTGCACGGTCCCGATAGGCAAGTGCCTCAGCGTATTCGTCGGACGAGTACCACCGCTGCAGCGTGTCCCTGTCGGAAAATTCAACGATCACAAGCCGTCGCTGATGTGGCCAATCTCCTTCAGCCGCTTCGGGAAGCGTCGCCCGCCTCGACTTCGGAGATGACGTATGCGGCCATCGACGCTTAGAAGTCGCCGCCGCCGAAGTCGCCGCCCCCGAAGTCTCCGCCGCCCCAGCCGCCGCCATCCCAGCCGCCGCCATCGCCGCTGTAACCGTCGAAGCCGCTCGCGTCGGCACCACCGCCGCCGTCACCCCAACCGCCGGAGTCCTGCGCGGCCTCGAACCCGTCGGAGTATCCGTCACCGTATCCGCTCTCGAAACCCTGTGCGCCGTAGTCGACTCCGTGCATGCCGGAGAACATCGCGTCGAACAACAGCACCGAGCCCAGGCCCCACGCGCCTGCCACAAGTGCCGGCTTCCACCACGGCTCCGAATACCAGCCCGCGGGCACAGGACGGCCCGCGACGCGTCCGCCGGGGTAGTAGTTCGGCGTGCGCGGCGACGGCGCCGGCGATGCCTCGATCTCGCGACCCTCGAAGTTGATTCGCCGGTCCTCGGTCACGGCGCCCGCCGTCCGCTGTCCGGCGAGTGTCTCCAGTTCAGGTCCGGGATCGATGCCCATCGCCAGCCGCGCCGCACGCACGTAATACAGGCCCTCAACCGCACTTTCCTTGGCGAGAGCAGCCTGGCGCGCCGTGGTGGCCTGCTCGATCTGTGACGAGGCGGCGGTGTACCGCTCGGACGCGTCTGCCATCGCCTGCTTGGAGGCGTCGTCGGTGCCGGTCAGGTTCAGTACCTGGCCACCGAGTCGCTCGATGACGCGACGCGCGTCGGCCTTGGCATCGGCCAGGGAGGCGGCGTTGCGCTTGCCCGAGACTCGCGAGGAGCTGTAGATGGCCAACCCGATAGCAGCGATGACCAGGATGACAAGGACGAGCAAGGCGCCGTTCATGGCGTCCAGCCTACCTACAGGAAACCACCGAATCGGATCCGCGAATCAGTGCGGAGTTACGCCCAGAGCGGAGTAGACCTCGTCGGACAGCACCACACTGCGCGGATCGGCGTTGCACTTGGTCGCGTCGAAGTAATTCATCACGTACGCGTAGCCGATTCGGTGCTCGAGGTCGACGAACGCGAACGACCCGCCGGATCCGCCGTGGCCGAACGTGCGCAGGTTCGGCCCGGCGACGCCGCGCTGGTTCAGCATGTAGCCGAGGCCCCAGCCGTGATCGGCGACCCGCGGCCCGAGCACGACGTCGGTGTCGAAACCGCCTTGTGAGACGCGAACCAACTCCATGTGATCGCGCGACAGCAGCTTCTCCTGCGCGAGCGCGTTGTAGAACGTCGCCATACCCAGAGCGGTCACATGAGCGTTGGTGGACGGGAATTCGTTCTCCCGCCACACCTCCAGCGCATTGGAGCCGAGTTCGTCATCGGGCACGAAGCCCATCGCCACCGACAATCCGGCCAACGGGTGCTCGGCGAGTGAATCCGGGTGGCCGGGAGCCTCGCCGGCGGCCAGCACGTCGCGGATGTGGGGCTTGTTCACCATCTCGGCACAGCGGTGATGCTCGCAGCGCGGCAGTCCGATGTGCACGTCGATCCCGAGTGGCTCAGCGATCTCGGTCCGCAGATACTGCCCGATGGTGCGGCCAGTGACGCGGCGGACGACCTCGCCGAGGATGAAGCCGAACGTCACCATGTGATAGCCCTGCGCAGTGCCGGGCTCCCACCACGGCTCAGCCGCCGCGATGTGCCGGCATACGCCATCCCAGTCGGTGGCGTCGGCCCAGTGCAGACGGGTGCGCGGCCCGATCACCCCCGAGCGATGCGCCATCACCATCGCGACGGTGATGTCTTGTTTGCCGGCCTGTCCGAACTCGGGCCAGTATCTGGCCACCGGTGCGTGCAGGTCGAGCTCGCCGCGGTCGGCGAGCAGATGTACGCAGGTGCTCGTCAGCCCTTTAGAGCCGGAGAAGATGCTGGCCAGCGTGTCTTCACGCCAGGGTCGGCGCCCGCCGGCGTCGGCGCACCCGCCCCACAGGTTGACGACGAGGTCGCCTTCGACCCAGACCGCCACAGCGGCCCCGATCTCGTCGCGGTCGGTGAAGTTGGAGGCGAACGCGTCGCGCACCTTGTCGAACCCGTCCGCGCACAACCCGTGGATCGTGACGTCCGGGTGGTGCCTCAACCGATACTCCTGTCGACCGCTTAACGGGTTTGCAGGCCAACAGTATGGTCAGTCAGCCTCGGAGGCGACTGCGGGACGGACTCGGTACGGCTGCGGTTCGGTCGCGTTTGCTGCCTGGCGGGGCCTCGGAAAGCGGACTACTCCATGTCTGCGACGTTGTCTGCGACGTTGGCGCTTGGAGCGGCTGGACAGGCGCGGCATGGTCCGGAGGTGGTGCGTCCAACAGACGCTCGAGGACAGCGTGGGTCTGCAGGGCCAGCGTCGTGCGAATGTGCCATGCCGCGTCGCCCTCGTCGCCCCTGTCGGGGTGCGCAAAGTACTCGGTGTGGGCCGAACCGCGTTTGAACCGTTCGGGCACATTGCCAAGTACCTCGATGTCGCGGATGCCCGGACCGAACAGCGGGCGCAGTGCACCGCCGAACCAGTCGCCGCGCAGCTCGCCGCGGGTCACGGGAAACCACAGGTTCGTCCAGCGCGTCACGGCGAATGGGGACTGGGAACCGAGCACTTCGCGGGGTCCACTCCTGTTCCAGCGGTAGCTCACCGGATGGTGCTCGTTGCTCTCGACGGGCAGCGTTTCGCTTCGCGGCGGGCAGCGGACCAGTGCGCCGCGACGAACCAGACTGTCGAAGAGCTCGGTTCGGTATGTGCAGTCAGCCTTCGTGAATCCGCTGAACAGCGAGGGCCGGGTAACCAATAGATCCGCGAGGGCCATCGGCGTACCCGCGGTGACGAAATCGGTTATGCGCCAAGGATTCCCTTGACGGCGAAGGTCTTGCCAGAGTGCGAACTGCAGGTCCTGGAAGTCGTCCAGTGCTCCAGGGGCGTCGGTATCGGCGATGAGCCGGTCGGCTGCCCCCTCAAGCGTGTCCAAGGACTCGAGCGGAATCGGGTCGTCAATCGGCCCGGCGTGCAGCTCGTGCGTCTGCGCCCACAGGGCGGTCAGCGCGTCGTAGGCGATGTAGGCACCGAGGCTGTGGGCCACCACGACAACGCGGGAGTACCGGCCGTCGTGCAGCGCATGCAACAGGTCGACCAAGCCGCCGCGAATGGCTCGACGTGCCGCGTAGGAGTGCGGCGACGTATCCAGGTAGCGGACGACGTCGACAAAGGACTTCGTCACCTTGTTCACTAGTGCTCGCGCCACGAGGCGAAACAAGCCGAACCAGAAGATCAGAATGACTGCGCTGACGATCACCCCGATGATCCAGGCCGGGACGTCGGTATTGAGCAGGTACCCCGCCACGAACAGTGCAGGGATGGCCAGCAGGATCGCCAGCAGCACGATCCACACCACCCGCCAAATCCCGAACAACGCGTCGGGCACATTACTGGCCCGCCGCAGGAGCAGCCGCAGAGTCTTTGGCATCACGTCGGCGAATCGGTTGCCGGTCATCAGGTACGACCAGTGATATTCGTAGATTTCGGTCTGGCCCTGGATGGGTTCGGTCGGCGCACCGTCCGGGCCCATGAAGCTGCCCAGCTGCCGTGAGATGTAGCGGCGAGCTTCGTAGGAGCCGGTGACCTCGGCGGGACGGGAGTAGTAGTAATCCCACTTCGGCTCGCCATTGACGTCTCGCGGTCGCAGCGCCATCTTCACGAACCCGTCGAGGGTGTCCATGGGGCGTTGCTCGCCCATGCCGTGGACGATCACCACCGCGGTGCGAATCGTTTCATCGGCTGCCATGTCCTCAGAGTCTGAGGCACAGACGCGCCAGATCCGAGAGCTCTTCAGCGATTGACGCCTACGTTTGCCCGGATTGTCAGATGCGTCATACGGGCATTCACCGCGTGTCTACCGGTTCGGCACAGTGGCCGGCCGCATGGTTGTATCCGAAGGGTGACTGAATTGAATCGTCGCGATCTGATGTTGATGACGGGCGTTGGTGCGCTGGCGGCCGCAGTCGGAGTCCCGACGGCCCAGGCTTCGGGGTCGCCGGCGCCGGCCGCGCCGCCGCCCGGTGGCGCACCGGTGAACTACCTGTTCCAGGACGATTTCACTGGCCCGGCGGGCTCGGCTCCTGATCCGTCGAAGTGGCTGGTGGCGCGGGCCCGCGAGTCGATGCAGGACCCGACGTTCTGGGAGCTACCGGACAACGTCGGGCAGTACCGCGACGATCGCCGCAACGTGTACCTCGACGGAAATTCGAACCTCGTTTTCCACGCCGCGAAGGACGGCAACACCTATTACAGCGGCAAGGTCTTCAGCAAGTGGTGGGGCGGCATCGGCCACACCTGGGAAGCCCGGATAAAGCTGAACTGTCTCACTCCCGGCTGTTGGCCCGCCTGGTATCTGTCCAACGACAACCCGACCAACGGCGGCGAAGTCGACATCATGGAGTGGTACGGCAACGGCAGCTGGGCTCCGGGAACCGCCGTCCACGCGAATCTGAATGGCGGAGAACACTCGAGCCAAACAATCTCCGTCGACAGCGGATGGCATACCTGGCGGTGCCAATGGGATGACGCGGGTATGCGCTTCTGGAAGGACTACGTCGACGGCGCCCAGCCGTACTTCAGCGTTGCGGCGCACTCACTTCCGAGTTGGCAGTTCAATGAGCCGGGCTTTCAGCTGTCCCCGGTCTTGGATCTCGCGGTCGCGGGTTCCGGTGGCGGCGACCCCCGCGGGGGAACCTATCCGGCGGACATGCTCATCGATTGGGTGCGCGTCTGGTAAGCCGCCCGGCGAGGGGGACGGAGCAGAGCGCCCGCGACGCGCTGGCCCTCACCCCCGAAGCGGCGTATCCGATGCGGATCTACGCGGTGATCGTCTTGGTGCGCAGTATGCCGCGCAACCTCTGGGCACCGCTTCTGCGGCAACGCGAATCTCGGTGGCTGACGATCGAGCTCGGGCTGGGCGTCGTGGTGATGGTCGTGATGGGCCCGACCGCGCTGGGAGCTCCGGTCAACTTTTGGGTCCTGCTGGGCGCCCTTGGCGTCACGGTCATCGTTTCCTGGGTCGCACCGCGGTTCGACAAGAATTCATGAGCGCAGACGCACCCTTTTGGAGCGGGCGACGGGAATCGAACCCGCGTAGCTAGTTTGGAAGACTAGGGCTCTACCATTGAGCTACGCCCGCGTGTACAGCACAGGAGACTGTACCGGCGCCCCCCGAAGCAAATCCAATTTAAAGCATTGTGTGATCAGGCCGTAGTATCGCCGGTGGTCAAGTGCGGCGATGAGCGCGTGCGCGAAGAGCGGCAGACCGGGGTGTAGCGCAGCTTGGTAGCGCATCCGCTTTGGGAGCGGAAGGCCGCAGGTTCAAATCCTGTCACCCCGACTCAGTACGCATCCCTACGACACACACAAGGAGCACGAGCGTGAAGAGCACCGTCGAGAAGTTGAGCCCGACCCGGGTTCGCATCAACGTGGAGGTGCCCTTCACCGAGCTGCAACCCGACATCGATACGGCCTTCAAGCAGATGGCCAAGCAGATCCGCATGCCCGGCTTCCGGCCCGGCAAGGTGCCTGTGAAGCTTCTCGAGGCCCGCATCGACAAGCAGGCGATGTTCGACCAGGTCATTGGCGATGCGGTGCCCGGCCGCTACAGCGAGGCGGTCACGACGTCCGAGGTGCAACCGCTCGGACAGCCCGAGATCGAGATCACCAAGAAGGAGTACGGCGAGGACCTGGTCTTCACCGCGGAGGTCGACATCCGGCCCGAGATCGAGCTGCCCGACCTAGAGGGTTTGAAGATCACCGTCGACCCCATCGAGGTCACCGACGAGGAGGTCGACACCGAGCTTCAAAATCTGCGTGCCCGGTTCGGCACCCTGACCGGCGTCGAGCGCGCCGCCGAGAACGGCGACTTCGTGTCGATCGACCTGTCGGCCACCGTCGACGGCAAAGACGTGTCGGAAGCCAACACCGAGGGCCTCTCGCACGAGGTCGGCTCCGGCCAGCTGATCGAGGGTCTCGACGACGCGATCGTCGGGCTCAAAGAGGGGGAGAGTCGCGTCTTCACCACCACGCTGGCCGCCGGTGATCTCGCCGGCCAGGAGGCGCAGGTGACCGTCACCGTCAAGTCGGTGAAGGAACGTGAGCTGCCCGAGGCTGACGACGAGTTCGCCCAACTGGCAAGCGAATTCGACACGATCGACGAACTGAAGACCAACCTCACTGAGCAGGTGCAGCGAGTCAAGCGCGTCCAGCAGGCCGAGCAGATCCGCGACAAGGCGCTGGAGGTTTTGCTCGAGCAGGTCGAGGTGCCGATTCCGGAGAAGATCGTGCAGGCCCAAGTCGACGACACCCTGCACAATGCGATCCACAGCCTCGACCACGACGAAAAGCGGTTCGAGGAAGCCCTTGCCGAGCAGGGCAGCAGCCGCGAGGAGTTCGACGCCGACAACCGCACCAACGCGGAAAAGGCCGTCAAGACGCAGCTACTGATGGACGCCGTCGCCGACAAGCTCGACATCCAGGTCGGCCAGGACGACTTGACCGAGCGGCTCGTCCTGATGTCCCGGCAATACGGAATGGAACCCCAGCAGCTGCTGCAGTTCCTGCAGCAGAACAACCAGCTGCCGGCGATGTTCGCCGACGTGCGGCGGGGCCTGACGGTCGCGGCGGTCGTGCACGGCGCCACGGTCACCGATACCGAAGGCGACGTGATCGACACCACGGAGTTCTTCGGCCCCTCAGATGAGCAGGCCGCTGATGCGTCTGACGAGGCGTCCGACGACACCGAGTGACGCTGATAGCGAACGGACGCAGTCTAGGGAGTGCGTGCCGCCGCAGGTTGGTTAGTGTCATTTGAAGACGGACACTGCGTCCCGAGACTTAAGAAGAAAGCAGGTATCCAGTCGTGACTGACATGCGTGGCGCCTCGCAGGGCCTCAACCTTGTCGACTCGGTGTATGAGCGGTTGCTGTCCGAGCGCATCATCTTCCTCGGCTCTCAGGTGGACGACGACATCGCCAACCGGCTGTGCGCGCAGATTCTGCTGCTGGCCGCCGAGGATCCCACCAAGGACATCAACCTCTACATCAACTCGCCCGGTGGCTCGATCAGCGCGGGCATGGCGATCTACGACACGATGGTGCTGGCGCCGTGCGACATCGCCACCTATGCCATGGGCATGGCCGCGTCGATGGGCCAGTTCCTGCTGGCTGCCGGAACCAAGGGCAAGCGTTATGCCCTGCCGCACGCCCGGATCCTGATGCACCAGCCGCTGGGCGGCGTCACGGGCAGCGCTTCGGATATCGCGATCCAGGCCGAGCAGTTCACGGTCATCAAGAAGGAAATGTTCCGGCTCAATGCCGAGTTCACCGGCCAGACGCTGGAACGCATCGAGACCGACTCCGACCGCGACCGCTGGTTCACCGCGCCGGAGGCTCTGGACTACGGGTTCGTCGACCACATCATCACCAGCGCCCACATCAACGGAGTTTCGCCATCATGACCGATTACTTGCATCCCCAGGTTGACCCCCGGCTGCAGCCGCAGGCGCGCTACATCCTGCCGTCGTTCATCGAGCACTCGAGCTTCGGCGTCAAGGAGTCCAACCCGTACAACAAGCTCTTCGAGGAACGCATCATCTTCCTCGGCGTGCAGGTCGATGACGCGTCGGCCAACGACATCATGGCGCAGCTGCTGGTGCTGGAGTCGCTGGACCCCGACCGCGACATCACCATGTACATCAACTCGCCGGGCGGCTCGTTCACCTCACTGATGGCGATCTACGACACCATGCAGTACGTGCGCGCCGACATCCAGACGGTGTGCCTGGGTCAGGCCGCGTCGGCGGCCGCGGTGCTGCTGGCCGCAGGCTCCCCGGGCAAGCGCCTCGCGCTGCCCAACGCCCGCGTGCTGATCCACCAGCCGGCGCTGTCCGGTGTGATCCAGGGCCAATTCTCCGACCTCGAGATCCAGGCCAAAGAGGTCGAGCGGATGCGCAGTCTGATGGAGACCACCCTGGCCCACCACACCGGCAAGGATCCCGCGGTCATCCGCAAGGACACCGATCGCGACAAGATCCTGACGGCCGAAGAGGCCAAGGATTACGGAATCATCGACACGGTCCTGGAGTACCGCAAGCTGTCGGCTCAGACGGCATAGTCGCCCGGCGGTCGTCAACAGATGATGACGGCCGCGGAACGGGTGTCACCCGACTGCGCGCGCTATTTCGGCGATGTCGTCGGGCCGCACGCGACAGCATCCGCCGACGATGCGTGCACCCTCGGCGACCCACTCCGGCGCGAGTCCGGCCGAGAAGCGCGACACCCCTACCCACTGACGGCGCTGCGCGTCCCAGCGCTCGCCGCTGTTCGGATAGACGATCACCGGTTTGCTCGTGACGTCACGCGCGATGGAGATCGCTGGCAGCACGTCGTCCGGCGCGCAGCAATTCACGCCCACCGCAACGATTTCCGGCACGCCGGCGGCGACGGCGAACGCCTCACTCAGCGGCTGGCCGGCGCGCGTCGTCGCCCCGGCAACCGTGTAGGACAGCCACGCAGGAACCCCAAGCTCCCGTACCAGGCCGACGAGCGCCTCGGCCTCGTCGACATCGGGAATGGTTTCCAGTGCCAGCACATCGGCTCCGGCGTGGGCCAGGACCTCCAGCCGCGGTCGGTGCCAGTCCGTCAGCTCCGCCATCGATAGGCCGTATCGACCGCGGTACTCCGATCCGTCAGCCAGCGCCGCGCCGTACGGCCCAACCGACGCTGCCACCCACCGTCGGCCACCGACCTCGTCGCGGGCGAGTCGGGCCAGTTCGACGCTGCGCCGCAGAAGACGGGTGGCCTGCGAGCGGTCGATTCCGCGTGAAGCGAAACCGTCGAACGAAGCCTGATAGCTCGCGGTCGTAGCGAACGCGGCGCCCGCGCGGAAGAAAGCGGCGTGGACTGCCGTAATGACCTGCGGCGCATCGACAAGCAACCGGGCTGACCACAGCTCATCGGAAAGGTCGTGTCCGCGTGCTTCGAGTTCGGTCGCCAAACCGCCGTCGCTGATCAGCACGGTATCGTGGGGCACGGCGAACACCACGGCGCAACTCTACGGCCGCTGGAATGTCGGCTCTTCGCTTAAGTGCTTATCGCGGGGGTGCCACTCTCAGTCCGATAACGGCGACGACACGCCAGGGACACGGTGGCGCGTTCCAGGGGGCCATGGGGGGAGTCAGGCGATATGTTCTGCGGAACACAGATAAATACCACCGACGCGATTCGGCTTTATCGGTCGCACCGCGCCGGAACATGCGGGTAGCGTCGGGACCAACCACCCAAAAGGGCCCGAGCGACCTATACGACACGTTTCACCACCGACTGCGAGGAAAGTAGGACACCACCACCATGGCGCGCATTGGAGACGGCGGTGACCTGCTGAAGTGCTCGTTCTGCGGCAAGAGTCAAAAGCAGGTTAAAAAGCTCATTGCGGGCCCAGGCGTCTATATCTGCGATGAATGTATAGACCTTTGTAACGAGATCATCGAAGAGGAACTCGCCGACGCCGACGACGTCAAACTTGACGAGCTGCCCAAGCCCGTTGAAATCCGCGAATTCCTCGAGGGCTATGTCATCGGTCAGGACACCGCAAAGCGCACGCTGGCCGTGGCCGTCTACAACCATTACAAACGCATTCAGGCACAGGAGAAGACGCGGGATTCCCGCGCCGAGCCCGTCGAGCTCGCCAAGTCCAACATCCTGATGCTCGGCCCGACCGGTTGCGGCAAGACCTACCTCGCGCAGACGTTGGCCAAGATGCTCAACGTCCCGTTCGCGATCGCCGACGCCACCGCGTTGACGGAGGCCGGCTATGTCGGCGAGGACGTCGAGAACATTTTGCTCAAGCTGATCCAGGCGGCCGACTATGACGTCAAGCGCGCCGAGACCGGCATCATCTATATCGACGAGGTCGACAAGATCGCCCGCAAGAGCGAGAACCCGTCGATCACTCGCGACGTCTCCGGTGAAGGTGTGCAGCAGGCACTGCTGAAGATTCTCGAGGGCACGCAGGCGTCGGTGCCCCCGCAGGGCGGCCGCAAGCACCCGCATCAGGAGTTCATCCAGATCGACACCACCAATGTGCTGTTCATCGTCGCGGGTGCGTTCGCCGGCCTGGAGAAGATCGTCTCCGACCGGGTCGGCAAGCGCGGCATCGGCTTCGGCGCTGAGGTGCACTCCAAGGCGGAGATCGACACCCAGGACCACTTCGCCGAGGTGATGCCCGAAGACCTGATCAAGTTCGGGCTCATTCCGGAGTTCATCGGCCGGTTGCCGGTGGTGGCCTCGGTGACGAACCTCGACAAGGACTCGCTGGTTCAGATCCTGTCAAAGCCCAAGAACGCGTTGGTCAAGCAGTACACCCGGTTGTTCGAGATGGACGGCGTGGAGCTGGAATTCACCACCGACGCGCTGGAGTCCATCGCCGATCAGGCCATCCATCGCGGTACCGGTGCCCGCGGGCTGCGCGCCATCATGGAAGAAGTGCTGTTGCCGGTGATGTACGACATCCCCAGCCGCGATGATGTCGCCAAGGTCGTTGTGACCAAGGAGACCGTGGAGGACAACGTCCTGCCGACGATCGTGCCGCGCAAGCCTTCTCGCCCCGAGCGCCGCGACAAGAGCGCGTAATCCTCAGCTTGCCTTGAGCTGCGTGGGCGCGACGATATCGCATGCGGTATGAACTTCTGAGTCCGCGCCGTGGTTGTCTTCCCGGTGCTGCTGTGGCTCCTGTGGCTGTTGAACCAACCCGCACAGCGAGCTGACCAGGCCCCAGATCAAGAAGGCCGTTATCGCGACGAACTGCAGCTCGGTAACCATGGTTTGAGCGTTCCTCGAAGGACTTCGGCGCACACGAGTAGCCGACTACGCGTCTTTACCGGCTCGGTACGCATCGTGTCCGGTTCGATCGGCGGACGCCCGAACGGATCGGCACACATACTGAGCGACATCAGCTGGCGACAAGCATGTCGTCGACCGACAGCCAGCCCGCAGACCTGACGACAATCGGTGCGCCCTCGTCATCGGTCTGGGCCATGGCAGCCTGCATCTCATCCGATGACAAGCAGTAGGTCCAGTGGCACGCCAGTCGGGGTTCGCTACGAGACCGCCACGACAGCGCGTAGACGCCGCATGTCTCAGTTGTATCGGCCACGTTGTCCACCTCCTATTGGATAAACGAATCAGTGCGGTGTTTGGTTTGGTCATCGCCGCACGACGCCGCGGCGTTCGCTGACCACTTCATCGACCAGCGCCGTGATCTCGGCGACCCCGTCGCGACGCGCGAATGCCGCCTCGAGTTCTCGAGCACGGCGCAGGTAGCGCCCGTCGCCCAGCACCTCGCGCACCGCGGCGCGCACCGCACCCGGCGTCGGTGCGCCCGTCCGCAGGTTGATGCCCGCACCGGTCCAGGCAACCCGCGCGGCGACCTCGGGCTTGTCTTCGGTGTCACCCGCCACCACGAGCGGAACGCCCGTCGACAGCGCGCGTTGGACGGCTCCGTAGCCGCCGTTGGTGACCATCACGTCGACCCTGGGCAACAGCACGTCGTGCGGGATGTATTCGGCGACAAGGGTGTTCATCGGCAGCGGGCCCCTGAGCTGAGACACGTCGCGGCCGCCCGTCGTCGCGACCACGATGACGTCCTCGTCGCCTAGCGCCTCGATGGTTGGCTCGAGCAGCCTGCCCAGATCGGCGTTGTCGATGGTGCCCTGCGTGACGTGCACGACCGGCCGATCACCGTCGAGCTGTGGCCACCACGGCGGCGGGCGGAACCCACGCGACGGCGCCTGGTGCACCGTGCCGACATAGCGGACATGGGCCGGCAGATCGCTGCGCGGATAATCGAACTCCGGAACGGTCGGCGCGATGTAGCGATCGGCCAGCAGGCCGGAATCCAGGATGAACATCGGCAGCGGACGACTGTTCAACCGGTCCAAAAGGTAGTTGGCCGCGTTCTGCGACTGCCGCAGCAAGACCTTCTGCGACAACAGGTTCAGTGCGCGGTTCCGCAGCCGTCCCGATGGCGTCGACGACGGAGGCAGACCCATGCCACTCGGGGCAGTATCGCGGCTGCCGATCATCAGTGGTGTGGTCGAATAAGCCAGCACCGGCGGCCGGGCGGCGGGATCGCCGAGCAGGAACGGCAAGATCCCGAAGAAGCCCGCGTCGACGATGATCGCGTCGAACTTGGTTTCCGCCATCAATTCCGACAGTGCCCGCGCCTGGTGTGGCATCGGCTGCACGAACAGCCGGACGATGTCGAAGTTCACCCGCTTGATTCCCGACGTGTCCGCGCGGCCAGGCAGGTCGATGTCGAGGCGGGTCAGGTCGAAGTCGGCCTCGGCAGGGATCGCTCGAGGGGTCGCCCCGACGGCACGGATCTTTGCGGCGTGCGCGGCCGAGCTCAATATGGTGACGCGGTCGCCGCGGTTCACCAGGCCCTGCGCGACGTTGAGCAATGGTCCGATATGTCCGACGGGCGACAGCGACGCGATCAGAATTTCTGGCATGACCTCGATGCTCAGCCACGGCCGAGAATCAAGCTTGGAGGTTGTGTGGAGATCGGGTGGAGATTGCAGGTAGAGGCCCCGGCCCGCAGGCTCAAACGCCGGCCGGACGCACCATATCGACCATCGTTTTGTTGAACTTGGACGGTTCGTCCATGAACGACTCATGCCCGGATTCCTCAAACCATACGAGCCGTTTCGACGGCGCGGTGAGCGCGTCGAAATAGGCCACGCTGGTCTCGGGCGGGACCCATTGATCTCGACGCCCGAGCAGAAAGAAGACCGGCATCTGCAATACCGGCGCAGCCGTCAAAAGGTCCAGCCGGCAGACCTCGGACCACATCGCGTCCATCGAAAACCTGAAGCCGCGTAGCTGATTCGGCAGGTCGAAGATCGACGATTCTGTTCCGCTGAGCGCGATCTTGCCGAATCTCCACAAGGCTCGAGGTCTCAGTTGGCCGTCGAATCGCTGCAGCCAGGTGCGTTCCTTGAACACACTGGACGCGGGATAAGGCGGCGGGCCGATCTCGCGCAGTTCCTTCAGCGCCTTGCGGTTGTCGAGACGCGCCGCCTCGGCGAGCGCAAACGCGTACGACCCCGCTTCAGCCTCGGCCCAATTACCGATCTGGCCACTGCCGGCGTACGCCGCCACCTTGCCCGGGAACCGGGTGGCATAGAGCACGCCGAGCACAGACCCCCACGAATGGCCGAAGAGGGTGACCTTCTGCTTTCCGGTGCGCTCGCATACCACGTCGACGAGTTCGTCCAGATCGGCCAAGAACTGCTCGACCGTCATCGAGGTCTTCGGGATGTCGGGTGAGAACGACTTACCCGCGCCGCGCTGGTCCCAGTAGACGACCGTGAAACTCTCCTCGAGATCCGCGTTGAAATGGCGCAGCAGACGCGTCTCGGAAAAGCCTGGGCCGCCGTGAAGATGGACGAGCACCGGGTTGTCAATGGTCTTGCCCCGCACCATGACCCACTGGTCGATGCCGCCGAGCCGGCGGTAGCCGACCTCGGCGATGCTCCCAGCCAGGATGGCGCCCGCGTCGTTGCGAAACGGTGGAGTGCGCCCCGGGTGCCTCACTACGACCGCTTGATGCGGTCCGGTCGGGTATAGACGTTCATCGACTCGCCCCGCAGAAAAGCCACCAGCGTGAGGCCCGACTGGCTGGCCAGATCGACGGCCAGGGACGACGGCGCCGACACCGCGGCCAGCACCGGAATGCCCGCCATCACCGCCTTTTGCGTGAGTTCGAACGACGCTCGCCCGCTGACCAGCAGGACCGTCGCGGTCAGCGGGATACGGTCTGTTTCGAGCGCCCAGCCGATGACCTTATCGACGGCGTTGTGTCTGCCGATGTCTTCGCGGACGGCCAACGTGGTGCCGTCGACGCCGAACAGCGCCGCGCCATGCAGTCCGCCGGTGCTGGCGAAAACCTTCTGTGCGTCACGCAGTTTCGCGGGCATCGCCGACAGTGTCTCGGCGCTGACGGTCGACGGGTCGTCACCGGGGCAGTGGCGGCTGATCAGCCGCACTGCGTCCAGCGACGCCTTGCCGCAGACCCCGCATGACGAGGTGGTGTAGAAGTTGCGGGTGACGTCGACATCGGGCATCTGGACGCCGGGCGCCAAGGTGACGTCGAGGACGTTGTAAGTGTTTTGCGAAAAACCCGAGCTGTCGTCGGTGGCGCCTTTGCAGTAGCGCACGGTAAGCACGTCGTCGCGGTGGCTGATCACTCCCTCGGTCAGCAAAAAGCCTTGCGCCAGCTCGATATCCGAACCGGGGGTGCGCATGGTGACGGTTATCGGGCTGCCGTTGACCCGGATCTCCAACGGCTCCTCGACGACGAGCGTCTCCGGGCGCGCGACCGCGTCGTCGGCGGTTAGATGATGGACCCGGCGGCGCGCCGTTACCCGCCCCACTGTGTTGCCCCCTTGTCGCTTCGCTCCGTCCCCGAGGCTGCCTCCAGCCTGATGACGATCGCTTTCGACACCGGTGTATTGGACTTCGCGGCCGTGTGATCCAGCGGCACAAGGGAATTGGTCTCTGGATAATATGCGGCGGCGTTGCCGACCGGAGTCGAGTACGCAACCACCATGAAGTCCTTGGCGCGACGCTCCTGAACGTTGCCGTCGGCCCCTGTGAACTCCGACACCAGGTCCACGCGGTCACCGTCCGTCAGGCCGAACGTCTCGATGTCGGCCGGGTTGACGAAGACCACCCTGCGGCCGCCCTTGACGCCTCGGTAGCGATCGTCGAGGCCGTAGATCGTGGTGTTGTACTGGTCGTGGCTGCGCAATGTCTGCAGCACCAACCGCCCAGGCGGGACCGGCACCCACTCCACCTCGTTGACAGAGAAGTTGGCTTTGCCTGTGCTGGTGGGGAATTCGCGCGAATCCCGAGGGCCGTGTGGCAGCTGAAAGCCATCGGGTGCGCGCACCTTGCGGTTGTAGTCCTCGCAACCCGGCACCACGGCCGCGATCGCGTCGCGGATGGTGTCGTAATCGGAGTTGAATTGTTCCCACGGCACCGGGTGATCCGGCCCGAGCAGCGTGCGCGCCAGCTGGCAGACTATCGCGACCTCGCTGCGCACCTGGTCACTGGGCGGATGCAGGCTGCCACGCGACAGGTGCACCATCGACATCGAATCCTCAACCGACACCTGTTGTTTGGTGTTGTTTTGAATGTCGCGGTCTGTGCGGCCCAACGACGGCAGAATCAATGCCGTGGCGCCGTGTACCACATGACTGCGATTGAGTTTGGTGGACACCTGAACCGTCAGCGAGCAGCTGCGCAGTGCGGCCTCGGTGACAGTGGTATCGGGTGTGGCCATCGCGAAGTTGCCGCCCATCCCCATGAACACCTTCGCGCGCCCGTCGCGCATCGCGCGGATGGCGTCGACGGTGTCGACGCCATGTTCGCGTGGGCTGGCAATGCCGAACCGGGAATCCAGTGCGGCCAGGAACTTCTCGGGCATCTTCTCCCAGATGCCCATCGTGCGGTCACCCTGCACGTTGGAGTGACCACGTACCGGACACAGACCCGCGCCGGGCTTGCCGATCATGCCGCGCATCAGCAGCACATTGGTGACCTCCGAAATCATGGGCACGGCATGACGATGTTGCGTCAACCCCATCGCCCAGCATGCGATCGTGCGCTCGGAGGCGGCCATCATCTTCGCCACCAGCTCGAGTTGTGCACGGTCGATGCCGGTGGCGTCCAGCACGGTGTCGATATCGATCGCACGGGTGCGCGCTTCGTAATCGGCGAAGTTCGCGCAGTGGGCGGCAATGAAGTCGCGGTCGACGACCGTGCCCGGGGCCGCGTCGTCGGCCTCCAGCAGTAGGCGTCCCAGTCCGGCGAACAACGCCATGTCGCCGCCGAGCCGGATCTGTACGAACTCGTCGGCGATCGGGATGCCGTGGCCGATCACGCCGTGCACCTTTTGCGGGTCCTTGAACCGGATCAACCCGGCCTCCGGCAGCGGGTTGACCGCGATGATCTTGGCGCCGTTGGCCTTGGCTTTCTCCAGCACCGACAGCATCCGCGGATGGTTGGTGCCGGGATTCTGTCCCGCGATGATGATCAGGTCGGCCTTCGTGACGTCCTCGACGGTCACCGATCCCTTGCCGATGCCGATCGCCTCGATCAGCGCTGTGCCCGAGGACTCGTGGCACATGTTGCTGCAGTCCGGCAGGTTGTTCGTGCCGAAGCTGCGGACCATCAACTGATAGAGAAACGCCGCCTCGTTGCTGGTGCGACCCGATGTGTAGAACACCGCTTCGTTCGGGCTGCCCAGTGCGCGCAACTCCTCGGCGATCAACCGATAGGCATCGTCCCAGCTGATCGGCCGGTAGTGGTCGTCGCCCGGTCTTAGCACCATCGGTTCGGTGAGCCGGCCCTGTTGGGACAGCCAGTATTCCGGCCGGCCCTCGAGGTCGGCGATCGAGTGGCGTGCGAAGAACTCGGGCGTGACGACGCGCTTGGTGGCCTCCTCGGCGACGGCCTTGGCGCCGTTCTCGCAGAACTCGGCCAGCTTGCGGCCGCCGTGCTCTTCCGGCCACGCGCAGCCGGGGCAGTCGAATCCGTGCCGCTGGTTGAGCCGTGCCAGCGCGGCGGCGGTGCGGACAGCGCCCATGGATTCGAGCCCGCGCCGCAGCGACACTAAGACCGCCTTGACGCCTGCCGCCTCGTGCTCGGGACCCGCGACCTTGATCGCGTTCTCGTCAATGGCGGCGTCGATGTCCCGGTCGGGGTGCTGGCGTGAGCCCATGTGTCCAGCCTAGGACGTCCGGTGAGCGCGCCGCGCCGAGCTCAAATTTTGTCGGTGACACGCACGTAACAAGTTTGCTATCGAAGCTTCCTAGGGTGGGCCGGTCAACGTTCGCAAAGGGTGCGGACGATCGCAGCGATAGGAAGTCCATTGAGCGGAAATGCAGTGCGTCTGCAGGCGATCAACAACGTCGAGGCGTACGTGCCTCCAGCCATCAGCTTCGTACCGGGCGAGGAGCCGGGTGCGATCTTCGGCTCCAACGTCTTCACCTTGGCCGAGATGCGGCTGCGGCTGCCCAAATCGGTATACAAGTCCGTGGTTGCCACCATCGAGAAGGGCGCCAAGCTGGATCCGGCAGTCGCTGACTCGGTCGCGTCGGCCATGAAGGACTGGGCGCTGTCGAAGGGCGCAACACACTACGCCCACGTGTTCTACCCGATGACGGGGCTGACCGCCGAGAAGCACGACAGCTTCCTGGAGCCGGTCTCGGACGGTCAGACGCTGGCCGAGTTCGCGGGCAAGACCCTGATCCAGGGCGAGCCCGACGCGTCCAGCTTCCCGTCCGGTGGCCTGCGAAGCACCTTCGAGGCCCGCGGCTACACCGGCTGGGACGTCACCAGCCCGGCGTACATCCTGGAGAACCCGAACGGCAACACCCTTTGTATCCCAACGGTGTTCGTGTCGATGACCGGTGAGGCGCTGGACTACAAGACTCCGCTGCTGCGCAGCCAGCAGGCGATGGGCACCCACGCCGAGCGCATTCTGAAGCTGTTCGGCCACGACAACCTGGAGAAGATCGTCGCGTTCTGCGGGCCCGAGCAGGAGTACTTCCTCGTGGACCGCCACTTCTTCCTGGCCCGACCGGACCTGATCAACGCGGGTCGCACCGTGTTTGGCGCCAAGCCGCCCAAGGGGCAGGAGTTCGACGACCACTACTTCGGTGCGGTCCCCGAGCGAGTGCTGGGCTTCATGATGGATACCGAGCGTGAGCTGTTCAAGCTTGGTATCCCCGCCAAGACTCGCCACAACGAGGTCGCGCCAGGGCAGTTCGAGATCGCCCCGATGTTCGAGCGCGGCAACATCGCCTCAGACCACCAGCAGCTGCTGATGACTGTCTTCAAGACGATCGCCAAGAAGCACGGCATGGAGTGTCTCTTCCACGAGAAGCCGTTCGCGGGTGTCAACGGGTCGGGCAAGCACGTCAACTTCTCGCTGGGCAACGCTGAGCTGGGCTCCCTGCTGGTGCCCGGCGACACGCCACACGAGAACGCGCAGTTCCTGGTGTTCTGCGCCGCCGTGATCCGTGCCGTCCACAAGTACGCCGGCCTGCTACGAGTTTCGGTGGCTTCGGCCACCAACGACCACCGTCTCGGCGCGAACGAGGCCCCGCCTGCGATCATCTCGATCTTCCTCGGTGACCAACTGGCCGACGTGTTCGAGCAGATCGCCAAGGGCGCCGCGACGTCGTCAAAGGGCAAGGGCAGCATGATCATCGGCGTCGACACCTTGCCGGTGCTACCGACCGACCCGGGTGACCGCAACCGAACCAGCCCGTTCGCCTTCACCGGCAACCGGTTCGAATTCCGTGCTCCTGGCTCGGGTCAGACGGTGGCGGTGCCAATGATGATGTTGAACACGATCATGGCCGATTCGCTCGACTACATGGCGACCATCCTGGAGAAGGCTGTGGAGGACGGCGAGGACTTCGATGAGGCCGTCCAGAAGCTGCTGACCGACATCATCACCGAGCACGGCGCTGTGGTCTTCAACGGTGACGGGTACTCGGAGAACTGGCAGGTCGAGGCCGCCGAGCGGGGCCTACCGAACCTGAAGACCACGCTGGATGCGCTGCCCGAACTGATCAAGCCCGAGTCCATCGAGCTGTTCGAGAAATACAGCGTATTCAACGAGCGCGAACTTCACAGCCGCTACGAGGTCCGCCTCGAGATGTACGCGCTGACCATCGGTGTCGAGGCCAAACTGGCCCTGGAACTGGGGTCGACGGTGATCTTGCCCGCGGCCATTCGCTACCAGACCGAGCTGGCGCAGAACGTCGCGACGCTCAAGAAGGCGGGTGTGGCTCCCGACATGACGATGCTGGAGGCGGTAAGCACTCCGCTCTCGGAGCTGACCGCTGCGCTGGCGGCCTTGAAGGCGGGCCTGGCCGAACACGGTGGAGACTCCGCCGCCGAGGAAGCCGCCCACGCGCAGAGCCTGTTGCCGAAGATGGATGCGGTCCGTGCCGCCGCCGACACGCTGGAAGGCATTGTGGCCGACGACCTCTGGCCGCTACCTACCTACCAGGAGATGCTCTACATCCTCTGACGAGCTTCTCTGGCGGGGTCGCCGAGTGTGGGGGTCATGCAGGCCAAATTGCCTGCACTGGTAAACCGCAACCCCCGCACTCGGCGGCCGTTTTGACTAGGGAGGCGCGACGCGTTGAGCCGCCTCATGTTTCATCTTCCGCGAGCGTGCGTGTCTGCACGCAGACACGCCGATATTCATGGGCATTTCGCGCACGCTCGCGACTGGTCACAGCACCGTGAGCGCAGACTCGGCCGCCAGCCTGACGCTTGTGCTACCGCGAGCGTGCAGACACGCACGTCCCCTACTCACGTGTGGGCCCACGCGGTAGTGGGGCTATTTGTTCTGCGGGAAGCCCAGTTCGATGCCGCCGTGGCTGGGGTCGAGCCAGCGGCTTGTGATGGCCTTGCCGCGGGTGAAGAACTGCACACCTTCGATGCCATGCGCATGCGCGTCTCCGAACAGCGAGTTCTTCCAGCCGCCAAAGCTGTAGTAGGCCATCGGCACCGGGATCGGCACGTTGATGCCGACCATGCCGACCTCCACCTCGTTCTGGAACCGTCGGGCCGCGCCGCCATCGTTGGTGAAGATCGCCGTGCCGTTGCCGTACGGGTTCGAATTGATCAGGTCGAGTGCCTCGTCGTAAGACTCGACGCGCACCACCGACAGCACTGGCCCGAAGATCTCGTCGGTGTAGACGCTCATCTCCGGCGTGACCTGGTCGATCAGCGTGGGGCCCAGCCAGAACCCCTCGGCGCTGCCGTCGGCGGTGACGCTGCGGCCGTCGACGACGATCTTGGCGCCGTCGGCCTCGCCGGCGTCGATGTAGGACGCCACCTTGTCGCGGTGGGCCTTGGTGACCAGCGGGCCCATGTCGGCGTCGCGGGTGCCGTCGCCGGTCTTGATGCCGCGGGCGCGTTCGGCGATCTTGGCGACCAGGTCGTCGGCGATCGGGCCGACGGCCACACAGGCGCTGATGGCCATGCAGCGTTCACCGGCCGAGCCGAAGCCGGCGTTGACCATCGCATCGGCGGCCAGATCCAAGTCGGCGTCGGGCAGGATCACCGCGTGGTTCTTGGCGCCGCCAAGAGCCTGCACCCGCTTACCGTGCGACGTGCCTGTCTGGTAGACGTACTGGGCGATCGGCGTTGACCCCACGAACGACACCGATTTGATCGCCTTGTTCGTCAGCAGCTCGTCGACGGCGGTCTTGTCGCCCTGCAGCACATTGAAGACACCCGGGGGGAGTCCGGCTTCGGCCCACAGCTCCGCGATCCACAGCGACGCCGACGGATCCTTCTCCGACGGCTTGAGCACGACGGTGTCGCCGGTCGCGATCGCGATCGGGAAGAACCACATTGGCACCATGGCCGGGAAGTTGAATGGGCTGATGATGCCGACCGGCCCTATCGGCTGGCGGATGGAGTACACGTCCACCTTCGTCGAGGCGTTCTCGGTGAACCCACCCGTGAGCAGATGCGGGATACCGCAAGCGAATTCGACGACCTCCTGGCCGCGGCTCACTTCGCCCAAAGCATCAGAGACGACCTTGCCGTGCTCGCTGGTGATGATCTTCGCCAGTTCACCCTTGCGCGCATTGAGCAGCTCGCGAAAGTTGAACAGGATCGCGGTGCGCTTGGCCAGCGACGTGTCGCGCCACGCCGGGAACGCCTCCGCGGCCGCATCGATGACCGCGCGGGCATCCTCCACGCTGCCCAACGCCACCTCGCCGGTGACCTGACCGGTGGCTGGGTTGGTCACGGCTTGTGTGCGGCCGCTGCTGCCTGGGTACGCCTTGTTGTTGATCCAATGGGTAATCGTGTTGGTCATTTAGTTTCCTATTTGCCGTGTTTCGCGACGTATTCGGTCATGGTTTTCAGTTGGTAACGCGACACATCGTGGGCGTTCTCGTCCTCGGCGAACACGGACGACACCATGACGGTGTCGGGCCGGTCGTAGAAGCCGATCTCGGCGAGCCCGCCGAAGAACTCGTCCCAGTTCAGGTCACCGTCACCGATCTTGAGGTGCTGATGTACCCGGGCCGGGCTGCCCGGCGGGTTGGTGATGTAGCGCAGGCCGTGGCTGCGGCGGTGATCCATCGTGTCCGCGACATGGACGAGCCGCAGCTTTTCGCCTGCCGCGCGCATGATTTCAGTCATGTTGCCACCCATGTGATAGCTATGGCACGCGACGTAGACCATCCCGATGTTCGGCGAGTTGACACCGCGGATGATCCGAAGCGCCTCCAGCCCGTCTTCGACGAAGTCGTCGGGATGTGGGTCGATGCGCACGTCGATGCCTTCGCGCTCGAAGATCGGCACCAGCTCCTCCATGGAGCGGAAGAACGCGCGCTCGGATTCCTCGGCCCGCTCGGGCCGACCCGAGAATTCGGTGTTGATCACGTTGACACCGAGGTCGACGGTGATCTGAACGACGCGTTTCCAGTTGCGCACCGCCGCTTCTCGGGCATCCTCGTCGGGGCCGGACCAGCGCAGCACCGGTAGCACCGATGCAATGCCGACGCCGGCATCGCGAAGGCCTTGCGGAACTTCACCACCAGCTCGTCGTCGGCGCGCGGATGGTTGAAGAACGGGATGAAGTCGCGGTGCGGAGTCAGCTGCAGGTACTCGAATCCCAGATCCGCGACGACGCGCGGAAAATCGAGCAGCTCGTGATCGTGGTGAAACGGCGTGGGATCCAACGCGATCTTCATCAGGCACCCAGCCTTTCCGCGAGTTCCACGTCGACGCGCCCGCCGTTCTCCAGCGACCGCACACCTGCTTCGCAGACCGCCGCGGCGGCGTACCCGTCCCACGCAGTTGGTCCGTCGACGTTGACGCCCGACCTGACAGCGTCGACCCACCGCTGCACCTCGATGTCATATGCGGTGCCGAACCGTTCCCGGAAGCCCGGCGTGATCCGGCCGCCCCACGTCCCGGGAGTGGACTTGCGGATCAGGCCGACGTCGAGACCAATTGTGGCGCTTCCCAGTTCACCGACGACCTCCGTGCGCACCTCATAGGCGACGCCGGTGGTGACGAAAACCTCCACGTCGACATGCCGGCCGCTGACCGTCTGGAAGATCGCGATCTGCGGATCCTGCAGCCCACGCGGTGCGCGCCGATTGACCATCGGCTTGATGATCTGCACCGAGGCGATCTCCTCGCCCAGCAGGAAGCGCGTGACGTCGACCTCGTGCACCAGCGAATCTCTGACGACCATCGCGGAGTCGAAATTTGGTGGCACGGTGGGGTTGCGGTGTGCGCAGTGCATCACCAGCGGCTGGCCGAGTTCGCCGCCGTCGATAAGCAACTTCAGCTGCTGGTACTCGGGATCGAACCGGCGCATGAAGCCGACCTGAATCAGTGGAGTGCCAAGCGCCGCCTCCCGGCGCGCCACCTCGAGGGAGGACGCCGAATCCGTGGTCAACGGCTTCTCGCACAGCACCGGTTTGCCCTGTTCCAGGCAGGCCAACAGTTGCTTCTCATGCGTCGGGCCCGGAGTGGCGAGCAGCACCGCGTCGACGTCGTCGTCCGTGATTGCATCGATCGGATCGGCGGCCACCCGTGCACCGGGCACGGAGGCGGCAACCTCCTGGGCCTTCTCCGTCACATAATCGTTCACGACGGCGACGCGGGCACCCGAGATGCGTGAGGTGATGCGCGCGACGTGGTCCGCGCCCATCATGCCGACGCCGAGCACGGCAATACGCAAATCTGACATAGCTTTTCGACTCCTAGAACTTCACAGATGGAACACCACACGACCCGAGATACCGCCGCGTGCGTTGGGCGATCGGCAGTGGCTGGTCGGCGTCGCACGGGTACATGTCCTGCTCGACGATCGCGAACACGTCGATCCCGAGCTTCTCGACGGCCGCCAGCAGCGGCGGCATTTCAGGAATGCCGCGCGGGGGCTCGGTCATCGCGCCGAGCTTCACCGCCTCGCCGAACGGCAGGTCTTCGGCTTCGACCTTGGCCCGCACCTCGGGGTCGACTTGCTTGAGGTGCAGATAGCCGATGCGCTCGGGTGCGCGGTTGATGATCGCGAGGTTGTCGCCGCCGCAATAGGAGATGTGGCCCGTGTCCAGGCAAAGATTCACGAACTCTGAATCCGTGCCGTCCAGGAATCGATACACGTTCTCTTCCGTGTCGACGTGGCTGTCGGCGTGCGGATGGTATTGCGCGCGAACGCCGTAGCTCTCGAACATGGCCTTGCCGAGGTCGTTCATGCCGTGTGTCTTCTTCTTCCACTGCTCGGCAGTCAGATTGCGGTCTTCGAGCACCTCGCCGGTGGCAGGGTCGCGCCACATCTCCGGGATGACGACGACGTGCTTGCCGCCGACGGCGGCGGTGAGTTTGGCGACGTCCTCGATCTGCTTCCAGACTGTGTTCCATGAGTCGGCCACACCGACTCCGTCCCGGTGCAGATGCTCGAACACCGTTCCCGCCGACAGCTTCAGATTGCGCGATGCGAGTTCGTCGGACAGCTTCTGCGGGTCAGTGGGCAGGTAGCCGTACGGGCCGAGCTCGATCCACTGATAGCCCGACTCGGCGACCTCGTCCAGAAACCGGGTGTAAGGAGTCTGATTCGGGTCGTCGGGGAACCACACGCCCCAGGAATCCGGAGCGGAGCCGACGAGGATGGTGCTCATCGATGGATCGTCCTTTCTAGCTGTCGGCGGGTCGCACCAGCGGGCGCTGGATCTTCTTCCACTCGGCGTACGTCTCGTATGCCGTTCGGGTGGACTCCAGATCCGAAACCTGGCTCACCGGAACGTCCCACCACGATTGGCTGTCCGGCGCATACACCAGCGGATCGGTCTCGACGTGAATCACGGTGGTGTGCTCATTGGCCTTGGCGACCTTGACCGCGTCGGTGAACTCCGCGGCGGTGGTCACCTTGATCACCTCGGCGCCGAGGCTGGCGGCGTTGGCGGCCAGGTCGACGGGTAGCTTGGCGCCGTCCAGGCGTCCGTCGGCGCTGCGATAGCGGTACGAGGTGCCGAATCGCTGTAAACCCAACGATTCCGACAGCGAGCCGATCGAGGCGAAGCCGTGGTTCTGCACGAGAACCACGATCACCTTCACACCCTCCTGCACCGCGGTCACGAGTTCGGTGGCCATCATCAGATAGGAGCCGTCGCCGACCATCACGAACACGTCGCGGTCCGGCGCGGCCATCCGCACGCCGATACCGCCGGCGACCTCATAACCCATGCAGGAGTAGCCGTATTCGACGTGGTAGCCCTTACGGTCCCGGGTGCGCCACAGCTTGTGCAGATCACCCGGCATGGACCCGGCAGCACACACCACGACGTCACGGGGATCCGACAGCGTGTTGGCCAACCCGATCACCTGGGTTTGGTTGAGCGCGCTGTCATCGGCGTCGACGCGGTAGGCCGCGGTCACAGTGTCGTTCCATTCGCGTGCGAGTTCTGCTGTGCTTGAGCGATATTCGTCGGCGACGCGGTAGTCACTCAAGGCCGCATCGAGGGCCTCGATGGCTTCGCGGGCGTCGGCGACCACTGACAACGCACCCTGCTTGACGGAGTCGAAGGACGCGACGTTGATGTTGACGAACTTGACGTCGGGGTTGTTGAACGCTGTACGCGACGCCGTGGTGAAATCGCTGTAGCGGGTACCGATTCCGATCACCACATCGGCGTCGGCGGCCAGCGCGTTGGCGGCGGTCGTACCGGTCGAGCCGATCGCGCCGACCGACTGCGGATGCACATGGGGGAGCGACCCCTTACCGGCCTGGCTCTCTCCGACCGGGATTCCCGTGCGTTCGGTGAACGCGGCGAGCGCATCGGTCGCGCCGGAGTAGATGACGCCCCCGCCGGCCACGATCAGCGGCTTGCGTGCGGAGCGGATCACCTCGGCTGCTCGAGCAATCACCGACCGCTCCGGCAGCGGGCGGGCGATGTGCCAAGTGCGTTCGGCGAACAGCGATTCCGGCCAGTCGAAGGCCTCGGCCTGGACATCCTGCGGTAGCGCGATCGTGGCTGCACCCGTCTCGACCGGGTCGGTCAGCACGCGCATCGCGCCCAGCAGCGCAGCGGGCAACTGCTCGGGCCGCCATACCCGGTCGAAGAACCGGGACAGCGGCTTGAACGCGTCGTTCACGGTGAGCTCACCGTCGTGGGGCTGCTCGAGTTGCTGCAACACCGGCGCGGTGGCCCGGGTGGCGAAGGTGTCCGATGGCAGCAACAGCACCGGCAGCCGGTTGATGGTGGCCAGCGCCGCGCCGGTCAGCATGTTCGTCGAGCCGGGTCCGATGCTGGCGGTCACGGCCCACGCCTGCAGCCGGTCCTTCTGCCGCGCATATGCCGCGGCCGTGTGCACCATGGCTTGCTCGTTGCGGCCCAACACATATCGCAAATTCGGCTCGGTGTCGTCGACCTCCGCCTGCAGCAGTGCCTGGCCGATGCCCGCCACATTCCCATGGCCGAAGATGCCGAAGCAGCCGGCAAAGAACTTGCCGCGCTCACCGTCGCGTTCGACATGCTGGTTGGCCAGGAACCGGACCGTGGCCTGAGCGACGGTGAGTCGCACGGTCGGCTCGCTGTCCGGAACCTTGAATGCGGATGCTTTCGAGACCACGTCACACTCCTCGTGAACGCAGGGGCAGCCGGGGATCGACATCCTGGCTTTCCCAGGTGCCGCGTAGCCAGGCATGCTCGGGGTCGTCGACGATCTTCCAGGCCCGCTCTTCACCGGGGCCGGCCATCACGTTCAGGTAGTACATGTGGTAGCCGGGCGCGGCGACGGACGGTCCGTGGTAACCGTGCGGGACGAGGACGACGTCGCCGCTGCGGACCTCTTCGAGCACCTCGATCGGGCGGTCGGGCGTCCCGTAGACACGGTGATAGCCGAAGCCGCGGGAATCAGCCGGAGCGCCCGCGGGCGCGACATCGGGCCCACGCCCCGAGTCGATTTCGAAATAGTAGATCTCCTCCAACGCCGACTCGACAGGCGTGTTCTCGTCGTGCTTGTGCGCGGGGTAGCTCGACCAGTTGCCGCCAGGCGTGATCACCTCGCATGCGATCAGCGAGTCGGCCTCGAAAACGCCTGCGGTGCCGAAGTTGTGCACCTGGCGACTGCAGTTGCCGGTGCCGCGCAGTTCGACGGGCACGTCGGCAGCGGCCACCCGGCGGTTCGGCAGCTGACGTTTGGCATGCGCGCCGCAGATCGCGAAGCGGCCTTCACCGCACAGCGTGTAGGTCTGGCCGGTGCCGATGTAGACCATATCGGCCGGGCCGTCGAAAACCGATGCGCGCGGCGAGAGTTCGAATGCCTCGTTGTCGGCGTCGATTGCGCCATGGCCGGCCAGCGGCAGGATCATCACCTCGGTGTCGCCGCTGTCCAGTGTGAGCTCCTGCATCGACTCCAGTTCGACCACCTTGAGGCTGGCCTCGGTCCAGCCGGCCGACTCCGGCGTGACGTCGACGGTGTACGGCGGAGTGGCACTGCGCGCCGGGATGTAGTACTTGCTATGCATGCTCTCACCTCACCATTGAGACAGCGGTCGCAACCGCGGAGCTGACGTCGTCGTCGGCGGGATACAGCAATGTACGGCCGACGATCAGGCCCCGCACCGACGGTAAGCCGAGCGCTTTCTCCCAGCTGGCGAACGCCTCGTCGGGATCGGCGGGATCACCACCGAGCAGTAGGGTCGGCAGCGTCGTCGACTCCATGACCCTGTCCATCTCGTCGACCACCGGCAACTTCATCCAGGTGTAGGCCGACGTCGAACCAAGCCCCTGACCGATATGGATGGACTTGATCACCGCATCGGGGGACAGGTCGTTGCGCACCTTGCCGTCGACGCGGGTCGACATGAACGGCTCAACCATGGCGATCAGCTCGTACGCGGCGAGTTCGTCGACCGCCCGCGCGCATGCCTCGAGCGTGGCAACGCTGCCAGGATCGTCGAGATCGATGCGGCACAACATCTTTCCGCCATTCATCTTCGCCGCGGCGGTCGCCTGCGCGGTGGCCGCCGTCATCCGGTCGTCCAGCTCGAACCGTGCCCCGGCCAGGCCGCCGCGGTTCATCGACGAGAACACCACCTTGTCTTCCAGCACACCGAGCAGCAGCAGGTCGTCGAGGATGTCGGCGGTCGCGAGCACACCGTCCACACCGGGATCGGCCAGCGCCGCACACAGTCGGTCGAGCAGGTCGGTGCGGCTGTTCATCGCGGTGGGCCGAGCGCCGACGGCGAGCGCGCCGCGGGCGGGGTGGTCGGCCGCGACGATCATCAGCCTGCCATTGCCGCGCACGGTCGGCCGTGTCGTGCGGTGCTGCCAGGCGCGCGCGATGGCACCGGGGTCGGTGGCTCGCAGCTCGGTGATCGCCGCGTAGTCAGCGCAAATCGGCGCATTATCGGCTCTAGACATCGACGGCCTCCACCGCTGTCTGCTCGGCCAGCTCGGTCACCTCGGCGGCGGTGGGCATCGCCGTCGAGCATTCCAGCCGCGATGCGACGATGGCACCCGCGGCGTTGGCGTAGCGCAACGTCTTTTCCAGCGGCCAGCCATGCAGCAGCCCATGACAAAGGCTGCCGCCGAACGCATCTCCTGCTCCCAGACCGTTGACCACGTCGACGTCGTTGGGCGCCACCATCACCGACGAATGCCGCGTCTTGCCGAGGACACCGCGGGGGCCCTGCTTGACGATGGCCAGCTCGACGCCGAGGTCCAGCAGCGCGTCGGCCGCCTTGCGGGGATTGTGCTCACCGACGGCGATCTCGCACTCCTCGCCGTTGCCGACGGCGACGGTCACGTAGGGCAGCGCCCGCTGTACTTGTTCGGTGGCCGCGGCGGGCGACTCCCAGAACATCGGCCGGTAGTCCAGGTCCAGCACCGTGAACTGCTTGCGCTGACGAGCCTCCCAGGCGGCGAAATGCGCGCTGCGGCTTGGCTCTTCGGAAAGGCCGGTCACGGTCGACCAGTACAGCCGTGCCGACCGAACCGCGTCTGTGTGGATCTCGTCGGCGCGCACCTGCAGATCCGGCGCGCTGGGCCGGCGGTAGAAGTACAGCGGGAAGTTGTCCGGCGGAAATATCTCGCAGAACGTCACCGGGGTCGGATATTCGTCGTGCGTCGCCACGCAGCGGTTGTCGACGCCGAGCCGAGCGAGCTCCCCGCGGACGAACCTGCCGAACGGGTCGGCGCCGACGCCGGAGATCAGCGCCGCACGGTTGCCCAGGCGTGCCGCGGCCACCGTGACGTTTGCAGCGCTGCCACCCAGGAACTTGCCGAATGTGTCGACTTCCTCCAGGCCCACGCCAATCTGCAGGGGGTAGATGTCGACGCCGCAGCGCCCGATGGCGAGGACATCAAGAGCCTGCGTGGTACTCAAAGTCAGCCTTCCGAAGGTATGTGATTGCTCGCTATCGACTGTGCCCCGGGGCACTCGACCCTGTCAATAGTTTGTCCTGACATTCTATCTTTCGATCATACGATGTTAAAATGTAGCTACTGTTATCTGGTCCAACTCGAGATCGGAGACCACGTGCCCCTGACGGTGGAGCTCGACAGGTCCAGCCCTGTGCCTCTCTACTATCAGCTCGCGCAAGCGATCGAAGCGGCGATCCGGGACGGCGACTTGGCCCCTGGAGACCGCTTCGAAAACGAACTGGCGCTGGCAAAGCGGCTCACCTTGTCGCGACCGACGACCCGCCGCGCCATCCAGGAACTCGTCGACAAGGGCCTGCTCGTGCGCAAGCGCGGAGTGGGCACGCAGGTGGTCCAGAATCCTGTGCACCGCCGCGTCGAGCTGACGAGCCTTTTCGACGACCTTGCCCGCGCCGGTCAGGAGCCGACCACGAAACTGCTCGACTACCGCGTCGGTCCTCCTGATGAAGAGGTCGCGCGCGAGCTCAGTCTGTCCAGCGACCGCGACGTCGTGTCCATCCACCGGCTTCGGTGCGCCAACGGCGAGCCGCTGGCCGTGATGACCAATTACCTGCCCGTCGAAATCGCGCCGGACGCCGACGAGCTCGAGAGCAACGGGCTATATCAGTCGCTGCGGGCACGCGGTGTGCACATTCGGCTGGCCCGCCAGCGGATTGGCGCCCGGGGTGCGACCCGAGCCGAAGCCAAGCTGCTCGACGAAAAACCCAACGCGCCACTGCTGACCATGTCGCGCACGGCGTTCGACGACTCCGGCAGCGCGGTGGAATTCGGCACGCATTGCTATCGCGCGTCGCGCTACTACTTCGACACCACGCTCGTCGACCGCTAACAATCTTCCGCGAACAGACGGAAAGGTCCCCCGACACGCCGGAAAATGGGGCCTTTTGCGTCTGCTCGCACAACTAGCCGAACGCGCTTCGGAACGCTTCCAGTGCGGTGACGCTGTCGCCGGACGCCCAGGCTTCCATACCCACCGTGCCGGTATAGCCGATGTCACGCAACGCCTTTGCGATCGCCGGATAGTTGATCTCGCCGGTGCCCGGCTCGCAGCGGCCCGGCACGTCGGCGACCTGGACCTCACCGATCGCGTCGCCGCAGCGGCGCACCAACTCGATGAGATTCCCTTCGCCGACCTGCGCGTGGTACAGGTCGAGCATCATCTTCACGTGGGGATGCCCGACCGCTTCCACCAATGCGAGCGTGTCTTTCGCGCGGGCCAGCGGAATGCCGGGATGGTCGACGATCGTGTTGAGGTTTTCCACGCAGAACCTCACGTCGGCCGCCGCGCCGAGTTCGCCGATGTGTTGCAGCGTGCGGATTGCGGTCGCCCACATCTCGCCGGTGGCCCGGTAGCGCGGGCGGGCCGCCTTGCCGTCGATCAGCTCCGCGGTATGCAGGTTGAGCCGCGGAACGCCAAGTGTTTCAGCGGCCTTGATCGACAGCTCGGCCGTTCGCACCACGTCGTCGGCGGTGGCCGGGTCGATGAGGTCGCCATGTAGGTAGCCGGTCATCGACGAAAACCGTGCGCCCGTATCGGCCAGCGCCTGCAGGTCTTTGTCGTGCCAGCTCCAGATCTCGACGGCAAACCCCATGTCATGGATTCGTCCGATCCGATCGATGATCGGCAGGTCCGTGAAGACCATCTCGGAACAGACCGCCAGCTCGAAGTCGCTCATCGCCTGTCACCTCCCTCGCCCTGACCAGCATGGACGCACTTTAGCATTTGATGTGCAGTCCTAATGTCAGGACAAACTATTGACTTTCAGGTGTGAGCCGTATTACATCAAGCCGGGAGGCGTGTCACGCGACGCTCGAGGACGAGGAGAAACGATGAAGTTCGGTCCACTGGCCGCGATCGCGGGGGCGAGCGTGCTCGTGTTGGGAATCGCGTCATGTTCAAGCACCGGGGGAAAGCCGCAGGAGAACGGCGGGGGTATGGGCGCTGGCCAGGCCAACACCCCGCGGGCGACCGTCGCGATGATCACCCACGAAGTGCCGGGCGACTCCTTCTGGGATCTCATCCGCAAGGGCGCGCAAGCCGCTGCGGACAAGGACAACATCGAGCTGCGCTACTCGAATGATCCCGAGGCGCCCAATCAGGCGAATCTGGTGCAGAGCGCGATCGACAGCAAGGTCAACGGCATCGCGGTGACGCTGGCCAAGCCGGATGCCATGGCGCCCGCGGTCAAGGCAGCTCTTGCCGCGAACATCCCGGTGGTGGCATTCAATTCGGGTTTCGACAACTTCAAGCAGCAGGGGATCCAGGAGTATTTCGGACAGGACGAGAAGCTCGCCGGAGTTGCTGCGGGAGAACGCCTTAACGCCGACGGTGCGAAGAAGGTGATCTGCGTGATCCAGGAGCAGGGGCAGGTTGCGCTCGAATCCCGCTGCGCCGGCGTCACCCAGGGATTCAAGGGACAGACCGAGATCCTCAACGTCAACAGCAAGGACATGCCGTCTGTCGAATCGACCATCACAGCTAAGTTGCAGCAGGATCCCTCCGTCGACCACGTCGTCGCGCTCGGCGCGCCGATTGCGTTGGCCGCGGTGCAGTCAGTCGGCAATGCCGGTAGCTCCGCGAAGGTCGTCACCTTCGATACCAATGCGGCGCTCGTCGATGCGATCAAGGGCGGCAAGGTGCAGTGGGCGGTGGACCAGCAGCCATTCCTGCAGGGGTATCTGGCGATCGACTCGCTGTGGCTCTTCATCAACAACAAGAACCTGATCGGCGGTGGCCAGCCCACCCTGACCGGACCCTCGTTCATCGATCAGACGAACATCGATGCCGTCGCCGAGTTGGCCAAGTCCGGGACCCGTTGAGCCGCGACCCAGGAGAGAGCGAATCATGACTACCCAAACTGATCTGGACGTCGCCAGTCACAAAATTGTCCGCGACGAACGCGTCAAAGAACGAAACCGTGTGCAGCGCCTGCTCATTCGTCCTGAGATGGGTGCGGCAATCGGCGCGGTGGGGATCTTCATCTTCTTCTTGATCGTCGCCCCGCCGTTCCGGTCACCCGAGGCCCTGGCAACAGTGCTGTATGCCAGCTCGACGATCGGGATCATGGCCTGCGCGGTCGCGCTGCTGATGATCGGCGGCGAGTTCGACCTGTCGGCGGGTGTGGCCGTGACCACGAGTTCGCTTGCGGCGTCGATGCTGGCTTACAACCTGCATCTGAACCTGTGGGCCGGGGCGGCGTTGGCGCTGATAGTCGCCCTGGCTGTCGGGTTCTTCAACGGGTACTTGGTGATGAAGACCAAGATCCCGAGCTTCTTGATCACGTTGGGCACCCTGCTGATGCTCACCGGCATCAATCTCGCAGTGACCAAGCTCATTTCGGGTCAGGTTGCGACGCCGAGCGTGAGCGACATGCAGGGCTGGGATTCGGCGCAGAAGGTGTTCTCGTCGTCGTTCACCATTGCCGGAGTTTCGGTGCGGATCACCGTGTTGTGGTGGCTGCTGTTCACTGCGGTCGCAACCTATGTGCTTTTCAAGACGAAGGTCGGCAACTGGATCTTCGCCGTCGGCGGTGACCAGGAAAGTGCCCGCGCAGTCGGTGTGCCCGTGACCGCCGTGAAGATCGGGCTCTTCATGTTCGTCGGCTTCTGTGCCTGGTTCGCCGGCATGCATCTGCTGTTCGCGTTCAATACCGTGCAGTCCGGTCAGGGTGTCGGCAACGAATTCATCTACATCATCGCCGCGGTGATCGGCGGCTGCCTGCTCACCGGCGGGTACGGCACGGCGATCGGCGCCGCGATCGGCGCATTCATCTTCGGCATGGTGCAACAGGGCATCGTGTATGCCGGCTGGAATCCCGACTGGTTCAAGTTCTTCATGGGCGTGATGCTGCTGTTCGCGGTGATCGCCAACAATGCATTCCGTAACTATGCGGCGAAGAGGTGACCCATGACCGCAACGGTTGATCGTCCCATGCATGACGCCCCTTCGGGGGGCAAAGTGCCCCTGGTCGAGATGCGCAGCGTCAGCAAGGCGTACGGCAATATCACTGCGCTCAAAGACATCTCGCTTCGCGTACACGCTGGCGAGGTGACGGGCATCCTCGGCGACAACGGCGCAGGCAAATCGACGCTGATCAAGATCATCGCCGGGTATCACCCGCCGACCGACGGCGAGCTGTTGGTCGACGGCGAACCGGCGAAGTTCAACTCGCCAAAGGACGCGTTGGCCAAGGGTATTGCGACGGTGTATCAGAACCTTGCCGTTGTCCCGCTGATGCCGGTATGGCGAAACTTCTTCCTCGGTCAGGAGATCCGGCAGAGCCGCTTCCCATGGGCCATGGACGCCAACGCAATGCGGGCCACCACGCTGACGGAACTGTCGAAGATGGGCATCGACCTGCCCGACGTCGACGTGCCGATCGGCTCGCTGTCGGGCGGTCAGCGGCAGTGCGTCGCGATCGCGCGGGCGGTGTTCTTCGGTGCGCGGGTGCTGATTCTCGACGAGCCGACGGCCGCACTCGGTGTGAAGCAGTCGGGCGTGGTGCTGAAGTACATCACCGCGGCCAAGGATGCCGGGTTCGGTGTGGTGTTCATCACGCACAACCCGCACCACGCGCACATGGTCGGCGACCACTTCGTGCTGCTCAACCGGGGTCGTCAGAAGCTCGATTGCACCTTTGACGACATCACGCTCGAACACCTCACCCAGGAGATGGCCGGTGGCGACGAGTTGGAGGCCTTGTCGCACGAATTGCGTGGTAAAAGCGCATAAATGCAGGCCAGCGGACCCCGTCGACCGGATAGGTCGGCGGAGCTTTGCTCGTACAACTGTTCGACAGCCGTTCACCTGGGCGGCAGCGCGCCGCGCGGCGGGAGTCGCGGCGGCATTGCACAATGGGGGCATGGCTAGGGATCGCGAACCGACGGCTACTACGCCGGTGTGGCGTGACCCGTTGTCGGTGGGATGGCGGGCACACCGCAATCTGTTGATGCTGCGGCTGCGTTGGCACGAACGTGCGGCGACACGCCCTGGGGCGAAAGTGCGGGGACCGCGGCGGCCGCGGTGATTCCGCGGACGAACTCAGAAAGCCTTGCGCTGCTTGGCGGCCAACTGACAGCTTGCGCAGTTACCGTGTGCGGCCGTGCCAGGACGACAGCCGCCGGAGAACCCCAACTACTACTTCGAGCCGACGCGGGCCGGCGGCTACCACTCCTCCGACGGATACGGCGACCCGTACGCCGCACCGCCACCTGAGCCCGCAACACCGTGGTACCGCCGTGCCCCCGCTCTCGTCGGCGCCGGCGCCCTGGCCGTTCTCGTCGTCGCCGGACTGGCCGTCGCGGTTGTGAAACTCACCACCGGTCCGGTGGCCACGACGTCGGTTGCCACCACGACTTCGAGCGCGTCGCCGACGCCTACCACGACGGGCAGCGTCGTCGCGCCACCCACTCACCACGCGCCCAGCGGTGGCGGGACGACCGTCGTCACAGAGGAGGCGCCGCCTGCAGACACGGTCACGGTCACGCCGCCGCCGACGGACACCCCGACTGTCACAACGACGGTCTCCCCGACCACCGATACCGCGACACCGACAACGACTGCGCCACCCACGGACACCAGCACGGTGACCCAGACGGTTACGGTCTCACCGACGCGACAGCCGTTCTTTCAGCGCCATCCGGGCGAGTGACCGATCCGCAAGGCCTACGGGGTATCGGTATCGGGTCGCACGATCTTCGCCAGTTCATCGCGATCGGCGGCGTCGAGCTTGATGCAGGCGCGGTAGATATGGCCCTCCACCGTGCGAACGGACACGGTGAGCTGATCGGCGATCTCGCGATTCGACAGGCCCGCCGCCACCAGCCCAGCGACCTCCCGCTCCCGGGAAGACACCGGCAGGGGCCGTGCCGCCGAGCGGATCGCCGGGGTCGCCGCGCCCCCGCACTGTGCGGCCAGACGCAGTGCGCGCGCCGAGGACGCCGCGCTCTTGCTTCGTTCACCGGCGCGGTCGTGCAGTGGGACGGCCTGCGCGGCCGAATCCGCCGCCGACAACATCAATCCGGCGGCTTCGAACTCGGCGCTGATCACGTCAAGGGTCTGGGCGTCTCGGTCCGCGACGGCCGCGGCGTGCCGGGCCTGCAGTGTTATCACTGGTCCGCTCACAGAGTTCCCGAGCGCCGCCAATCGACCCGCAACGGTGCGGTCACCGAATCTGGCGGCGTGGTGTAACGCTTCTGCCTCCACTGCGTACTGGCCGGATCGGTGTGCCAAATCCGCTGCCTCGCGGGCCAATTCGATTCCCGAACGCTCACCGGTCTTGGCGGCGGCCACACACGCCGTTGCGATCAGCCGGTGAGGCTGATGGAGCGCGACGAACTCTCCGCTGTGTTCCTTGGCGTCGGCCAGGACGCGCTCGGCCTGCTCGATATTGCCCATCGCCGCGTAGGCCCGTGCCAGTAACAGCCGTGCCGGAAGCCGCCACGGCAGCGACGCTTCGGCCGCCAACGCGGCGAGGGCCTGCTCGATACTCGAGATGGCCTCGGGAAAGCGGCCGCGATGGGTGGCTACCAGGCCGGACGTGATCTTGGCGATCGCCCACCCCAGGAATTGGCCCTCCGATGAGAACTGCTCGTAATCGGCGGCGCGCTGCTCGGCAGCGTCCAGTTCGCCGGCGTAGGTCAGCGCGAGAACATCGCAGTAGCGGACCATTACGCGGATCATGCCGTCGGTCGCCTTCTGCTCAGAGCGGCAGCGCGCTGCGATCGGTTCGAAGTCGCTCCCACGCCCGGCAACCGGCATCGCCAGTCCTGCGGCGAACGCCGCGAAGTCAACCGCCTGTTTCGGCGCGTGCGGGTCGGACAGCACTGCCTCCGCCGCGGCGATGCCCTCGTCAATCTTGTTCTCGTGCACCGCCATTGCCGACCCGGTGGCCTCGACGACGAGCTTGATACTGGGGTGCTGGACGCGTTCGCGAAGCAGGTCCAACAGTTGATGGGCCCGTTCTACTTCACCCATCGACCAGAACAGAATGGATAGCCGGGGAATGCCCCACAGCACGAGCTGAAGCTCGTCAAGGTCTTCCGGTGCAAACCGCGCGAGGACTGCCTCGGCCTCAACGGGATGGCCCTGCCACAGCAGCGCGCGCGACAACAACTCGGCGGCTTGCAGGCCGCCGTCACGCTCGAATGCGGCCCTGGCGAGATGTTCGCCCAGGGGAACATTGGACAGGAAGATCGCATCCTTGGTTGCCGCGATGAGAAGGTCCGTGTCCACCGGTTGATCGCTGTCGATGGACAGCTGGGCCAGCCGCAGCCGGCTGGCTGCGGTCTCGAGTTCTTGGTGGCGCAGCACTTTCACGATGCGTCCCCTGAGTCTGCGCGCCGACGCGGTGCCCACGCGACGCCGCACGACGTCACCGTAGAGCGGGTGGCTGAATCGAGCGTTCAGTGACGTGCCGTCTTGCGCAATGCGGATCAGCCCGCCGACCTCGGCGGCATCGACGGCCTCCTCACCTGCCAGTTCGGACAGCGCGTCGACGTCGAGCGGCTCGCACAGCGCGAGGAACTTCAGGGCGTTCACCACATCGTCGCCGACGTGATCGAGGCGGTCTTCGAGGAGCGCGGCCAGACCGGACGGAACAACGGCACGTCCGCGCAGTTGCCACACGCCGTCGACCTCGGTGAGCGTCCCGGCGTCGACAGCGCCTTCGACCATGTGGCGGAGGAACAGTGGATTACCGCCAGACGCGTCCCACATGACGTCAGCGGAAAGACCTTCCAGCGTCCCGCCGAGAACGGCCTCGACGAGCGCGATGCTCTGCTTTTTGGTGAACGGCATCAGCTCAAAACGCCTGAGGTGGTTGTCTTTCCACAACGCGGTGACGGCGTCAGGCACCGATTCACCACTGCGAACCGTCGCCACGATCTGTCCCGCTCGCTCGATCGCGATCTGGTGTATCAGCGTCGACGAGAGCTGGTCGAGCAGATGAGCATCATCGACACCGATCACGGTGCCGGGACGTTCGAGAATCGACGCGCGTGCGGCGGCCAGAAGGGCGACCGGGTCACGCGAACCCGACGGCGGTATGCGATGAGCGAAAACCCCGAGCGGGATGCTGCGTGAGGACTCCGTGCAACCGACCCACTGCACGTCCGAACCCAGTGAGGCGGTCACCGCGCGAGCCAGGGTGGTTTTGCCGACCCCGGCGGCCCCGACCAACACGACGCCGCCGCCATTGCCGGTCACCGTAGACCGTATCGCGTCGAACTCCGCCGGACGATCGAGCAATTGCCAGCGCGCCGCCATGCAGCAGAGTTTAGGTGGCGGGAGCGGCCAGCGCTTCGCGAATGTCCAGCGAATTCGCTGCTAGTCGGGCAGCTCCGTGATCTTGGTGGGCTCCACCCGCGCGACGTTGTTCACCCGGTGCCGGAAGTCACTCGACGCCTCGTAGACCAGCTTCTTCAGCCGATTGATCGATCCGAGCGGTCGGTGAGCCGCCAGCCCGCGCCATGAGTTGAACGACAACACGTCGTCGCCGAACGCCCGTCGAGCATCCGTAGCGGGGTTCTGGACACCGAAGGTGATCTTGGCGACGCCGACGTGGGGCGATTCCTCCTCCGGCCATGACACCGTCGCGTCCTCGATGGGCATAGTCACGGGATTGGTGCACAGTTGCACACGCAGTTCGTATTCGGCGCTGTTGTTGGCAAAGAAATCGACCACCATGTCGCGGAAGGCTTCCTTGCCCGCGCCGGCTGGCACCGGTTGGTCGATGAACGCCTTGACGTTCTCCGACAACGGCGCCAGAAGCAGTTTGGCGACATAGTTGCCGTGCCGCAGGGGAGCCGACGAGAAGAATGTCATACCCAGAATGTGAGTGTTGGGATGGCTGAACAGGTCCAATGTGGCCGGCAGGGACCCCCCGAAGAATTCGAGGATCGGTCGGACGGCGCCGAGGGTGTGTCCGACGAACTTGAGTACGGAGTCGGGGAGGCGCGCCAACAACACGGCGAAGGGCATGCCCCGCTTGAGATAGGCCTGTGCGTCGGGGAACGGAAACTCGCGGTGAGTGACGAGGATGAAGTCTTGAGTCGTCGCGGTGTCCTCGGACAGCGACCGTTTACCCTCCACGCCGAGCACCTTGATCCCCAGACCGCGGATACCGCGCGTCTCGTCGCTGCGGAGGGCGCCGGAGGTGCTCGATAGCCTGGCGATAACGGGGTATGGCCCCGGTGTCGCGAAGAGTCCTTGGCGATACGGCTCCGGCAGATTCGGGTAGATGGTGAGTTCGCCGCGCAGGATGCCGTGGCTCTTGGCGTGCGCGTCGCGGATGCCATGACGGTATTTCTTGAACGCCCACCGGTTGTTGCCTGCGAGCTTGTCGGCGATCTGCTTGACGAGTTGGTCTTCGTCGGGCCGGGGCTGCTCCAAGTTGTCCCAGTAGGGAACAAACCTGGTGTCGAGGGATTGGATGGTGTCGGTCATCGTGAGTTCTCTTCCTTCCAGACCGGCATCCATGGCGCAAATGGGTTCTTGACGCCGCGCAGGGCCGGCTTCAGCGACGGAAAGTGACGCAGGAGCACGTCTCGCATCGTGTTGTCCTTGACCCAGTCCATACCCGCCTGGGTGTAGATCTCGGGGCGGAAGTCGGTGGTGAAGAAGCGATCGCTTTCCAGGCGCCGCGACGCCATCAAGACGAAGACGCGAAAAGCGGTGTCGCTGAAACCAAATCCCGCCGGCTTGGGTTCTGCGTACATGCCGATCATCAAGTCGACGCGCTCGACGTCGCCGTAGGTCCGCCGCAGCTCTTCTGCCCACACGGGGTTGTCGGTGAGCTCTTCGAACGTGGAAGCAGGTTTGAGGCGGAACAATCGCCGGAATTCGTTGTACCGCGGGACCCCGCGCTCGCGAACCCGAAGGACGTCGATGGCCGCCAAGTCGACGAGGTCCTTATTGTTGGCCTTGCGGAACTCCTGAAGGTGCCGCGGGAAGTTGTGCAGCGTGATGGCACCGGGATTCGAGCGGCCGAACGAGTAAAAGATGTCGTCCATCGACAGCTCGTCGAGTCGGTCTCGCACCTGGTGCACGGTCAGATCAGGCAATTCGTGAGTAACCAGTTCGGAGTCGTCGGTCACCGAGCGGAAGACGTATTCGTCGGGCATCAGCGGATGCATCCGGTAGACCGCCACAAACTCCTCGGTCAGTGAATAGGGCACGCCGTGATAATTGGTCGGTGATCCAGGTATGCCCTGCAGAATCTCGCTGTCGCTGATCCGTCCGAACCGTTTACTGAAACGTTCACCGAGCAAGCCAAACCAGTTGGCGCGCAAGGCAAAGACGGTGGTCGGGTGCGCGATGATGGCCGGCGTCCAGTCGACGGTGTGAATCTTGGCCATCAAGGCCGCATTGACAAGTCGCGCCTTGTCGTAGAGCTCTTGGTCGGACATATGCGGATATTTCGCGGCGAGGTGGTCGCATATCGCGTTGTGTTCGCGCATGAACAACGAGTGCAGGATCGCCAGACCCAGCCAGAAGTTGCCCGCAGGGCCCTCCAAATCCAGCAACGGGTCGGTGTCCTCAGGCGCAAGCCCGAGGCGGTCGATCCGCAGGTGTCCGCCTCGCCGCGTGCGAACGGCGTCTGCGAAATCCTTTCTCGAACCGTAGATCTGCGAGCCGTCCCACCAGTGGCTGTCGCGGGTCACGAACGTCGGCGGACCCCAGCCATCCGGATCGGGATCCGACTCGGTGCGCTTGATGGTCATCGGCGGCTCGGGCCACGGGTCGTCGGCTTCGAGCGGGATCTCCCACGGCTGCGAGTCGCTCGAGCCGTGACTCAACCAGTCGTGCACCTCGAACTGGATCCACGCCGCGGCGAGCAGGTTCAGCGTGGTGGCGGGCTGGAACTGCTCGCGGGTGAGGAGACGACGGCTGATCAGCCGCGGGTTGGGCTCCAGTAGCTGCGCGGGCTCCTCGCGATAGACGTGAGTCAGCGGGACATTGCGACCGAATCTGCATCCGGCCGCTCCCACGAGGGGATCGTCGAGGTTGTTGAAGCTGCCGGTGATCGTGCGGGCAGTGCGGTGGCCGACGGCATCAGTGTCGTCGCCGCCGGATTCTTTCGCGTTGGGGTCGCGGGTGTCGTAGAGGTTCTTCGCCCGCAGCTGGCCCCGCAGCCCGATCAAGACCGGTACTGCCAGTACCGTCGGCAACTTCGACCATCCGACGAGCTGATCCATCTTGCCGGCGACCCATGCAAGGAGCCGACCCAGCATCCGTACCACCACGCTGCCCCCTGTCTCGATGCCTGCAACCGTGATCTTGGCAGCTGGAGAGACACGACGCGCGCGTAGTGCACTACTTGGTTTCGCGAATTTGGGTTCGTTTGCCAAACGAACGATTCGTAGCCGATCGAAGGGGCGGCCTACCGGGGCGTCATGCCCGCCGCACGATAGGCGGCGTCGACGTAGGCCATGTTCTCCACCGCGTCGGTCGTATCGAGCGGTAGCGGTGCGCCGTGCAGCACGTGCGCGGCGAACGCTTCGAGCTGGTAGGTGTACGACGGCTTGGTGCCGAGCCGCTCGACGGTGGTGCCCGCGGGTGTGTTGATGGTGAGCCGGTCGTCGTCGTGGGGCTTGATGAAGTTGTGCACGAACACATCTCCGCGCGTGCCGACGATGCGCAGCGTGAACATGTACTCGTCGGCGACCATCGAATTGGCGCTCAGCCCCGTCGCTCCGCCCGGAAACGCGAGTTCGACGTCGCACCACGAGTCGACGCCCGGGCTGGTCTCTTCGGCGTGTGCGCGAATGATCGACGGGTGGCCGAGACGCCGTATGACGTGCAGGCCGTAGCAGCCCAGGTCCATCAGGGCACCACCCGCCAACTCAAGCGACCACCGAGGGTCGCTGGGTTCCGGTGCCGGCATGGCCATCCGGACTTCGACGTGGACAACGTCGCCGAGGGTGCCGTCGAAGGCCAATTCGAACGCGCGGCGGGTGACGGGGTGGAACAGGTAGTGAAAGCCCTCCATCACGGTGACCCCGGCCGCGTCGGCCGCCTCGGCGACCTGATGCGCTTCGGCGCGGTTGCGGGCGAACGGTTTCTCGGTCAGCACCGGCTTGCCGGCCGAGATCGCCGTCAAGTTCCAGGGTGCGTGCAGAGCATTGGCCAACGGGTTGTACACCGCATCGACCTCGGGATCGTGGACGACCTCGTTATACGATCCCAAAACGCGTTCCACACCGTGCTTTTCGGCGAACAATTCGGCGCGGCGCGGATCGCGCGCAGCAACGGCGACCAGCCGGTGGCCCAGTTCGCGGGCCGGGCCGACGATGGCCAGCTCGGCGATGCGGGATGCCCCGAGCACCCCGATCCTCAAGCTCATACCGGGACGCGACTGCAGACGTCGGTGATGAACGCCACGCTCTCCCGGACGTCACCCACCGGCCCCTCGTCGGTGGGTTGCCCGTCCAGGATGGTGTCCTGTTCCATGACGAACCAGCCGTCAAACCCGTTGCTACGCAGCGCCGTGACGATTCCGGCGATGTCCACGTCGCCCGCACCCAGCGGGGTGTACATGCCCTGCCGAACCGCATCGGTGTATGTCAATTCGCCGGTCTGCACGCGGGCGGCCAGCTCGATATCGACGTCCTTGAGGTGGACGTGCGCGATGCGTGCCGGCACCCTTCGAGCCAACTGCAACGGGTCCGTCCCGCCGATCAACAGGTGCCCGGTGTCCAAACACAACCGGATCGCCGAGCCTTTCAGCACCCGCGCGACGTCGCTGCGGGTCTCCACCATGGTCCCGACATGCGGGTGCAGCACGGCTAGCACGCCGCGGTTCGCTGCGGCATCGGCAAGCCGGTCCAGATTGGTCAGCAGCGTGGCCCACTGGCCGTCGTCGAGTGTGGGCCGCGCGTCGTAACCGTCGGCGCCCGTCGCTGCCGCAAGCACGAGAACGGCTGCCCCGCAGGCCTGTAGCGCGTCGAGCGGGCCGTCGATGTCGGGCAGCGGGTCGTGACCGGCATCGTGCAACACGACAGGGACGAACGTGCCCACGCAGCTCATGCCATAGGACTCCAACATCGTCGTGAGCTCGTGCGGATCGGACGGCAGAAAGCCCTCGGGACCCAGTTCGGTGGCGGACAAGCCGACGTCACGCATCTCGGCGAGCACACGCTCTGGGGCAAGCTGGTAGCCCCATCCCGGCACTTCGCACACACCCCATGAGATCGGCGCACCTGCGATTTTCATCTTGATCTCACTTCCTCGATGCTTACCGGGACGCCGCGTTTGAACGACTCCGTCGCCGCGTCCGCCAGCCAGGCCACCTCGACCGCGTCGGCCACCGTGACCGCCGGCGCGGCGGCGCCGTTGACGACGTCGACGAATGCGGTCAGCTCGGCGCGGAATGCGTCGGTGAAGCGGTCCATGAAGAAGTGGTGGGCGGGGCCGACGGGAAACTCGTTGTGTGGGTCGGTGTTTCGCACCGGCACGCCCTGATCCCAGCCCGCGACCACCGTGTCGTAAAAGCCGTGTACCTCAACGCGGCAGTCGTAGCCGTGCCCGTTGTAGCGAGCCGCGGATACCAACCCGAGGGTGCCCTCATCGAACCTGACCACGATCGCTGCGGTGTCGACATCACCGAATTCCGTGAACTGCGGGTCGCCCTGCACACTGCCGGTGGCGTATACCTCGACGGCCTGCTGGCCGGTGATCCAGCGGATGACATCGAAATCGTGGACGGCACAGTCGCGAAAGATTCCACCGGAGCCGGCGATGTACTCCATCGGCGGGGGAGCGGGATCCATGGTGGTGCTCCGGACAGTGTGCAGCGGGCCCAGAGAACCGTCGTCCACCGCGCGTTTGGCCGCGGCGAACGCCGCGTCGAACCGGCGCTGATATCCGATCTGCACCGGCACTCCTGAACGAGCGATGACGTCGGCCACCCGTGCGCTTTCGGCGGCGGTCGACGCGATCGGCTTCTCGCAGAAGGTAGGCAGCCCCCGCTCCACGGCGGCCAGTGTCAGCTCTGCATGAGCGGGCGTGGCCGCCGAGACTACGACACCGTCGATGCCGGAGGTCAACAACGCCTCCACCGAATCAGCCGGTTTTGCACCGTGTTTGGCCGCTACTGCGGCAACCAGCTCGGGCCGCTCGTCAGTGACTACCAAGCCGTCCACGCCGTCCAGGCCCGAGAGCGTGTCGGCGTGAAAGGCGCCGATGCGGCCCAGTCCGACTACGCCGAGGGTGGTCATGGAATTCTCCGATCGTTCTGGTCGCGCAAAGCGGCGTCGAGTTCTTCCGAGGTGAGGTCGTCGGCCAATGCGGCGAGCACGGTGTCAACCTGGCTTGGCGGGGCCAGGCTGCCGATCGGCTGATCGCGATCGAGGTTGGTGGGAAAGGCGTAGCCCTCGGCCGTTGCCACCACCACGTTGACCAGATCCTGTTGCGGCCGGCCGGCCGACTTCATCGCGCGAAGTTCCGGATAAACGGCGCGCACCATCGCGGTGCGATCCAGCGCCTCCATCGCTCGACCGAACGGTGACGAGATCTGCAGCAGGTTCGCAATCCTGCGGATGTCGGTCGAGATGTTCGATCCCGCACCGTGATACAGCGCGGGGTTGAAGAACACCGCGTCGCCCTTGGCCAGCGGCAGCTGGACGTGGTGCTCGGCGAAGAACTCGATGAACTCGGGACGGTTGAATGCGATGTACCCGGCGTCGAAGCGCTGCGAATGAGGCAGCAGCATGGTCGGCCCGCTTTCGACCGGCATGTCGCAGTGGGCGACGGCGCCCTGCAACGTCAGGAGCGGCGACGTGCGGTGCAGGTGGGCGGGATACGACGCCAGATGCTCGACGGGCACGAACCCGAGGTGATAGTCGCGGTGTGGAACCTGCTGTGTACCACCGGGATTGACGACGTTTACCTGCGAGGTGACCTGATAACGCGGACCCAGCCAGGCCTGACACACGGCGGCCAGCGTGTCGTTGGAGTAATACTCGGTGAACGCACGCGGCGCATGTAGCGCCAGCTTCTGTGCGGCGTTCCAGATCCGGTCATTGGCGCCGGGCCTGCCGAAGTGATCGCCCGCAGCCGAGCCGGCGACGTGCTGCGCTTCGATGATCGCGAAGAACGCCTCGTTGGTGGCTTCGATCAGGTCGGGGGTGAAGGCGGCCTTGAATACGACGACGCCCGGCCCGTCGGCCAGCGCCCGAATCAGTTCCGACTGCAGCACACGACGATCAGCGGCGGAGTCCGCATCGTAAACCGGCACGTTGCTCCGGATCTCGGAGGCGAGCGGATAGTCGGCGGGATCGGTGTCGCACAGCACCTGCGCCCGGAAGTCGTCGAGGCTGCAGTGGGCATCGGTCATCCACGCCTGGCGTGTGGCGCGGACGGCCGCGGTCATGGCAGATAGTCTTGCTGTGATAGTGACCGCATTCAACACCAGAAACCCATCAAAAACCCCTCACCATTTCCCGGCGAGCAGACGCAAAACTGCCCTGATCGGGCTGAAATCGGGCAGTTTTGCGACTGCTCGCGAGGAAAAGGAACCCTCGATGGCGCACCGCTACAAGGTCCGCGAGATCGCTCAGCAGTCGGGTCTGAGCGAGGCCACCGTCGACCGCGTCCTCAACCAACGGCCAGGCGTGCGTGAGAACACCAGGGCCGAGGTCATGCAGGCGATCGCAGATCTGGACAAGCAGCGCGCCCAGCTGCGCCTGGTCGGCCGGCGCTATCTGACCGATGTGGTCATGCAAACCCCGCGGCGCTTCTCCGATGCCTTTCGCGCCGCGGTCGAGGCCGAACTGCCCGCATTCGCGCCGGCGATGGTGCGAGCGCGCTTCCACCTGTGGGAATCGGGCTCGACCGCGCAGATGGTCGAGGCGCTCGCCAAGATCCGCGGCACTCACGGCGTGATCCTCAAGGCGCAGGATGAACCAGAGGTAGCCGAGGCCATCGACCGGCTCGTCGACTCGGGCGTGCCGGTCGTGACCTATGCGACCGACGTTCCCACCAGCTCGCGCTGCGCCTACGTCGGCATCGACAACCACGGCGCCGGCGTGACGGCGGCCTATTTGATGAATCAGTGGCTCGGGCAGGCGCCGTCGGACGTCCTCATCACGCTGTCTCGTACGGTGTTCCGCGGTGAGGGTGAGCGTGAGGTCGGTTTCCGCTCAGCTCTGCGTGGGTCGGGTCGCGCGATCGTCGAGGTCAGCGACAGCGACGGCATCGACGCGACCAATGAGCGGCTGGTGCTCGAGGCGCTCGAGCAGAACCCCGGCGTAGAAGCCGTCTACTCCGTCGGCGGCGGTAACACCGCCACCGTCGCGGCCTTCAAACGCCTCGGGCGGCCATGCCGCGTCTTTATCGCCCACGACCTCGACGCCGACAACCGGCAACTGCTGCGAGAAGGCCGCGTCTCGGTGGTCCTGCACAACGATCTGCGCGCCGACGCCCGCCTGGCGATGCGGCTGATTCTGCAGGAGCGTGGGGCGTTGCCCGCCGAGCCGGTACGGCCCGTGCCGATCCAGGTCATCACGCCGTACAACCTGCCGAGCTACTGCTAGCGGATGGCTACCGATCAGTAACCGTTTCTTAGAGAATGCCATTCTCTGGAAAGTGACGGAAAACACAATCGTGTCTCACTCGGCCCGTGTGCACATCGGCTGAGCAGTGCGTTCGCTCCCAGGTCACCCGGGGGTTCCCCGCGCGTCGGGTAAATCGCCGCCTAAGAGAAGTGCAATAATCGGTACTGGCAGTGACATCAAACTTCGGCGGACGTCCGCCGACGGCGCGTCACCCTGACTGCGACTCGGATGACTTCGCCGGAAACAATGCGGAAGGCAGGCGTAGTGGGGGCCATCGACAACGCGATCAGTCCCGGCACTTCAGGCCCTCGGCAGAAGCTCGAAAAGGTCGTCATTCGCTTTGCCGGCGACTCGGGCGACGGCATGCAGCTCACTGGAGACCGCTTCACCTCTGAAGCCGCGCTGTTCGGCAATGACCTTGCTACTCAGCCGAATTACCCGGCCGAGATCCGTGCTCCACAGGGCACGCTGCCGGGTGTCTCTTCGTTCCAGATCCAGATTGCCGACTATGACATCCTGACCGCAGGCGACCGCCCGGATGTCCTTGTGGCGATGAATCCCGCCGCGCTGAAGGCCAACGTCTCCGATCTGCCGCGCGGCGGTCTGATCATCGCGAACTCCGACGAGTTCACCAAGCGCAACCTCGCCAAGGTCGGCTATGAAGCCAATCCCTTGGAGAACGACGAGCTTTCCGATTACGTCGTGCAGCCCGTCGCCATGACGACGCTGACGCTCGGCGCAGTCGAGTCGATCGGCGCCTCCAAGAAGGACGGCCAGCGCGCCAAGAACATGTTCGCGCTCGGGCTGCTGTCGTGGATGTACGGCCGCGAGCTGGAACACAGCGAGGCGTTCATCCGCGAGAAATTCGCCCGCAAGCCCGATATCGCCGAGGCCAACGTGCTGGCGCTCAAGGCCGGCTGGAACTACGGCGAGACGACCGAGGCGTTCGGCACCACCTACGAGGTGTCGCCGGCAAAGCTGAAGACCGGCGAGTACCGGCAGATTTCGGGCAACACCGCCCTGGCGTACGGCCTGGTCGCCGCGGGTCAACTCGCCGACGTTCAACTCGTGCTCGGCAGCTACCCGATCACCCCGGCTTCGGACATCCTCCACGAGCTGTCCAAGCACAAGAACTTCAACGTGCTGACGTTCCAGGCCGAAGACGAGATCGCCGGCATCGGTGCGGCCATCGGCGCGTCCTATGGCGGCGCGCTGGGTGTCACCACCACCTCGGGTCCCGGTGTCTCTCTGAAGTCCGAGGCGATCGGTTTGGCCGTGATGACCGAGCTTCCGCTGATCGTCGTCGACGTGCAGCGCGGTGGGCCGTCCACCGGCCTGCCCACCAAGACCGAGCAGGCCGACCTGTTGCAGGCAATGTTCGGCCGCAACGGCGAGTCGCCGGTCGCGATCATCGCGCCCCGCACGCCTTCCGATTGCTTTGACGTCGCCGTCGAGGCTGCGCGTATCGCGGTGACTTATCACACGCCGGTGATGATCCTGTCCGACGGTGCGATCGCGAACGGCTCAGAGCCGTGGCGCATCCCCGACGTGAGCAGCTACGCGCCGATCGAGCACACGTTCGCGAAGTCGGGCGAGCCGTTTCAGCCTTACGCACGCAACCCGGAGACCCTCGCGCGCCAGTTCGCCGTTCCGGGCACACCCGGTCTGGAGCACCGCATCGGCGGTCTCGAGGCGGCCAACGGCTCGGGCAACATCTCCTATGAGCCCAAGAACCACGACCTGATGGTGCGTTTGCGGCAGGCCAAGATCGACGGCATCTCTGTGCCGGATCTCGAGGTCGACGACCCGACCGGTGATGCCGAACTGTTGATGCTCGGGTGGGGAAGCTCGTATGGGCCCATCGGCGAGGCCTGCCGGCGGGCGCGGCGCAGGGGCATCAAGGTCGCCCATGCGCAGGTGCGGAACCTCAACCCGTTCCCGGCCAACCTCGGCGACGTGCTGCGGCGCTACCCGAAGGTTGTACTGCCGGAGATGAACCTCGGCCAGCTCGCGCTGTTGCTGCGCGGCAAGTTCCTGGTCGACATCCAGTCGGTGACCAAGGTGGAAGGCATGGCGTTCCTGGCCGACGAGGTTGAGGGCATCATCGATGCCGCGCTGGATGGGACGTTGGGCGAGAAGGAAATTGACAAGGCCAAGTTCGCACGGTTGGCGGCGGCCACCGTAGAGACTGGTGTGGGAGCTAGCGCATGACAGACCTGATCGGATCGGACCTGGGCGTAACTCCGCTCTCGAAACTCAGCGGGGTACCCACCACCGACGCGCCGCAGAAGGCCAAGGACTTCACCAGTGACCAGGAGGTCCGGTGGTGCCCGGGCTGCGGTGACTACGTCATCCTCAATACGATTCGCAACTTCCTGCCGGAGCTTGGACTGCGCCGCGAGAACATTGCGTTCGTTTCCGGCATCGGCTGCTCGAGTCGGTTTCCGTACTACCTCGAAACGTATGGTTTCCACTCCATCCACGGCCGCGCGCCGACGATCGCCACTGGCCTGGCCCTGGCGCGGGAGGATCTGTCGGTGTGGGTCGTCACCGGCGACGGCGACGCGCTGTCGATCGGCGGCAACCACCTGATCCACGCGCTGCGCCGCAACATCAACATCACGATCCTGCTGTTCAACAACCGCATCTACGGCCTGACCAAGGGTCAGTACTCGCCGACCTCTGAGGTCGGCAAGATCACCAAGTCCACGCCGATGGGCTCGCTGGACTACCCGTTCAACCCGGTGTCGCTGGCGCTGGGCGCCGAGGCGACGTTCGTTGGCCGCGCGCTCGATTCTGACCGCAAGGGGCTGAGCGAGGTGCTCCGTGGCGCTGCTCAGCATCGCGGTGCCGCGCTGGTGGAGATCATGCAGGACTGCCCGATCTTCAACGACGGCTCCTTCGACGCGCTTCGCAAAGAGGGCGCGGAGGAACGGCTGATCAACCTCACCCACGGCGAGCCGATCACGTTCGGCGCCGACGGCGAGTACTGCGTGGTCAAGTCGGGTTATGGGCTCGAGGTCGCCAAGACCGCCGACGTGTCGGCCGGCGAGATCGTCGTCCACGACGCAACGCTGCAGGACCCGGCGTACGCGTTTGCGCTGTCTCGGCTGTCGGAGCAGAACCTCGATCACATGGTGATGGGCATATTCCGGCAAGTCAGCAAGCCGACGTACGACGACGCGGCCCGCAACCAGGTGGCGTGCGCGCGTGACGCCAAGCCGCACGACACGGCTGCCCTGCAGTCGCTGCTCCGCGGCAAGGACACCTGGACCGTCGACTAACCTCACTGACGTGACGCCCCCCGTGCCGCTTGCTGCAATCATCCTGGCAGGCGGGGCATCCCGCCGAATGGGCCGCGACAAGGCCAATCTCTCCTACGAGGGCACCACGCTGCTCGAGCGCACGGTGTCTGTCGTAAGCCCGCGGTGTTCGCCCGTTTTCGTGATCGCTGCACCAGGACAACCGCTGCCCGCGGTTGAGGCCCAAGTGCTGCGCGACGAGGTTCGCGGCGTCGGGCCGCTGCTCGCGACGGGGCGGGGGCTGCGTGCGGCTGCCGAAGCCGGCTTGCAGCTCGCGTTCGTGTGTGCGGTCGACATGCCGTATCTCGACGCCGGCCTGATCGACGAACTCAGTGGTCCGGCCGTGCGCCTCGGCGCCGACGTCGTGCTGCCGTGGGACGGCCGCGATCACTACCTCGCTGGGATCTACCGCACCTCGCTGGCCGACCGGGTCGACGAGCTGATTGCGGCGGGGAAGAGCAGCATGCGAGCGCTGGTCGACACCGTGGACACCCAACGAATCGTGATGCCAGAGCAACGGGCTCTAACGAACGTCAACACCGCGGCCGATCTGGCCGCTACCGCCCCGCCGAAAATTAGCTAGCAAATTTGCTGCAAAATTCCTGCATTATTTGCAATTCGTGCGCGCAGAATTCTTTTCCCTCAATTTCCATCCAAATGCAGCCGATAAACACGGCGAAGTAGCGATAGGCGCTGACGGCCGCGACTGCCCGTGCACGATGCTGGGCTCATGAAACCCCTTCGGAGATAAGCGTTTTGGAATTGGTCGCGTTGCGCTGTGTATCAATTTGATCACGAGCCGTGCGAGACCCTGGCTTTCGAAACTGCCGTAGGCCCGCGGCCGGGGACAGCTGGTCGACTTCACTATTGGCCGTCGGGCGAAACGGTGGTCCGCCGGCGGCGATGGACTCGGTGACGGAGCGGCGTGTTTGAGTGCGAAACAGATTGTCTTGCAATGTAATCCATCGGATGAACGGAGTGTGCCGGTCGTCAGCTCTGAAACGCGCTACCGTGCAGGCCCACACGTGTCCAGCCGCTGAAAAGGTAGCAGCCCCATGGTGATTCGTCCGGTGGTAGGCGGGGGGAGGATCACTGGTTTGGCCAGCGAACCAAAATGTGCGATATGACCCCTGCGACCGGCGATTTGGGCTCTCGGACAGTCAATTCCGACGCAGTAGTACCCACATCGGCGCCGAAATCACGTGTCACAGCTCACAAAATCGTCGTGATTTGGCTCACGGCGACACGCCGAGGGCCCAATTTGTATGGTCCCGTCAAACCAGCCGCTGACCTGCTCAGACTTTTCTCAGGTTCGGTCGTGATCTTTCCGTGATCTAACCGCGACACGAACTTCATCAACATGACTAATCGCGACAGGCTTTGTACGGTCCAAACCGGCTTCAAACGGAGCAAATAATTTCAAACCCACGAACCTGCGTGTGAGTGGGGCTGCGGGAGGCGGGTTCGCCTTCAGCGGTCGCCGGGTCTGATATCCGGCGAGGCACCTTCTGGCCTCCCTCTGCCGCACCTGACCGAGATGGTGCGGCCCAACTCTCCGCCTGTGTACAGGCAGCTACGCCCGCGTTCCCGCGCGGGTGTTAATGGCGCGCGCTTGGCGAAAGGATCGAAGTGAAGAACATCCGCAAGACGTTTGGTCTGGCCACCATCGCCGGTGCGCTCGCTCTGGCACCGATGGCGCTGGCGACCGGCACCGCGAGTGCGGAAAGCGGCGTCGACTGGGACGCCGTCGCTGCCTGCGAGTCGGGCGGCAACTGGTCAATTGCTACAGGTAATGGCTACTACGGCGGCCTGCAGTTCACGATGGGCACCTGGCATGCCAACGGCGGCTCGGGCTCGCCGAGCCAGGCCAGCCGTGAGGAGCAGATCCGGGTCGCAGAGAACGTGCTCCGGACGCAAGGCATCGGTGCGTGGCCGGTCTGCGGCCGGCGCGGCTAGGACTGCACGAACCAATTGCGAGGCGGTGTCGGGAAACGACCCGGCACCGCCCCATCTCTCTCAGAGGCCTCTTACACCAGATAAGTAACGATTAAAACTTTTGACGCATCCGTAACGCGTGATGTCCATCACCCGAAACACCGGATAACCGCGTAGGGAGAACGCACAACTCTTCACTTGCGGGCCTTGTTTCAAACGGTCGGGGAAGGACCGCAGTGATGAACATTCGTAAGGCAGTCACCAAAGGTCTGATGGCCACCGCTATCACCGGGGCGCTCGCCGTGGTTCCGATGGCACTTTCGACGGGCACCGCGCACGCCGACTCCGTGAACTGGGACGCGATCGCCCAGTGCGAGTCCGGTGGCAACTGGGCCATCAACACCGGTAACGGCGCCTACGGCGGCCTTCAGTTCAAGCAGGCCACGTGGAACGCCAACGGCGGTGTGGGCAGCCCGGCGACAGCCTCGCGTGACGAGCAGGTCCGCGTGGCCGAGAACGTCCTGCGCACGCAGGGCCTGGGCGCGTGGCCCAAGTGTGGCGCCCAGGGTGGCGCTCCCGCCGTCTGGGGCAACCCGACGACGCCGTCCGCGCCGACCGTCGCCACGGGATGCGCCGCGATGCCGACCAGCGGGTTGTTGGGTTTCATCAATCCGCGTCAGATGTGCACTGCACTGCTCAACCCGCTGGGCGCTCTGGCTACACCGCGCTGAATCATGCCGGCGCCATGTCGCGGTCGGTGGGCGGGACGAACGCCGAACGCGACGCCACCGCTGCCAGATGCCGCGTCAGCAGCGCCTCGGGCCCGAGAACCGTGGCTCGGCTCGCCAGCGCGCTGAGGAACGCGGGGCGCAGGTTCACGATCCGGCCGATCATCGCCGATTCCCGCACCAGGGGCCGCACTCGCGGCTTGCGGAACGTCGCGAAACTCGAAAACGCGGTCGCCAGATCATCGGACCGATGGACGAAGCGGGCGAGAATCGCCGCGTCCTCCAGTCCCTGACACCCGCCCTGCCCCAGATGCGGGCGCATCGGATGCGCCGCATCCCCGACCACGACCACCGGTCCTCGTGACCACTGGCGGGCCTGGTCGCGGTCGTAGAGGTCGTTGTGCAGGACGTCGGCGGGGTCGGTCGCGGCCAAGACGTCCGGAATCGGGCGGGTCCACGTGGCGAACTTGGCCTTCAGATAGTTCAGCTCGCCTTGCGGCGCGGTCCGCCCCTCGGGTGCCCGCTCGGTTGCGAACCAGTACGTGTGGTCCGGGCCGAGCGGAACATGACCGAACTCGATGCCCGGGCCCATCACCTCGCCGGCGACGTCGGGGTCGATGGCGCATTCGGCGACGCCCCGCCATGCCGTGTAGCCGACGTATCGATCGCTGAGCGCTCCGTTGAGGTGGCGGGCGACCACCGAACGGGTGCCATCGGCCCCGACGACGGCGGCGGCCGCGCGCGTCGTGTCGTCGGACAGCGTGACCCGCACGCCGTCGCCTGTCGTGACGAGTTCTCGCGCGGAGAGGCCGTGGTGCATGGCGCCGTCTGCGAGGGCGTCGGCCAGGATCGTCGTGAGCGTCGAGCGCCGGATCACGACCAGCGGCTCGCCGAGCGCCTTGACCAACCGCTGCGGCGACGGGTGGCGCAACCAGGTGCCGTCACGCCAGCGCAGCGCGCCTGCGGTGACCCGCCCTCCGGCGTCGCGCACCGCATCGCCGAGCCCGATCTCGTCGAGTGCGGCCAGCGCGTTGGGCCAGATGCTGATCCCGGCGCCGGACGTCATGTCGGTGCGCTCCTCGATGACGGTGACGTCGAGTCCGCGGCGCTGTAGTGCCACGGCTGTCGCGAGGCCTGCGATGCCCGCACCGATCACAAGGATCTGCTGCGCCATCCGTCGAACGTAGCGTCTATTGCGGTCACGCCTACCTGTTCCAGCGCCCTGAGCCGCGCCGCGACGCGATCCCGCGGGGCTCCGGTCTTGTCGACGATGCCCGAGAAACGACGGTTACCCAGCGCAAGCTCGCGAACGATCAGCAGCGACGCGGCGATCGGACACACCCGTCAAACTCACTAGCTCGCCGAGACTGCGGCGAGATCGCGAATTTGCGCTTGATGGCGATCTGTGCGCAGTCTCGACGACATGCTGACGACGCCATTCGACGACCTCGACGAATTCCTCGCCTTACCGCGCGTCTCCGGCCTCGCGGTGTCGCCGGACGGGTCACGGGTGGTCACGACGATCGCCGAACTCAACGACAAGCGCACCGAGTTCGTCACCGCAATCTGGGAACTCGACCCGGACGGGCAACTGCCGGCGCGTCGGCTCACCCGCGGCGCGAAGGGCGAGTCGTCGCCGGCGTTCACGTTCGACGGCGACCTGCTGTTCGTGGCGGCCCGACCCTCCGAGGACGACGACAAGCCGCCCGCGTCGTTGTGGCGGCTGCCCGCCGCCGGTGGGGAAGCGGTCGAGGCCCTGGTGCTGCCGGGCGCCATCGACGGAGTCCGCACCGCGCGTGAGGCCGCCGCCACGGTCGCCTCCGCGAAGCTGCTGCGGTCGGCTTCCGGCGTCGACGAGGACAAGCGACTTCGGGCACTGCGGAAGGACAGCAAGGTGTCGGCGGTGCTGCACAACGGCTATCCGGTGCGGTACTGGGATCACGACCTCGGGCCGGACCACTCGCATCTGCTCGACGTCGACGGACCGCGTGACCTGACCCCGCAGCCCAGAGATGCGTTGCGCGAGGCGGACTTCGACGTCAGCGCGGACGGCTCCTTCATCGTCACGTCCTGGCACGCACCTGCGGCCAAAGCGTCCATCCGCAGCACCCTCGTCCGCATCGACATGGCCACCGCGGCGCGCGCCATCATCGCCGACGACCCCGACGCCGACCTGGAATTGCCGGCTATCTCACCCGACGGCACGGCGGTGGCCTTCACCCGCGAAACGCATTCGACCCCAGGCAAGGCCCCGCGAATCACGCTGTGTCACATGCAATTCGGAGAGCCGCCCGTCGATGTGACGGCCGATTGGGACCGCTGGCCGACGTCAGTCGCGTGGTCTGCCGACGGCGCATCGCTGATCGTCACCGCCGACGACAACGGGCGCGGCCCGATCTATGCAGTTGACCCGTCGACCGGCGAGGTCGGCCGGCTCACCGATGACGACTACACCTACGCCGACGTGCGCACCGCCCCGGGTGGCGTGATCTTTGCGATGCGCAGTTCATATGCGACGCCACCGCATCCAGTGCGGATCGACCCGGACGGCGTCGTGACGGAATTGCCATGCGTGGAATCGCCCCAGCTGCCCGGCGTACTGAGCGAGGTGATCGCGACCACCGACGACGGTCAGGCCGTTCGGTCGTGGCTCGCGCTGCCGCAGGTCGAAGAGCCCGCGCCACTGCTGCTCTGGGTGCACGGCGGCCCGCTGGCCAGCTGGAACTCCTGGCATTGGCGGTGGAATCCATGGCTGCTCGTCGCCCGGGGCTATGCCGTGCTGATGCCCGACCCTGCACTGTCCACCGGTTACGGCCAGGACTTCATCCAGCGTGGCTGGGGCGCATGGGGTTTCGCGCCATACACGGACCTGATTGCGGCGACCGACGCGGCGTGTGCGCATCCGCGGGTCGACGAAACGCGCACCGCCGCGATGGGAGGCTCGTTCGGCGGCTACATGGCGAACTGGATCGCCGGACATACCGACCGGTTCGACGCGATCGTCACCCACGCCAGCCTTTGGGCACTCGATCAGTTCGGACCGACCACCGACGGCGCGTACTGGTGGTCCCGCGAGATGACGCCGGAAATGGCCGACCGGAACTCGCCACACCGGTTCGTCGGCCAGATTCGCACCCCGATGCTGGTCATCCACGGCGACAAGGACTATCGCGTGCCGATCGGTGAGGCGCTGCGGCTGTGGTACGAGCTGCTCGCCGAGTCCGGCCTGCCCGCCGCCGACGACGGCACAAGTCCGCACCGATTCCTCTACTTCCCGTCGGAAAACCACTGGGTGCTTTCCCCACAGCACGCCAAGCTGTGGTACCAGGTGGTGACCGCCTTCCTGGCCCGTCACGTGCTGGATGAGGACATCGAGCTGCCGGAGATGCTCGGGTAGCGTCGACACATGAGCGCACCGGAGCCGCCCGGCCGGCGACATTCAGAACACCAGCGTGAATTCGACATCGCTTTATACGGCGCGACGGGTTTCGTCGGGAAACTGACCGCCGACTATCTGGCAAAGGCCGGCGGGGATGCCCGCATCGCGCTGGCCGGTCGGTCGCAGGACAAGCTGCTGGCCGTCAAGGAGACACTGGGGGAGGCGGCGCAGAGTTGGCCGCTGATCGCCGCAGACGCGTCGGATCCGTCGAGTCTCAATGCGATGGCCGCCCGGACGCAGGTGGTGGTGACGACGGTGGGGCCCTATGTGCGGTACGGATTGCCGTTGGTTGCTGCCTGCGCAGCGGCCGGAACGGATTATGCCGATCTGACGGGTGAGTCGATCTTCGTCCGCGAAAGCATCGATCTGTATCACAAAGAGGCCGTGGATACCGGCGCGCGAATTGTGCATTCGTGTGGATTCGATTCCATTCCTTCGGATCTCACCGTTTATGCACTCTATCGACGCGCCGAACAGGACGGGGCAGGTCAGCTCGGCGACACCAACCTGGTGGTGCGCTCATTCGCCGGAGGCGTGTCCGGCGGCACCGTCGCCTCGATGTTGGAACTCATGCGTACGGCATCAACCGACCCCGAGGCGAGGCGGCTGATGAACGACCCTTACACGCTGACTCCTGATCGCGGCGCGGAACCCGAACTCGGTGCACAGCCCGATATTCGATGGCGTCGTGGCCGTGAGATCGCCCCCGAACTCGACGGCTACTGGATCGGAGCGTTCGTGATGGCCGCGGCGAACACACGAGTTGTCCGCCGCTCCAACGCCTTACTCGACTACGCATACGGCCGCAGGTTCGAGTACGCGGAGCAGCTGAGCATGGGTCGCTCGTTCGCGGCGCGGGTGGCCGCAGCGATGGCCACCGGCGGAAACGCGGCGACCATGGCTCTCGGCAGCCGCTATTTCAACCGGCTGCCGACCAAACTCGTCGAGCGCATCGTCCCCAAGCCAGGCACCGGCCCCAGCGAACGGGCTCGCGAACAGGGTCACTACACCGTCGAGACGTACACCACCACAACTTCTGGCGCGCGTTACCGGGCCACCATGTCCCAGAAGGGTGACCCCGGTTACAAGGCGACGTCGGTGCTGCTCGGCGAGAGCGGCTTGGCGCTGGCGCTGGACCGTGACCGGCTGTCGGATCGGCGCGGCGTCCTCACACCCGCCACGGCGATGGGCGACGTATTGATGGCCCGATTCCCCGGTGCCGGTGTGAAATTGGAGACTGAGCAATTGAATTGACCTACTGTCATTAGTCATGCCTGATCTCGACGAACTCTTCAACCAAATTCCCACGCAAGAGATTGCAACCAAGTTAGGCGCCGACGAAGCCGAAGTGACCAGCGCCGTCCAGACGCTTGTTCCGGTGCTGGTCGGCGGCCTTCAGCAGAATGCTCAAGATCCAGACGCGGCGTCGAAGATCGAGTCCGCGGCCAACAACCACGCCGCCAGCGGTCTACTCGACGGCGGAGTGAGCGTCGACCAGGTCGACGAGGCCGACGGCTCCAAGGCCGTCGCCAGGATCTTCGGCGGCAATGACACCAATCAGGTCGCCTCGGCGTTGGCAAGTGGCGGCGCGGGCAACAGCGACCTGATCAAGAAGTTGCTTCCCATCTTGGCGCCGATCGTGCTGGCCTATATCGGCAAGCAGCTGACCAAGGGTCAGGCACCTGCCGAACCCCAGGGCCAGCCCGGCGGTGGTGGCCTCGGCGACGTGCTGGGCAGCATCCTTGGTGGGTCGGGCGGGGGCGGGAACAATCCGCTCGGCAGCATCCTGGGCAGCGTGCTCGGTGGCAATCAGGGCGGTGCGCTCGGCGACATCCTCGGTGGCCTGCTCGGCGGCAAGAAGTAGTACGCCCGCGAGTCGGCAAGACCTGCCCTGATTGGCGGACGTGCCGGACTCCATAGAATGGCGCGGTGACCGCCAGCGCTCGATCTGATTCCGGCGACCCGCCGGCGACTGCCCTGCCCAAGTCGTGGGACCCGGGCGCGGTGGAAGGTGAGCTGTACGAGGGCTGGGTCAAGGCCGGCTACTTCAAGGCCGACCCGTCCAGCGCCAAGCCCGCCTACTCCATCGTGCTGCCCCCGCCGAACGTGACGGGCAGCCTGCACATGGGCCACGCGCTCGACCACACGCTGATGGACGCGCTGACGCGGCGCAAGCGCATGCAGGGCTATGAAGTGCTGTGGCTGCCAGGCATGGACCACGCGGGTATCGCCACGCAGACCGTGGTGGAAAAGCAGCTCGCCGTCGACGGCAAAGCCAAAGAGGACTTCGGTCGCGAGCTGTTCATCGACAAGATCTGGGACTGGAAGCACGAATCCGGCGGCACCATCGCCGCGCAGATGCGCCGGCTTGGCGACGGCGTGGACTGGAGCCGCGACCGGTTCACGATGGACGACGGTTTGTCGCGGGCGGTCCGCACGATCTTCAAGCGGCTGTTCGACGCAGGGTTGATCTACCGCGCCGAGCGGCTGGTGAACTGGTCACCCGTGCTGGAGACCGCCGTGTCCGACCTGGAGGTCAAGTACGAAGAAGTCGAAGGCGAGCTGGTGTCGTTCCGGTACGGCTCGCTGCGCGACGACCAACCGCACATCGTGGTCGCCACCACCCGAGTGGAGACCATGCTCGGGGACACGGCGATCGCGGTACACCCCGACGACGAGCGCTATCGGCATCTGGTCGGCACGACGTTGCCTCATCCGTTCCTCGACCGTCCGCTGATCATCGTCGCGGACGAACACGTGGATCCCGAATTCGGCACGGGTGCAGTCAAAGTCACGCCCGCCCATGATCCGAACGACTTCGAGATCGGGCTGCGCCACCAACTGCCGATGCCGTCGATCTTGGACACAAAGGCGCGGATTATCGACACCGGCACCGAATTCGACGGCCTGGACCGTTTCGAGGCCCGGGTCAAAGTCCGCGAGGCGCTGGCTCAGCAAGGCCGCATCGTGGCGGAGAAACGTCCGTACCTGCACAGCGTCGGGCATTCCGAGCGCAGCGGTGAGGTGATCGAACCGCGGCTGTCCATGCAGTGGTGGGTGAAGGTCGAATCACTGGCCAAGGCCGCCGGCGACGCAGTTCGCAACAAAGACACCATGATTCACCCGCCCAGCCAGGAGCCGCGCTGGTTCGCCTGGGTCGACAACATGCACGACTGGTGCATCTCACGGCAGCTTTGGTGGGGCCATCGCATCCCGATATGGCACGGCCCTAACGGCGAGACCGTCTGCGTCGGGCCCGACGAGACCCCGCCGGAGGGCTGGGAGCAGGACGCCGACGTGCTCGACACCTGGTTCTCGTCGGCGCTGTGGCCGTTCTCCACGATGGGCTGGCCCGACCACACGGCTGAACTGGCGAAGTTCTACCCGACCACGGTGCTGGTGACCGGCTACGACATCCTGTTCTTCTGGGTCGCGCGGATGATGATGTTCGGCACCTTCGTCGCCGACGATCCCGCGATCACCCTCGAAGGCAAGCGCGGGCCGCAGGTCCCGTTCGAGAATGTCTTCCTGCACGGCCTGATCCGCGACGAGTTCGGCCGCAAGATGAGCAAGTCGCGCGGCAACGGCATCGACCCGCTGGACTGGGTCGAGAAGTTCGGTGCCGACGCACTGCGGTTCACCCTCGCGCGCGGCGCCAGCCCCGGCGGTGACCTGTCGATCGGCGAGGACCACGCCCGCGCGTCGCGCAACTTCGCCACCAAGCTGTTCAACGCGACGCGGTTTGCGTTCATCAACGGGGCCGCCCCGGCCCCACTGCCCGAGGCCGCCGAGCTCACCGACGCCGACCGGTGGATCCTGGGCAGGCTGGAAGAGGTTCGCGCCGAAGTGGATTCGGCGTTCGACAGTTACGAGTTCAGCCGGGCGTGTGAGGCGCTATACCACTTCGCGTGGGACGAGTTCTGCGACTGGTACGTCGAGCTGGCCAAGGTTCAGTTGGCCAGCCAAGACGGCCAAGTCATCGCCCACACGACCGCGGTGCTGGCCGGGGTGCTGGACACGTTGCTCAAGCTGCTGCATCCGGTGATGCCGTTCGTCACCGAAGTGCTGTGGAAGACGCTCACCGGCAGCGAGTCCATTGTCATTGCCGATTGGCCGCAGCCGTCCGGCTTCGACGTGGAACCCGTTGCGGCGCAACGTGTTGATGACATGCAAAAGCTGATCACCGAGGTCCGCCGGTTCCGCAGCGACCAGGGGCTGGGCGATCGGCAGAAGGTGCCCGCGCGGCTGTCTGACATCGACAGTGCCGATCTGGCCGCGCAGGTCCCCGCGGTGAGATCGCTGGCCTGGCTGACCGCCGCCGAGGACGGCTTCACTCCGTCGGCCGCCGTGGAGGTCCGGTTGTCGCAGGGCACGGTCGTCGTCGAGCTCGACACCTCGGGCACCGTCGACGTCGCCGCCGAGCGGCGCCGCCTCGAAAAGGATCTCGCCGCCGCGGAGAAGGAACTCGCGGGAACCACCAGCAAGCTGGGCAACGACGCCTTCGTGGCCAAGGCGCCTGCTGACGTCGTCGACAAGATCCGCTCCCGCCAGCAGTTGGCCCGTGAAGAGGTCGACCGGATCACGGCGAGGCTGGCCGGCCTCACATGACGGAACTCGTCCCGACGCCGGACGAAATCGCATCGTTGCTTCAGGTCGAGCACCTGCTCGACCAGCGTTGGCCGGAAACAAAACTCGAGCCGAGCACTGCTCGCATCTCGGCACTGCTGGAGATGCTCGGCTCGCCGCAGCTCGGCTATCCGTCGATCCACATCGCCGGCACCAACGGCAAGACGTCGGTGGCGAGGATGGTCGACGCGCTGCTGGCCGCCTTTAGCCGCCGCACCGGCCGCACCACCAGCCCGCACCTGCAGTCGGCCGTCGAACGCATCTCGATCGACGGCAAGCCGATCAGCCCGGCGCAGTATGTGGCGACCTACCGCGAGATCGAACCGTTCGTGCAGCTGGTCGACCAGCAGTCGCAGGCGGCCGGCGGCCCCGCGATGAGCAAGTTCGAGGTCGTCACCGGGATGGCGTTCGCGGCGTTCGCGGACGCGCCGGTCGAGGTGGCCGTCATCGAGGTCGGCCTTGGTGGGCGCTGGGATGCCACCAATGTCGTCAACGCGCCCGTTGCCGTCGTCACGCCGATCGGGGTGGACCACACCGAGTACCTGGGCGACACGATCGCCGAGATCGCCGGCGAGAAGGCCGGGATCATCACCAAGCAGGACGACGACCTCGTGCCGACCGAGACCGTCGCCGTTATCGGCCGCCAGGTGCCCGATGCGATGGAAGTGCTTCTGGCGCAAGCGGTTCGCGCCGACGCGGCCGTCGCACGCGAGGACTCCGAATTCGCGGTGGTCAGCAGGCAGATTGCAGTTGGCGGCCAGCTCCTGGAACTGCAGGGCCTCGGCGGCATCTACTCGGAGATCTTCCTGCCGCTACACGGTGAGCATCAGGCGCACAATGCGGTGCTCGCGCTCGCCGCCGTCGAGGCGTTCTTCGGTGCGGGGTCACAGCGACAACTCGACATCGACGCGGTGCGTGCGGGCTTCGCCTCCGTCACAAGCCCCGGCCGCCTCGAGCGGATGCGCAGCGCCCCAACGGTTTTCATCGACGCGGCGCACAACCCGGCCGGGGCCGCCGCACTGGCGCAGACCCTGTCCGAGGAGTTCGACTTCCGATTCGTTGTCGGGGTCATCGCAGTGATGGCCGACAAGGATGTCGACGGCATCCTGGCTGCGCTCGAGCCGGTTTTCGACCAGGTCATCGTGACGCACAACGGTTCGCCGCGTGCCCTCGAGGTGGAGGCGTTGGCACTGCGTGCCGAAGAGCGGTTCGGACCGGAGCGGGTGATCACGGCGGCGACTCTGCCGGACGCGATCGAAACAGCCACCGCGCTAGTGGAGGAATACGGCACCGAAGAGGCTCTGGCGGGCGGGGGGATCGTCATCACGGGCTCGGTCGTCACCGCCGGGGCGGCGCGCTCGCTGTTCGGGAAGGATCCGCAGTGACCGACCAGCCCGCGCGCAAGCCCGATGTCGCCGGCCAGGCGGCTCCGGATCCGTGGCGCAGCTTCCGCGGTGTCATGGCCGGCACGCTGATCCTCGAAGCGATCGTGGTGCTTCTGGCGTTGCCGGTGGTCGTGGTCTCCCATGGCGGGCTGACGCCGTTGACCGGAACCTATTTGATCGGGCTGGCTGTCCTGCTGGTGCTGCTGGCCGGTGTGCAGGGCCGGCCCTGGGCCATCTGGGTCAACCTCGGAGTCCAGGTGGTGCTCATCGCGGGCTGGGCGGTGCACGGCGCGGTCGGCTTCATCGGCGTCATCTTCGCCGGGGTGTGGCTACTGATCCTCTATCTACGCAACGAGGTGCTGCGCCGGCAGAAGCGCGGACTCCTGCCGGGGCAGCAGCCTCCTGACTAGGCGTTGACAGGGCGTCGGCCCAGCACGAACCCCAACACCAGCATGCCGACGGCCAGCACCAGGTGCAGCCAGTTGTCGGCGGAGTCGATCGGAACGAAATTGGCCGCGCTCTCGTGGTCGATGATCAACCCGTAGATCGACAGCAGTAGGTAAATCACCCCGGAGACGATGAGGTACCCGCGCGCGCCGCTGAAGGTGCGGGCGAACACCAGGCCCGCAATGCCGAATGCCAGGTGCACGATGTTGTGCAGGACCGAGATACCGAAGATGCCAAGCAACTTCGCTCCCGATTCGTGGCCGGCGAAGTCGAGCATGTCGTAGTGGGTGGTGACGCCCGGAATGAAGCCCAGCACGCCGGGAACCAGGAACGCCACGCCAACGACGAGCGCCGCGATCTGCACCGGCGTCCAGCGCGTCCGGATCTGTTGTGTTGCCATCGGTATGCCTTTCTGATGTGGTCGCCGGCGTTCGCCGGTCGTCCTGTATTCGGCGCCGGGGTGGTCGTGGATGGGTCACTTCCGGCTAGGCTGTCGGCCGTGACTGAGCGGACCCTCGTATTGATCAAGCCCGACGGCGTGCAGCGGCGCCTGGTCGGAGAGATCCTGAGCCGGATCGAACGCAAGGGCCTGACCATCGCGGCCCTAGAGCTCAAGGATGTCGGCGACGACCTCGCTCGCCGGCACTACGCCGAGCATGACGGCAAGCCCTTCTTCCCGTCGCTTCTGGAATTCATCACCTCGGGACCCGTGGTCGCGGCCATCGTGGAGGGCCCGCGAGCGATTGCCGCGTTTCGCCAGATCGCCGGCGCAACCGATCCGGTTGAGAAGGCCTCGCCCGGCACTATCCGCGGTGACCTGGCACTTGTCACGCAAGACAACCTCGTCCACGGGTCGGATTCGCCCGAGTCGGCGGCACGGGAAATCGAGCTCTGGTTCCCCGGCGAATAGCCAGCTCACGCGGGATGGTCGGTCCCGGACGCGTGATGTGGGATACTAAGGACGGGTAGCCGGCCATAAACCAGGGCCGGACACCCGAATGAAGACTTAGACGAGCGCGACCATCGCCACCCGCGGTGCGGCGCCGACCGTCCAGCCATCATTCAGACCGGCACCGAGACGGTTCCGAAGTGGGACCCCTCGGGGCGAGACCATAACAAGCTCGGGTGAAGTGACCCGAGTCCATAGCGAAAGCCCTCGCGTGGCCGCGTCAGACACGACGCGCCCGGGGGCTTGAGGAGAATACGTGGCCGACGATGCCCCTACCCAGGACCTATCAGAAGAGACTCAGCACGCGGAGGACTCACCGCAGGCGCAAGAGGATTCCCAGCCGGACCAGCTGAGCCTGGATTCTCCGGCCGACGGTCCCGATGCTTCCGACGCCGAGGATGAGCCCGACGTGAGCGTGGACGGCGACGAGCCGGAGTCGCGGCTGATCCTTGAGACCGCTGCGCCGACCGAGCGGGCGGATTACCTCCCGCTGTTCGTCGCGCCGCAGCCGGTGACGTTCGAGTACGACTCGGACGACGAGGACGAGGACGACGACAGCGATGACGTCGGCCGCGACGTCGACGACGAGACCTCGGACCGGCCCGCCGGCCGCCGCCGTCGCCGCGGCCGTCGCGGCCGCGGTCGTGGTCGCGGCGAGCAGGGTGGCGACGACTCCGACAGCGACAGTGACGACAGGCAGTCTGACCAGGATTCCGGCGACGAGTCCGACGAATCCGACGAGGACAGCGGCGACGAGGACAGCACCGGCACCGAGGGCGGCACCCGCCGTCGCCGTCGCCGTCGCCGTCGCAAGTCCGGCTCGGGTGACGACAACGACAACAGCTCGCCGGATGATCCGCCCAACACCGTCGTGCACGAGCGTGAGCCCCGTCAGTCGACGAAGGCTGACAAGGATAACGGCGAGATCCAGGGCATTTCGGGATCGACCCGGCTAGAGGCCAAACGCCAGCGCCGCCGCGACGGCCGCGACGCGGGCCGTCGTCGCCCGCCAATCCTGTCCGAGGCCGAGTTCCTTGCCAGGCGCGAGGCCGTCGAACGGACGATGGTGGTGCGCGACAAGGTTCGCAGCGAGCCGCCGCACGAAGGCGCCCGCTACACCCAGATCGCAGTGATGGAAGACGGCGTCGTCGTCGAACATTTCGTGACATCGGCGGCTCAGACGTCGCTGGTCGGCAACATCTACCTCGGCATCGTGCAGAACGTGCTGCCGTCGATGGAGGCCGCGTTCGTCGACATCGGCCGCGGCCGCAACGGCGTGCTCTACGCCGGCGAGGTGAACTGGGAGGCCGCGGGCCTCGGCGGGGCTCAGCGCAAGATCGAGCAAGCCCTCAAGCCCGGCGACTACGTCGTAGTGCAGGTGAGCAAGGACCCGGTCGGCCACAAGGGTGCGCGGTTGACCACGCAGGTTTCGCTGGCCGGCCGCTATCTCGTGTACGTGCCGGGCGCATCGTCGACGGGCATCAGCCGCAAGCTTCCCGACACCGAGCGGCAGCGGCTCAAGGAGATCCTGCGCGAGGTGGTGCCATCGGATGCCGGCGTGATCATCCGCACGGCGTCGGAAGGCGTTAAGGAAGACGACATCCGCTCCGATGTCGAGCGCTTGCAGAAGCGGTGGTCGGAGATCGAGGCCAAGGCCGCCGACACCACCCAGAAGAAGGCCGGCGCGGCGGTCGCGCTCTACGAAGAGCCCGACGTGCTGGTCAAGGTGATCCGCGACCTGTTCAACGAAGACTTCACCGGGCTGATCGTCTCAGGCGACGATGCATGGAACACGATCAACGAATATGTGAATTCCGTTGCGCCCGAGCTGGTTCCGCGTATGACGAAGTACGAGCCCGCTGGAGATATTGGTGGCCAGGCGGGCCCAGACGTGTTCGCCGTGCACCGCATCGACGAGCAGTTGACCAAGGCGATGGACCGTAAGGTGTGGCTGCCGTCGGGCGGCACGCTGGTCATCGATCGCACCGAGGCGATGACCGTGGTCGACGTGAACACCGGAAAGTTCACCGGGTCGGGCGGCAATCTGGAACAGACCGTCACCCGCAACAACCTCGAAGCGGCCGAGGAGATCGTCCGTCAGCTGCGGCTGCGCGACATCGGCGGCATCGTCGTCATCGACTTCATCGACATGGTGCTGGAATCCAACCGGGATCTGGTGCTGCGCAGGCTGACCGAAGCGCTGGCCCGTGACCGCACCCGCCATCAGGTGTCGGAAGTCACGTCGCTTGGGTTGGTGCAGCTGACGCGAAAGCGGTTGGGCACCGGGCTGATTGAAGCATTCTCGACGCAGTGCACGCATTGCGGCGGGCGCGGGATCATGCTGCACGGCGATCCTGTGGACTCCACGAGCGCAACGGGGCGTAAGTCCGATACCGGTGGCCGCAAGGGTAAACGCGGCAAGCGAGGCAGTAAGCCCGAAGATGTCCCGGTGGTCAAGGTGCCCGCGCATCCCGCCGGCGAGCATCCGATGTTCAAGGCGATGGCCGCGGCCAATGGCAAGCACGAAGCCGAGGACACCGACGGCGAGGGCGAGGAGAAGAAGGCCGCCGAGGAGGTCGCCGAACTCGATCCGGACACCATCCGTAAGGCGATGATCGAGGCCGAGGACGAAGAACTCGAAGACGACGACTTCGACGAGTCCGACGAGGACGAGGACGAATCCGACGAAGACGAGATCGACCTGGACGCCGATGACGAAGACGACGACGACATCGACGACGATATCGAGGTCATCAACGGCGACTCCGACGACGACTCTGACGAAGAGGACTACGACGAAGACGAGTCCGATGAGTCCGATGAGGATGACGAAGACGAGTCCGACGACGAGGACGAGAACGAGGAACCCGACCGCGAGGAGTCACCGGCAGTTGTGACCGCACCGGGAGGCCGGCATCGTCGTCGCGCCGCCGCGCGTCCCGCGGGGCCGCCGATCCACGAAGGCTGAGCAGTGGCGTTCAGCGACGAGTAGTTCGCCTACCTTCAGTCGCAGCCGGTCGCGCGCCTGGCGACCGTCAACGAGGACGGACAGCCTGACGTGGTTCCGGTCGCGTTCGAACTCGACGGTTCCGACATCTGGGTCGGCGGCGTCGGCGCCGCCGTTCTGCGCACCCGCAAGTTCCGCAACATCGGCGCGGGCCGTGTTCGGGCTGAATCGCTACCCCGTCAGCTCCCAACAATTTCGGAAGAAGCTCCCCATTCGATAAGCCGCGCGAGCGTACGGTTCGCCCCATGCCGCTGCATTACGCCGACCCATACAAGAAGCACGGTCGCTTTCATAAGTTTCAAGAAAGTTTGGGCCGTTCGCGGCCAGGACAGTTCTTAGCGCACCACCTCTGGCCCCGCATCGACCCTTGGTTGTACCGCGCAACCGGCGGGCGCTATCCATCGATCCTTGGCGGGGTTTCCACAGCACCGCTGATGACCACGGGTGCAAAATCGGGTCAACAGCGAGAGCACCAAATCACCTACTTCCACGATGGACCCGATCCCATCGTGACCGCGTCAAACTACGGCGGCGCGAAGCACCCGCAGTGGTACTACAACCTCAAGGCACACCCAGAATGTGAACTGGGCGATGAGAAATTCCTGGCGACCGAGATCACCGACCCCGACGACTACGCACGCGTCTATGGGCTCGCGGAGCAGTACTACGCCGGTTGGAGCGACTATCGCCAGAAGACCGACCCGATTGGCCGTCACATTCCCGTCTTTCGCCTCAAGCCCAGCTAGCGCAAGTCAAACTGACCCACTACCCCGGTTCATTGCGCGGGCGCTGCGGGTCTACGGGGACGGCGAACCGCCGATCGAGCGGGTCGGCATGGTCGGGCCCGGCTGGTTCAGCCGGGTCGTCCCGCGGGTGTCATGGAGCTGGAATCTCGCGGGTGAACCAGCAGGAGAGCAGTGGTACGACGCCAATCAGACGGTGCACGAGCCGTGACCTGCGGTGATTTGACCCTATAGCCACGCCTCACGTACCCTGGACCAGTTGTCTTTCGGCTGATGCCGAGGACGGCGGGCCCATGTGGCTCCGCACCCCAGACCCGCGCACGCACCCACAGGTCGCGCGCGCCCGCAGAGCAGAGGAAACGATGGCGACGTACGCAATCGTCAAGACCGGCGGCAAGCAGTACAAGGTGGCCGTCGGAGACGTGGTCAAGGTCGAGAAGCTGGACTCCGAGCCCGGCGCCAAGGTTTCGCTGCCGGTCGCCCTGGTTGTCGATGGCGCGAACGTCACCAGCAGCGCCAAGGACCTGGAGAAGGTCGCCGTCACCGGCGAGGTGCTCGAGCACACCAAGGGCCCCAAGATCCGCATCCACAAGTTCAAGAACAAGACCGGCTACCACAAGCGGCAGGGTCACCGTCAGCAGCTGACGGTCCTCAAGGTCACCGGCATCGCGTGATGAGCCGCCAGGCGAAGAACAGACAGCAGAGGCGAGGGTCAATCTAATGGCACACAAGAAGGGCGCTTCCAGCTCACGTAACGGTCGCGACTCCGCCGCTCAGCGGCTGGGCGTCAAGCGGTTCGGCGGCCAGATCGTCAAGGCCGGCGAGATCCTTATCCGCCAGCGCGGCACCCACTTCCACCCCGGCGTCAACGTCGGCCGTGGCGGCGACGACACGCTGTTCGCCAAGTCTCCCGGCGCCGTCAAGTTCGGCGTCATCCGCGGCCGCAAGACGATCAGCGTCGTTCGACCAGAGGCCTAAACTTCGCGACTGTAGCGCTACGGCGGAGTCGCGAACGCTTTCCGGCCCGGCGTTACATTCGAAGGAGTTGTCCCATGCCCCGGTTTGTCGACCGCGTCGTGATCCACGCGCGGGCAGGCAATGGTGGTAACGGCTGCGCGTCGGTTCATCGCGAGAAATTCAAGCCGCTCGGCGGCCCTGACGGCGGCAACGGCGGCCGTGGCGGCAGCATCGTGCTGGTCGTCGACCCGCAGGTGCACACGCTGCTCGATTTTCACTTCCATCCCCATGTCGTGGCCCCATCGGGCAAGCAGGGCATGGGTGGCAACCGCGACGGGGCCGCAGGCGCGGACCTGGAGGTCAAGGTTCCCGACGGCACAGTCGTACTCGACGAGAACGGCCGATTGGTCGCCGACCTCGTCGGTGCGGGCACCCGCTTCGAAGCTGCCGCAGGCGGCCGCGGCGGACTCGGCAACGCCGCTCTGGCGTCGCGGGCCCGCAAGGCGCCCGGATTCGCGCTGCTCGGCGAGAAGGGCCAGATCCGCGATCTGACGCTGGAACTCAAGACCGTCGCCGATATCGGCCTGGTCGGGTTCCCGTCGGCCGGTAAGTCGTCGTTGGTGTCGGCCATCTCGGCGGCTAAACCGAAGATCGCCGATTACCCGTTCACCACGCTGGCGCCCAATCTGGGCGTGGTGTCGGCCGGCGAGCACACGTTCACCGTCGCCGACGTTCCCGGCCTGATTCCCGGTGCGTCCGAAGGCCGCGGCCTTGGCCTGGATTTCCTGCGGCACATCGAGCGGTGTGCGGTGCTGGTGCACGTCGTGGACTGCGCGACGCTGGAGCCTGGCCGCGACCCGATCTCCGATATCGATGCACTCGAGGCGGAGTTGGCCGCGTACACGCCGACGCTGCAGGGCGATTCGATACTGGGCGACCTGGCGGAGCGGCCTCGGGCGGTGGTGCTCAACAAGATCGACGTGCCGGATGCCCGCGAGCTGGCCGACTTCGTCCGCGACGAGATCGCTCGCCGGTTCGGCTGGCCGGTGTACGAGGTCTCCGCGGTTACGCGGGAGGGCTTGCGGCCGTTGACCTTTGCGCTGTGGGACATGGTGTCGGCCTACCGCGTGTCGCAGCCGCCGATCGTGCCGCGCCGGCCGGTAATCAGGCCGATTCCTGTGGACGAGAGTGGTTTCACCGTCGAGTCCGACGGCCAAGGCGGCTTCGTTGTGCGCGGCACGCGGCCCGAACGCTGGATCGGCCAAACGGATTTCGACAATGACGAGGCCGTCGGCTACCTCGGCGACCGGCTCGCGCGACTCGGCGTCGAGGACGAGCTTCTACGGCTGGGCGCCAAACCCGGCTGCGCGGTCACTATCGGCGACATGACCTTCGACTGGGAGCCACAGACTCCCGCCGGGGTGGACGTGCCGTTGTCCGGCCGCGGCACGGATGCGCGTCTGGAGCAGACGGATCGGGTGGGGGCGGCCGAGCGTAAGGTCGCCCGCCGCGAACGGCGCCGACCCGATGGCGACTCATGAGCCACCATCGCGAAGCCGTCCGCACGGCACGCAGCGTTGTCGTGAAGATCGGCACAACCGCGCTGACCACACCGTCCGGGGTGTTCGACGCCGGCCGGCTGGCCGTTTTGGCCGACGCCATCGAAGGCCGGATGAAGGCCGGCTCCGACGTGGTGATCGTGTCGTCGGGCTCGATAGCCGCCGGGATCGAACCGCTGCGGTTGACCAAGAGGCCCACCGATCTGGCGACCAAGCAGGCGGCGGCCAGCGTTGGTCAAGTGGCGCTGGTCAATTCGTGGAGCGCGGCGTTCGCTCGCTACGACCGCACCGTTGGCCAGGTGCTGTTGACGGCATACGACATTTCGATGCGGGTGTCACACACCAACGCCCAGCGCACGCTGGACCGGTTGCGGGCGCTGCACGCAGTCGCGATCGTCAACGAGAACGACACGGTGGCTACCAACGAGATCCGATTCGGCGACAACGACCGGCTCTCCGCGCTGGTCGCCCATCTCGTCGGCGCCGACGCGCTGGTGCTGCTGTCCGACATCGACGGCCTCTACGACTCGGACCCGCGAAAAGGCGACGCGCGCTTCATCTCCGAGGTTTCTGGGCCTGCCGACCTCGACGGTGTGGTGGCCGGCCAGGGCAGCCACCTCGGCACCGGCGGGATGGCCTCAAAGCTGTCGTCGGCTCTGCTGGCCGCCGACGCAGGTGTGCCGGTGCTGCTCGCGGCGGCGTCGGATGCGGCAACCGCATTGGCCGACGCGTCGGTCGGCACGGTGTTCGCGCCGCGGCCGGAACGGATGTCGGCGCGCAGGTTCTGGGTACGCTACGCGGCCGAGGCGGCGGGAGCATTGACGCTTGACGACGGGGCGGTGCGAGCCGTTGTGCGGCAACGGCGTTCACTGCTGCCTGCGGGTATCACCGCTTTGTCGGGCCGGTTCTACGGCGGCGACGTCGTCGAGCTTCGGTCACAGGACGCGACGATGGTGGCGCGTGGCGTGGTGGCCTACGACGCGGCTGAACTGGCGACGATGCTGGGCCGCTCGACATCAGACCTGCCGGCCGAACTGCGCCGAGCCGTCGTGCACGCCGACGACCTGGTCGCCGTCTAGGCGGTTTGTGCAGCGCGACCGGCACGGCGCTCACCGCCGCCAGAACTCCACAACTCACGGTTTGAGCTTGGCGAGCATCGATTTGATGGGCTCGGCCTTCTAGGCCGACTTCGCAACGGCCGGTAGTTCACCGGCCAGCAGCGCAAGCATTTCCGAGCAACCGTTGTCGACCTTCACCGTCGCGAGGTCGTCGCCGCGGGTTCGGCCGCGGTTGATGATCGCGATCGGCAGACCACGCGCGGCGGCCTGCCGCACGAAGCGGTATCCGGAGTAAACCGTCAGCGATGAGCCTGCGACCAGTAGCGCGTCAGCCTCGTCGATCAGTGAATACGCGTGCTCCACACGGTCTTTCGGCACGCTCTCACCGAAGTAGACGATATCGGGTTTGAGCATGCCCCCGCAGGCCAGACAGTCGACGATCCGAAACGAAGTCGTGTCCCCGACTATGGCGTCGGCGTCGGGTGCGACGGCAATGCCGCCGACCGCCTCTGCGCGTTCGACAAACCCAGGATTGGCGGCTTCGAGCAGCCCGGCCAGGGCCGTGCGCGTCATGGTGTGGGCGCAGTTCAGGCAGATCACCTGGGCATACGTGCCGTGCAGGTTGACCACCGTGCGGCTACCCGCCTTGGTGTGCAGCAGGTCGACATTCTGAGTGATCAACCCAGACACGACGCCGGCGTGCTCGAGTGCGGCCAGTGCACGGTGGCCGGCGTTGGGCAGTGTCTCGTCCATGTGGCGCCAGCCGATGTGGTTACGCGCCCAGTACCGCTGCCGAAACGCCGCATCCGAGGTGAACTGGCGGATGGTCATCGGATTGCTGGGCGGCGAGTCGGGCCCGCGGTAGTCGGGGATACCCGAATCCGTCGACATCCCGGCGCCGGTCAGCACCGCGACGCGGCGCCCCTGCAGCAAGGCGACGAGTTCGGGTGCTTCCACCCCTTCGAGGGTAGGCGATCAGGCCCCCGACTCGAGCTGAGGCTGATGCTCGCCGTCTGTGTGCTCATCGGACTCGTACGACTCGGACTCATCCTCATCGTCATCGTCATCGTCATCGTCATAGTCTTCGTCGTCGTCGGCAAGGATGGTTTCGACGATTTCGACTCGCTTCTCGGTCGGGTGGTCCTCGGCGAGCGGCACCGACACCGTGAGGATGCCCCGGTCGTAGATGGCACTGATGTCGTCCTCGTCGGCGCCCACGGGCAGCGCCACCGTCCGGGTGAACGAGCCGTAAGAGAACTCCGAGTGTCCGTTCGACTCACTCGTCTGAGTGCGCTCGGCCTTGATCGTGAGCTGGCCGTCGAGCACGGTCACCTCGATGCTCTCGGCCGGATCGACGCCGGGAACCTCTGCACGGACTTCGTAGAGCCCGTCCTTGTACTCGTCCTCGACCCGCAGCACGGTGCCGTCGAACAGCGGTCGCAAGCCGGCGAGGGCAGGCAAGCCAGAAAAGCCATTGAAGAGTTCGGACAGCTCGGGCAGCAACGAACGCGACTGACGTTGAACGGCAAGCTTATTCACGATTCCTCCTGGATTGGGTCTGCGGTTCACGATGCGCGATGCAATCAAAATCGCAGAATCGCCCACGGTGCGCGCGGGCGAACTGCAGACCAACACGAGGCAGCAAGGATCGTCAGTCCAGGCACTTCTGCGCCGGAACGATCTCGGCGTGCATGTTTTTGGCCATCATCGTCAACGCGGCGTCGCTGAGTTCGGGATCGATGTGCGCGACGGCATCCGGCGCGACGATGACCGGGAAGTGCCGCACATAGGCATCCAGCGCGCTGTAGAGGATGCACTGCTCGGTGACTTGGCCCGTGAGGATCAGTTTGCGTGTTTCGAGCCGGCGGAGCAGATAGTCGAGCGAGCTCGCGTAGAACGCGCTGTGCCGCACTTTGAGCAGCCTCAGGTAGTTCTGGTCCGGCGCAATCGGCTGCACGAGCTCGGGCCGCTGGCCGTCCAGCGCCGCGTCCACGACGTCGCGGAAATCGGCGTCGAAGTCGCCATAGTTGTCGTTGACGTAGATCAAGTCGACGTCGTCGCGTTCGCGGGCTCGCGAGACGAGCCCCGCCAGTGGATCGATGATGTCGGCGACATTGCGGGCGAGCGCGTCTGCGTCCTCGTGCTCATACGTGTTCAGCATGTCGATGACCAGCACCGCGACGTCACTCATGGGGAGTTGCATACCCCGATCCGTTTTCGGGCAACAATGAGGCATGGACTTCTACTCGGCGTACCGCCAGGGCTTTCTGCGGGTGGCCGCGTGCACACACCACACAGCGCTTGCCGACCCCGCGGCCAACGCCGAGTCGGTGCTGCGGCTGGCCCGTGACTGCCACGACGACAGCGTCGCGCTCGCGGTTTTTCCGGAGCTGACGCTGTCCGGCTACTCCATCGAGGACATCCTGATGCAGGATGCGCTGCTTGACGCGGTCGAGGAGGCTCTGGTCGAGGTTGTCGCTGCGTCGGCGGTGCTCCTGCCAGTGCTGGTCGTCGGAGCGCCGTTGCGCCGGGGTCATCGCATCTACAACACGGCCGTGGTCATCCACCGCGGGAGAATGCTGGGGGTGGTTCCGAAGTCGTATCTGCCGACATACCGGGAGTTCTACGAGCGCCGTCAGGTTGCCGCGGGTGATGACGAGCGAGGTGTGATCCGGCTCGGCGGCGCAGAGGTGCCGTTCGGGCCCGACCTGCTGTTCGCCGCCGCGGATATGCCGGGATTCGTGCTGCACGTCGAAATCTGCGAGGACATGTTCGTGCCGATCCCGCCGAGCGCGGAGGCCGCACTCGCGGGCGCGACGGTGCTTGCCAATCTTTCGGGCAGTCCGATCACCGTCGGGCGCGCCGAAGACCGTTGTCTGCTGGCGCGATCGGCGTCGTCACGCTGCCTGGCCGCGTACGTCTACGCCGCGGCCGGCGAAGGGGAGTCCACCACCGATCTGGCGTGGGACGGTCAGACGATGATCTGGGAGAACGGCGTGTTGCTCGCGCAATCCGAGCGGTTCCCCAGGGGGGAGCGGCGCTCGGTCGCCGACGTGGATCTCGAGCTGCTTCGCTCGGAACGGCTGCGGATGGGCACCTTCGATGACAACCGACGCCACCACCGCGTACCCGCGGAATCGTTCCGGCGCGTGGATTTTCAACTCGACCCGCCGACGGGTGACATCGGCTTGCGTCGCGAGGTCGAGCGATTCCCGTTCGTGCCGTCGGACGAGGCTCGGCTGGAACAGGATTGTTACGAGGCCTACAACATTCAGGTGGCGGGTCTGGAGCAACGGCTGCGCGCCCTGAACTACCCGAAGGTGGTCCTCGGACTCTCCGGCGGCTTGGACTCCACCCACGCGTTGATCGTCGCGGCCCGCGCGATGGACCGGGAAGGCCGGCCACGCAGCGATATTCTCGCATTCACGCTGCCGGGCTTCGCCACGGGCGAGCGCACGAAAAGCAACGCCATCCGGCTGGCCGAGGCGCTCGGCGTGTCGTTCGACACCATCGACATCAAGGCCACGGCCGAGTTGATGCTCAAGGAGATGGACCATCCGTTCGCGCGCGGCGAGAAGGTCTACGACGTCACGTTCGAGAACGTTCAGGCAGGCCTGCGCACCGACTACCTATTCCGGCTCGCCAATCAGCGGGGTGGGATCGTGCTGGGCACCGGCGACCTGTCCGAGCTGGCGCTGGGCTGGTCGACATACGGTGTGGGCGACCAGATGTCGCACTACAACGTCAACGGCGGTGTGCCCAAGACGTTGATCCAGCACTTGATCCGCTGGGTGATTTCGTCGCATCAGTTCGACGATGCGGTCAACGAGGTGCTTCAGTCGGTGCTCGACACCGAGATCACGCCTGAGCTGGTCCCGACGGGTGAGGAAGAAGAGATCCAAAGCAGCGAGGCCAAGGTCGGACCGTATGTGCTGCAGGACTTTTCACTGTTCCAGGTGCTGCGCTATGGCTTCCGCCCGTCCAAGGTCGCGTTCCTGGCCTGGCACGCGTGGAGCGATCCCGATCGCGGGGACTGGCCCGTCGGATTCCCCGAACACAAGCGGCCGGCCTACTCGCTGAAGGAGATACGGCACTGGCTGCAGGTGTTCGCGCAGCGGTTCTACTCGTTCAGCCAATTCAAGCGTTCAGCGCTGCCGAACGGGCCCAAGGTGTCCCACGGCGGCTCGCTCTCACCGCGCGGTGATTGGCGGGCGCCGTCGGACATGTCGGCGCGCACCTGGCTCGACGAGATCGAACGCGAAATCCCGGAGGACTGAGCGGCGCTAGCTGTCCGGCCCCCACTGGAGCCAACCGGCGCCTACCGCCGCGTCCGCCAGCACCCCGACCGTCGACCACCACCATTGACCGGTCATCGCTGCCCCGGTGACGCCGATGATCAGACCGATGATCAACGGCGTCCAGAGCCAGCCTCATGCTTGCTGTTCATCTGCTTGCGTGCCACCTAACCCACGCTAGCGCGGCGGCACCTTCGGTAGTTTCTCCTCGTGCCCGACGTGATGAATCGCCAAGTCCTGCTGCGTCGACGCCCGAAGGGACTGGTTCAGCCGGACGATACGGAACTGGTCACCCTGCCGGCGCCAGAGCCGGGTGACGGTGAGGCGCTGCTGCGTACGACCTATGTGGGCATCGACGCGGCCGCCCGCACGTGGCTCAACGACCAACCGGGTTATCTGCCGCCGATACAGCTGGGCGAGGTCATCCGGGCCGCCGGCATCGGTGAGGTCGTGGCGTCGCGCTGCGATGCCTACGCGGTCGGCGACGTGGTCACCACTCTGACGGGGTTCCAGGAATACGTGCTCATCCGCGACGACATCTTCAGCACGCCCATTCCGGGCGAGACCGATCAGCTGGCGATCATGTCGGTGTACGGCCCGACCGGGGCCACCGCCTACTTCGGCATGACCGACATCGGCAGGCCGCAGGCCGGGGACACGGTGGTGGTGTCGGCCGCTGCGGGCGCCACCGGCTCGGTGGCCGGGCAGATCGCGAAGATCGCCGGCGCCAGAGTGGTGGGCATCGCGGGCGGCCCGGAAAAGTGCAAGGCAGTGGTCGAGGGCTTCGGCTTCGACGCGTGCATCGACTACAAGAACGATGACCTTCCCGCGGCGCTCAAGCAGCACTGCCCGAAGGGCGTCAACGTGTACTTCGACAACGTCGGCGGCCCGATCCTCGACGCGGTGTTGGGGCGCCTGGCCCCGAAGGCGCGGGTCGTGCTCTGCGGCGTCATCTCCAGCTATTTGACCGGCGAACATCCGGGCCCCGCGAACTACGTCAACCTGTTGTCGAAAACCGCTCTCATGCAGGGATTCAATGGTCTCGACGAGTGGGGCCGTTTCGACGAAGCCTTCGCCCACCTCCGCCAATGGGAGGCCGACGGCCGACTCGTGCACCGCCAGACCATCTTTGACGGCATCGAGTCGTGCGTGGATGCCCTCAACGGGCTGTTCACCGGGGCCAACGTCGGCAAGACGTTGGTCAAGGTCAGCCCACCGACGGCGTGAGTCCAACCGCGGGGACAAAGCGCCCGACCGAACCCGACGAGAGCCACGAGATTCGATGTCACCAAGGCGATTCCGAGCCCAAACGTCATCATCGCGGTGAAGATCGGGTTGCGCACCCAGCCGAACACCCCGGTGCGGACCAGCATGGTGGTCTCGCTGAGATCGACGCCGATGCGCCACGAGTCACCCATGTCGAGTTGGGCGTGGACGGTCGTGGCGATGCCGGCCGCCGCGACTGTGATGCCGGCCGCCGCGACTGTGATGCCGGCCGCTTGAATCCACGGCGCGTGTAGGACATCGAGGGGCGATACGACGCCGGCCAACTGCAGCAGCGGCGCGGTGACCGCCGCCACTAGCGCAACGACGAAGCCGACGCCGGCGAACCATTCGGCCGACCCCAATCGTCCGCTCACGCCGCGAAACCCCGTCGATCCGGTGCGGCGTCGCTGTTCCCAACTGCGCCAACCGAATCCGAGTGCGGCGAATACGGCGAAGAGGGTGAGTGCGACAACGGGCATGGCAATTCCTCTGATCAGCAGCACGGATCCCCGCGCCAGGCATCGATGCCCTCACGCACAGCGATGGCGGCGATACCCAGGGCGGCGATCGAGTCGGCCCACGACCACCCCCACAGGCTGTTCATCACGAGACCGGCCAGCAGGATCGCGGAAAGATAGGTGCACAGCAGCGTCTGCTTGGAATCGGCCACCGCCGAGCGCGAGCCCAGCTCGCGACCGGCGCGGCGTTGCGTCAATGACAGCACCGGCATGACGACGAGGCTTGCCGCCGCCAGCACGATGCCAATCATCGACGGCCGCGGCTCGCTGAAGCCGAGTAGCGAAAGCACCGCATCAACGGCCACGTACGCCGCCAGCGCGAAGAACGAAAACGCGATGAACCGCAGCGCGGCCTTCTCACGGGTCTCGGGGTCGCGCGCGGAGAACTGCCAGGCAACCGCGGCGGCCGACGAGATCTCCACCACCGAATCGAGTCCGAAGCCGATCAACGCCGACGACGACACCCGTGTGCCCTCGGTCAACGCGACGACTGCCTCGATCACGTTGTAGGTGATCGTCGCGCCGACCAGGAGCCGGATTCGGCGTTCAAGCGCCGCGCGTCGCGTCGGAAGTGGCGCAGACATCAGCAGCAGTCGTCCGTCTCGGCGGCCGGGCAGCAGGCCGGGTCGACCGCCAGCACGAGACCGACAAGGTCGTCCAACGCGTGGGCGATGCGCTTGTCGGACAGCTCGTAGCGGCTGCGCCGGCCCTCGGGCTGCGCGACCACAAGGCCGCAGCCGCGCAGACACGCCAGGTGGTTGGACAGAATCTGCCGCGACACCCCGATCTTGTCGGCCAGGTCGGAGGGATAGCCCGGCCCGTCGCGCAGCGTCAGCAGGATCTCGGTTCGAGTCGCGTCTGATAACGCGTAGCCGAACCGCGCCAGGGCATCGATGTGGCTCACCGTCCGCATAGGACCGACAGTACAGCAGATTCTGAACTATCTTGGGCCGAACGTTCCTTACCGCTCGACGTTTCGGCGAGTTTTCGCTTGGTAAGGAACGTTCGGCCGGCTATTCAGAGCCGGCCGTCGACGCGCAAATCGGGATGTACCCACTCAGGGGACCGGCGTTCTTTGAACGCACGGAAACCCTCCAGCGCTTCTGGCGAGGCGTAGCTGGCCTGCATGCCGATGCGGTCGAACAAGCCGACGTAGTTGTCCAGGCTGGACTTCACCAGGCTGCGTGCCGCCGGCGCCGAGCGACAACACTGGCCGAGCACTTCACGGGCAGCGTCGAGCAGTTCGTCGTGCGGAACCACCCGGGCGACCATGCCCCACTCATGTGCCTCGGCCGCGGTCAACGTCCGGCCGGTGAACATCAGGTCTCGCGTACGGACCGGCCCGATCAGGCGCGCCAGCATCTGGCTGTAGTACGTGTCGGCGATGCCGCGCAACAGCTCCGGCACGCGAAACGTCGCCCGATCGCTGACCACGGTCATGTCGCTGCACAGCGCGATCTGCAGCCCGCCGCCCTGACACAGACCGTTGACCGCCGACACCACGGGCTTGACCGACTGCCTCAGCGTCTCGAACGGTGTGACGTCCATTCCGAGCGCGGAGCCGAAAGTCAGCCAGTTGTCCGAGCCGTCGCCGCCGCCCATGTCGCCGCCGGGGGCGAACACGTCTCCGCTGCCGGTGATCAACAGCCCCGCAAGGTCAGGATCGGAGTCGACGTGCCGGATGGCGTACCGGATGCCGAAGTACATCGCCGGGGTCATCGCATTGCGGGCCTCCGGCCGGTCGAGCGTGCACACGCCGAACGGGCCTTCCCGGGTGAAGCGCAGATACGGCGTGCCCAGCCAGTCGCCCTCCGGTGGACGCGGTGCGCTCGTCATAGGTGTCGTTCTCCCGCCTTTCGGTTCGAAACTGCATCGTCGATGGCCTCTGCATACGGCGCGCAATCACCCGCGCCTGGAACAAGCGTCGACAGAGCACCGGCCGCGCACGCCCGCCGCAACGCGTTCTCGTGGCCGTCCAACCATCCGGCAGCCAACACCCCGGCGAACACGTCACCTGCGCCCGTGGTGTCGACGGCCTCGACCGCTGGCGACGGCACGTCGAAGCGCTCGTCATCGCCGAGATAGCTGGCACCACGCGCGCCACGCGTGATCACCAGATGCGGTACCGGCCAATGCCATTCGCGCGCTTCGGCCTCGTTTACGATGACGACGTCGGCGAGCTCGGAGAGCGCTAGCAGCTCATGGGGCTCGGCGCCCGTGGGCGAGGCGTTGATGATCACGACCGAACCGCCGGCGCGTGCGACCCCCGCGGCGGCGATGGCGGTGGCGATCGGGATTTCCAGCTGCAGCAGCACCACGTCGCTGTCCGCGATGACCGCGCGGATATCCGCAGAAGCCACGCTCAGATGTGCATTGGCGCCGGGCGCCACGACGATGGTGTTCTCGGCTGCCGCGTCGACGATGATCACCGCCGAGCCGCTGGCACCCGGCAGGCTGACCACCCCGTCCAACCCGACCTCATTGCCGCGCAGATGCGCCCGCAATTGGTCGGCCGCCGAGTCCGTCCCCAGCGCCACGACCAGTTGCACCGACGCGCCGGCGCGGGCCGCGGCCACCGCCTGATTGCCGCCCTTGCCACCCGGCGACGACGACAGCGACGATGCGAGAACAGTTTGGCCGGGCCGTGGCAGGGCATCCACAGTGAAAGTCAGATCGGCGTTGACACTGCCCACTACGCAGACCCGCACCATAACTGTCAAAACTAGACCAGCCATCGCCCGCGATGCGCAATAGCCGAAACCTGGCGACCTGACGCCTGTCGAGCACTGTCAGCAGGTCCGATACGCTGGGCTGATGAGTGTGCAAGCACCGTCGCTGCCTGACTTGCGTCAGCAGGTCCACGACGCCGCGCGGCGTGCCCGCATCGCCGCTCGCGAACTGGCGACCCTGAGCACCGCCACAAAGAACTCGGCGCTGCACGCCGCGGCCGACAATCTGCTGCGCGACGCCGGGGCGATCCTCGAAGCCAACGCCGAGGACCTTGCCGCGGCCAAGTCCGCGGGCACCCCCGACGCGATGCTGGACCGCCTCGCGCTCAACCCGCAACGCATCGACGGCATCGCCGCCGGCTTGCGTCAGGTCGCTGGCCTGCCCGACCCGATCGGCGAGGTGCTGCGCGGCCGCACGCTACCGAACGGCCTGCAACTGCGCCAGCAGCGGGTCCCGCTCGGCGTCGTCGGCATCGTGTACGAGGGGCGGCCCAACGTGACGGTCGACGCGTTCGGGTTGACGCTCAAATCCGGCAATGCGGTGCTGTTGCGCGGGAGTTCATCGGCGGCCCGGTCCAATTCCGCTTTGGTGAAGGCGCTTCGCGACGCCCTGGCGATGGAGAACCGCAACGTCGACGCGGCGCAGTTGCTGCCCAGCCAGGACCGCGCCAGCGTCACGCATCTGATCCAGGCCCGCGGTCTGGTCGACGTCGTCATTCCGCGCGGGGGAGCGGGTTTGATCGACGCGGTCGTGCGCGACGCCCAGGTGCCGACCATTGAGACGGGCGTCGGCAATTGCCATGTGTACGTTCACGAATCGGCCGATCTGGACGTCGCCGAGGCGATTCTGCTGAACGCCAAGACGCGGCGGCCCAGCGTGTGCAACGCAGCGGAGTCGCTGCTGATCGACAAATCGATCGCCGACACGGCGGTGCCGCGGCTGACGAAGGCGCTGCAGGATGCCGGTGTCACCGTGCACGAGAACCCGTCTGAAGACGATTTGCGTGCCGAGTTCTTGTCGATGGACATCGCGGTGGCGGTGGTCGACGGCCTCGACGCCGCGATCGACCATGTCAACGAATACGGCACCGGGCACACCGAGGCCATCGTTGCGACGAATCTGGCCGCTGCTCAACGCTTCACCGAGCGGGTCGACGCGGCCGCGGTTATGGTCAACGCGTCCACCGCGTTCACCGACGGTGAGCAGTTCGGTTTCGGTGCGGAGATCGGCATATCCACCCAGAAGCTGCACGCCCGCGGCCCGATGGGCCTGCCCGAATTGACGTCAACCAAGTGGATTGTGTGGGGAGACGGCCACACCCGCCCGGCCTAACAGGAGAAGACGCCGATGAGCGCTTGCGCGAAGAGAATGACCCAGTGAGCATCCCCGCACGCCCGGCGCCGCTGTTCGCCGACATCGACGATGTTGCCCGGCGGCTGGCTGAAACCGGCTACCTGCCCGATACCGCAACGGCCACAGCGGTTTTCCTGGCCGACCGGCTGGGCAAGCCATTGTTGGTCGAAGGCCCCGCAGGCGTCGGCAAGACGGAGCTAGCGCGTGCGGTCGCGCAGGCCACCGGCTCTGGTCTGGTGCGGCTGCAGTGCTACGAGGGCGTCGACGAGGCCCGCGCACTGTACGAGTGGAACCACGCTAAGCAGATCCTGCGCATTCAGGCCGGGCACGGCGACTGGGAGCAGACGAAGACCGATGTGTTCAGTGAAGAGTTCCTGCTGACGCGTCCGCTGCTGACGGCCATCCGCCGCACGGAGCCGACGGTGCTGCTGATCGACGAAACCGACAAGGCCGACATCGAAATCGAGGGCCTGCTGCTCGAAGTGCTGTCCGATTTCGCCGTGACGGTGCCCGAGCTGGGCACCATCACCGCCGAACGCCGGCCTTTCGTGCTGCTGACCTCCAACGCCACCCGTGAGCTGTCCGAAGCGCTCAAGCGCCGGTGTTTGTTCCTGCACATCGACTTTCCCGATCCCGACCTGGAGCGCCGCATCCTGCTGTCCCGAGTACCCGAGTTGCCGGAACACCTCGCCGAGGAGCTGGTGCGAGTCATCGGGGTGCTGCGCGGTATGCAACTGAAGAAGCTGCCGTCAGTCGCCGAGACGATCGACTGGGGGCGCACCATTTTGGCCCTCGGCCTGGACACCATCGACGACGCGATGATCGCGGCCACGCTCGGGGTCGTGCTCAAGCATCAGTCCGACCAAGTGCGCGCCGCCGGGGAGCTGAGGCTTAACTGATGGCCCGCCGCGTCCGTCCGCCGCAGCCGCTGGCGCCGCATGGAATCCCCGGGCATCTCGTGGAGTTCGTGGAAGCTCTTCGCGGGCAGGGTATTTCGGTCGGTCCGTCGGAAACGGTCGATGCCGGGCGGGTGATGGCGGCACTGGGGCTCGGCGACCGTGAGGTGCTTCGCGAGGGCATCGCGTGCGCGGTGCTGCGTCGCCCCGATCACCGCGACACCTACGACGCGATGTTCGACTTGTTCTTCCCGGCAGCGCTGGGTGCAAAGACAGTGCTGCTCGACGACGAAGGCAGCGCGGACGAGCCCGAAGGCCTGCCACCAGAGGACATCGAGGCGCTGCGCGCGCAGCTGGTCGACATGCTCACCGACAACGCCGATCTCGCCAATCTCGACGAGCGGCTGGCGGCGATGATCGCGCAGATCGTCGAGGCCTACGGGCGCTATCAGTCCAGCCGCGGGCCGTCGTACTCGTCGTATCAGGCGCTCAAGGCGATGAGCCTTGACGATCTGGAGGGCCGGTTACTCGCAGGCCTGCTGGCTCCGTATGGCGACGAACCGACGCCGACGCAGGAGCAGATCGCCAAAGCCCTTGCGGCCCAACGCATAGCGCAGTTGCGCAAGATGGTGGAGGCCGAGACCAAGCGCCGCACCGCCGAGCAGCTCGGCCGTGAGCACGTGCAGATGTACGGTGTGCCGCAGCTCGCGGAGAACGTCGAATTCCTGCGCGCCTCAGGTGAGCAGCTGCGCCAGATGCGCCGGGTGGTGGCGCCGCTGGCTCGCATGCTGGCGACACGTTTGGCCGCGCGGCGGCGACGCTCGCGTGCCGGCGAGATCGACATGCGCAAAACGCTCCGCAAGTCGATGTCCACCGGCGGCGTGCCGATCGACGTGGTGCTCAAGAAGCCGCATCCGGCGCGCCCCGAGCTCGTCGTGCTCTGCGACGTGTCCGGTTCGGTCGCCGGCTTCAGTCACTTCACGCTGATGCTGGTGCACGCGCTGCGTCAGCAGTTTTCCCGCGTTCGCGTCTTTGCCTTTATAGACACCACCGACGAGGTCACGGAGTTGTTCGGGCCCGATTCCGACCTAGCCGTGGCCGTGCAGCGCATCACCCGCGAGGCGGGCGTGTACGCCCGCGACGGGCACTCCGACTACGGCAACGCGTTCGTGTCGTTCATGGAGAAGTGGCCGAGCGTGCTGTCGCCGCGCAGTTCGCTGCTGGTGCTCGGCGACGGGCGCAACAACTACCGCAACCCCGAATCGGACCTGCTCGCTCACATGGTCAACGCCAGTCGGCATGCGCACTGGCTCAACCCCGAGCCCAAGCACCTGTGGGGCAGCGGCGACTCGGCGGTCCCGCGCTATCAAGAGGTCATCACCATGCACGAATGCCGGTCGGCCAAGCAGCTGGCCGGCGTGATCGACCAGCTGCTGCCGGTGTGAGCAGGTTGGTACACCTCAGCGATCAACGTTTTGCAGAGAAAGTTCGAGTAGCGGGCCGCAAAACGTCGATCGGTGGTGCGTCTGAGTACTCCCGTAAGCTGGCTGTTTGTGACTTCTCGACGACGGCTGGGGGTGATGGGTGGGACGTTCGACCCCATCCACAACGGCCACCTGGTCGCCGCCAGCGAGGTCGCCGACCTGTTCGAGCTCGACGAGGTGGTGTTCGTGCCGACGGGCCACCCGTGGCAGAAGCACGATCGCTACGTCACGGCCGCTGAGGATCGCTACCTGATGACGGTGATCGCGACCGCCTCCAACCCCCGCTTCTCGGTCAGCCGCGTCGACATCGACCGCGCCGGCCCCACCTACACGAAAGACACGTTGCGCGACTTGCACGCCCTCAACCCCGACTCCGATCTCTACTTCATCACCGGCGCCGACGCACTCGCGTCGATCTTGACCTGGCAGGGCTGGGAGGAGATGTTCTCGCTCGCCAAGTTCGTCGGCGTCAGCCGGCCCGGTTATGAGCTCGACGGTAAGCATCTCGCGTCCGCGCTCGAGACGCTGCCCGACGATGCGCTGACATTGGTCGAGGTGCCTGCGTTGGCGATCTCGTCGACCGACTGCCGCAAGCGCGCCGAAAAGGACAGGCCGATCTGGTATCTGGTGCCCGACGGTGTGGTCCAGTACGTGGCCAAGCGCCGGCTTTACGCCGCCCATCCGGTCGCGACGCAGGACGGCGCGCGATGACGGCGTCCGACGAAGCGGTGCAAATGGCTACCGTGGCCGCCCGTGCCGCCGCCTCCAAGCTCGCCGATGATGTCGTCGTCATCGACGTATCCGGCCAACTCGTCATCACCGACTGCTTCGTGATCGCGTCGGCGTCCAACGAGCGTCAGGTCAACGCGATCGTCGACGAGGTCGAGGAAAAGATGCGCGTCGCGGGCTACAAACCGGCTCGCCGCGAGGGCACCCGCGAGGGCCGATGGACGCTGTTGGACTACATCGACATCGTCGTTCACATCCAGCACCAGGACGAGCGCAATTTCTACGCGCTCGACCGGCTGTGGCGCGACTGCCCCGTCGTCCCTGTCGATCTGGACGGCCAGGTATGAGGGTCCGCCGCCTGGTCATGCTGAGGCACGGGCAGACCGAATACAACGCCGGCAGCCGCATGCAGGGCCAGCTGGACACCGACCTGTCCGACCTTGGCCGCGATCAAGCCGTTGCCGCCGCCGAAGTGCTGGCCAAGCGGCAACCGCTGGTGATCATGTCGTCGGATCTGCGGCGCGCGCTGGACACCGCCGTGGCCCTCGGCGAGAGATCAGGAATGCCGGTGCGCGTCGACACCCGGCTGCGTGAAACGCATCTGGGCGACTGGCAGGGCATGACCCACCTCGAGGTTGACGCCGTCGCTCCCGGGGCCCGGCTGGCATGGCGTGAGGATGCGCGATGGGCACCGCATGGTGGCGAGAGCCGGGTCGACGTCGCGGCGCGCAGCATGCCGTTGATGGCCGAGCTGGTCGCTGAGCAGACCGAATGGGGCCTGGATCAGCATGGGGACGATCCTGATCGGCCGGTGGTTCTGGTCGCGCACGGCGGACTGATCGCGGCACTGACCGCGGCGCTGCTGGGCCTTTCCGTCGACAACTGGCCTGTCCTGGGTGGGATGGGCAACGCCAGCTGGGTGCAGCTGTCTGGCCACAGCCAGACAGGGGCGTCGAATTCCTTAAACGGCATCCGGTGGCGGCTCGATGTCTGGAACGCTTCGGCACAGGTCGCCAACGATGTCCTCTGACAAGACCCTGCTCGTCTTCTGCGACTCCCTTTCGTATTACGGGCCGACCGGAGGGCTGCCGTCCGACGATCCGCGAATCTGGCCGAATATCGTTGCGACCCAACTTGGTTGGGATCTCGAGCTGATCGGGCGGATCGGCTGGACCTGTCGCGACGTGTGGTGGGCAGCCACGCAGGACCCGCGGGCGTGGGCGGCGCTGCCGCGCGCCGGCGCGGTGGTCTTTGCGACGGGCGGCATGGACTCGCTGCCCTCGCCGCTGCCAACCGCCCTGCGCGAGCTGATCCGGTATGTGCGCCCGCCATGGCTTCGGCGGTGGGTGCGCGACGGCTACGGCTGGGTGCAGCCCCGGTTCTCCCCGGTCGCGCGGGCGGCTCTGCCACCCCACCTGACCGCGGAATACCTTGAAATGACCAGGGGTGCAATCGACTTCAACCGCCCGGGCATCCCGATCGTGGCCTCGCTGCCCGCGGTGCATATCGCTGAAACCTATGGCAAGGCGCATCACGGCCGCGACGGCACGGCGAAGGCGATCACCGAGTGGGCCGAGCAGCACGACATCCCGCTGATCGATCAGAAGGCCGCGGTCGCCGAGCAGATCTTGAGCGGCCGAGGCAATCCCGACGGCATCCACTGGAATTTCGAAGCCCATCAGGCCGTGGCCGACCTGACACTCAAGGCGCTCGCAGAAGCGGGTGTGCAGCAAGAAGATTCACGCGGTTAGCCATGGCCGTCGTGGTGGTGACCGACTCGTCGTCGCGCTTGGCGGCCGATGAGCTCAAGCAGTTCGATATCCGGCAGGTGCCACTGCACGTGCTTGTCGACGGCACCGACCTGCGCGACGGCGTCGACGACGTGCCCTACGACATCCACGAACGGCCGCGAGCCACCACCGCAGGCGCGACGCCCGCCGAGCTGGCCGAGACGTATCGGCAGGCGCTGCGGGACAGCAACGGCGATGGTGTTGTCGCCGTGCATATTTCGGCGGCGCTGTCGAGTTCGTATAGTTCGGCGGTTCAGGCGGCCCGCGAGTTCGGCCCGGCGGTGCGTGTGGTCAACTCGCGGTCGGCGGCGATGGGCGTCGGACTCATTGCGCTGGAAGCGGCGCGATCCGCGGCGTCGGGGTCAAACCTCGACACTGTCGAGGCCGCCACCCGCGCTGCCGTCGGCCGTGGTCACGTCTTCGTCGTCGTACACCGGCTGGACAACCTGAGACGCAGCGGCAGGATTGGCACCGCGGCGTCGTGGCTGGGCACGGCGTTGTCACTCAAGCCGCTGCTCTGCCTCGACGTCGACGGACGTCTTGTGCTGGATCAGCGGATTCGCACGGCCACCAAGGCGCACGCCGCGATGGTCGATCGGGTCGCCGACGTGATCGGCGAGCGCCGGGCCGCGATCGCGGTACACCATGTCGACAACCACGATGCCGCCGACGAGATCGGCGCCGCGCTGACGACACGGCTGCCGCAGATCGAGTCGCTGACGGTCTGCGACATGGGGCCCGTGCTGTCGATTCATCTCGGCGGTGGGGCGGTCGGGGTTGTGGTGCAGCTCCCCGAATAGTAAGTGATCGCTAACGGTTGACAATCACTTACCGTTAGCGCAAACTTACCGATGTGTCTGTCTCCGCCGCTGCCGTCCTCGATGCCCTCGGGGATAAAACTCGCCGGTCGATTCTGGAGAAGCTGGTCGACGGTCCGGTCGCGGTCGGCGTACTGGCCGAGCAATTACCGATCTCCCGGCCGGCCGTCTCACAGCACCTGCGGGTGCTCAAGGATGCCGAGCTCGTCGTCGAATCCGTCGCGGGTACTCGGCGTTTGTACCGCGTCAACCGAGCTGGACTGATGGCGGTGCGTGACTACCTCGATCGGTTCTGGGAGACGACGCTCGACAACTTCGCGCTTCTGGCGTCCGCCGAGGCCGACACAGATGAGGAGGAGGAGAAATGACCGCAGACCCTGCAGCCGAAGTCGAGGTGGCGCGGTCGATCACGGTGCCGCTGGGGCAGGCCAAGGCTTTCGAGCTATTCACGTCTCGAATGACCGAGTTCTGGCCTCCCGAGCATTCCATCGGCGCATCGCCATTCGCAGCGGTGGTGCTGGAGCCGCGGGTCGGTGGCCGCTGGTTCGAGCGCGACGCGGACGGCAACGAGTGCGACTGGGGCCACGTGGGTGCGTGGGAGCCCACTTCTCGTGTGATCTTGGTTTGGCAGCTTACCGCGGAATGGAAGTTCGATCCCGGCTTCGAGACCGAGGTCGAGGTGACGTTCACCGAGAACGAGTCCGGACGCACGACGGTCGCGCTGCGGCACCGGAACCTGCAGCGTTACGGCGAGCATGCCGAGCAGATGCGCGCAATCTTCGACTCGCCCAACGGGTGGACCGACACGCTCAATCGTTGTGCCCGCCTTGCGGAGTCGGAGTCGGCGTCGGAGTGACGTCGACGGACGCGATGCAGCTGGCGCGCGCGGAACGCGAAGAGTTCGTCGCGCTGCTGAAAGGGCTTACGCCGCAGCAGTGGGAGAGTCCGACGTTGTGCAAGGGGTGGCGGGTCCGCGATGTCGTCGCTCATGTCATCGGATACGACCCGCTGAGCCGCATGCAGCTCGTCCGCTGGATGGCCAAAGGTCTTGCGACCCGCGGCGGTTCGAACGCGGTCGAAGTGGCTGCGTATGCAGCCAAGTCACCGGAAGAACTCACCGAGTTGATGCGCCGGTACGTCCTGCCGCGAGGCATTACAGCCGGCTTCGGCGGCCGAATTGCTCTGACCGATGGCATGATTCACCAGCAAGACATTCGCAGACCGCTCCGGATTCCCCGCACGATACCTACCGAATCATTGCTAATCGCGATGGACTTCACGCTGACCGCACCTCGCCTTCTCGGGGCGTGGCAGGCGCGCGGTGTGCGTCTGGTCGCCACAGACCTCGACTGGTCTCACGGTAAGGGTGCCGAGCTGCGGGGGAGCGGTGAGGCGCTGCTGATGGCGATGGCGGGTCGGCGTGCCGCACTCGATGACCTGGACGGTCCAGGCAAAGCGAAACTGGCCCAACGCTTTTGACTACACTGCGGCGCGGCCGGTGATTGGCGGCAGGTCCTTGAGTGTGACGATGCCGGGCGAGGCCGCGACGACCGCGGGTACCGCGTTGGTGACCGGCATTGCGGTGTAGATCATGCCCAGGCCCATGAACCCCGGCTCGGTCCAGTCCTTCGGCGGCAGGCAGTGCAGCACGGTGCGCATATTGGGCAGGCCGAACACCTGGATGACATGTCCGTGCTCCAGCGGCTTGGGCGGAGTGACGTGGTCGCCCATGGTCCAGTTGAATCCGACGCTGACGACGTGACGGTCGCCGACCCAGCCGCGGTGGTAGCCGTACACGCTGGCGACCGTTCCCTTGGGGATCTGCATGAAGCCCAGGTCGGTGTCGCCGGTCGCCGGGGTGAATGTGACGTCGAACGTCATCCGGTCGAGCTTGGCGCCCATCGCGTCGGCCATCATCGCCGCGGATTCGGCGAAGACTTCGCTTTCCCGGCGCACGCTTTCGGCCAGCCCTGGCGTGTTCGGGTCTTGCGAGAAGCCCATCGCGGTCTGTGTACCGGCGGATTCGTATGTCGAACAGTCGACGGATTCGGTGATGCGGATTTCGTCGACCCGCTCGCAGGCGCCGGACAGCACCATCCCGACCATGTTCGTCATGCCCGGATGTGCGCCGCTCCCGAAGATCGTGGAATGGCCCTTCTCGCAAGCCTTTCGGATGCGTTCCAGGTCTTCTGGTGTCTGCTTGCCGCCGGTGATCCACGCCGCGCTCGAGCAGACGTTGACGCCGGACTCGAGCAGTCGGGTCAGCTCGTCGACGTTGGGCCACAGCGGGTTGTAGCAGCAAGCGTCAGGCTTCAGCGCAACCAAAGCGTCGATGTCGTTGGTGGCCGTCACACCGGTGGGCTCGGACCAGCCGGCCAGCTCGGCGGCGTCGACACCAACCTTGTCGGCACCGTGCGCGTACACACCCACCAGTTCCATGTCGTCGCGTCCGATGATCGCGTGCAGCGACCTGCGGCCGATGTTGCCGGTGGTCCACTGAATCACCCGAAGGGGTCGCTCGACAGTAGTCATTCGAGGCAATTTACATGTGGGTGCCGCCGTCGATGCGGACCTCTGTTCCCGTGACGAAATAGGCGTCCGACGAGCCGAGCATGGCGACGACGGCAGCGACCGCGTCCGGCTTGGCGAACATGCCGCCGTCGCTAAGCGGCAGCACCGGGGTGATCTTGCCGAAGAGTGAGAAGTCCGCGTCCGCGGGCAGTCCGGGTCCCATGCTCTGTTTGGATTCGCCTGTGCCGTCGGTCATGCCGGACGAAATCGATCCCGGCTGAACCGAGTTGAACCGAATCCGTTCCTTGGCGAACTCCAGCGCGAGCGCATGCGTCATCGCTTGGATCCCGGCCTTGGACGCCGCATAGGCGGACATGTACGGATGCGCGTAGGCCGCCGAAGTGGAGCTGAAATTGACCACGGCGGCGTCGTTGCCGTTGCGCAAGGCGGGGATGGACTCCCGGATCATCAGGAAGGTGCCGATCAGGTTGATCCGTAACACCTGCTCGAAATCGGCGAGCGTGGTCTCCATGAAGTGCGCCGACCGTAGGATTCCTGCGGCGTTGACGAGGGTGTCGAGGCCGCCGAGCATGCGGACCGCCTCGGCCACTCCTTCCTTGACGGACTCCTCACTGGCGACATCGATGACTACGGTGCTCAGCCGATCGCCATGCGGTTCGGCCCTGGCCACGGTGTCCTTCAATCCGGACTCGCTGATGTCTGCCGTGGCGACTCGGCCGCCTTCGGCCAGGATGCGCAGCACGGTCGCTTGTCCGATGCCGGAACCACCGCCGGTGACCAGGACGCGACGGTCGCTGTATCGCTGAAGAGATGTCATAGGCAAATACTCCTGGGCGAACGTTCCTTACCGCTCGACAAATCGGAAAAATTTCGAGCGGTAAGGAAC
>NZ_DATENY010000014.1:0-6959 GCF_035274705.1 Mycobacterium sp. | reverse complement strand
TGGGCCCATTGGACGTCATGGTGAGCGCGAGCTTGGCGATCGGCGATGACGTGGATGACCGATTAGCTTGGGCAAAGCCACAATTGGCGCTATATATCGGCGGTATGGGTGCCCGTGGCCGCAACTTCTATCACAACCTGGCCACTCGCTACGGGTTCGGCGAGGTGGCCAACCACATTCAGGATCTGTATTTGAGCGGCAAGAAGGCCGAGGCCATCGACGCGGTTCCCGACGAGCTGGTGCGCCACACGTCTCTCGTCGGCCCGCGCGGGTTCGTCAAGGAGCGCCTGGCCGCCTACGCCGAAGCCGGCGTGACGACGCTCTTGGTGCATCCGCTCTCCGGTGAGCGCCGCGAATCTGTGCGGTATGTCGAGGAATTGCGCGCCCTGTTGCCGTAGCGATTACAGCCATTCGCCGGTGAGCCGGTAGACTGATGCGCAGCGGCAACGTCTGTTCTGCCTTTTGCCGCTTCTCGATCGTCATACCGAGCGCCGCGGATCATCCGCGCCGGGCAGGACGACCACTCTAACTTTCGGAGCTTTAACCCTTGTCTGTTCAAATCGCCAGTGGGACAACCGTGCCCACTTTCTCCGACCTCGGCCTGCCCCAGGCTGTGGTCGCCGTTCTTACCGCCAACGGCATCGAAAGCCCATTCCCGATTCAGGCGGCGACGCTGCCCGACTCGTTGAACGGGCGCGATGTCTTAGGCCGTGGCCGCACCGGATCGGGCAAGACATATGCGTTCTTGCTGCCGATGGTGACGAGACTCACAACCAACCCGTCAAAGCGCGCCCCGGGCCGGCCGCGGGCGCTGATCCTCGCCCCCACCCGCGAACTCGTCGCTCAGATCGACGCGGCGCTTGCGCCGCTGGCCGCTGCGACGAACCTTCGCTCGGTCACCATCTTCGGTGGAGTCGCCCCCGGCCCACAGATTCAGAAACTGCGTCAGGGCGTCGACGTCGTCATCGCCTGCCCAGGACGGCTGGAGGACCATGTGCGGTCCGGCCACGCCGACTTGTCGGGAATCGAGATCACCATCCTCGACGAGGCTGATCACATGGCGGATCTCGGATTCCTGCCGCCGGTCAAGCGACTGATGGACAAGACCCCGCGCAACGGTCAGCGAATGCTGTTTTCGGCCACGCTCGACGGTGGCGTCGACGTGCTGGTCAAGCGCTACCTAACCGAACCCGTCGTGCATAGCGTCGATTCGGCGCAATCGCCGGTGGCCGCCATCGATCATCACGTGCTGCATGTGGACAAGGGGGCACGGATCCATGTGCTGGCCGACCTCGCCGCGTCGCCCGGCCGCACCATCGTCTTCGCACGCACCAAACACGGCGCCAAGAATCTTGCCCGCCAGTTGAATTCGCGAGGTGTCGCCGCAGTCGAGTTACACGGAAACCTGTCGCAGAACGCCCGCACCCGCAATCTTGCCGCCTTCTCCGACGGTACGGCCGTGGTTCTGGTGGCCACTGACATCGCCGCGCGCGGCATCCACGTCGACGACGTGAGTCTCGTCGTCCACGCCGACCCGCCCATCGAGCACAAGGCGTACCTGCACCGGTCCGGCCGCACAGCCCGCGCCGGAGCCGACGGCACCGTGGTGACGCTGATGATCGACGAGCAGGTCTCCGACGTGCGCCAGCTGACCCGCAAAGCCGGCGTGAAGCCGACGATCACCCGGTTCAGCGGCGCGTCACATCCGGTACTGCACGAAATCGCGCCGGGCGAACGGAAATTCGGCGAACCCCTGGTTCTCGCAGCACCCACGAACGCCCAACCTCAGGAGCAGCGTGGGCGTCGCAAACCGAACCGGCGAAACCATACGGGTGGCGGTGGTCGCAGTTCGACCAAGAGCGGCGGACGGACTCACTCCGTTGCATCGTTCTCAGCGAACATGTCCCGCGGCCGCTGACGCTTGTAGCCCTTAGACGAGGGTCCGTTGCGCCGTCCACGCTGAGCACGGACGCGACACCCAGGCCGATGCCGGAGGTGCCGCCGATGACGAGGACTCGCGCGTTCTTCAGGCTCATACATCCACTGTCGGGCCGGATCGGGGCCGCAGTCCAAGACCCTTTTCGTCGCCAAGCGATACCCTCTGGGTATGGCCGCGCCGGACCTCGACATGCGTAAACTCCGCTACTTCATGGCGGTGGCCGAGGAACTGAACTTCAGCCGCGCCGCCGAGCGGCTGCACATTGCACAGCCGGTGCTGTCGCGCCAGATTCGTTCGCTCGAAAACGAACTCGGCGTGCAGTTGTTCGAACGCGACTCGCGCGGAACTGAATTGACCGTCGCGGGGAAGCAGTTGCTCGAAGATGGCCGCTTCCTACTTGCCGAGTCAAAAGCGGTGCAGGAGCGGCTTTCTCGTGCCGCCGATCTGACGGTGACGGTGACCGTCGGCGTCATGCCCGGCCTGTTGGCGACGGCCGCGGCGGTGGCGTTCGAAGCCGGCGGTCCGTCGCGGCGTGCCGTCGTGGTGCAAGTCGGCTGGGCTGAACAGGTCGACCTGGTCCGGTGCGGCGAGCTCGACGTGGTGTACGCGCGTGAGCCCATCGACCACCGCGGGCTGGGCACCGCGCCGCTGTTGGAGGAGCCGCGGGTCGTCGTTTTGCCTGCGGGCGATCCGCTGGCGAAGAAGCGTTCCGTGCGGTTGGCCGATCTGGCATCCAGACGCCTCTTGCAGGATCCGGCCACCGTGCCGGAGTGGTATGCGATGGCGACACCCGAGCATCGACGCGCAGGCCAGACCGCGCACACCGTGGAGGAGAAGCTCGAACATGTCGCTGCGCGTGAAGGGTTCGTGATCCTGCCGCGCTCGACGACGGCGTACTACCGCAGGCCGGACGTTCGGGTGCTGCCACTCGCGGATGTCGAGCCCAGCCGGGTCACACTGATCTGGGACGCAGCGACCGACAACCCGGCCCGCGACGCATTCGTCAGCGCGGCGCTTGCATGCCGCGATCAGACGATCTGACGCTGGTCTGAAGACGCGTTGACCTGTTAGGCAGCGTGCAGGTCGGCGAGGTGAACACCTATCCGGACCTCCACTTCACTGACCGTGATCATTGGAGTCCCGAGCCCTCTGCGCCGCGGAAACGGCGCGATCTTCCTCCGCCATTCTCACCAGTTCTTCACATAGCTGCGCGTTCAACCCACGCTCCGATCACTCTCCCACTTGCGGCAGTTCGTCGGCCGCGATCTCACACGGCGTCTTGTCAGCCACAGAATCGGGCACAGGCTCCACTGGTGGCTGAGCAGGCTCGGGCGGTGGCGGAATCGGGGTCGGCGTGGGTTCGGCGAGTGGCTCTTCGACGGGCGGTGGCGGTTCATCGGTTTGGCAGTCGTCGACGGCGACAGCATCCGTCGCGATGGGTTCGCCGGCGGCCTCTTCCTCGTCGGCCTCCTCCTCATCGGTGTCGTCGACGGGTTCGTCATCCTCGTCGCTTCCATCTGGTTCGGGCTCGTCGGGCTCCGGGTCGTCGAGCTGCGGCGGATCGGCAAGCCCGTCGTCTGCCGACCCCAGCAGACCGCCGAGCGCATCAGCGAGCTGCTGACCGATGCCGGAAAAGCCACTGCCGATATCCGGCATCCCGCCAAGCGACGGCATCGACGGCGGCGCAGCCATTGCCGGCGCGGTTGCGGCGGGGTCGGCCGCCGGCGGAGTCGGAGCGGGCGGCGCCGGCAGCGGGTCTACCGCACCGGGCATCGACGGTGGAGCGGCCGGCGCGCTCCATGTAGGCATGCTCGCAACAGGACTTGCGGCGGCCGCAGGGGTCGTCGCGATGTCATCGTCCCGCGGCGGCGGCGCCCAGGACGGACCGAGATCACCTGGCACCTCGAACACCGCGGCCCGTTCGGCCGCCAACTCAGCGGTCGCCGCGTCGTACAGATCCATTACCGCGGCCGTCGCAGAACGCATGGCGGCCAGCCAATCCCCGCGAATATCGTTGTCCACGAACGGCTTTACCTGCTGGTCGATCAGTTCACTGGCCGCTGCCCGGTCACCCGCGCCGGTGGCGACCGTCTGCGCGGCGGCCAACCAGTCATCCTGTGCGCGCTGGCCCACGGCCACGGTCGTCGCGACTTTTCCGTTGACAACCTCCCACAGGTTGTCCCTCAGCGCCGCCAGCGCGTCGGCGGCCGTACGCACCGCAGAGCCCGCAGCCGCCGACGCGTCCTGGTGGTAGCGGAGAAACGAGCGTGAAGCGTCTGCACCGCGACCCTGCCAGGCCGCCGACACCGCCGCGAGCTGGTCGTCCTGGCGCGCCATCGCAGCCGACACCGCTGACACCGCCGCATCGAGCGCTGCACAGTCGTTGTCGAGGGCTCGCAAGTCGAGCCCGTCCTCGGTGCCGTACAAGTCGCGCACCTGCTCGGCATGCATCGTCAGGTCCGGATTCTGATAGCCCAGCAGATGGCACGCCCACACGTAGTTTGCGATGTCGTCGACGGCCGGTCGACCTTCGGCCAATCGTGAAGCCGCATCGAGCTTTTCGGCCACCGCTACCCCACTCGCCGCGCGGCGCGGGCGTCGGCTTCGGCGTACCGGTCAGCAGACATCCGCAACACCAACGCGATCTCCCGGTTGGTCCGCGACCACTGCCGCAGTTGATCCGTGATCCGGTCGACGGCGGAACGCAGGGCATCACCGCGCGCGGTGTGCATGCGTCCCGCGCCGGCGCCGTCGAACTCGAAGTTCAGATGCGTGCGCACCGCGCCGTCGACGATGTCAGCGCAAGCCTCGTACTGGCGTGCCACAGCGAGCAGCGCGGCAACATCGACGCGCGCGGCGTCAGGTTGTCCCATGTTCAGCTAAGACGCCGGCGATGCCCCGCCGGTTCCAACGGATTTCAGCGCTCGGCGCTGACCGACTCCGCGACCTTGACGGCCAATTGCCGTGCGGTGTCCTCGTCGGCCGCCTCGACCATGACGCGCACGACTTGCTCGGTTCCCGAGGGCCGCAACAGGATTCGGCCGGTGTCGCCGAGTTCGGCCTCGGCCTCGGCCACCGCGGAGCGCACCGACGGCGCATCGGCAACTGTGGCCTTGTCGGCGACCTCAACGTTGATCAGAACCTGGGGCAGTGTCTGCATGGGCTCCGCCAGAGCCGCCAGCGACGAGCGAGTCTGCGCCATCCGCGACATCAGCCGCAGGCCGGTGACGATGCCGTCGCCGGTGGTGCCGAGTGTCGGCATCACGATGTGGCCCGATTGTTCGCCGCCGAGGGAGTACTCCCCCGCCCGCAGCTCTTCGAGCACGTAGCGGTCGCCGACGCTGGTGGTGCGCACCTCGATGCCCGCCGAGCGCATGGCCAGGTGCAGGCCGAGGTTGCTCATCACGGTCGCCACCAGTGTGTTGGAGGCCAGCTCGCCGGCCTCTCGCATCGCCAGCGCGAGCACGACCATGATCGCGTCGCCGTCGATGACGCGGCCGCTGGCGTCGACGGCGAGGCATCGGTCAGCATCGCCGTCATGGGCCAGCCCGAGATCCGCGCCGTAGGACACCACGGCCGACTGCAGGGCTTCCATGTGCGTGGACCCGCAGCGGTCGTTGATGTTCAAGCCATCGGGATCGGCGTTGATCGCGATGACGTTGGCGCCAGCGGCGCGGTAAGCACGCGGGGCGGCGGTGGAGGCGGCGCCGTGCGCACAGTCGACGACGACGGTCAGGTCGTCGAGCCGCGTTGTGACGGCCTTGCCGGCGTGGCGCAGGTAGCGATCGAGGGCGTCTTCGGCGTTGATGACGCGGCCGATGCCTGCGCCGGTCGGCCGCGCGCCGGGCCCTTGGTTGGCGAGCTCTTCGATGCGGTCCTCGGTGGCGTCGTCGAGCTTGTGCCCGCCGGGGCCGAAGATCTTGATGCCGTTGTCGGGCATCGGATTATGCGATGCCGAGATCATCACGCCGAAGTCGGCGTCATAGGCACTCGTCAGATATGCCACCGCCGGCGTCGGCAGGATGCCCACCCGCAAGGCGTCGACGCCCTCGCTGGTCACCCCGGCGATCACCGCCGCCTCGAGCATCTCGCCGCTGGCGCGTGGATCGCGGCCGATCACGGCGACGCGGCGCGGAGTACGGCCAGTGCTGCCCAGCCGTCGAGCAGCCGCCGCACCCAGCGCTAGCGCCAGCTCGGCGGTTAGATCCTGGTTGGCGACTCCGCGCACCCCGTCAGTGCCGAACAGTCGAGCCATGCCGACAAACCTCTCATAGATGGCGCCCCGAGGGCCAACCGGCGACGTCAGCACCCGTGCCGCTGCTCAATCGGTACCGAATCGAGACCTGAGTACGCCCCACCGCCCGCACCCGACTGGACACGGGCGGTGAGGTCGGCTGATACGGAGAGCTACCGCGCGGCGGTGGTCGTCGGCGCCGCGGTCGTCGAGCTCGACGGCGTGGTCGGCGTGGTGGAGCCGCGGTTCTGCCCCGGGGCGTTCTCCGAGTTACCCGGGCCGTTCTGAGCGAACGTGAAGGTCAATCCGCCTTCGACGTCCGCGCATGTGCCGGGCACCGGCGTGTCGTTGACGTCGAGGGCCTGGAGCGCCGCAGCGGTGATACCGGCACTCGAGCAGGCGGAATTGGCGAGCGCCTCAGCGCTGGCCAGCGACACGTCCTGAAGGACGCCAACCTGCTGGCCACCGGCCGTCACAGTGACGTTGACCTTGCCGTCGTTCACAACGGACTGGGCAGGCGGAGCTGCGTGTGCAAGGCCGAGACCCGCCGCGGCTACCAGCGAGCCTCCCAGTACTGCGCCTGCGGCAGCGTTCTTCACGATGGTCCTCATCAGTCAATTACTCCCTTTCAGTCCGGAAGCAACGGTCCGATCCCCCAACGGGTCTGGCTGATCGACCCATATCGGCGACAGATTCGGTCTGCCGCACGCCTACGGCGCCCGCGCTTCCGCCGAGTGGGCTTCCACGATCACAGGTGAACTCAAACCGATATTGAAGAAGTCCCAG
>NZ_DATENY010000013.1:0-87202 GCF_035274705.1 Mycobacterium sp. | reverse complement strand
GCCGAGGTGCGGGGTCGGGTGGCGCTGTGGGCGTGGCGGCCTGCGCAGCTCGCGATTGCCCGCCGACGGTGCAGCGGGCCATCCCCACGCCTGCGAGAGTTGCCACGGAGAGCGCCGCGAGGAAGCGGCGCCGGGTCACCTCGGACCCGACGCTGATGCTTGGGAATTGAGCAGGTCGCGGCGGCAAAGTCCCACCAGTCTCGTGTCAGACGGTTGCTATACGACGTAGACACGCCGTTACCGGCAAGGACTGACGTTGCCGGTAATTACCTTCAGGTGATGCTCTTCGCCCGAGCGCTCATCGCTGAGGAACAGCCGTCGGCTTGATCGGTGCCGGCAGCGCAGTCCTGCCCATCAAATGGCGGTCCACGCCCGCCGCCGCCGCACGGCCCTCCGCGATCGCCCACACGATCAGCGACTGACCCCGGCCCATGTCGCCCGCAACGAAGACGCCCGGCACCGATGTCGCAAAGTCTGCGTCGCGCGCGACGTTTCCGCGATCGGTGAGCTCGACGCCGAGGTCTGTCAGCAGGCCCGCGCGCTCCGGCCCGACGAAGCCCATCGCGAGCAGGACGAGGTCTGCCTCCATCTCGAACTCGGTGCCCTCGACCTTGACGAACTTGCCGCCCTCCATGCGAACCTCGTGCCCGCGTAGTCCGGTGACATGCCCGTCGCTGCCGACGAACTCCTCGGTGTTGACGGAGTACACCCGGTCGCCGCCTTCCTCGTGCGCCGAGGACACCCGGAACATCAGCGGGTACACCGGCCACGGAGTCGACTCTGCGCGGGTCTCGGGCGGTCGCGGCATGATCTCGAACTGGTGCACGCTGGCGGCGCCCTGGCGGTGCACGGTGCCCAGGCAGTCCGCGCCGGTGTCACCGCCACCGATGATGATGACCTTCTTGTCCTTCGCGTGGATCGGCGGCAGTCCATCCTGATCGACCACGGGATCGCCGTTCTGCACCCGGTTGGCCCACGGCAGAAACTCCATGGCCTGATGGATGCCGTCCAACTCGCGGCCCGGAACCGGCAAGTCGCGCCATGCGGTGGCGCCGCCGGCCAACACGACCGCGTCGAACTCGGACCGCAACTGCCTGGCGGTGATGTCGACGCCGACGTTCACGCCAGGCTTGAAGACGGTGCCCTCGGCCTCCATCTGCGCCAGGCGCCGGTCGATGTGGCGCTTTTCCATTTTGAATTCGGGGATGCCGTAGCGCAGCAGGCCACCGATGCGGTCGTCACGCTCGAACACGGTCACCGAGTGCCCAGCGCGAGTGAGCTGCTGCGCGGCGGCCAGGCCGGCAGGCCCGGACCCGACGACGGCGACGGTCTTGCCGGTCAGCTGATCGGGTGGCAGCGGGACAACCCAGCCCTCGTCGAAGGCGTTGTCGATGATCTCGACCTCGACCTGCTTAATGGTCACCGGGTCCTGGTTGATGCCGAGCACACACGAACCCTCACACGGCGCGGGGCACAGCCGACCGGTGAACTCGGGGAAGTTGTTGGTCGCGTGCAGCCGTTCGATTGCGTCGCGCCAGCGATCGGTGCGCACCAGGTCGTTCCACTCGGGTATGAGATTGCCCAGTGGACACCCGTTGTGGCAGAACGGGATACCGCAGTCCATGCATCGGGTGGCCTGCTCACGTAGCACGTCGTGGGAGAAGTCTTCGTAGACCTCTTTCCAGTCGAGCAGTCGCAGCGGGACCGGCCGCCGTGGCGGGGTCTCGCGCTGTGTGTACTTGAGGAAACCCTTGGGATCAGGCATTGGCAGCCGCCATGATCGCCTCGTCGACGTCCGCGCCGAGCTGTTCGGCCTGCGCCTTCGCCTCGAGCACCCGCTTGAAGTCGCGCGGCATCACCTTCACGAAGTGCTTCAGTTGCCCATCCCAATCGGCCAGAATTCGTTGCCCGACTGCAGAATCCGTGGCGTCCACATGGGCTTGGATTGTGTCGCGCAGCCAAGCCACATCCTCGCCGTCGAGCGCATCGAGCTCTACCATCTCGGAGTTGAGGTTGTCCTCGAACGTGCCGTCGGCGTTATAGACATAGGCCACGCCGCCCGACATTCCGGCAGCGAAGTTGCGCCCGGTCGGCCCCAGGATGACGACCTTGCCTCCGGTCATGTATTCACAGCCGTGATCGCCGACGCCCTCGACCACAGCCTCCGCACCGGAGTTGCGAACCGCGAACCGCTCGCCGACCACACCGCGCAGGAACGTTTGACCGCTGGTGGCGCCGAACAGGATCACGTTGCCGGCGATGATGTTGTCCTCGGCGACGTAGTCGGCAGGCGCGTTGTCCGACGGGCGCACCACGATGCGACCACCCGAGAGGCCCTTGCCGACGTAGTCATTGGCATCGCCGTACACCCGAAGCGTGATGCCCTTGGGGACGAACGCGCCGAAGCTGTTGCCCGCCGATCCGTCGAATGTGATGTCGATCGTTCCGTCGGGAAGGCCTTGCCCGCCATAGGCCTTGGTGACCTCGTGACCAAGCATGGTGCCGACCGTCCGATTAGTGTTCGCGATCGCTGTGGAGAACCGCACCGGCGTACCCGAGTCGAGGGCCTCGCGGCACATCACGATCAGCTGCTGATCGAGCGCCTTGTCCAGCCCGTGGTCCTGACGCGAGCTGCAATAGAGGTCCTGGTTCATGAACGCCGATTCCGGCTCGTGCAGCACCGGTGTGAGATCCAGCTTGTAGGCCTTCCAGTGCTCGGCCGCGCGCGTGGTGTCCAGCGAGCCGACCTGGCCGACCATCTCGTTGACGGTCCGGAAGCCCAACTGGGCCATCATTTCCCGGACTTCTTCGGCGATGAACATGAAGAAGTTCTCGACGAATTCCGGCTTGCCAGTGAACCGCTGCCGCAGCACCGGGTTCTGCGTGGCCACACCCACCGGACAGGTGTCGAGGTGGCAGACGCGCATCATGATGCAGCCCGAGACCACCAAAGGTGCCGTGGCGAAACCGAACTCCTCGGCGCCGAGCAGCGCTGCCATCACCACGTCGCGGCCGGTCTTGAGCTGGCCGTCGACCTGAACGACGATCCGATCGCGTAACCCGTTGAGCAGCAGCGTCTGCTGCGTCTCGGCCAGGCCCAGCTCCCACGGCGCGCCCGCGTGCTTCTGCGATGTCAGCGGGGTGGCGCCGGTGCCGCCGTCGTGACCCGAGATCAGCACCACGTCGGCATGCGCCTTCGACACACCCGCTGCGACCGTCCCGACACCGTTCTCACTGACCAGCTTCACGTGCACCCGGGCATGCGGGTTGGCGTTCTTCAGGTCGTGGATCAGCTGCGCCAGGTCCTCGATCGAGTAGATGTCGTGGTGCGGCGGCGGGGAGATCAGGCCGACGCCCGGTGTGGAGTGCCGCACCTCGGCGACCCACGGGTACACCTTGTTACCCGGAAGCTGGCCACCCTCACCGGGTTTCGCCCCCTGAGCCATCTTGATCTGGATGTCGGTGCAGTTGGTCAAGTAGTGGCTGGTGACGCCGAACCGCGCCGAGGCCACCTGCTTGATCGCGCTGCGCCGCCAGTCGCCGTTCTCGTCGCGGTCGAAGCGGCTGACATGTTCGCCACCCTCACCCGAGTTCGACCGGCCGCCAAGGCGGTTCATCGCGATCGCCAGCGTCTCGTGCGCCTCGGCGGAGATCGAGCCGTAGCTCATCGCGCCCGTGGAGAATCGCTTGACGATCTCGCTGGCCGGCTCCACCTCATCCAGGGGCACCGGCGTCCGCACGCCCTCCTTGAACTTCAGCAGACCCCGCAGCGAGGCCATCCGCTCGCTCTGGTCGTCGACCAGCGCGGTGTACTCCTTGAAGATCGAGTACTGGCCGGTGCGCGTCGAATGCTGCAGCTTGAACACCGTATCCGGATTGAACAGGTGGTATTCGCCCTCGCGGCGCCACTGGTATTCGCCGCCGACCTCGAGCTCGCGGTGCGCCCACTCGTCGGGCCGGTCCAGGTACGCCAGCGCGTGGCGAGCCGCGACGTCGTCGGCGATGTCGTCGAGGTCGATGCCGCCGGTCGGGCAAGCCAATCCCGTGAAGTACTCGTCGAGGATCTGCTGGCTGATGCCGATGGCCTGGAACAGCTGCGCGCCGGTGTAGGACGCCAGCGTCGAGATGCCCATCTTGGACATCACCTTCAGCACGCCCTTGCCCGCGGCCTTTACGTAGTTGGCCTTGGCTTGATCACTGGTCAGGCCGCTGCTTCCGCCCGCAATCACACCGCGATCGACCATGTCCTCGATGGACTCGAACGCCATGTACGGGTTGATCGCGGCCGCACCGAAGCCGACCAGGCAGGCCATGTGGTGCACCTCGCGGGCGTCACCTGCCTCCACTACGAGCCCGACCTTGGTGCGGGTACGGTCGCGCACAAGATGGTGGTGTACGGCCGAGACGCTCAGCAACGACGGGATCGGCGCCATCGATTCGTCCGACTCGCGGTCGGACAACACGATGATGCGCGCGCCGTCGCGGATCGCGGCCGAAACCTTGGCCCGGACGTTGTCGAGGGCTTCCTTGAGGCCCTGCCCGCCTCGGTTCACCGGATACAGACAACGAATCACCGCGGCGCGCATCCCGTGCTTGTGGCCGCGGATCTCATGATCGGGATCGACACAGATCAGTTTCGACAGTTCGGCGTTGCGCAGGATGGGCTGCGACAGCACGATCTGGCGGCACGACTCGGGCGTCGGGTTGAGTAGGTCGCCCTCGGGGCCGACGGTGCCCGACAGGCTGGTCACCACCTCTTCGCGGATCGCGTCCAGCGGCGGGTTGGTCACCTGGGCGAACAACTGCTGGAAGTAGTCGTAGAGCATTCGCGGCCGCTGCGACAGCACCGCGACCGGAGTGTCGGTGCCCATCGAGCCCAGCGCTTCGACGCCGGTGCGCGCCATGGGCGCCACTAACAGGTTGAGCTCCTCGTAGGTGTAGCCGAAGATCTGCTGCCGCAACACGACCCGGTGATGAGGCATGCGGACGTAGTCGCCGGGGGGCAGATCGTCGACGTGGAACAGTCCGGCGTCGAGCCACTCCTGATACGGGTGCTCGGCGGCCAGCTCGGCTTTGATCTCTTCGTCGTCGACGATGCGGCCCTTGGACGTGTCGACCAGGAACATGCGGCCCGGCTGCAGCCGCATCTTCTTGACCACGGTCGAGGGGTCGAGGTTCAGCACGCCGGCCTCGGACGCCATCACGACCAGGCCGTCCTCGGTGACCCAAATCCGTGACGGCCGAAGGCCGTTGCGGTCTAGCACCGCGCCTATCACCGTGCCGTCGGTGAACGTCATCGACGCCGGACCGTCCCACGGCTCCATCAGCGACGCGTGGTACTGGTAGAAGGCCCGCCGCGCCGGGTCCATCTCCTCGTGGCGCTCCCACGCCTCGGGAATCATCATCAGCACGGCGTGCGGCAAGCTGCGCCCGCCGAGGTGCAACAGTTCGAGCACCTCGTCGAATCGCGCGGTGTCGGATGCTCCCGGCGTACACACCGGGACGATCTTGTCGAAGTCCTCTCCCGAGCCGCCGAAGGCATCAGTCCTGATCAGCGCTTCACGCGCCCGCATCCAGTTCTCGTTACCGGTGACGGTGTTGATCTCGCCGTTGTGGGCGATGCGGCGGAACGGGTGGGCCAGCGGCCACGACGGGAATGTGTTGGTGGAGAACCGCGAGTGCACGATCCCCAGCGCGCTCGTCAGCCGATCGTCTTGCAGATCAAGGTAAAACGCCTTGAGCTGCGGCGTGGTCAGCATGCCCTTGTAGACGAAAGTCTGACCGGAAAGGCTTGGGAAGTACACTGTTTCGCGGCCCGGACCGTCCTGGCCCGGACCCTTGGTGCCGAGTTCGTGCTCGGCGCGCTTGCGCACGACGTATGCGCGCCGCTCGAGGTCCATGCCCGACGCGCCGGCGAGGAACAGCTGCCGGAAGGTCGGCATCGCGTCGCGCGCCAGCGCACCCAGAGACGAGTCGTCGGTTGGCACCTCGCGCCAGCCCAGCACCTCGAGGCCTTCGGCCTCGGCGATCTTCTCCACGGCCTCGCACGCCGTGGCAGCATCCTTCGAGGACTGGGGCAGGAACGCGATGCCGGTCGCATAGCTGCCGTATTCGGGCAGGTCGAATTCGACGACGGCGCGCAAAAAATTGTCGGGAACCTGCAGCAGGATGCCTGCGCCGTCACCGGTGTGCGGTTCGGCGCCCTGGGCACCACGGTGCTCGAGGTTCACCAAGGCCGTGATGGCCTTGTCCACGATGTCGCGGCTGCGGCGGCCGTGCATGTCGGCCACCATCGCGACACCGCACGCGTCGTGCTCGAACGCGGGGTTGTACAGCCCTTGAATACGGGGCGTCATTCCCACCTACCCTTTTCTCGCACGCTTTCGCGAAGCTTTCATGGCAGCCGTCAGTGACGGCATTAGCCGGTTTGGCGGTGGCGGTGCCTCCGTGCAGCACTGAACGACGGCCCTACCCCACTCGCCACAAGTGGAGAAAACGATATGACAAACCCCTCCTGACATGCCAACTTAGTCGAGCCTAACTATACTCGTCCGGGCTCTTGGCCCGGTTGACAATCAAGGCTTTGATAACGAACGAATAACGTTGCCGCGGTTGGTCTTTCAACCGGGTGCCGACGCAGCCGGCCCGATGCGGGGTAACTCACACTCCTGGTCCATTCATCCACAATATTTGCTGTGATGAAGTACAAAGTGTCTGTGCTGCAACGACAAGATCACACGAATTTGCACAAAGCCTAGTCAGATTCTTAGAGAAGCGCGTCGGCGGCTTGGTGCTGGGTTCCACCACCCTCTCCGGGAGGAACATCAAGATCGCAAACACCTACATGCGGTAACACGAACTCGATCGGCGTCGGCACACCGGCCAGCAGCAGAATCTAGATGGCCGTGTACATCACTGCCTCCAAAGGTTTTTGCGTCACCGTCGAATCGATCCCCGGTAATCACGACGGGCGGGTGCAGCGCGTGTGCGGCCGGCGCCGGTGCGCCAGCGATATACAACCCCTCGAGTCGCTGCCCAGTAACGCGTACGGCGATCTGCGAGACTGGGACCCCGGGCTATCTCGCGGTGAAGGAGAACGGTTGCTCGTGCGATGACGGCACCGACGGCAGGTCCCGATCAGCCCGACGAATCCATGCGGGGTTGGGTACACATCTGCGTCACGGCGATCGTCGCAGGAGTGCTCATCGGCTTCGTCGGCGGCGCGTTCCGTTGGTGTCTACAGAAGGCCGATGACCTGCGCATCAACTTCGTCGATTGGGCGCATAACCTACCGGGGCCCGGCTGGCTGATCCCCATGGCCGCCGCCGCGGCCGGCGCAACCCTTGCCGCCCTGATCGTGCGGTGGGAGCCGCTTGCCGCCGGAAGCGGCATCCAGCATGTCGAGGCGGTCTTTCTGGGTGAGGCCCAGCCACCGCTCATCCGATTGCTTCCAGCGAAGTTCGTCGGTGGTGTGTTGAGCATCGGATCGGGGCTCGTCTTGGGCCGCGAGGGGCCGACGGTGCATATGGGCGCGGCGATCGGAGCCGAAACGGCGCGGCGCGCCCGGTTGCCCGATTCCGAGGTCAGGATGATGCAGACGGCCTTGGGCGGAGCCGGTCTGGCCGTCGCGTTCAACGCGCCGATCGGAGGCACCCTTTTCACCCTCGAAGAGGTCACGAAGTCGTTCCGTGTGAAAACGGTGCTGGCGACACTCTTTTCGGCTGTCGCGGGGGTGGCTTGCTCCCGGCTTGTGCTGGGAAACCACGCCGACTTTCAGGTCGCGCCGATCGGCGATCCGGCCCTTGCATGGTTGCCACTTTTCGTGGTCTTCGGATTGCTGACCGGATGTCTGGGTGCCGCGTACAACGGGTTGGTGTTGTGGTTCCTTGACCACGTCGCAGCGATTCGCCGAATCCCACCGCTGGTGAAGGCATCCGCCATCGGTGCCATCATCGGGCTGGCGATGTTCGTATACCCGCTCGGGGTCGGCGGCGGCGAATTCCTGACCCAACGGATCCTCAGCGGACAACACCTCGCTGCGTCCATCGTTATCGGCCTCCTTGCGGTGCGGTTCATCGCCGGCCCCCTGTCGTACTCGGCGGCGGTGCCGGGTGGGCTGTTCGCGCCGCTGCTGGCCGTGGGTGCGCTGTGGGGACTGCTATTCGCCGGCGGCTTCGACGCCGTGTGGCCAACAGATGCAACGCAATTGGCGGTTCCGATGGCGCTCGTCGGAATGGCGGCATTCTTCGGGGCTACTGTGCGCGCCCCCGTCACGGGGATGGTTGTCGTCACAGAGATGACGGCCACGACCGAGGTGCTCGTACCGATGATGGCCGCGACGGCTGCAGCGGTGCTCGCCGCGTACGTCGTGGGATCGCAGCCGATCTATGACAGCCTCCGCGAGCGGATGCCCGACGAAGCGTCCATCGAGAAGCGCGGTAGCGGTTAACGAATCGACGCTGCTGACGGGTCCGTAAGTGAGAAGCTTCCGCCATGACCATTCAACGCAGCAGGCATGCCACCTCACTGACCGGCGGTGAAATCGTCGAAGAGAACGACCTCGGCTCGATCAGGCGGGTCACCGCGGACAGCTTTCCGATCCTGTCCGGCATGTCCATCAAGCGGATCGTCATCAACCCTGGCGCGATGCGCACGCCGCATTGGCACGCAGACTGCAACGAACTCACCTACTGCGTGTCGGGCACATCGCTGGTCTCGGTGCTGGATACCTACAGCAAGTTCTCCAGCTTCACCGTCAACGCCGGTGAGATGTTCCACATCGATTCGGGGTCCCTGCATCACATCGAGAACATCGGCGAGGAACCGGCAGAGTTCATTCTTTCGTTCCGCAGCGAGCGCCCCGAAGACTTCGGTCTGGCAGCGGCTTTCGGCGCGATGACCGACGCGGTGCTGGGCAACACCTACGACCTTCCGGCATCCGACTTCGCCAAGATGCGGCGCGACACCATCGACCGCAAGCTGGCGAAGCGCGACGGCGACCCGGCCGTTCCGTCCAACGCTCGGTTCGATGACCCACACAAGTTCGCCGTCGAAGCGCAGAGCCCACCGATCGGCATCGCCGTCGGCTCTGCCCGGTTGGCGCGGCTGCAGTTCTGGCCGGCGCTCAAGGACCTGTCGATGTACTCGCTGCGCATCCGCGAAGACGGTATGCGTGAACCGCATTGGCATCCGATAACCGCCGAAATGGGCTACGTACACAAGGGAAAAGCCCGGATGACAGTGATGGATCCCGACGGCACACTGGATACCTGGCACCTCAACGAGGGAGACGTGTACTTCATACCAAGGGCCTACCCGCATCACATCGAGGTCGTCGACGCGCCGGACGTCCACTTTGCGATCTTCTTCGATCAGCCCACGCCTGGCGATATCGGCTATCGCGCCTCGGCGAGTGCCTACTCTCGGGAAGTGCTGGCTGCGACGTTCAACATGCACATCGACGACCTGCCGAACTTCCCGTTCACCAAAACCGATCCACTGATCGTCACCCGTTCCAACCCCGTCGACGAATTCGCAAGGGGCGAACGGTAGGAGGTCACGCGCGAGTCGCGAAGGTTTTCCATCCAAGAACGATTCGGCCACAACCGGTCTAGCCGCAACCGCGGCGTGTCACCCTCAGCGCATGGCGTCACATCGGACGAAGGAGTCGCGCATGCGCGAGCCGACGATGCTGCACCGACTGGCGGCGGAATTCATCGGAACGTTCTGGTTGGTTCTCGGCGGGTGTGGCAGCGCGGTGTTCGCCGCCAAGTTCACGTCAGGCGACACATCGCTGGGTATCGGGTTCCTCGGTGTCTCACTGGCATTCGGCCTGACGGTGCTCACCGGTGTGTACGCATTCGGCACGATCTCCGGCGGCCACTTCAACCCCGCTGTCACGCTGGGCGCGGCACTGGCACGTCGCGTTGAGTGGAAAGCGTTGCCCGCCTACTGGATTACGCAGGTGATCGGCGGACTCGTGGCAGGCGGAGCGATCTGGGTGATCGCCAAAGGGCGGGAAGGCTGGCCGGGTCGGCACGGCAATATGGCCGCCAACGGATTCGGCGAACATTCTCCCGGTGGTTTCTCACTGTGGGCAGTGATCATCGCGGAGGTGGTACTGACCGGCATTTTCCTGTTGGTCATCCTGGGCTCAACCGACGACCGTGCTCCAAAAGGATTCGCCGGCTTGGCGATTGGCCTCACCCTGACCTTGATCCACCTGATCTCGATCCCGATCTCCAACACTTCGGTCAACCCTGCGCGGTCTACCGGCGTCGCGTTCTTCAACGGCAACGGCGCACCGGCTCAGCTGTGGGTGTTCTGGCTGGCGCCGCTGTTGGGAGCGGCGATCGCGGGCATCGCCTACCCATACCTGTTCGGCCGCAACGAAGAACTGGCCGACCGGCCGGTGCGCGACGATGCCTTGGAGGAGTCCCCTACTACTTGACCGATGCCTTCTTCTTGGCCTTGCTGGCGGCGGCCCGCTCGGTCTTGGCGCCCGCGCTGGCCAGCAGCCCGCCGGCGTTCTCCAGATGGGCTCGCACGAACCACTGGAACTTCTCCAGTTCGCCGGCGTGGCCGATGATCATGTCCTGCGACACCAGGTCCAGGTCTTCGAGCGTCTCGATGCACTTGCGGGTGTCCTCGATCACGCCGGTGTAGACCAGGTCGAGGGCCGCAAGATGCGCCTGCACGGTGTCGCGTTCGACGGAGTAGTCGTCCCAGGTGCGGTCCTTGATGATCGCGCCCGGCGTGCCCTGCGGCGATTTCCCAAGCGCCGCAATGCGCTCGGCCACCTCATCGGCATAACCGCGCACCAGTTCGACCTGCGGGTCGATCATCTCGTGCACGCCGATGAAGTTGGGGCCGACGACGTTCCAATGCACGTGCTTGAGCGTCAGGTGCAGATCGTTGTACGTGCTGAGCTGCTTTTGCAGCAGGTCGGCAATCTTGTTGCCATCCTTCTCCGACAAGCCGGGGATCGTGAACTCAGTCATCCATAGCTCCTTCGCATGATCGACTGTCCTGCGACGTGTACCCACGCGCCCAGATCAGTAATCGCGGCTAGAGCGCACGCAGATTCGGAATTGCTTGACGAGCTGCGCGCCGCGGCGCATGCGCCGCTCCGGTGACTTCCAACAAGCGCACGGCACGGTGACGGTGTGGCCGCAGCGGCTCGAGCAGCTCGATCATTGCCGCATCGTCGATGGGATGGCCCAACAGCCGCCAGCCGACCATTTTCGCCAGGTGGAAGTCGCCGACGGACGGCGCGTCCGCGTCACCGAATGCGCGCTGCGCAGTTTCGGCCGCGGTCCACTCCCCGACCCCCGGCAGCGACATCAGCGCCTTCCGCGCCTGCTCCGGCGTCCTGGCAGCCAGCCGCTCCAGCGATTCCGCCCGCTGCGCGCAGCCGACGATCGTGCGGGCCCGGCCCGGATCGACGTTGGCACGATGAAACTCCCACGACGGAATGCGCCGCCACACGTCGGCCGCTGGGGGCACCCGCATGTGCGCCGGCGCGGGCCCTGGAGCCGGTGACCCGAACTTGGTCACCAGCCTGCGCCACGCGCGGCGCGCATCCATTCCATAGACCCGCTGCTCGAGGACGGCCGGGATCAGTGCTTCGAGTACGCGGTTCGTCCGGCCCAGCCGCAGATGTGGAACGCGTTCATGCGCGGCGGCAATGGTCGGCTCGTCGGGGGCGAATCCGGATACGTCGTCGTCGACGCCCAATTGAGCGGGCAGCGTTTCGACGAATTCGGTTGCGCCGTTACCCCATGCCTCGCAGTCGACGATGTTGGGCGCCGACTTCGTGATGCGCGCGGTCACCGATCCGCTGCTCATCAGGCTGGTGCGCCAGATCGCGCCGTCGGGCGCATCGTGGTAGCACGGGTCTCCGCGGCCGCGGCCCAGCGGCGACAGGGTCAAGCCGGGGCTGGCAGGCCCGTCGAAGACGAGGCTGGCCGAACTGTGCACCTGGCCAGGCTATGCGGTGTCGAACCCCGGTCGTCCCCCTGCCCTTCGGGCGGGTGGTGCCCCCAACGCTCCTGCCCGCGCGACGGCGATGTCCGCTTTGTCCGGATAGAACGCGACGTGTCCGGCGATCTGGCCGACCGCGGGGTACGGCTGGTCGTAGGTCCAGATCGCGTCGTCGACGGTGTCGCCGGCGGCCGTGACGACGTGGTAATAGCTGGCCTCACCCTTGTACGGGCAGTACGTCTCGGTGTCGCTGGGCTTCAACCGGTCGGCCACCACATCGCTCAAAGGGATGTACTGCACCGCAGGAGAGGTTGACTCCTGCAACGTCAACGCGTTGTCGGTGTCGGCCACCACCTCGCCGTTGACCTTCACGGTTACGTGCTTGCCGGTGGGTTGGACGGTGATCGGATGGGCCTCGGTGGGCTCGAGTACGGGGCGGTTAGTCATGGCTGGTCTCCTGACGAACGTGTCTCTTTGGGGCAACATGCCGAGACCCATCAATTCTTCCCGCCGGCCCACATACGATCGCCGGCATGACTGATTCGGGCGCCGCCTCAGCGCAGGCCGAGGTGAGGATCAATGCCGACCCCGAGACGGTGTACCGCCTGATCACCGATCTACCCACCTTGGCGTCTCTGGCCGAGGAAGCCCAGGCCATGAAATGGCGCAAAGGCGATGCTGCGCAGCCAGGCGCGGTGTTCAAGGGACACAACCGCAACGGCTTCTACCGGTGGAGCACGACGTGCATGGTTACCGACGCCGAGCCGGGATGCGCGTTCGCGTTCGACGTCACCTATCTCGGTGTGCCCGTGGCGCGGTGGCGCTACGACATCATCGCCCTGAACGGCACAGCCGATGGCGGATGCCGCGTGACCGAGCGGACGTGGGATCGACGTCCCGGCTGGTTCAGCAAGACGGCGTGGGTCGGCACCGGCGTCAAGGACCGCGACACGGCGAACGCCGAGCACATCAAGCTGACCTTGCAGCGGCTGAAGGAGAAGGCCGAAGCGGTCTAGTGCGGTCGGCCCGCGATCCGGTCGGCGACGACGGCGATCGGTGACGTCGTTCGGTGTCCGCGCGCTTCGTGCCAGTCGGCGGCCTTGTACGCCAAATACATTCCGCGCACACCGAGCCAGCGCAATGGCTCCGGCTCCCAGTTGCGTGAGCGGTGGCCCACCCAGGGCAGCTCTGTCAGCGGGCTGCGGCGGTCGAGGACCAGGTCTGCCAGCGTGCGGCCGGCGAGGTTGGTGGCCGTGACGCCGTGGCCGACGTATCCACCGGCCCACCCAAGGCCGGTCGCCTTGTCGAGCACGATGCTGGCCGACCAGTCGCGCGGCACGGCCAGCACCCCACACCAACCGTGGGCGATCGGGATTTTTCGCACCTGCGGCAGGATGCTGTGCAGCGTCGCAGTCAGATGCTTGATCGTGCGCTCGGGCACGCGCCCGTCGAGGTCGGTGCGTGAGCCGAATCGGTACGGCACGCTGCGGCCGCCGATGGCGATGCGATCGTCGGCGGTGCGCTGCGCGTAGAAGAAGCCGTGCGCGGTGTCGCCGAGGGTCTCGCAACCGGTCCAGCCGATGGACTCCCACACGTCGTCGGGTATCGGCTCGGTGGCGATCATCGAGCTGTTCATCGGCAGCCAGCGCCGCCGCAGCCCCGGCAGCGATGCCGTGAAGCCTTCCGTCGCGCGCAGCACGATCGGTGCCGTGACGGTGCCGATCGTCGTGGTCACCCGTCCTGCTTCGATCTTGACGGCCGGTGTCATCTCATAGATGTCGACGCCGAGCCGCTCGACGGCATCGGCAAGGCCGCGGACCAGCTGGGCGGGCTGCACCCGAGCGCAGTGCGGGGTGTGATAAGCCGACACCACGCCGTCAAGCTGGATACGTTGTGCAGCTTCGTCTTTCGTCAGCGGCGCGATGCCGTCGATCTTCCACTTCAGTTCTTCGTCGATCTCGGCGGCCAGTCTTGTCGCCTGTGCGGGGTTGCGGGCGATCTGCATGGTCCCGCCCTTGACGATGCCGGCGTCGATGCCTTCGTGCGCCGCCACGTCGATGACCTCGTCGACCGAGTCGTTGAGCGCTCGCTGCCACGACAGCACGCGATCGCGGCCATAACGCTCGGCCATTCGGTTGCGGTCACCCGGCACCAGCCCGGACAGCCAGCCGCCGTTGCGGCCCGATGCGCCGAACCCGGCGAAACGCTCCTCGAGCACCGCTATGCGCAGCGACGGGTCGGCCCGCTTGAGGTAGTAGGCGGTCCACAGCCCGGTGTATCCGGCGCCGACGATGCACACGTCGGCGTGCCGGGTTCCTGGCAGCGGCGGGCGAGGGGACGGGTACTTGACGAACCAGTTCGAGACGCGACCGTTGACCAGACCTGCTGTGGACACCGTCCGATTCTGGCAGGGCCGGGTACTTGTCGGACCACTGGTGCAGGCTGGCCGCAACTACGACAAAGGAAGGGCATCATGTGCTGGCAGTGCGACAACCCTGATCGCACCATCAACGACTACTTCGACGAGGTGCGGGAGACGATTCGCAAACACGGATGGATGGTGCAGTACGTCGAAAGTGACCGCACCCCATTCGCATACACGATCGGACTTCACGACTGGGGGCATCCCGAACTGTTGATCACCGCCGTCTCCCCTCAGCGGGCTACCCGACTTCTGAACACGGTCGCCCGCGATGCCGTGTCCGGCAAGAGCGTGCTCCCGGGCCAGCAGATCAAGGTGCCTTCTGGCCCACTGATCGAGATAGTCGAGATGGGCCACCCCGACGCGCATCTGAATTTTGCAGTCGCGTTGGGCGGTCCCGACATTCGGGCGCTACAGCTCGTGTGGGCCGACGGTCGTGGGCGCTGGCCGTGGTCCGCCGCGTTTTGCGACGGTCGACGACGACAGCCGGTGCTCGGTGTGCGATCGAAGGTTGCCTGACCGAACCTGTCGGACCACCGGCGCAAGCTGGCCCCAACTACGACAGGAAGGTGCGGTCATGTGCTGGCAGTGCGACAACCCCCACGGCACCACCGAGGAGTATCTCGATGAACTCCGCGCGACCATCCGAATACACGGATGGGCGGTTCAGGGCGTTGAAGACGACCGACGTCCGTATGCGTACACGATCGGGCTCCACGACCGCGGTCTACCGGAGCTGTTGGTGACGGGCCTATCTCCGGAGCGGGCGGCACACCTTCTGAATGATGTCGCCGCGGCCGCCGTGGGCGGTCGCATTCTCACGCCCGGCGCGCACATCGCCGAAGGCGCCGGGACGCTCCTCGAGATCGTCGAGGTGGAGCATCCCGATGCGCACATGACATTTGCAGTAGCACTTGGCGGCCCGGGCATTCGGGCGCTACAGCTCGTGTGGGCCGATGACCGTGGCCGCTGGCCGTGGGCCGCGGGTTGGGGCCATGGACGGCGTCGGCAACCCGTGCTTGGCGCGCGGGCTCAGAAGGCGTAGCGGTGGTACTGCGCCATGTAGCGCAGCGCGGGCAGGACCTTCATTGCCCGTAGCGTGGCGCGGTAATACCAGGGCACCTCCGCGAAGCCGTCGACCTCGATCGCCGACACCCAGGCGAGCAGCCGCACCCCGGGTACAGCCTCAAGGATGTCCTCGGGTCCGTCGATGCCCCAATACAGCGTGGCGCCCGAGCGCCGCACCACCGTGTTGGTCCACTGCGATTTGATGCCTATCCGGTTGAAGGCGTCGAATTGCAGTTCCCCCAAAGGGAATCGGTCAACGATTCGACGCAACAGTGCGACGCCGTCGGATTGGGTGAGGTACATGGTCAGGCCCTCGCCGATGGCTAGCACGGGACGATCGACGGGGATGTCGTTGAGCCAGGCCGGGTCGGTGACCGATGCCGAGACGACGTGGTAGTGGTCGCGCGCCGGGTACATCTGGCGGCGGATGTCTGCCACGTCGGGGTAGTCGACGTCGTACCAGTCGATACCGGGGCCCGGGTCCAATCGAAAGTAGCGCGCGTCGAGCCCGCAGCCCATGTGGAGCACAACGGCCTCAGGATGGACGGTCAGGAACTGGCGGGCCCACCTGTCGAAGTGTGCGCTGCGGGTGGTGACCGCCGCTGAGTTCGTCGCGTTGATCGCCGTCCGTTTCCAGTCGTAGTCGATTCGGTCGACGATGTCCTTGGCGTAGCGGTCGCCAAGGATCGGCTTTTCCAAATCGGCATCGACTGCTTTGGCGTAGAACGTGGCCAGCATTGTCTGCGGCGCACCGGACAGGTCGACGTGAAGTTTCTCGGTCACGTCACCGAGGCTAATCACGCTTGGGGCGCCGACGCTATTCACTGAACACCGCTCGGCGCGCCGTTCAGCTGCCGGACTTGCTCTTTCGTTTGGCGTCGCGCAGGCTGACCCAGAACTTCGCAGCCTCACGGATGGACTCCTCGACCGGCCTTGGCTCCCAGCTCAATTCGCGGGCAGCCTTGCTGCAGTCCACCGGCGCCTCGGCGCGCATGAGTCGCAGCGAGCCGAGCGACAACCGCTCATCGGTGCCCCGCAGCTTCGCCTTGATGCTGCCCGCCGCAGCGAGCGCGTACGACACCGGAAGCGGAATTGACTTGGTAGGAGCCGGAACTCCGGCCGCTTCAGCCGCGATGCGGACGACCTCGGCGTTGCTGATCATCTTCTCCGAGATCAGGTAGCGCTCGCCGACGCGGCCGTGTTCGGCGGCCAGAATCATTGCGCGCGCCGCGTCGTCGACGCCGACGGCCTCCAGCTCGATGCGCCGCATCACGAACGGCAGCTTGCCGAACGCCGCTCCGGCGATGATCGCGCCGTGCGGGGTGCGGCCCCAGTCGCCGCCGCCGTATGTCGTCGACACGCACATCGCGACGGCAGGCAAGCCATGCTCCCTCGCGTACTGCAACACGATGTTCTCGGCCTGTACCCGCGACCGCACATACGGCGTCAGCCCGCGGTCGTTGATCACGTCGTCTTCGCTTGCAACGTGTTCACGACGGCGCCCGACCGTCACGTAGCTGCTGGTGTAGATGAACCGATGCAGCCCAGCATCTTTCGCGACCTCGAGCACGTTGCGGGTGCCGTCCACGTTGGTGCGAAACAGCGGAGCCGGGTCGGACAGCCAGCCGCGGGCGTCGACGACGCAGTAGTAGACGTCGTCAACGCCGGCCATCGCCTCGCGCAGGGTTTCGTCGTCCCAGATGTCGCCGAGGAACCGCTTGACGGGTAGATCGTCGATGCCGACGGTCATCGCGTTCGGCCGCACCATCGCGCGAACCTCGTGCCCATTGGCAACGAGCTGTCGTGTCACATGCGAGCCGAGAAAACCATTGGCGCCGATGACCAGTTTCGGCTTCACTTGGCGCCTCCGAATTGCTTCATCCATGCCGCCGCCTCATCGGGAAGCGTGCCGAGCTCCCGCGCCTTGCGGCACCACTTCATCGTCGTGGACACGAACCGCAGCGGGTTGTAGATATCCTCCTGGCGGCACCACAGCCCGTCGCCGGCGTAGGTGACGATCGAGATGTTGGTGGCGCTGATGATCGTGCCGTCACCAGGGTCGCGCATCGGGTTGTCCAGTTCGCAGATGATGCGGCCGGTCGACTCGTCGATCACCGACCACAGCGACGGGAACGAGGTCATGTAGCTGCCCGGGAAGCTCTCCATCGTCTTCCAGATCCAGGTACGTACCTCTTCGCGGCCGTTCATGGTGCCCGCCGCATGCTCGACGTAGGTGACATCGGGGGTGTACTGCTCGACCCAGGGATCCCAGTCGCGGGTCGCAGCGGCGCGGTCGACCGTCGCCTCGAACTTCTCGAACGCCGCGGCCAGCTCGTCGCGGGTGAACGTCTTGCTCGTCACCGGAAAACTAGAACACGTTCTACCCGCGTTTGTCGAGGGTGCTACTCGATGCTGAGCACCTGCCGGTCGGCGAGCGGGCTGTGCAGCGGCACCTCGACCGTGCCGAAAACGGCGAGCGCGATGCAGATCCGGCCGACGGCTTCGGGCGGAGCGATCGTCGGCTCGGCGAAGGCCGCCGGAGCGCTCAATCCGGCGACCAAGACGCCGGCCGCAAGGCAGGAACTAATAGGGCACCGCACAGGGTTATACAAGCACTATGGCGATGCAATACAACGAGAACCCGGAGCCGCTCGGCCGGCGACATTCAGCACAAGCGGCGGTCGATGCGTTGTCGCCGGAGCAGTATCACGTGACGCAGGAGAACGGCACCGAGCGGCCGTTCACCGGCGAGTACTGGGACAACCACGAGCCGGGCATCTACGTCGACGTCGTATCGGGCGAGCCACTGTTCGCCTCGGTCGACAAATTCGAGAGCGGAACCGGCTGGCCGAGCTTCACCAAGCCGATCGACGCCGCGAACGTTGTCGAGAAGCGCGACCTTTCGCACCTGATGATCCGCACCGAAGTGCGTTCCGCCCACGGCGACAGCCACCTCGGGCATGTGTTCAACGACGGTCCGCGGACACACGGCGGGCTGCGCTACTGCATCAACTCGGCGGCGCTGCGGTTTATCCACCTCGACGACCTCGAGGCGCAAGGATATGGGGAATACAAGGCCTTGTTCACGAAGGCGGCCATGAAGGAGGAACAAGCGTGACCGAATACAAGAAGGCGATCCTGGCCGGCGGCTGCTTCTGGGGCATGCAGGACCTGATCCGTAAGCAGCCCGGGGTGGTATCCACCCGCGTCGGCTACACCGGCGGTGAGAACGCGAATGCGACCTACCGCAATCACCCCGGCCACGCCGAGGCGATTGAGATCGCTTACGACCCGTCGCAGACGGACTATCGCGCGCTGCTGGAGTTCTTCTTCCAGATCCACGACCCGACGACCAAGAACCGCCAGGGCAACGACGTCGGCACCAGCTACCGGTCGGCGATCTTCTACGTCGACGACGAGCAGAAGCGCATCGCGCTGGACACCATCGCCGACGTCGACGCCTCGGGGTTGTGGCCGGGCACGGTGGTCACCGAAGTGACGCCCGCAAGCGACTTCTGGGATGCCGAGCCCGAGCACCAGGACTACCTGCAGCGCTACCCGACCGGCTACACCTGCCACTTCCCTCGGCCGGGCTGGAAGTTGCCGCGGCGGGCGGCGGTCTAGGCGGCCGTCGTCGGGCGGCGGTGCAGGGTAACGAGACCGCCGTCCCTCGGCGTGTAGGCGATGCCGCGGAAGTGCGCCTTCTCTTCCGGGGCGTCGTCCGTCTCAATGGTGAAGTGCCGCAACACTGTTCGCAGCACCACATCCATCTCGGTGTTGGCGAAGGCAGCGCCGATGCACCGGCGTGTTCCGCCTCCGAAGGGCACCCAAGCGAAGGCGGGTGGTCTCTTGCCGACGAACCGGTACGGATCGAACCGCTCGGGATTCGGGAAGAATTCCGGGTTGTTGTGGAGGTCGGCCAGGCTCACCACGATGGTGTAGCCGTGCGGGATGCGCCACTCACCCAGATCGAAATGCGGGGCAGCGACGTGGCGGCCGGCGAAGTCGATGACTGTGCGGTTGCGCTGCAACTCGAGGATGGTGGCCTGGCGGAAGTCGCTGCCCCCTTCGTCGTTTTCCGTCACCAATTCGGCCACGACGTCGGGGTGGCGGCGCAGCCGCTCGAACGCCCAGCCGAGTGTGGAGGCCGTGGTTTCGTGTCCGGCGCCGAGCAGCGTCAGCAGTTCGTCGGAGACGTCCTGACGCGACATCGCGGAACCGTCCTCGTATCGGCTACGTAGCAGTAGCGCCAAAATGTCGGTGCGCTCGTCGAGCTTCGGATCCGCCTTCGCCTTGTCGATCAGCGTGAACACGGTGCGATCGAAATTGCGGCGGAACTCCGCCAACCGGCCCCACGGGGTGTAGCGCCCCATTGTGACCGGCGGTTCGGGCAGGGTGGCCATTCGCGAACCCAACTTCGCCCATGGCGGGATGATCTCCCTGAGATAGTCGAGCTCGATCCCGTCCGCTCCGAAGACGGTACGCAGGATCACGTTCAGGGTGATCCGGTTCATCGGCTCGAGCGTCCGAAACTCCTTGCCCTCGGGCCAATTTGCGCTCTCGCGCAGTGTTTCCTCTTCGATGACTTTTTCGTAGTTCTTTATGCTCTGGCCGTGAAACGGCGGCGCGAGTAACTTTCGGCGGTTGCGGTGCTCGGTGCCGTCGAGCGCGAACACCGAGCCCGGCCCGAAGACCCTGCTGAGGTTGGGCTGGACGTTCATCAGGTCGTCGGTGCTCGCCAGGAACACCTGCCGCACCAACGTCGGGTCGGACATCATCACGGTGCGGCCGAAGAACGGGACGTTGATGGCGAACACCTTGCCGTAGCGCTTGATGGCGGTCCGCATCATCCACCGCCGGAAGCCAGCGAAAGCAACTCCCTGGACGACCTTGGGGAAGGGCACAGCCGGGGGCGGCTTATGCGGACCTGGCGTCGAGGGTGCTTCTACATTGACAACCGCTGCGTCAGTCATTGGTGCATCACTCCCAGCCGTTTGTCTGGTACCACCATGTACCAGGGATGTGTGTAGTACGGTACCGGGTGGTACCAGTACCGCGCAAGGGGCTTTCAGGAGGCGAAATGACGACAGCGCTCGACAAAGCTGCGTCCGTCGACGACGCCTTCCGTAACCGGTTGCTCGACGGGCTGGCCGCCTCGATCGGCGAGCGCGGCTATCGCGACACCACCGTCGCCGATATCGTGCGCCACGCCCGAACGTCAAAGCGCACCTTCTACGAGCAGTTCGCCAGCAAGGAAGAGTGCCTGATCGAACTGCTGCGCAGAAACAACGAAGACCTGATCGCCGGCATCCAGGCCCGCGTCGACCCGGAAGCAGACTGGCAAGAACAGATCCATCAGGCCGCCGTCGCCTACGTCGATCACATCGAAGCGCGCCCTGCGATCACATTGAGTTGGATCCGCGAGGCGCCGGCGCTGGGCGCCGCAGCCCAGCCGCTGCATCGGCTGGCCATGGAACACCTCACCGACATGCTCGTCGACCTCACCGACAGCCCGGGGTTCCGGCGCGCGGATCTGTCGCCGATCTCCCGTCCGCTCGCGCTGATCCTGCTGGGCGGGTTACGGGAACTGACAGCGCTTTTCGTCGAGGACGGGCGGGATGTGCGGGGCATCATCGAATCCGCGGTGACGGCTGCGTCGGCGATTCTCGGGCCAGGGGCCTAACGCAGAATCAGTCGCGCCGACTTCTCCAACCGCTGCGCAATATCGACATACGAGGCGTAGCCCATCCCGGCCCGGACGAGCGCGCCCGAGTAGAGCATTTCCAGTGAGTCGATGACATCCGGGTCGGTGTCGGGTCCGAGTGCGGCGGTCAGCCGATCGCGGATGTCGCGGCCGATGCGCAGGCGCAACACGTCCACGTCGGGGTCCTTGCCCAGCAGGGCGTTGGTCACCGCGCACGCGAACTCCGGCTCGTCCGCGACCAACAGCGCGATGTGCTGCAGCACCTCGATCACGCGCGCGGCCGGGTCGTCGGATTCGTGTGCGGCGGGCGGCGATGCGGCGAGCCTGCGCCAGAACACCTCTGCGACGAGATGCTCCTTTGAGGAGAAGTACGTGTAGGCGGTCGCGGCCCCGACGCCCGCCTCGGCGGCCACGCGACGCACGGTCAGGCCGGCGAAGCCCTCACGACCTAGGAGGTCGACCGCGGCTCGGCCCAGTCGGTCAACGGTGTCGGCTTGTTTGGCGGTCAGACGGCGCCGAGTCGACTCCAAGGCCGGATCGGACACATGTCCGGACGCTACTACAACCATGTATGACCAGCAACGGTAAGTTGGACGACGATGAGCCACGCAGACGAACTTTTCGCGCTCGCCGAACAGGTCACCGGGTTCATGCCCGCCGACGAAGGACGTGCGCTGCACGACGTAGCCGTCAAGTATCTGGGCGACGGCGTAGGCGTCGAGATCGGCACCTACTGCGGCAAGTCCACTGTGCTGCTTGGCGCGGCGGCCCAGCAGACCGGGGGCGTGGTCTACACCATCGACCATCATCACGGCTCCGAAGAGCACCAGCCGGGTTGGGAGTATCACGACACGTCGCTGGTCGACCCCGTCACGGGCCGTTTCGACACTCTGCCGACGCTCCGTCACACGCTCGACGCCGCGGCTCTGGAGGATCACGTGGTCGCGATCGTCGGCAAGTCGCCGGTCGTCGCGCGCGGGTGGCGAACGCCGTTGCGGCTGTTGTTCATTGACGGCGGCCACACCGAAGAGGCCGCGCAAAGAGACTTCGACGGGTGGGCCAAGTGGGTCGATGTCGGTGGTGCGCTCATCATCCACGACGTCTTCCCGGACCCCGCCGACGGCGGGCAGGCGCCGTACCACATCTATCGTCGCGCGCTGGCCACCGGCGACTTTCGCGAAGTGTTTTCCCAGGGGTCGATGCGCGTGCTGGAACGGATGTCGGGCGTGCCCGGCCAGGAGTTGTAAGAAGCGACACTTTCCGTGCATTGACTCGACGTCTCGCCCGGCTATCGTCGCCGCGCCATGACCACAATTGAGCGCGAGCCGTCGACGGCCGTCGTGAAGCTGCCTCCAGGCCCGCGCCTCCCCCGGGCGGTTCAAGGCGTGGTGGCGTTGGCCGACCGAAGAATCGCCTTGCAGATCATGCGCCGCCGCTACGGCTCGGCGTTCTCGATAGATCTGCCGATCTTCGGAAAGATGGTTGTCCTCAGTGATCCCAACCATATTCGCCAACTATTCAAGGCCGCTCCGCACATCGCAGACACGACCGACGCCAATCTCGGCCGAGTCATGGGACCGAATTCGATGTTCGCGCTGTCGGGTGACCGACACCGCGCCCACCGCAAGCTACTGACGCCGCCATTCACCGGACGACGGCTCGCCGCCTTCGAGACGATCATCGAAAGCGAAGCGGTCGACGAGTTCGCGACGTGGCCGCAGGATCAAACCTTCGCGACGATGCCCGCGATGATGAGTATCACTCTCAACGTCATATTGCGCGCGGTGTTCGGGGCCGAGGGCCAGGAGCTGCAGCGTCTGCGGCAAGTACTTCCGCCTGGGATCAAACTCGGCTCGAAGCTCGCGCTGATTCCTGTGCCGCAATGGGATTGGGGACGGTGGAGTCCGTGGGGCCGGTTCCTCCAGTACCGTCGTGAATACGACGCGATCGTCGACCGGCTGATCGACAAGGCTCGGGCCGACCCTGACCTGGATGCACGAAACGATGTGCTGGCCTTGATGCTGCGGAGCCGCTACGAGGACGGTTCACCGATGTCGCGCGGCGACATCGGTGACGAGCTGATCACCATGCTGGCGGCCGGTCACGAGACGACCGCCACCACGCTGGCTTGGTCGGTCGAGCGCCTGCAGAGACACCCGGAGCTGCTTGACCGACTCGTCGCCGACCTCGACGGCGGATCCGAGGAACTGCTGAACGCCACCATCTTCGAGATCCTGCGCACCCGGCCCGTCATCGACACGACGTTCCGGCAGGTGAAGGTCCCTGCGCTGCAGATAGGTCCGTGGACTGTGCCGCAGGGACACACGATCGTCGCCAGCATAGGGCTGCTTCACGCCGACGAATCCGTGTTCTACGACGCTCGCCGCTTCGATCCCGATCGCTTCATGTCGCAACGCCCAGATCCCACGGAATGGATCCCGTACGGCGGCGGTGTCCGCCGCTGCATAGGGGCGGCGTTCGCCACCATGGAGATCCGCGTCGTATTGCGAACCTTGTTGCGCAACTACGCCATCAGTCCTTCGAACGCTCGCGACGAAGGCTGGCAATCACGCGGGGTGGCTATCGCACCCTCCCGTGGAGCGCGGGCGCGCGTCCGACGCCGACGCGGTTAGCGGTCGCTCGTCGCGCACGCGCAGTCGTACTCACCCTCCAGGCCGCGCGGCAGGTCGGCGCCTCGGAAGATTCCGCTCGCGGCAGTCGTGGACGAAAGCGCGTCGGCGGCAAGGATCATCGCCGCGCCCGTCCACGTCGTCCGTTCTTCGGGCCACCGCTTGCCGTCCGCGAATACCAGCCCGGTCCAGTACGAACCGTCGTGCTCGCGCAGGTGGTGCATGGCCGCGAACTGCTCATGCGCGCGGACGGAATCGCCAATGGCATCCAATGCCATTACCAGTTCACAGGTTTCGGCACCCGTCACCCATGGCCGGTCGTCGACGCATCGGATACCGAGCCCGTCGACGACGAAGTCACTCCAGCGCTCGTCGATACGCTCTCGCGCCGCCGCACCGCGGAGCGCGCCGCCGAGCACCGGGTAGTACCACTCCATCGACCAACGATCCTTGGTGACGAAGGCCTCGGGGTGGTGGGCGATTGCGTGGCCGAGCTGACCGACCGCGACCTCCCACTCGGGCTGGGTGTCGTCGAAGTAGTCCGCCAGCGCCAGCGCGCATCGAATGCTGTGATAGATACTGGCACACCCGGTCAGCAGGGCATCCGGCTCTGGTCCGGACGGGCTTGCCGCCCAAGCGATTTCCCCGCTACTGCGCTGCAGGCTAAGCACGAAGTCGATGGCCTTGCTGACGACCGGCCACATGGTTTCGGCGAACCTGCGATCGCCGGTGATCAGCACGTGGTGCCATACACCGGTGGCGATGTAGGCACAGAAGTTGCTGTCACTGTTGGCGTCCTCGATGACGCCGTTGCGCAACTGGATCGGCCATGACCCGTCGGGGCGCTGGGCCCTGCGGCACCAGTCGAACGCCGCACGCGCCGGCTCCATCAGACCGGCGGCCGTCAGCGCCATCGCGTTCTCGACGTGATCCCAGGGGTCGGTATGCCCACCCTCGAACCACGGGATCGCACCGGAGGATTCCTGTGTTGCCGCAATCGACTGCGCTGTCTGACGACATTGTGCCGGCGTGAGCACGCCGGGCAGGCCGGGAACATCAGGAGCCAGCAACAGACACCACCGGCTTTTCGAAGTACAGCGCCACACTCTTACCGATCACCGGATTCAACAGCGACTCCGATGTGCGGGTGATCCACGGCTGGCTCACCATGTCCCACACCAGCAGTTTGTGATACGCCTTGACGGCCGGATGCGCGGAATTCGATGTGCCGACAAGGCATTTCAGCCACCAGAACGGCGAATGCAAAGCGTGCGCGTAATGGCTGTGAGTCCACCGCAGGCCGTGCGCGCGGACCTTGTCGCGTAGCTCGTCGGCCCGGTAGATGCGGATGTGGCCGCCCTCGTTCGCGTGGTATTCGTCCGATAACGCCCAGCACACCCGCTCGGGCAGCCACCGCGGAACCGTGATCGCCAGTGAGCCACCGGGTTTGAGCACGCGGACCAATTCGCCGATCGCCCGGTCGTCCTCCGGGACGTGTTCGAGGATTTCGGAGGCGATCACGCAGTCGAAGGAGGCGTCGGCGTACGGCAGCTCCAACGCGTCACCCTTGACCGCCTCGGCCTTGGCCGATTCCGGTACCTCACCCTGCTTCTTCATGGCCTGCAGGATCTCGTCGACGTCGTTCAGATCGGCCGCGTTCTGGTCGAAGGCGATCACGTCGGCGCCGCGCCGGTACGCCTCGAAGCTGTGCCTGCCAGCGCCGCAGCCCACGTCGATCACCTTGGTGCCTGCACCGACACCGAGCTTGTCGAAGTCGACGGTCAGCACGCGATTGCCCGTTCGTAGACCGCAACGGTCTGCGCCGCAACGGATTCCCAGCTGAACACGTCGAGCGCGCGCCGGCGACCGTTGGCACCGAGGCGACCCAGTTCGGCTGGCGAGTCCAGGAGTTCGCCCAGCACCCGGGTCAGCTCGTCGACGTCGGCCGGCCGCACCAACCGGGCGCATTCGCCGTCGGCGCCGACGACCTCCGGCAGCGCCCCTGCGCGGCTTGCCACAATCGGCGTGCCACTGGCCATCGCCTCGACGGCCGGCAGTGAGAACCCCTCGTAGAGCGAAGGGATACAAGCGATTTCGGCCGATGCCAGCAAGTCCGCCAGCTCGGAGTCGGACAACCCGCTGGAGCTATGCACGATGTCCGAGATGCCCAGTTCGGCGATGAGCTTTTCCGTCGGGCCGTTGGATTCGAGCTTGGCGACGAGCTGCACATCGAGGTTGCGCTCGACCCGCAACCGCGCGACCGCATGCAGCATGTGGCTGATGCCCTTCAACGGCACGTCGGCGCTGGCGATCGCGATGATCCGGCCGCGGACTCGCCGCTCGGCGGGCTTGAACAACGCGGTGTCCACACCCAGCGGCACCACGTGCAGTTGGCTGGACGCCACGCCGAAGTCCTCGGCGATATCGGCGGCCGACGTCGACGAGACGGTCAGCAGCTCGGGGATCTGGCGGGCCACCTTCTTCTGCATCTCGGCGAACCCGTACCAGCGGCGCACCAACGGCTTTCTCCACCACCGTGCCGCCTCCACGTCGAGCACTCGATCGCGAGTGATCGGATGGTGCACGGTCGCGACCACCGGCAGACCCGATTCGGCGATCTCGAGCAGGCCGGTGCCGAGGCACTGGTTGTCGTGGACGACGTCGAAGTCGGCGCGGCGCTCGGCCAGCACACGCGCCGCGCGCAGGCTGAAGGTCCGCGGTTCGGGAAAGCCCGCCGTCCACGTCGTCAGCAGTTCGAGCAGATCGATACTGGTCTTGATCTCGCTGGGCCACGGAATGCGGAACGGGTCCGGCTCGCGGTACAGATCGAGGCTTGGCACCTTGGTCAGCCGCACCCGTGGGTCGAGCACCTCGGGGTAGGGCTGCCCGGAGAAGACCTCGACATCGTGGCCGAGTTCGACGAGGCCGCGGCTCAGGTGACGGACGTAGACGCCCTGCCCGCCGCAATGGGTCTTGCTCCGATAGGACAACAACGCTATGCGCATGCTCAGCTCAAGACTATGCGCGCTAGCGGACGGATCCGGGGCCGGTGAACTGGATAAATCGTGTCACGCAAAGACTCCGAACCCTCTGGACATGTGTCCAGACTATAGTTTGACGTGCTATCGGACGCAACGCGGCCACTCTGCTCTGACTACCACAGGCACACCCGGTCGTGCTGGTCGGCCTGCCGATTCTTCAGTGCGGTGACCGGGTATCCACGGTGCTATGAGCAGACACATCGAGGCCCGCTTTGAAATCGGGAGTTGGGACGAGACGCCGTTCGAGGACGGCAGTGATGCGACGAAGTTGACCGAGGCGCTCGTCGCAAAGCGGTACGAAGGTGACATCAAAGGCACCTCCACGACCAAATGGCTGCTGACGTACATGCCCGACAAAAGCGCGCTGTTTGTCGGCATCGAGCACATCACAGGAACGGTCGGTGGTTTGGACGGCGGTCTGGTGCTGTTGCATGACGGCGAGTACCGCGACGGCGTCGCGGCGGCCGAACTCCGGGTGGCGGCCGGCACGGGCGAGTTGGCCAAGGTGGCGGGCACCGGGAAGTTCCGCGCCGATCCCGCGGGATCGATGACGCTTGACCTGGACGGCGGCTGGTAGCGCTATTGCGGAGGGAAGCCGCCGGTTGCCACCGGGCCCCATCGCCGCGGGGTGATGCGGATCAGGCACTTGCCTTGGTCGACCATCGCCTGCCGGTACTCCGACCAGTCCGGATGCTCACCCGCGATGGACCGGTAGTAGTCGACCAACGGCTCGACGGCATCGGGCAGTTCGACGACTTCGGCGTCACCGTCGACTTGTACGTACGCGCCGTTGAATTCGTCGGACAGCACGGTGACGCTGGCTTGCGACGTACGCCGGACGTTGGCCGACTTGGCGCGCTGCGGATAACTGGAGATCACGATGCGTCCGGCGTCGTCGACCCCGCCCGTCACTGGAGAGCTCTGCAACGAGCCGTCGGACCGAAATGTGGTGAGCACCATGTGATGTCGCGGACGGACGAACTCGAGTAATTCGGGTAGCGCGACAGTATCTGCAGTGGCGTACTTTCGGGCCATGCCTCAACCCTAGCGATCGGACGACGATGGAAGCCTTCGAGAAACTAGTCTCGCTGCTCGACTATCCGATGTATGTCGTCACCACGCGTGCCGACGACGAATCGGCCGGCTGCCTCGTCGGGTTCACCAGCCAGGTGAGCATCGGGCCGCCCCGCTTTCTGGTGGGCCTGTCGGAGCGCAACCACACCTATCGCGTGGCTCAGCATGCCAGCCATCTTGCGGTTCATCTGGTGCCGCGGCGCCATTGCGAGCTCGCCCGGTTGTTCGGCAGCGAAACCGGTGATCGGACAGACAAGTTCGCTCGCTGCGAGTGGCGCTCCGGGCCGCACGGGATGCCGATCCTCGCCGACGCGGCCGGGTGGTTCGTCGGTGAGGTGTTGAGCCGCTATGACATGGGTGACCACATCGGGCACCTGCTCGAACCCGTCGACGGCAGCGCACCGGAGATGTTCGAGCAGCTCGTCACATTCTCCGACGTCCGCGATCTGGATCCCGGCCACGAGGCATGACTGCAATCCGCCGTTCCGACTGCGCTACTTGTCGGTGGGTGGCTTCATCGTTGTTACATGACGACTACCAAAGATCAGATCATCGGGGCGCTCGAGGCGGTTGAATCCGGCTATCGGGCGCTTTCCGTGTTGCCGTTCGAGGCGCTGTCGCGCGCAGATAGATATGCGCTTCTCGAGCGGCTGGAAACATTCGACAAGGCGTCGGCCGGAGTCAGTCGACGGCTGATCGGACGGCTCCTTGCCGAAGCGGACCCGGCTTCACCAGCAGATGCGTTGTCCAGACGGCTGCGGATTTCGCCCGGCGAAGCGCAACGACGGATAGCAGAGGTCGAGCGCCCGTCGGCTTAACCTACGACCAGAGGAAGACGAGGGACCGTAGAGCCACCGCAAGTACCGGGCTTTTCGCGGCCGTCATCGATTGTTGACGCTCTCCAGAGGAACATGTCCCTTGGTGCCGGCCCTAGGCTTGAGTGACGATGTACATACCCGGGAAGTTCGCGCGATCCGACGACGAAACGCGCGCCGCATTGACCCGGGCTGGGTTCGCCCATCTCGTCACGCACGACTCGACGGGCTTGATCGTCACGCCGCTGCCGCTCATCTACGACGGGAACTCGCTCCTCGGCCATGTCGCCCGCGCCAACCCCCACTGGCATGCCGACGGCGCCGAGTCAGTCGCGATCTTCTCCGGCCCGCACGCCTACATCTCACCGAACCTGTATGCGACCAAGGCCGACACCGGCAAGGTCGTGCCCACCTGGAACTACGAGGTGCTGCACGCGTACGGCCGGCTGGTTGTGCACGACGATCCCGACTGGGTGCTCAATCTCGTCACCGCACTGACGAATCACCATGAGAAGCACAGGGATCAGCCCTGGCAGGTGACTGACGCACCCGAGAACTACACCCGCTCGCAGCTACGGGCGATTGTCGGCGTCGAACTCCTCATCGATCGCGTCGAAGGCAAGGCGAAGATGTCCCAGAACCAACCCGAGCGCAACAGGGCCGGCGTCGTTGCGGGCCTCAAAGCATCCGACGCGCCGCTCGATCAGCTCGTCGGCGATCGGGTGGCCGAACTCGGCAGCACGAACGCGAACGGCCTCGGATAGCCCAACCCGATCAGCCGCGATCGCCGCACGTCGTTCAGATCGACCGACCGGACCTCCCCCGAGGACGGCTCGTAGCACTCGAAATCGTCGCCAGCCACCCCGACGATCAGCACCCAGTGCCGGGGAATGAACCGGCCGATCAACATCGCGACCGGCCAGCCCGCCTCGACCGCGTCCACCACATCGACCAGCTTGTCCCGCCGGCCGCGGAACGGCCGCCATCGATACCGGACTCCCCGCGCGGCGGCGTGCGCATTCAATGCCCGCTCCAGTCCACTCGGGGTCGTGCCCAGCCTGCGCGGCCAGATCCGGTTCACCTCCGCATGCACCCGGGCCTGCTCGCTTGCAAACCATTCGGTACTCGACAGCCGATACTGAACTCTCGGATCCAGCAGAGCGCCTGCCACCACCGCGACGGTCGGCCCGCAGCTGACCCCATCGCGCTGCCGCAGATGAAGGCCCGCGAGTTTCACCCCCCAAGTCTGCACTCGACTGCGCGGCGCGTGTTTCGCAATCGGCCCAGGCGGCTAATCGAAGGATCGATGGCGTTCAACATCACTCCCACCGCCGCACAGCACGACCTCGCGCGGCGCACGCACGAGTTCGCCGAGCAGTGCGTCCGCCCCGTAGCGGCCGAGTACGACCTGCGCCAGGAGTTCCCGTGGCCGGTGCTCGAGGACGCCGCCGAACGTGGCTTTTACGGCCCGCTGTTCTACCGCGACCTGATCGGCGACCCCACCGGACTGTCCTTGCCGATGTTCATGGAAGAGCTCTTCTGGGGCTGCGCAGGCATCGGCCTTGCCGTCGTGATGCCCGCCCTCGCCCTCTCGGCCATCGGTCAGGCCGCATCGCCCGAGCAGATGCTGCAGTGGGCACCCGAATGCTTCGGCACCCCAGGCGATCTCAAGCTCGCCGCGCTGGCCATCTCCGAACCTGAGGGCGGCAGCGACGTGCGCAATCTGCGCACCAGGGCCCGCCGCGACGGCGACGACTGGATCATCGACGGCCACAAGATGTTCATCGGCAACGGCGGCATCGCCAACGTGCACGTCGTCAACGCGGTCGTCGACGAGGAACTCGGCCACAGGGGACAGGCCCTATTCATCGTGCCCGGCGGCACTCCCGGACTGGAGATGGTCCGCAAGCTGGACAAGATGGGCTGCCGCGCGTCGCACACCGCAGAGCTGAAGTTCAACAACGTCCGCGTGCCCGGGGACCACCTGCTCGGCGGACAAGAGAAGCTCGAACACAAACTCGCCAAGGCTCGCGAGGCGATCGAAGGCGGACAGCGCTCCGGCTCAGCAACCATGGGCACCTTCGAGCAGACCCGACCCATGGTTGCCGCCCAGGCACTCGGAATCGCCAGGGCCGCACTCGAATACGTCACTGAATACGCCAACCGTCGCACTGCGTTCGGCGCGCCGATCATCGACAACCAGGGCATCGCGTTCCCGCTGGCCGACCTGGCCACCGCCATCGACGCCGCCCGACTGCTCACCTGGCGGGCATCCTGGATGGCCGCATCGGGTGTGCCGTTCGAACGCGGTGAAGGGTCGATGTCGAAGCTGGCCGCCAGCGAGGTCGCCGTCAAGACCACCGAGCGGGCCATCCAAACCATGGGCGGCTGGGGCTACATCAAAGACCATCCGGTCGAGAAGTGGTACCGAGATGCCAAGCTCTACACCATCTTTGAAGGCACCAGCGAGATCCAGCGCATCGTCATCTCCAATGCGCTCGGCGCCGCAGACGGCAAGCCACCGCTGCACGTCGACCTCGATCCGACCGGCGGCCCGCTGAACAAGATGTTCGGCCGCGGCACCGAGTTGCGCACGCGGGCGGCCAGTGCCGCGCTTTCCGCTAAGGATCGCGTGCCTGGCCCGATAATGCGAGTGGCGATGAACGTATTGCGCCCGCCCCGCAAGTGAAAGGGGTCCGCGATGGGCGTCAGGATGATGGACCTGCTCAGCGGCAGTCTCGAAACCCTCCGTTATGAGCCGACGGCCAAAAGAATCCGCGTTTCCCTTGGCGGCGAGCCGGTCGCCGACACTTGCGAGGCTCGGCTTGTCTGGGAGCCGCGTCGCGTCGTACCCACATACGCCGTCCCGCGGGCCTCCCTGCGGGCACAACTCGTCCCGGCCGGTGCCGAGTCCGGTGCCGACGAGGACGTCGGTGTGCGGCTGCCCGCGATCAGCTCCCGGCCCATCCTCGATCCGACGGTTCCGTTCGACGCGCACTCGTGCTCCGGCACCGCATACGATGTCATCGCGGGCGAAGACACCGGCGCCGCCGCGGCGTTCCAGCCTGACGACCCCGACCTGTCCGACTACGTCATCCTCGAATTCAACGCGTTCGAATGGCGCGAGGAGGACGTACCGATCGTCAGCCACCCCCATGACCCGTTCACCCGCATCGACGTGCTGCGCAGTAGCCGCCAGGTTCGGGTCGAGTCGGACGGCCGGGTCTTGGCCGAATCGTCGCGGCCCATGCTGCTCTTCGAAACACTGCTGCCGGTGCGGTTCTACCTGCCACGCGAAGATGTCGCCGTGCGCCTCGAACCCAGCGACACAGCGACCTACTGCGCATACAAGGGCCGGGCCTCCTACTTCTCGGTACCCGACGGTCCGCGGGACGTCGCATGGACCTACCACGAGCCGCTGCACGACGCCGAGCCCGTCCGCGACCGGATCTGCTTCTTCGACGAACGCCTCGACATGATCGTGGACGGCAAGCGCCGCGACCGGCCTGTCACGCCGTGGAGCGACGGATGACGTTCAAAGACTTGCACTTTGGCGAGCTGCCGCTTCTTTTGCCCAATGCGTGGGATGTGCCTTCGGCACTCGCTTTGCTCGAATGCGGCTTCGCCGCCATCGGCACGACGAGCTTCGGGGTGGCCTCCAGCCTCGGCCGGCCCGACGGCGACCGCGCCACCAGAGATGCCAACGAGTAGCCCGAGGTCTGGCGCCGCTCGGCGATTGAGTGGCACCGGTACGGGTACTCGATCGGTCATGGATCAATCCGAAGCGCCGCTCCTCGACGCATTGGTCGACTATCGGAAACACAACCGGTACGGGTATACGGCGCCGGGTCATCGGCAGGGTCGCGGCGCCGACGATCGCGTGCTCGCCGTGCTCGGTCACGAGCCGTTTCGGGATGACCTGCTGGCCAGTGGCGGGCTGGACGACCGTCGTACCAGCAACAAGTACCTCAAGCACGCCGAAGACCTGATGGCAGAGGCCGTCGGGGCCGAGATCGCATTCTTCTCGACGTGCGGAAGCTCGCTGTCGGTCAAGGCAGCCATGATGGCGGTTGCAGGCGGAGATGGCAGCCTGCTGGTCCCTCGGGACAGCCACAAGTCTGTCGTTGCCGGCCCGATCTTCTCGGGAGTCCAGCCACGGTGGATCACCCCACGCTGGGATGCCGATCGGCATTTCTCGCATCCGCCGTCGCCTCAGGACTACAGCGACACCTGGGACCGGTTCCCCGACGCCGCTGGCGCCCTTGTGGTCAGCCCCAGCCCGTACGGCACCTGCACCGACCTCGAAGGCATCGCGAAGGTGTGTCACGACCGGGGCAAGCCGCTGATCGTCGACGAGGCGTGGGGCGCGCACCTGCCCTTCCACGAAGACCTTCCGACATGGGCGATGGATGCGGGCGCCGACATCTGTGTGGTGAGCGTGCACAAGATGGGCGCCGGCTTCGAGCAAGGCTCCGTGTTCCATCTACAGGGCGACCTGGTCGACCAAGCGCGGTTGTCGGCATGCGCCGACCTGCTGATGACCACTAGCCCGAACGTGATGGTGTACGCGGCGCTCGACGGCTGGCGGCGCCAGATGGTCGAGCACGGCCGCGAATTGCTGGGCAAGGCATTGGAATTGGTGGACGGGCTGCGTCACGACATCGAGCTGATACCGGACGTCGAGGTACTCGACGACGAACTGCTCGGCGTCGAAGCCTCACACGACCTGGACCGGTTGCAGATATTGATGGACGTGTCGGCGACGGGAACGTCGGGCTATCAGGCTGCCGACTGGCTTCGCGAGCACAAACAGGTCGACCTGGGCATGACCGACCATCGCCGGCTGCTCGCCACGATGTCTTTCGCGGACGACAAGGCAACCGGCGAACGGCTGCTGGACGCGCTCTGGGCGTGGCGCAAGGCGGCCAATGACTTCGATCCGCCGCCACAAGTCCGGCTGCCGTCGCCCTCGGAAATCGAACTCGAGACGGTTCAACTTCCCCGCGACGCCTTTTTCGGCCGCGTCGAGGCGGTATCGGCGGAGCAGGCAAGCGGGCGGATCTGCGCCGAACAGATCACGCCCTACCCGCCGGGCATACCCGCCGTGGTTCCCGGCGAGCGGCTCAACGACGCGGTGATCGAGTACCTGCGCACGGGCCTCGACGCCGGCATGAACGTGCCCGACGCGGCCGATACGTCACTGAAGACGTTCCGCGTCGTGGCCTGACGCAGATACCCGGTACCCCTGGTTTCGGATGGGTCGATTCCGGCAACATTACCCAGGAGTCAGTTCAGTATGACGACACTGAAGCGGGTGGGCAGAGAATGGGGTTTCCACACAGGTCAGAAGCTGTTTCGGTACTTGCCCAGGGCGGTGAGGGGGGCGGTGCGGCACTCGACCAGGTGATCGGCATGTCGGTGGCCGCGCTGGTTGTCACGGCCGGTCTGCTGTGGATCGGTTACCTGCACCGAACGCGCCGAATCACCTGGCTGAACAACCTCGCCGAATGGGCCGCGCGCAAATTCAAGCGGCCGCCGTGGGTGGCCCTGCCGATGGCCCTGTTCATCACGACGCTGATCTGTGCGCTGTTCGGATTCATCTGGGACGTCAGCCTGCACATCGGCAAGGGCCGCGACCCCGGCCCGTTGGCCAACCCCGCGCACTACTTCATCCTGTTCGGCCTCTTCCTGCTCTTCATCGCCGGCTGCATGGCGTGTGTGCTGCCCTACGACAAGCCCGGTCAGTCGGCGGTGCGCATGACCCGCAACTGGTATGCCCCCGTAGGCGGCATCTTGATGGCGGGCTGCGGACTCTATGCGCTCCTCGGCTTCCCGCTCGACGACATCTGGCACCGGATCTTCGGCCAGGACGTCACCCTATGGGGCCCGACGCACCTGATGATGATCGGCGGCGCGGGATTCTCCACGCTGTCCGCGCTGATGCTCAACCACGAAGGACTCAAGGCGATGGGCGAAGACGCCCCGACCGGCGGCATCTTCGTCAAGTTCATCCAGTACCTCGGCTTCGGCGGGATCATCGTCGGCCTGTCGGTGTACCAGATCGAATTCGACTTCGGCGTACCGCAATTCCGTCAGGTGTTCCAGCCGATGCTGATCGCGGCGGCAGCGGCGTTCGGTCTTGTCGCGGCCCGCATCATGCTGGGCCGGGGCGCGGCGATCATCGCCGCCGTGCTGGCGATCATGCTGCGAGGCGGCGTCGCCCTGGTGGTTGGCCCGATCCTCGGTGCACCGATCAACTGGTTTGCCCTCTATCTCGGACCCGCGATCGTCGTCGAGCTCATCGCACTCACCCCGCTGCTGAAGCGTCCCGTCCTCTTCGGCGCTGTCAGCGGCTTAGGGGTGTCGACCATCGGACTGTGGCTGGAGTCGCTGTGGATCGGCGCGGTCTACCACTATCCGTGGCCGACCAGCATCTGGCCGGTAGCACTGGCGATGGCCGTTCCGGTCGCCATTCTCACCGGTGCCTGCGGCGCTCTGTTCGGCATGGTCCTCACGTCGCAGCGACTGCCGTCGCGTGCCATCGGCATCGGTCTGGTGGTGCTCACCGTCCTGGCGATCGGCGGTGCCACTGCGAATGGGCTGCGCTACAACGTGCCGCAGAACGTCACGGCGACGATCACCCTCACCGAGGCCGCGGCCAACCCGGGCCAGCGGATGGTGAACGCCGACGTGCGCATCAACCCGCCAAACTTCATCAGCGAGGACCCGAACTGGGTCTCGATCCTCGCATGGCAGGGCCATCTGCAGAACCAGCGCGGCCAGGTCGTCGACAATCTCGAGAAACTCGGCCCCGGCCACTACCGCACCACCGGACCCGTCCCGGTCTGGGGCACCTGGAAAACCCTCCTGCGCGTTCACGACGGGCAAACGCTGACGGCAGCGCCCATCTATCTCGCCGGCGATCCGGGCATCGGCGCAGCGGAGGTTCCCGCGCAGGCGTCGATGACGCGGCCGTTCGTCGCCGAGGTCACCATCCTTCAACGCGAGCGCAACCCCGATACGCCGATTGTGCTGTGGACGATCGGCTGCCTCATAGTGCTGTTCTGCACGCTGGTCCTCATCGGCGGCCTCAGCTGGGGTGCCGGCCGGATCGCCCGCAGTGAGCCGTCGGGCAGCAGGACCGAACTCCAGCCCTCAGTGCAGGCATGACGGCACAGCCGCACGTCGAGATCCTGGCCCACCACGGCCTGCTGCTTGCGATACCGGCATTCGCCCCGGCAATCGCCGTAGCAGCCGTGGTCGTCTACATCGCGATACGCGACCGCCGGTCAAAAGGTCCGGCTCAAAGTGAGAAGTCAGACGCGCCGGGCCAAGATGGTTCACCGTGACGAAAACTAAAACCTTCGCGATTCTGGCGGTGACGGCAGTCCTCACGGCTGCATGCGGCGGAACCAACAACAGCCAAAGTGCTTCCAGCGCAGCGCCGTCGACGGTCAATCCGTCGGATATGTCGAACAACCAAGCCCCGCCGAGCCGCCTCCTCATCGACGTCAACATCAAGGGTGGCGAGGTCACGCCGACCAATGCCCAACTGCAGGCGACGGTGAAAGAACAGATCGTCATCCGGGTGAACAGCGATGCCGAAGACGAGGTGCACGTGCGCTCCAATCCCGAGCACACGTTCAAGGTCGAGGCCAAGCCGATGCAGTCGTTCCAGTTCACCGTGGACGTGCCGGGCAAGGTCGACATCGAATTGCACCACCTGAACAAGACCATCGCCACCATCACTGTGCAGTGAACCCGGATCGGTCCGTCGCCGTATTGGCCCATGAACGAGTCGACGCGGCCGGCCCGCGCTCCTAACGTTGAGGCATGCGGGCGCTCATCATCGACGACGTTCAAAACGACTTCTGCGAAGGCGGTTCGCTGGAGGTGAAGGGCGGTTCCGCGGTAGCGCGCGGCATCTCCGAACTTCTCGCCGGCGAGCACGGCTACGCCCACGTCGTTGCCACCAAGGATTTCCACATCGATCCCGGCGAACACTTCTCCGCCAATCCCGACTACTCAGTGTCGTGGCCGCGGCACTGCGTGGCGGGCTCACCCGGCGCGGAGTTCCACTCGGACTTCGACGCCAGTGCGGTCGAAGCGGTGTTCAAGAAGGGCCACCACTCGGCCGCCTACAGCGGGTTCGAGGGGACCGACGACTCCGGCACGACGCTGATGGACTGGCTGCGCGAGCGCGGCGTCGACGAGGTCGACGTCGTCGGGATCGCCACCGACTACTGTGTGCGCGCCACCGCTGTCGATGCGGCCGCGGCCGGATTTACCACCCGGGTGCTGCTGGACCTGACCGCCGGTGTCGCACCCGAGTCGACCGCGAGGGCGCTGGAGGATCTACGGGCCGTCGGGGTGGAGATTTCTTAGCGCGAGCAGACGTAAAAGTTCCCAATTCATCGGCGTGTCGGGACACTTTGCGTCTGCTCGCGAGTCAAAGCGTCGGCCAACTCCTCGCGCATGCCGTCGCCAACGGCGTTGCGCCTGCTCGGCCGGTTGAGCGTGATCGTGGCCACGCCGCGGTCCACCGCCACCAGCAACGTGCGGTAGCCGGGCAGGTTGGCACGGCTGGGCACTGGGTACCTCCGGTGCGTGAGGAGCAGGCGGCAGTTGACCCGTATCGTCGCCTTGGTCAGTGCCCAGTCTGTCTGGGTTCGTCTGGTTCTCGTCAGGAGCGTGCAGTTTGACCCGAGCCGCCGAGCGGCAGCAGCCACCGTCCCCAGCACCATTGGAGGTGTGGCCGGGCAAGGCGTACCCGATGGGCGCCACGTACGACGGCTCCGGTACGAACTTCGCGTTGTTCAGCGAGGCCGCCGAACGAGTCGAGCTGTGCCTGTTCGACAACGGCACTGAAACCAGGGTGGCGCTGCCCGAGGTGGACGGCTTCGTCTGGCACGGCTTCATTCCCAACATCGAACCGGGCCAACGCTACGGCTACCGCGTGTATGGCCCCTACGATCCTCACGCCGGACGACGGTGCAACCCGAACAAACTGCTGCTGGACCCGTACGCGAAGGCGATCGACGGCACCTTCGACTGGAACCAGTCGCTGTTCGGCTACAACTTCGGAGATCCCGACAGCCGCAACGACGACGACTCCGCGGCCAGCACGCCCAAGTCGGTGGTGATCAGCCCGTTCTTCGACTGGGGCGTCGACCGCCCGCCCGGCCACGAGTATGCCGACACGGTCATCTACGAGGCGCACGTCAAAGGTCTCACCCAGACGCACCCGGACGTCCCCGAACAGATCCGCGGCACCTACTCCGCCGTCGCGCATCCGGTGATCATCGAGCACCTGCAGTCGTTGGGCGTCAACGCCATCGAGCTGATGCCGGTGCATCACTTCGCGAACGACTCGACGCTGCTCGACAAGGGACTGACCAACTACTGGGGATACAACACGATCGCCTTCTTGGCGCCTGACTCGAAATACAGCAGCAGCACCACGCCCGGCGGACAGGTCCAGGAATTCAAGGCGATGGTCCGCGCTCTACACGAGGCCGACATCGAAGTGATCCTCGACGTGGTCTACAACCACACGGCCGAGGGCAATCACCTCGGGCCGACGCTGTCCATGCGCGGCATCGACAACGCCGCCTACTACCGGCTGGTCGACGACGACAAGCGCTATTACATGGACTACACCGGAACCGGCAACAGCCTCAACGTCGGCCACCCGCACACGCTGCAGCTGATCATGGACTCGCTGCGGTACTGGGTCACCGAAATGCACGTCGACGGTTTCCGGTTCGACTTGGCCGCGACGCTGGCCCGTGAGTTTTACGACGTCGACCGCTTGGCCGCGTTTTTCGAACTGGTGCAACAGGATCCGACGGTCAGTCAGGTCAAGCTGATCGCCGAGCCATGGGACGTCGGCCCGGGCGGCTACCAGGTCGGCAACTTCCCGCCGCAGTGGACCGAATGGAACGGAAAGTACCGCGACACGGTGCGCGACTACTGGCGCGGCGAGCCCGCCACCCTCGACGAGTTCGCGTACCGGCTGACCGGCTCGGCGGATCTCTACGAGCACACCGGCCGCCGTCCGGTGGCCTCGATCAACTTCGTCACCGCCCACGACGGGTTCACGCTACGAGACCTGGTGTCCTACAACGAGAAACACAACGACGCCAACGGCGAGGACAACCGCGACGGGGAAAGTAACAACAAGTCCTGGAACTGCGGCGCCGAAGGCCCCGCAGAAGATCCGGCGATCAACGCACTGCGGGCCCTGCAGCAACGCAATTTCCTTGCCACACTGCTGCTTTCGCAGGGCGTGCCGATGATCTCACATGGCGACGAGCTCGGCCGCACTCAACGCGGTAACAACAACGTCTACTGCCAGGACAACGAAACGTCCTGGATCAACTGGGCACAGGCCGACACTGAGCTGATGGAGTTCACCCGCGAGGTGTCCGCGCTGCGTGCTGCGCACCCGGTATTTCGCCGGCGCCGGTTCTTCTCCGGCCGCCCGGTGCGCCAGCGCGGCGGCGCCGGACTGCCCGACATCGCGTGGTTCGCACCCGACGGCTCGGAGATGAGCGACGAGGACTGGGAAACGGCCTTCGCGAAGTCGGTGGCCGTATACCTCAACGGCCAGGGCATCCCGTATCTGGACGAGCGAGGGCAGCGCGTCACCGACGACTCGTTCGTGCTGTGCTTCAACGCCCACTACGAACCGATCCAATTCACGCTGCCGCCAAAGGAATTCGGTGCGTCATGGAAGCGCGTGATCTACACCGGTTCGGATGGGGCCGAAGGCCCGGTAGAGGCAGGCGCAACGGTGCCGGTCGACGCCCGCGCGGTGCTGGTGCTAGAGGCGGCGGGTTAGCTCACTCGACGACGGGGAAGATGGAGTCGCCGTCCTCAGGGGTGCCGCTGACCTGACCCTCTCCGCGACCGTGGTCTTCGGGGTCGATCTGGTCCATCGCGATACCCTCGTCCGTCGGCACGATCGACGGTTCGGGCTCGTCGGGCCTCCATCGGGCGCAGGGTGTCGTCGACTCCGCCGCTGTCGTTCGGCGAGTCGGCGAATTCGGGGTCAACGCTTTCCACGAAAGATCGGTTGCCCACTCGTCCGGTTGCTAAACGCGCTCGACCGCACCGGCCGGGGCCGAACGGGAGATGCGTTGTGCGCCAGCGTGCTTGCTGGCCGGAGTTGGCCTTTCCGTACCAGGCCGTATGGTACCGTTAGCTGCTGCAGCAACCGTGGCCGCCGGGATGGCACCCGAGGCTTTCTTGTGAGTGCCGCCGGCCGGGCGGGCCGGGAGTAGGAGCCGAAGAGCGGCGGCGCCCTACCTGGGCGGCCACGGTTGCCAGCCCATTCATCAATTTTAGGCAATCCTGTGGTTGTTTGCCAGAAATTTATTTTCGTGAGTGTCAGTAACGTGGACGCGCCATCGCCGTATGCTCGCCAGATGGCGCCGCGGCGCGATCCTGGCCGCCGGCTGTCGGACGAAGACTGGATCCAGGCCGGATTTGCACTCCTCGCCGATAGCGGCCCGAACGCGTTGCGCGTCGACCGGCTGTGCAAGCGGATGAATGTGACAAAGGGCAGCTTTTACTGGCATTTCGCCGATACACAGGCCTACCGCACGGCCCTGATCGAAGCGTGGGGCGACCTCAACGACGATCACCGCCGGCCCTTCGACGACATGCGCGACGTCGACCCCCGCGAGCGCTTGGCGTTGATGATGCGGACCTGGGTCACGCCGCAGCAGTGGGACCTCGAACGGGCGATGCGAGCGTGGGCGTTGACCGACGAAACGGTGCTGGCAAGTGTTCAGCGAAGCGATCGGCGAATCTTGCGGGCGGTCACGCAGGCCTTTGGAGACTACGGATTCGGGCCCGAGGACGCCGCGTTGCGGGCGACGGTGATGGTCGCGGCGGGAATCGGCTTCCTACACGGATCGGACTCGGTCGGCTACGCCTCGGAGGAGTTACGGGAACGCTTCCTGGACTTCATGCTCCGACCGTAGGTTCCAGCCCGGTTTTCTTGTCCAGGTACTGCAGCAGGTCGTGGGCCGCCAACTCGATGTCCTTGTGCCGCCACTCGGACGCCCGGTAGATGCAGGCGATCAACCCGGTGCGGTGAAGGCGGCGAAAGTCCCCGTACCCGAACGCGTACCTGGCCTTCGTACCGTCCTTGGCGCCATCGGTCAGGCCCAGGTGCCATTCGGCGTACTGGTCCCACGAGTGCGAGTCGAGGTAGGAGTTCTGATCGTCGGCGCGGGGTTGCACCTCTCCCCAGTCGCTGTCGAGGACGTACTGACGGGCGTCGATGAGCTCACGTGCCTTGGCCACCGCGGCGTCGTAGAGCAGGTAGGAGGCCATGGCATCATTGTCCGCTCTGCGGGGTGAGGCCGGATGCCCGACACTGATGCGCATGTTCTCACTGGCAGGCAAATCTGTGCTGGTCACCGGTGGCACAAAGGGAATCGGGCGGGGCATCGCGTCGGTGTTCGCGACGGCGGGTGCACACGTGGCGGTCGCCGCCCGGTCCAGGGTCGATATCGACGCCGCGGTTGCCGCGCTCGACGGCCTGGGCACTGGCGAGGTCATCGGTGTCGCGGCCGACGTCTCGAACCGCGACTCCTGCACGGCGATGGCCGAAGCCGTTGTCGACGCGTTCGGCGGCCTCGACGTGTTGTGCGCCAATGCCGGCATCTTCCCCGAAGCCCCGCTGCGGACGATGACTGCCGTCCAGCTCGCCGAGGTGCTGGACGTCAACGTCAAAGGAAACATCTACAGCGTGCAAGCCTGCCTGGATGCACTGATCGCGTCCGGGCGCGGGCGGATCGTTCTGACGTCGTCGATCACCGGTCCGATCACCGGCTTTCCCGGATGGTCGCACTACGGCGCATCCAAGGCGGCCCAGCTGGGCTTCATGCGGACGGCGGCGATCGAACTCGCCCCGCACCGGATCACTGTCAACGCGGTGCTGCCGGGCAATATCCTGACCGAGGGACTGGCCGATCTCGGGGACGATTACCTCGCCGGGATGGCGCGGGCAATACCGGCGGGCAGCCTCGGCACACCTGCGGACATCGGTTACGCCGCGGCGTTCCTCGCCAGCGACGAGGCGAGCTACATCACCGGTCAGGCCATCGCCGTCGATGGCGGGCAGGTGCTGCCGGAGTCGCCGGACGCGGTGACCGGCTAATCGGGTCTGACGCGCTCGTGTGCGTTCGACAGGATCGCGGCGACGCGGTCCGCGTCGTCCTCGCTCAGCACTGATGCCCCAACGGCGTCCTCGACAAACGCAGCCGCGATGTCGCGCAGTTTGACGTTGGTTTCCTGCGAGCGCCGGGCCAACATGACGAACGCGTCGTCCTGCGACACGCCGAAGGTCAGCATGAGCATCCCCATGGCTTGATTAATGGCAGCGCGGCGCCTGGCGATGGTTCCGACGACCTCGTCGAGCGAGCGCCGTACGTCGGCGTCGAACTCGTCGGTGACGTCGATGTAGAACCCCGTCGTGCCGACGACGTTGCCATCGTCGTCGAACCAACGATCCCCGACCACGACGACGACGCGCACATTGCCCGCGGTGTCGATGATGCGGTGCCTGCTGGAGAAGGGCACACCGTTGCGCCGAACCTGCTCGATCAGCTCCGCGACGGTCGGCTTGTCATCGGGATGTTTGTGAGAGAGCACGAGTTCGGTTGTGGGCGTGACAGTTCCGGGCTCGTAGCCGTGCATGGCAGCCACTTCGTCGGACCATTCCCAGCGATCCTCGTCGATTCGATACTTGAAGCTGCCCGCAAGCGGCCAGCCCGATGCCGGTCGCTTCACGTCGAACATCCCTCCCTTACTCACCGCCCCACCCTGGAGTATCTCGCGGCGTGCGATCTCACGGAGGCGAAACTTCACGGTCGGAGCGCACCGGGAAATTAGCTCTGTAACAGAGGTAATATTACCTCGTGGACACCCGCCGCGACCTGACCGCCGAGCTGTTCAACGTGGTCGGGCGGTTTCGGCGCCAGCTGCGCCGCTCGGCCGGGCGCGGATTCGACGCGATCGGCATGACCCAGTCACAAGCCGAAATGCTGCGCTTGGTCGGACGCCAACCGGGTATCTCAGTGCGGGAGGCGGCTGTCGAACTGGCGCTGGTCCCCAACACCGCGTCCACATTGGTGTCCAAGCTGGCCGCCGATGGTCTGCTGATCCGGACCGTCGACGCCCAGGATCGCAGGGTCGGCCGGTTGCGGCTGACCGAGCCGGCCCAGCGCATCGCCGACGATTCCCGTGCCGCGCGGCGGGCGGCGTTGTCAGCGGTGCTCGACGAACTCGACACCGGCCAGATCGAGCGGCTGGCGAATGGATTGGAGGTGCTGGCCGAGATGACCCGCATGCTGCACGAAAGGCAAACATGACCGAGTCAGGCCCGCCCGCGATCGACTGTCGCCAGCTCACTCACCGCTACGGTGACTTCACCGCGGTAGACGACTTCAGCCTCGAGGTCAGCCAGGGCGAAACGGTCGGACTACTCGGACCCAATGGCGCCGGAAAGACGACCGTGGTGCGGGTGCTGACCACGTTGACGCCGGTTCAGCGCGGCGAGGTGCACATCTTCGGGCTGGATTCGCGGCGCCACACGATGGATATTCGTCACAACATCGGCTATGTGCCGCAACAGCTTTCGATCGAATCGGCACTGACCGGTCGTCAGAACGTCGAGCTCTTCGCCCGGCTCTACGATGTGCCCCGCGCCGAACGAGCGGACCGCGTGGACGAAGCGCTGGAGGCAATGCAGTTGTTCGATGTCGCCGAGGGGCTGGCCGGCACGTACTCCGGAGGCATGGTCCGGCGCCTGGAGTTGGCGCAGGCGCTGGTGAACCGGCCGTCACTGCTGATCCTCGACGAACCGACCGTCGGGCTGGATCCCATTGCGCGAGATGGTGTCTGGGCCCAAGTCCGACGGATGCAAGACGAGTTCGGCATGACCGTGCTCCTCACCACGCACTACATGGAGGAGGCCGATGCGCTCTGTGACCGTGTGGCGCTGATGCATCACGGCCGACTGCAGGCAGTCGGCTCCCCCACGGAGTTGAAGAAGACGGTCGCTGATCAAGCCACGCTCGAGGACGTCTTCCGCCACTACGCGGGCTCGGATCTCGACGAGGACACCTCGCAGGACGGCTTGCGGGCGGTCCGCTCCAGCAGAAGGACGGCGCGCCGTGTCAGTTGAACCGAAAGCCGGTGTCGAGCTGGTTCGCGCGCCTCATGGATGGCGCCGTGTCCGCGGGATGGTGTTGACGGTAGGCGCTTTCGCGTTGGTCGAGCTGCAGAAGCTGCGGCACGACCGGACGGAACTGTTCACCCGGATGGTGCAGCCGGCGCTGTGGCTGCTGATCTTCGGTCAGACGTTCTCCCGGTTGCGCGTCATCGACACCGGCCATGTTCCGTATCTGGCCTTCCTCGCTCCGGGCATCATCGCGCAGTCGGCGTTGTTCATCTCGATCTTCTATGGCATCCAGATCATCTGGGACCGCGACGCGGGCATTCTCGCGAAGTTGATGGTGACGCCGGCGCCGGCGTCGGCACTGGTGACCGGGAAAGCGTTCGCGGCCGGAGTGCGGTCGGTGGTGCAGGTGATCGGCGTGGTGGCGCTGGCCTATCTGCTCGGCGTCCACATGACGGTCAACCCGCTGAAAATCCTTGCGGCGATGGGTGTCGTGGCGCTGGGGTCGGCGTTCTTCGCGTGCCTGTCGATGACGCTGGCCGGCCTTGTCCGCAACCGCGATCGGCTGATGGGCATCGGACAGGCCATCACCATGCCGTTGTTCTTCGCCTCCAATGCGCTCTACCCGGTCGACGTGATGCCGCAGTGGCTGCGGTGGCTGTCGACCGTCAACCCACTCAGTTATGAGGTCAACGCGCTGCGCGGACTGTTGATCGGCACGCCGACGAATCCGCTCCTCGACATCACCGTGCTGGTGGTCTCGGCGGTGGCGGGTATCGCCGCGGCGTCAGCCTTACTGCGGCGCCTTGTTCGCTGATTTGGGCGCCGACAGGTCATACACCGTCGCGTCGCCGACCGTTCTGGACGGAAAGGTGGCGGCCACCCACTTCGGGATGTCTGCGTGGCCGCGATTTCCCCAGCCTGGTCCGCGGCCACGGTTGTTGACGGTGACGTAGTACGCGACCTTGTGTTGCGCCACATCGTCTTGAAACTCGCTCAGCGTCGGCACCGGGTCGCTGCCCGAGAACCCGCCGATCGCCATCACCGCTGTGTCCGTGGATAATTCGAGACTCGCAGCGCTCGACGAGCGGTTGATCGCGGCGGACCATTCGGTGCTCGTGCCCTTGAGCATCGCGTCGAGATCCGGATTGTCCACGCTCTGATCGAACCTCCGCATACCGCTGTGCCGCGACGCGTCAGCGGGGCCGACGGTCGGTCCACCACCCTGATGCGGCTGACCGATCGTCGCTAGTGCGTACGCCGCCGGTCCGGCAAGCGCCGCGACGAGCCCCGCAGTGAGCGCCGCCGTCGGGAATCGACGAATCACGAGCACGCCGATTGCCGCCACCGTGAGCACGAGGATGGTCCATCGCAGTTGCGGCAGCCAGTCACCCTGTCTGCCAAGGATCCACCAGCTCCACACTCCGCTTGCGAGCACCAACGCCGCCAAACCGCCTCGATACAGCCACTTTTCGCGTAGCTGCCACATCTGTTGAACACCGATCGCGAACATCGCAGCCACCGCCGGCGCGATGGACAGGCAATAGTAGGGGTGGATCATGCCGTGCATGTAGCTCAACACCAGGCCGTCGACCAGCAGCCAGCCGCCGAACAGTATCGCGGCGGCGCGCACCAGATCCGTCCGCGCGGCGCGCCGACGGGACACGACAACGAGTGCCGTCGCCAGCAGAGCCGCAGGCACCAGCCAGCCGATCTCGAAGCCGAATTCGCCGGAGAACAGCCGCGACCACCCCTGTGCCTGGCCACCGAACCCTCCGAACCCGCCGTGCGCTCCGGGGGTGAGCTGCGCGCCGGCGGCGGTACCAACCACCTCTTGCGGCGGCTGGAACCCGGCATTGTTGCGGCCCAGGATGCGCGCAAAACCGTTGTAGCCCAACACCAGATTCATGAAGTTGTTGTCAGTCGAGCCGGCAATGTACGGGCGTGACGACGCCGGCCACAGCAACGTCAGCACCACGAACCAGCCTGCCGACACCACGAATGCCGCCGCGGCCACCAACACGTGCCGAATCCGGCTGAGCCACGGTGCCGGCGCCGCGGCGAGGTAGGCAGCCGCCAGCGCAGGCGCCACCATCAACCCCTCCAGCATCTTCGCCAGAAATGCGAATCCGAGTGCGGCACCGGCCCACGCCAGCCATTTCGCGCTGGCGGCGCCCAATGCCCGCACCGTGCAATACGCCGCGGCCGTCATCAGCAGCACCATGACCGCATCGGGGTTGTTGAAGCGAAACATCAACGCGGCCACGGGCGTCAGTGCGAGCGCCACCCCGGCCAGCAAGCCGGCGCGCGGACCGCTGATGCGTGCCACCGCGCCGTAGATCAACGCCACGGCTGCAACCGCCATCAATGCCTGCGGGATCAACATGGCGGCGCTGCTGAAGCCGAATATCTGCCCGGACAGGCCCATCACCCACTGTGAGACGGGCGGCTTGTCGACGGTGATGAAGTTGTGCGGGTCCAGCGATCCGAACAGCAGGGCTTCCCAATTCGTCGAACCCGCCTGTGCCGCAGCGGCGTAGAACTGGTTGCCCATCCCGTTGACGGTGATGTTCCACAGGTACATCACCGCGGTCGCAACCAACAGCGCAACGAAGCCCACCCGGTCCCACATGTTCGTGGTCGGCCGGGCGGGCTCGTTGCAGTCGATCGCGGATGTCGGCGCGTTTAACGTCGTTGTCACACCCGCCAGTGAGTCATTGCTAGGTTGCGTGAACCTGTGAGGAACCGGCGAGAGTGCTGCGGGTTGTCCGCAGCGCATCGGTCAGCGTCCACACCGAGATGCCCATCAGCGCCACATCCTTGAACAGGAATCCGCCGCTCAGCGACAGGAGCGGGAAGCCTCCCGCGGACGCGTCGAAAACGCCTGGCGTGGTGAACAGAAAGCTGATCGTGGCGGCGAACAGCAGGATGGCCAGCCCACTGCCGAATACAGACACTTTCGGCCACCAAGGCTTAACGGCGATCAGCGCCGCCGCGGCGACTTCGAATACCCCGAGCAGAACCGAAAACGTGTACACCGAGAAAATGTCGTACAACCAGCTCATGAATGGGCTGTCGGCTACCAGCGGCTGGATGCCCTGTGCCTCGTAATTGGTGAATTTCAGCGCGCCGAACCACGCGATCACGATGACCAGGCCGTAGCGCGCGAACAGGCCGCCAAGCGTATCGATGGCGTTTTGCTTACCGGACTGAATCTGTTGTGTGGCCATACCGTGTGGTGCCACCAAAAGCCGCTACCGTTACGCCGCCACTACGCTGGGCTGGGTTTTGTTACTTTCAACCAAGCAAATCCGATACATCCCTTGTTCGGATAGCCCGAGAAATGGGGAACGCATGCGCACTCTTGTGAAATCCGTCGTTGCGCTGGTGGCGGTCGCCGTGCTGTCGGCAACGGCGGTCAATGTGCTCACTTCCCCATCGCCTAAGACTGGAAGCTACCCGGTCGTGGAGTCGGCCGCCGTCGGATCGATCGGCTTCGCCGACTCGGATATGTGGGGCTACGGGCCCGACGACGTCAACCACGCGATGGACTTGATGCTCGCCGCCGGCGTGCACAGCGTGCGCGTCCTGATGCCGTGGGCGGGGATTCAGCCCGATCCGAACACTTGGGACTGGGGCCAGGCCGATCTGATAGTCGGCGCCGCCAACGCCAGGGGAATGGGCGTCATCGGAGTCCTGAACTCCTCCCCGGGCTGGGCGGCCGTGCCGGGCACGCTCGCTTTTGCGGGCCCGCCTGCGGACATGGCCACCTACGGAGACTTCGCCGCCGCGGTCGCGAGCCACTTCCGCGGCCGGGTGGCGGGCTACGAAGTGTGGAACGAACCCAACTCGATCATGTTCTGGGCCACCGGCGCGCAAGGTCCTGACCCGGCGCTTTACGCCCAGTTGCTGAAGACCGCCTATCCGCGGATCAAGGGCGCCGACCCCGGCGCCACGGTGATCGGCGGTGTGCTGGGCTGGGTGGTTTCGTTCGGTTCGCTGACCATGGACCCGGTGGTGTTCCTGCGCGGAATGTATGCCGCCGGCGCCGCGGGAAGCATGGATGCGTTGTCGTTTCACCCGTACCACTACGGCATCAAGTTCTCGGCCGGCCGCGGCGTCCCCGATTCGCCGATGACTCAGCTGGAGGGATTGCGCGGCCTGATGGCGGCCAACGGCGACGGCGGCAAGAAGATCTGGGCCACCGAGTACGGCGAGCCCACCTCGTCGGTCGACGAGGCGACGCAGGCCGACTACATCCGCGACTTCCTGACCACCTGGCGCTCGCTGCCCTACACCGGACCGGCGTTCATCTACACGCTGCGCGATCGCAATACCGGCAGCGGCAGTGACCACGACACGCTTGGCGTCTATCGGTCGGACTGGACACCGAAGCCGGCGGTCGGGGTGATCCAGTCGCTGGCCTGAGCCTCAGCCGACGATCCGGGCGATCGACTTGAGCGGGATCGGCAGCCAGCTCGGCCGGTGCCGCGCCTCGTAGGCCGCTTCGTACACCGCCTTGTCGAGCTCGTAGGCCGCAAGCACATGCCCGGAATCGCGCGGGTCCGCACCGGATATCGCCGCATACCCGTCGCAGAAGGAGGCCGCGTTGCGGTCCACCCATTCGCGGGCGCGCGCGGCGAGCTGACGGTCCCGGTCGTCGGCTCCAGTGTTCGAGGACTGGTCCATCAACCGCTGGTAGGCCGCGTATTCGAATGACCGCAGCACACCGGCGACATCGCGCAACGGCGAGTCTGGCTGCCTGCGTTCATCGAGCGGCTGGCCGGGTTCACCTTCGAAGTCGATCACCAACCAGGTTTCCGGCGTGCGCAACACCTGACCGAGGTGCAGGTCGCCGTGGATCCGCTGGACTGTGAAGGTCTCTTCGGTCAGCTTGCGGTAGCTCTCCTCGATCTGTGGAAGATAGGGCTGCAGTTCGGCCACCGAACCCGCCGCAGACCACAGCCGCTCCAGCATGGCCTCGGTCGGGAACTGGATGGTGGAGGTGCCGAGCTGTTCGGCCAGCGTCGCGTGCACCGACGCGACCGCCTCACCGAGCCGATAGGACTCGCCGGCGAAGTCACCACCCACCTCGTCGGCGTACAGATCGCCCTCCGCGAAGAGGTCGCGGGTACTGGCGGTGGCCATGTCCCACCCTTCGGCGGAGTTGGCGGCGAACTCGGTAACCATGCCCAGCGCGAATGGTTCATCGCCCAACGTGATTTCGTACGAGCCGAGCAACCGCGCCACATGCGGATTGTCGGCCCGCGCCAACACCCTGTTGAGTTCGATGTCCGGATTGACGCCCGGCGTGATGCGGCGGAACACCTTGAACACGGCCTCTTCTTCGAAGATCACGCTGGTGTTGCTCTGTTCGGCGCTGGACACTCGCGGCGCGGCGTCCAGCGGCAGCGTGACGCCGGGCTCCTTGCCGAAGCGCGCGTCACCCACGGTCGCCGACGAATCGATGAGCCTCAGCAGGTATTGCGCGGCGGCAGGATCGTAGAGCGCGTCGAGGGCGACGCGGTCGCCGTCGGCACCAATGGTCGCGACATTGAGAAATTCGACAATCGAGCCTCCGCCGGATGTCGCCGCGTCCGCGGCTCCGAAGTCCCAGAGCACGATCACCTGGTAGCGCTCCGACGAGCCATCGGTGTAGCAGACGTCGAGCAGCACGAGGTCGAGGTCATCGCGCAGTGACACGACCGTGGCCGGTGTGGCAGAGGACAGCTCACGGTTTCGGCCCGCATACCAGCGTTGCTGGACGAGCCATTCGTCGAACGGCAGATTCATGACTGCTCTCCCGACTCTGGAGCCCGCAGCTGGAACCAGTAGAAGCCGTGACCGGGCAAGGTCAGCAGGTACGGCAGCTGGCCGATGCGGGGGAACTCAACGTACCCGGTCATCTCGGTTGGGGTGTACCCGTTGTACGCCTGCAGATTCATCTCGATCGGCTGCGGGAACCGCGACAGGTTGTTGACGCACAGCACGATGTCTCCGTCTGATTCCCGGACATACGTCAGCACCGACGGGTTCGACCCGCCCAGTTCGTGGAACGTGCCGATCGCAAACGCGTCATGACGTCGCCGCACCGCGAGCATGGTGCGCGTCCAGTTCAGCAGCGAATTCGAGATATCGCGCTGCGCCTCGACATTGACTGCTTGATAGCCGTAGATCGCGTCCTGATTGGGCGGCAGGTACAGCCGGCCGGGCGTGGCCGTGGAGAAGCCGGCGTTGCGATCGGGTGTCCACTGCATCGGCGTGCGCACGCCGTCGCGGTCGCCGAGCCAGATGATGTCGCCCATGCCGATCTCGTCGCCGTAGTACAGCACCGGCGAGCCCGGCAGCGACAGCAATAGCGCCGTGAACAACTCGATCTGGTTGCGGTCGTTCTCCAGCAGCGGCGCCAACCGCCTGCGGATGCCGACATTAGCCTTCATCCGCGGGTCCTTGGCGTACTCGGCGTACATGTAGTCACGCTCTTCGTCGGTGACCATCTCCAACGTCAACTCGTCGTGGTTGCGCAGGAAGATGCCCCACTGCGCCATATCCGGGATCGGCGGTGTCCCCGCAAGGATTTCCGAGATCGGGAACCGCGATTCGCGGCGCACCGCCATGAAGATGCGTGGCATCAGCGGGAAATGGAACGCCATGTGGCATTCGTCGCCGCCGGTGTCGGGATCGCCGAAATACTCGACGACGTCGGCGGGCCACTGATTCGCCTCCGCAAGCAGCACGCGGCCGGGAAACTCGTCGTCGATCACCTTGCGGCAGTGTTTGAGGAACGCATGCGTCTCGGGCAGGTTCTCGCAGTTCGTGCCTTCCCGCTCGAACAGGTACGGCACGGCGTCGAGCCGGAACCCGTCGATGCCGAGGTCGAGCCAGAACCGCAGCACGTCCAGCATTGCGTTCTGCACGGCCGGGTTGTCGTAGTTGAGATCCGGCTGGTGCGAAAAGAATCGGTGCCAATAGAACTGGCGACGCACGGGATCGAACGTCCAGTTCGACTCCTCGGTGTCCACGAAGATGATTCGCGCGTCGCCGTACTTCTCGCTGGTGTCACTCCACACGTAGTAGTCGCCGTACGGCCCGTCGGGATTGCGCCGCGACTCCTGGAACCACTCATGCGAATCCGACGTGTGGTTCATGACGAGATCGGTGATGACGCGGATGCCGCGGCGATGCGCGGCGTCCAACAAGTCGACGAAATCGTCGACGGTGCCGAACTCTGGCAGCACCTTGTAGAAGTCGCGAATGTCGTAGCCGCCGTCACGCAGCGGGGAGTCGTAGAACGGCGGCAGCCAAAGACAGTCGACGCCAAGCCACTTCAGGTAATCGAGCTGCTCGGTCAGGCCGCGCAGATCACCAGAGCCGTCAGAGTCGGAGTCGAAGAAGGCGCGCACCAGCACTTCGTAGAACACCGCACGCTTGAACCACGTACGGTCCTCCGGCAGCACACGCGCATGTCCGAAGTCTTCAGCGGTGGGATGTTCGACCACGCCGTCTTCGACGTGGCTTCCCTCCGCCGGGTCGTGCTCTGGAACTTCGGGGACACCGCTGATTTGATCCATACAGACTTCAAACCTACCCACGATGTCCAGAATTGAATCGGGGCAATTCGCGCCCAAACTAGCGGTTGAATCCGTGGACGCGACGGGTTACCGTGTGCGCGTCCTAGTGACATCGACACCAAGAAGAATCGAGTGGCTGTGGCTGATTCCGCGCCGAATGATGGTGAAGCTCCAGTAATCGTTGGTCTGTCCGACGCGGCGATGCACATGTATGCGGCTGCGATCGATGCGCTGCCGGACCCGGGCGACCACGAGTATCCGCACCGTGTCGGTGTCATCCTCGCCGGTATGCGCAAACTCCTGGGCTCGCTCTCCGACGCGTCAGGCCGAAGCAGGGTCACGCCGTCGGTGATCGTGGCGCTGTCCGGCGTGCGTCATCGCTACGACGAGCTGATGGAGTCGGCCGCCAACGGGCCGGGCGCAACGCTGGGGCAGCGGCTCCACGTCGCCCGTCAACGCGCCAAGCTATCCACCAAGGAAGCGGCTAACGGCGTCGGTCTGCGCCAGGATCTCATCGAAGCCGTCGAGGCGGAGGAACCGGCCACCGAGGATGAGACGTCCAGGATCAAGGACCTCATCGCCGCTCTCGGCGGCTGAGCCCGCTAACGCAGGAAGCGTTCGGCGCCCTGCGTGCGGAGGAACCGCAAGCTGTTGGCCTGCCGGTAGCCGACGAACCCGCCGCCGAAGGTCATGAACAGCAGCCCGCCCACACCCGGCAGCGCGATCGCGGCCAGATCGGCGATCGTGGGGTTACGGAAGTCGCGCGGATAGCCCACCCGGGTCGCCTGACCGCGCAGGGGCGTGAGCCTCAACTCCGAACTCGCAGGTTCGGTCGACTGCGACACCGTGGCCCGGGCCAGGGGAGGTTTGGCAACCGCGGCCTCGGCGGCGACGGGCTGTACAACCGGCCCACCCGCTGACGCGCCGATGGGCGCCGCGGGCAGCGACGGCGCGATCGGAACAGGCGGTGGCGCGACGCCCAGCGGTGGCGCCACGACCAGCGGGGCCTCCAGCACCGGCGGCTCGCCTGTGGCCGCTGAAAGCGCATGGCCGCCACCTCTACCGCCACCGCCACTGACACCGCCGCCGGCGTCGACAACGGGTGTCTCTTCTTGGGTTCTGAAGGACGGAGTTGGAGTGGGCTGTGGTTCGGGCTGCAGCCCCGAGCATGCCTCGCCGTCCGGTATCGGAATGTCAACCGTCCCGACGAAGGCCGCTAGGCCCGTTTTCTGCACTTCCTCGGGTGTGGGCCAGCGCAGTATCGGGATCGTCAGCGACGAGTTGGACTTCGTGGACGAGCCTGGCTTGATTTCCGGTGTGGTCTCCTCGCGGCCCGAACCGACGGTGCTGGTCGGTTTCGTGTCGGGCTGGCTTTCGCCGCCCGTCGTGCCGGAACTGCCGTCGACGTTGCTGCTCGTCGTCGACGTCCCGTCCGACCCGGAACCCGTCGAGTCACCGCCGTCGGCGACCGCGATGCCGCCGGTGATGCCGCTCGTCAACACACCTGCAGCGAGCACTCCGGCACATGCGGTCAAACGCGCTGCCGAAGGCGCCACCATCCTCATCCCCCAAGCGAGCGGTTGCTCGTTACGATATTGAATGCGCAAGTTATTGCTTATGCGCTTTTCCGAGTCTTGCAAATTAGTTGCTGGCATTCAATAGATTCGACGTTTCGGTAATTTCGGATGTCCGCTGGGCAACCTCGAATAGTCCGGTATCGTTCCGGCGTGGCGTCCCGTGATCACGGCGACCCGGGCGATGCCCCGTCGGTCCCTCCCCCGCTGTCAGTTGTCGCAAATACTGTTCGCCCGTCGGCCGGTGAGGAAGCTCGAACGATCGCCGCTTCGACCAACACCGGCACATTGGCGACCCTGACCGCCGACGGCGACCCGTGGGCGTCGTTTGTCACCTACGGCCTCCTCGGCGGCGCACCGGTGCTGTGCGTGTCGAACCTTGCCGAGCACGGCCGCAATCTCGCGGGCGACCCGCGGGCAAGTATCGCGATCGTCGCGCCCACGAGCGATGCCGACCCGCTCGCCAGCGGCCGGGTCACGCTGGCCGGTGTGGTCGAGCGTCCGGCGGGCGACGAAATGGCCGCCGCGCGCGAGGCCCATCTGTCCGCCGTCGCGGCCGCGAAGTACTACATCGACTACAGCGACTTCACGCTGTGGGTGCTGCGCGTGCAGCGCGTGCGATGGGTCGGCGGATACGGCCGGATGGAGTCGGCGACCGGCGAGGCTTACTCCGCGGCCGAGCCCGATCCGGTCACACCACACGCGGCCGGGGCGATCGCGCATCTGAACGCCGATCACGCCGAGACGCTGGTCGCGATGGCGAAGACGCTTGGTGGCTACCCGGACACCACGGCGGCGACCTGCACCGGCACGGATCGCTACGGCCTGGACCTGCGGATCGTCACGGAGCGTGGCGTGGCCTATCCGCGCATCGGGTACGCCGAGCCGATCGACTCGATCGACGAATTGCGTTCGGCCACCGTGCAGCTGGCACGCCTGGCGCGGCAGGACTGAAATACGATCGCGGTTATGTCTGCTGCGACCGAACGACCGGCGACCTGGCAAGCGGCCTTCGACCTCATCCGCACCCGGGGCTATGAACATCGCGAGGAACCGTTCAGGCTGGCCAGCGGACAGCTGAGCCACGACTACATCGACGGCAAGTACGCGATCGACACCGGGGAGCGGCTGGCGATCGTCAGCCGCGCGGTGGCCGAGCTCGCGGCGACCAACGGAATCGAGTTCGACGCGATCGGCGGCCTGACGATGGGTGCCGACCCGCTGGCGCACGGCGTCGCGATGGTGACCGGCAAAGCCTGGTTCTCGGTCCGCAAGGAGCAGAAGCAGCGGGGCCGCGAACAGTGGATCGAAGGCACCCGGCTAGAGCCAGGTACACGCGTGTTGTTGGTCGACGACGTGATCAGCACCGGCGGCTCCACCGAGAAGGCGTTCGAGCGCGTGACCGCGGTGGGCGCGGTCGTCACCGGTGTGATCCCGATGGTGGATCGCGGAGATGTCGCGACGAAGCGCTTCGCCGCGCGCAATGTGCCGTTCGTCGCGCTGGTCACCTATCGCGACCTCGGCATCGAACCCGTCAAGGACGTCTAGGCCGCCACGACAAGCACGGCGCCGGGTTCGACGCCCACGCTCACCGGGTCGCCGGGCGAAAAGACCCGCGCCGCCGAGCTGGCCATCTGCGCGCTGATCACCTCACCGTCCGGTAGGGCGCAGTACACCCGCGAAATCGGACCGAGGAACGCAACCGAGCTGACAGTCGACCTACCGGCCGCGTCAGGAGCCACGGTGACCGACTCCGGCCGCACCATCGCCAGGCCTGAGCCTGACGGGATCGAGCCGCGCAGCGTCGGCACCGAGGTACCGAGCAGCTGCGCCTTGCCGCCCGAAACCAGCGCTGGCACTTTGTTGTTCAGGCCGACGAACTCCGCGACGAACGGGGTGGCGGGGTTGGCGTAGAGGTCTGCCGGCGCGGCGACCTGTTCGAGCTTGCCCTGGCTCATCACCCCGACCCGGTCGGCGACGGCCAGCGCTTCCTCTTGGTCGTGGGTGACGAACAGTGTCGTCGTGCCGACTTCGAGCTGCACGCGGCGGATCTCGTCACGCAGCTGCGCACGCACTTTGGCATCAAGCGCCGAGAGCGGTTCGTCGAGCAGCAGCACCCGCGGCTGGATCGCCAGGGCCCGTGCCAGCGCGACGCGCTGCTGCTGACCTCCGGACAGCTCGCTGGCGTACTTGTGTTTGTGCGCCGACAGCCCCACCAAATCCAGCATGTCGGCGGCCCGAGAAGTCCGGTCGCCCTTGGATTTTCCACGCATCTTGAGCCCGAACGCGACGTTGTCGAGCACGGTCAGATGCGGGAACAGGCTGTAGGCCTGAAAAACCATGCCCATGTCGCGTTTGTTGGCCGGCACCTTGCTGACGTCCCGGCCGCCGACCGAAACCGTTCCCGACGTGGCTTCGTCGAGACCCGCGAGTATGCGCAGCGCGGTGGTCTTGCCGCAGCCGGACGGGCCGAGCAGGGCGACGAACTCGCCGGGCTCGATGTGCAAGGTCAGCCCGTCGAGCGCCTTCACGGGGCCATAAACCCTGGTGAGGTCGTTGAGTTCGACGGCGACTCCTGTTGTCATGCGGCGACTCCAGGTTGGACGGTGGCCACGACCGATGCGCGACGACGACCGCGGGTCACGACCGAAAGTGAAAGCAGCAGAACGAAACCGAACAACAAGACCGCCAGCGATGCGGCCACCGATGTCGGACCGTCGCTCTTTCCGATCGCGACGATCTGCACTTGAAGTGTCTGATACCCGCTCAGCGACGCGATGGTGTACTCGCCGAGTACCACGGCGATCGAGATGAACGCCGCCGACAAGATGCCGGACCAGATGTTGGGCACCACGACCCGCAAGATGGTCGTCGTCCAGCCGGCACCGAGTGAGCGCGCAGCCTCGGCCAGCGTCTGCAGATCGATAGACGACAGCGCGGCATCGAGTGCCCGGTACGCGAACGGGAGCACCAGCACTACGTAGACGAATGTCAGCGTCAACGCGGACTCGCCGAGAAAGTACGTCACCCACAGGTACACGTTGCGCAGTCCGACGACGATCACCAGCGCTGGAATGGTGAGCGGAAGCAGGCACAGAAACTCGAACACGCCCTTGGCCCATGGCGTCCGAAGCCGAACCCAGATCATCGTGGGCACCAGGATCACCAGCATCGCCACGACCGTGAAAACCGCTAGCAGCAACGAAATCACGATCGCCTGGTACAACGCATCGTCGACGACGAGGTTCTGCCAGGCACGCAGTGTTCGCCCACCCGAGATCAGGTTACGGGTGGAGAAGTCGGCCATTGCGTAAAGCGGGAACAAGAAGAACAGGCCGAACAGCAGCCACAGCGCGCCGCGAAAAACCCTGCTACCCAGGCTCACTGCAACCACCTCGCGGTTCGGCGCACCAGCAGGTTGTAGGCCACCATCACCACTGCGACGACGACGATCATCTCCAATGCCAGCGCGTAGGCGAACCCTGACTGGCCCAGCACCACCTCGCTGGTCAGCGCCGAGCGGATCAGCAGTGGAACGATCGGGCTGCCCTGGCTGACGAGTGCCGCCGCGGTCGCATAGGCCGCAAAAGCGTTGGCGAACAACAACAGTGCCGAGCCGAGAAACGCGGGCGTCAGCAGCGGGACGGCGACCTCCCGCCAGTACCGCCACGTCGAAGCGCCGAGGCTGACCGCCGCCTCACGCCACTGGCTGCGCAGCCCTTCCAGCGCGGGCACGAACACGATCATCATCAGCGGGATCTGGAAATACGTGTAGACGAGGATCAACCCGGTCAGGCTGTAGAGCCAGCCGGAGCCGGCGAGGTTCCATCCGAACACCTGCTGAACCCACAGCGTCAGCACGCCATTGAGCCCGACGGTCGCCAGGAATGCGAATGCCAATGCCACACCGCCGAATTGGGCCAGCACACTGCACAACGAGATCACTGCGCGGCGCACCATCGAGGTGGGCGGGCTACTGACGATCAGCCAGGCCAGCACCGCGCCGAGCACCGCGCCGATCAGCGCCGTGCTGCCCGACAGCAGCACGCTCTTGGCTAGCGCCGTCAGCGCGGTGCCGGTGAACAGCGCCTGGATACGGGCCAGCGAGAACACCCCGTCGGCGAAGACGGAGCTGACGATCACCGTCACCGTCGGGATGATCAGGAAGATCACCACGACGGCCAGGAACGGCAGCAGCGGCAGTCCGTCGCGTAGGCGTCGAACCAACGTCAGCCGATCGCTTTGGCCCAGTTGTCCGACAGGTACTTGGTGGCCTTCTCGGTTTGGTCCGGCGACGGGACGGTGACCGGACCATCGATGATCGGTAACTGAGCCGAGACCGTCTTGTCGAGAGTGCCTGCGGCCATCATGTTGTCCGCCCGTACCGGCCGGACACCGCCCGCGGCGAACAGATTCTGGCCTTCGTCGCTGTAGAGGAACTCTTGCCACAGCCGCGCCGCCGCGGGATGCGGGGCGTCCTTGTTGATCGCCTGGTAGTAGTAGCCGGCCACAGCAGACCCCGGTGGTACCGCCACCTGCCAGCTCGGCAGCTTCTTGGTCTCTGCAGCGTTGAGGTAGTTCCAGTCGATCACCACCGGCGTCTGGCCGGATTCGATCGTCGCCGGCGTCGGGTCGACCGGCAGGAAGTTCCCGGTCGCGTTCAGCTTGCGGAAGAACTCGACTCCCGGCGCGATGTCGTCGGCGGAGCCGCCCTGCGACAACGCCACCATCAACACCCCGGAGAATGCGGCGCCGGCCTGGGTCGGATCGCCGTTCAGCGCGACCTTGCCCTTGTACTCGGGCTTGAGCAGGTCGTTGACATTCGTCACCGGCGGCACCTTGGACGAGTCGAACCCGATCGACATGTAGCCGCCGTAGTCGTTGACCCATTTACCGTCGGCGTCCTTGTACGCCAGCGGGATGTCGTCCCACCTCGCCACCTTGTAGGGCGCGAAGATCGACGTGTTGGCCAGCGCCACAGACTGCCCGAGGTCGAACACGTCGGGCGCGCTGCTCTTGCCCTTCTGCTGGTTGGCGGCGTTGACCTCGTCCTGGCTGGCGGCGTCTGGCTGCGCAGAGTTGACCTTGATGCCGTATTTGTCGGAGAACGCCTTGATGATCGCGCCGTAGTTGGCCCAATCCGGCGGCAGCGCAATCACATTGAGCTCGCCCTCCTTCTTGGCCGCGTCGACGAGGCCGTCCATGCCGCCGAAGTCCGCGGCCGACGTCGCCTCGCTGACCTTGACGCCGGACTTCGTATCGCCACCGGTGTTGTCCTTCTGCGGCGGGGCGCAGGCGACCAGCCCCGCCAGCACCAGAGTGACTGCGGCAAACAATGACGGAAGCCGTGACATTTTTCTTGCACTCATTGGCGAACCTTCCGATGGGCAGGAGGCGGCGCAGTGGCGCAGCGGTAGCGGCGCCGTGTCACCGCGGTGAATGGATCCAACGGGGCGACCGAACCCTATCGTGGCGGCGGTGATGCCGGTGCGAGATCTTGAAGACTCCACCCCTGTTGCCGCTAGCCGCGCATTTGCCCTGGTACGGGCGATAGCATCTGTATGTGGCTGAACGCGAAGCCTCGGGGGACTTCGACTACCAACTCGACGATCCTGGGGGTGTCGACGGCCTGACCAGCCTCGATGGTGTGCCCGAGGCGGAGGAGTCAGGGGACTTCGACTACCTGTTCCACGATCCCGACGACGATCCGTGGGAGGACCCGCTCGGGGAGGATACCGACGGCCAGGACGGTGACGGCTACTTCGACGCGTTCAACGCAGGCACCTGGAGCTTCCAGCCGCCACCGACGCCCTGGTATCGAACCAAGCAGCCTGTCACCGTGATGACGGCCGCGGCGGCCGCCACGGCCGCGATCGTGGTGTCGGGTGTTCTGCTGGTGGTCCACGCGCCGAGCAACGCCGTCGACGAAACCACGTCGGTCACCCCGACCGTGCCGACGAGCGCCGCACCTGCTGAGTTGGCTACCAGCGCACCGGAATTGCCCCCACCGCCGCCACCACCGCCATCAGAGACCGCTTCACCGGTGAACCCTGCGCCGATCTACAACAGTCCGCGCGAGGAACCGCGGCAGACCAAGGCACCGGAGATCAACGTGACCAGGTCTCCGATGAGTGTCGCGCCGCAGCCGCGCACTCCCCCGGGCCAGCGGCACTGATTCGGGCACACTGTGGGCCGGCGGGAATAGTGTGGATTCATGGCCGAGTTCGATCCCGCGGCCATGTTCGCGGAATCCCCCGTGGCAATGCTGGCCACCGCCGGGCCCGACGGCGCACCGCATGTGGTTCCGGTGGTGTTCGCCGTTCACCACGACATGGTCTACACCGCCGTGGACGCCAAACGTAAGTCCACCCGACGACTGCGACGGTTGACCAACATAGAGGGCAACCCGCAGGTGAGTCTGCTCGTCGATCACTACGAGGACGACTGGACCCAGCTGTGGTGGGTGCGGGCCGACGGCGAAGCGGCGATCCACTACAGCGGCGACGAGATGGCCACCGGCTACGGTCTGCTACGCCACAAATACGTTCAGTACCAACGGATTGCACTCGACGGACCGGTCGTCACCGTCAACGTCAAGAAGTGGTCGTCGTGGCAGGCCTGACATCACTCCGTCGGGCCCAATAACGCGTTCATTCGGCCGATTTCGATCTGCTGCCAATCGACGATCGTCTTGGCCATCTTTACCGCCGTCGGATTCTCGCCGTTCGCGATCTCGGGTGCCGCCATCGTGATCGCGCCCTGATGGTGGCGGATCATCGAGTTCAGCCACAGCTCGTCGAACGCGTCGCCCTCCAGCGACTGCAGCTTGTTCATCGTGGCGGCGTCGACCATGCCGTCCATGCCCATACCGTCGTGGCCGACAGGCTCGCCCCACTGCTCGAGCAACTCGCCCAAGGTGTGGATCTCGGCTTGCTGGTCCGCGGAGATGTGCTTGGCCATGACGATCAGCTCACGGTTTGCGGTGTGCGACGGCACCATCGCGGACATGTCCACTGCTTGCTGGTGATGCGGAATCATGTTCTGCGCAAACATGACGTCTGCCGCGTTGTGCTCGGCTGAGTGCTCATCGTGGCCGGAGGACGAACCGGCGCACGCGCTCACGACAGCGGCGGTGACCAGAGCCGCAAGCACCGCGGAGATGCGCAGCATTCAACCACCATAGGGACTACCTGGCGGAGCGGAACTGACTGTCGCCCGCTGCGAAACTCATCGAATCCCTTGTGCTCGGTGTCGGTTCGGGGAATTGTGGATTAACAGCAGCAGAGTGGCTGCTGAGGCTCATTGTCGGCTCCGCCGACGGGAGGGAACGTCATGGCAGACAAGACGACAACTTCCCAGGGCGCCGGAGCCGCCCCCACCGCGGACAGTCCGGCCGCCATCCGCAACGTGGTGCTGGTGGGCCCATCGGGTGGCGGCAAGACCACACTCGTCGAGGCCCTCCTGGTCGCCTCCGGTGTCCTCACCAGACCCGGCTCCGTGGTCGACGGCACCACGGTCAGCGACTGCGATGAGGCGGAGATCGCGCAGCAGCGCTCGGTCGGCCTTGCGCTCGCACCGCTGCAGCACGACAGGATCAAGGTCAACCTGATCGACACACCCGGCTACGCCGACTTCGTCGGTGAGCTGCGGGCGGGACTGAGGGCCGCGGACTGCGCGCTGTTCGTGATCGCGGCCAACGAAGGCGTCGACGACCCGACCAAGTCACTGTGGATGGAGTGCAGCCAAGTCGGCATGCCTCGCGCGGTGGTGATCACCAAGCTCGACCACGCGCGCGCGAACTACGAGAGCGCGCTCGCCGCCGCGCAGCAGGCGTTCGGCGACAAGGTGCTGCCCCTGTATCTGGCCGCCGACTCGCCCTGCACCGGCCTGATCGGGCTGCTGTCGCAGACGCATTACGAATACGCCGACGGCAAGCACACGACGCACGCACCCGACGCGTCCTACTCCGATGCGATCGAGAGCCTGCGCGGCACCCTGATCGAGGGAATCATCGAGGAATCCGAGGACGAGACGCTGATGGAGCGCTACCTCGGCGGCGAGGAGATCGACCAGTCGGTGCTGATCGAAGACCTTGAGAAGGCGGTTGCCCGGGGGTCGTTCTTCCCGGTCATCCCGGTGTGCAGCACCACCGGCGTCGGGACCCTGGAGCTGTTGGAGATCATCACCAGCGGATTCCCTTCGCCCCCCGAGCACCGGTTGCCCGAGGTCTTCACGCCACAGGGCAAGGACCGTACCGGGGTGGCGTGCGATCCGAACGGGCCGCTGCTGGCCGAGGTCGTCAAGACGACATCGGATCCCTATGTCGGCAGGGTGAGCCTGGTCCGGGTGTTCTCCGGGACCATCAGGCCCGACGCGACGGTGCACGTGTCGGGCCATTTCTCTTCTTTTTTCGGTTCTTCCGGTCGTAACGGTTCCTCTACCAGCCACGCAGACCACGACGAGGACGAACGCATCGGCACGTTGTCCTTCCCGCTCGGCAAGCAGCAGCGTCCCGCGCCGTCGGTGGTGGCCGGCGACATCTGCGCGATCGGGCGGCTGTCGAAGGCCGAGACCGGAGACACGCTGTCGGACAAGTCCGAGCCGCTGGTACTCAAGCCGTGGACGATGCCCGAACCGCTTCTGCCTATCGCCGTGCAGCCGCGCGCCAAGACCGACGAGGACAAACTCTCGGTGGGCCTGCAGCGGCTCGCCGCCGAGGACCCAACGCTGCGCATCGAGCAGAACCCCGAAACACACCAGATCGTGTTGTGGTGCATGGGCGAGGCCCACTCACATGTCATCCTCGACGCGCTTGCCCGCCGGTTCGGCGTGGCGGTCGACACCGTCGAGCTGCGTGTGCCACTGCGAGAGACGTTCGGCGGCAAGGTAAAAGGCCACGGCCGCCACGTCAAACAGTCCGGCGGACACGGTCAGTACGCGGTGTGCGACATCGAGGTCGAGCCGCTGCCGGAAGGTTCCGGCTTTGAGTTCGTCGACAAGGTCGTCGGCGGCTCGGTGCCGCGACAGTTCATCCCGAGCGTGGAAAAGGGCGTCAGGGCGCAGATGGAGAAGGGGGTCGGCGCCGGATATCCGATGGTCGACATACGGGTCACCCTGTTCGACGGCAAGGCCCACAGCGTGGACTCGTCGGACTTCGCGTTCCAGATGGCGGGCGGGCTCGCGCTACGCGAGGCGGCGGCGGCCACCCGCGTCAACCTGCTGGAGCCGATCGACGAAGTCACGGTGGTAGTGCCCGACGACCTTGTCGGCGCGGTGATGAGTGATCTCGCCGGGCGCCGCGGCCGCGTGCTCGGCACCGACAAGGTCGGCGAGGACCGCTCGATGGTCAAGGCCGAGATTCCCCAAGTCGAGTTGACCCGCTACGCAATCGATTTGCGCTCGCTGTCACACGGCGCCGGATCGTTCACCCGCTCGTTCGCGCGGTATGAACCAATGCCGGAATCGGCCGCCTCGAAGGTGAAGGCTTCGGCCTGACCTCCCCCTCTGGGGGTTAACCGGTAATCACCGGTTCGGGTTTGCACGCCCCGCAATGGGGGTCAACCGTGCAGACACCGCGCCGCTCGGGCGGAAGGGTCTTCGGTGTGACGAACACCGAAGCAGAGCTGGTGGCCCGGTTCGAGCGCGAAGCGATCCCGATGCTTCACGGGTTCTACCGCCACGCAATCAAATTGACCCACGACCACGCCGAAGCCGAGGATCTGCTGCAGGAAACCGCGGCCAAGGCGTTCGCCAGTTTCGACGGCTTCCGCGACGGCACCAATCTCGGCGGGTGGCTGTACCGCATCATGCTCAACAGCCATATCAGCGCCTATCGGAAACAGCAGCGGCGTCCCGCGCAATGGCTCACCGACAGCATCACCGACGGGCAGCTGATGTCCGAGGCCCTTCATTCCTCGGCCGGCCTCCGCTCGGCCGAAGACCTTGCCTTAGACCATCTGGAAGACAGCGACATCAAGGCAGCGATGCAAGCACTGCCCGAAAGAATGCGCACCACCGTGTATCTCGCCGACGTTGAAGACCGTCGGCTCCAGGAGATCGCAGAGCTCACCGGCGTTCCCCTTGGCACGGTGATGTCGCGGCTGCACCGTGGACGGCGTCAGCTCCGGCGACTGCTCGCCGACGTCGCGGCCGAACGCGGATACCGGCTAGCCGACGTCGCGTAGAGGAATCGTTCGTCGAGAGACCGAGCTCAGCGCGGCGGGTCGCCACGCCAGCTGAAACTGTTGACGTATTTGCCCATGTCCAAAGCGATTTGGAGGTTGGCACCCGACGGCTTACCGCTGCCGAAATCCGGCCCGAACTGACGATACGGCCCTACGGCCGCGGCGACCAGTGCCAGGTCGTTCTTGACCGCCACCATCACGATCACACGCATCCGCATGTAGCTGCTGTTCGCACCTTGCGGCCAGCAGTCCGCGGCCTCGCCATAGCCGGGCTGATACCCGACCATGGTGTTGGGGATCTTGTAGGCCGTGCGTGCATCTGGAAACGTCTTGCTGACAAGGCTTTTGGCGATCTGCTCGGGCGACCGGTTGGCCGCGGGCTCGCTGAACAACTGCAGCGTGCCGCCATCGCCGGCCTGCAGATCCGCCGTGACCCCGTTCGGCTTGGTGGTGATCTTGTACGCCGACCCTTCCGCGGGATAGGACACCGAGAACGCACCGTCCGGCGCGGTGAATCGCGGATTCGTCTCGACCGGTTTCCCCATCGGCGGCCGTCCGCAGTCCGGCGGGCACGCATAGCGAATCGGCGGCTTGCTCATCAGCATCGTCACACCGACCAGCGCCGCAGCCACCACGGCGATGGCGCTGATCCATGTCACCACCAAGCGGGTGCGCGAGGTGCGCCGCATCGGCGGCGCGGCATACGTTCCGCCGGGCACCGCATACCCGGGAAAGTACGTGGATGTCGGCGTGCTCATGTCTGGCCGGCCTCCGGGTCGCCGCGCACGGGGCGCATCTCCCGTCTGGCCGTGCGCGACGAGCGTGACGACGCTCGCGTCGCCGCACCGCACGCCGGGCAGAACGCCATATCCGGAACGACGTGTCCGCAGTGCGGACACAGCAGCGGCTCGTCGGACTGTATCTCGTCATGCGCTTCGTGCAGCAGCGCCAAGTGAAGCCCGACGCGCAACAGAAGCAAAGCCACCGCCGCGACGGCCAAGTACAGCACCAGCATCAGGATCTGCGGGAAGTGGGAGACGTCGATCAGGCCGAGTGCCAGATACACCACCAGCACTGCCACCGCGAATCCCACAAGCGCCAGCCGCACCAGGCCCGCGCGCTGGTGTTCCTTGCTCGGTGGCCGGGTGAACCACAGTGCGGCACCGATCAATCCGCCCGCCGCAGCCGCCGTCAACGGCACTGCGACTCCACGGATGCCGGCCTCGACGATGAGGCTCGCCATCGGCCGCTTACTCACCAGCCCCGAACCGAACTGCGGGGCCAGCCGGGTCAGCGTCGCGGCCGCGGTGAACGTGAGCGCACCCAACGCGCCAATCATGAAGCCGTCCAACGCCTCCCGGGTAGGAGGTCGCAACAGCCTTACGACAACGGCGGGCATCAGCATCAGAATCACCCCACCCAACGGGATGCCGATGCCGTCGCGCAGCATGCGGGTCCCGACGATGCCTGCGCCCAGTGCGATGCCGTAGGACCGGGCGACCGCCGCGCCCGTCAGCAGCACCCACCCCACACCGAGGCCGATACCGAGCGCCGCGGTGATCGCCAAGGTGCGGACCGGAAGGTCGCTGAACGCATCGGATTCGCGAAGGTACAGCAGGAACAGCAGCGGAAAACCCAGTGCCGCAACGGAGACCAACGCCGCCGGCAGTCTCAGAAGGGCGAATGCGACCAACGCGACCAGCACCACCGCCAGCCCGATCCGGAACGCGCCCCGTGACCGTTGCGGCAGATGGGGAAACAGCGAACTGGCCAGCGACGGCAGCAGCAGGTGCTCACCGTGTGCGGCCCCGTAGTCGCGGATGCGCAGCCAGTCGGGCCCCTCCCCGCGTCGCGGCGTCAGATGGCAACCGCACAGCCCGCAGAACTCACCGGCGGGCACGTCGGTCTGACATATCCGGCACACCTCGGTGGGCACCTGGTCTTCATTCGGCTCAGTCATCAGCCCGCCTTCTGCACGACGAGCACATTGCGCACCAGGTTGTCGATATCGGGTGTGCCGAGCCCGGTGACCAAGTCGTAGCCCGGTCCGGCGGTGTTGACGGCGTTGCCGCCGAGGACCACATCGCGAAACCCGGGCAGCGGTGCCCCGGCGGCGATGCGGTAGAGCAACGGATTGAGATCGCCGAGTTCCTGCCCGCCGTTGGCCAGCAGATACTGATTCATCACCGCGGCCAGCCCCGCCCACAGCGGCGCGGACTGGGACGTGCCGCCCCCGACCACCTGCTGGCCGCTGAGCACGATCCGCACGCCGGTGAACGGATCAGCGACCGCGGCGACATCGGGCGTCAACCGGCGCGAGGTGTCCTGATCGGTGCGCACGCCGCGCTGCCACTCCGGCCGGTCGAACAGCGACGACACCCCGCCGCCCGTGCCCTGCGACAACGGCACGTCGAACCACGCCTGCTCGGCCAGCCATACACCGGCCCCATCGGTGGACAGCGTGGTGCCACCGACGTCAACTATTTCGGGCACCGACGCCACCGAGTCCAGCCCCACATCCGAAGCGCCCGGTGGGGACGACCAGTCCTCGCCGCCCTTGCACTCCAGACCGGCGAGGTCACCACTGGCGTTGAACGCCGTCGTGCCACGCGAATGCGCCGTCGCCAGTGCCGACCGCACCGGCGCCAGATCGGCCGCGGTGATCAGCTTGTCGCAGCCCCAGCCGATCGAGAAACTCCAGACCGCGCCGGGGAATTGGCGATCCGCGTCCTCCAGCATCTGGCCGATCTTCACGTAGCCGCCGCCGCCTTCCACGGTCGGACGGGCGTTGACGACGACCTTCTGCGCGTCGGGCGCGATGGCGTGGGCGACCTCGAGATCCATCGTGGTCTCGCCGCGCGGCTCACTTGGTTGTCCACCCACCAGAGTGGGCGTGAACTTCGGCAATCCGTATGTGGCAGAGAAGGTATCGAGGTCGCTCTGGTCGTAGCCGTCGAAAGCGAAGAACACGATCGTCGTGCCCTTGCCGGTGTAGCCGTCGGCGGCCAAGCGGTTCACGTTGTAGGTGTTGAGCAACGCGCTGGGCGTCAGTCCCTTATCGGGTACGTCCAGGGGCAGGATCGAGGGCCGCGACATGTGGTGTGGGGTATAGCCGAGGATCCGGCCCAGCTCGACGACCTCGCCGAGGAGCGACTCGGGGATCGACGGCTGCTGCGGCGACGCGTAGAACACCTGCCCGCGCTGACCCTTGTAGTCGTGCACCTCGACACCGAACGCATCCGCCATATTTTCCGCGGAGCCTTCGATGACCGCCCAGTCATGGCCCGGACGCCATCGCACCGACAGGCCGTGGCCGTCGGCCCACCCGACCAGAGCCGTCGGCTGAACAGCGTTTCGCAGCGCAACGGTCACCTGGGCGTTGTCGCTGTGCGACGGCCCCAGATCATCAGAGCTCGCAAGCAGGTACGCATACGGGCCCGCGATGGCACGGCCGCCGTCGTCGGACGGGCGCAGGTCGGAGACAAGCACCAACACCGCAGCCCCTACCAGCGCCACCACGCTGAGATACCGCGCAGTCACAGCCGCCAGGGTACGTCTAACCAGGGGCGACGCGGATTTAGTGATCGCCGGGGATGGCCGTCGGCGCCGGCGGCGCCTTCACCGGAGGCGTGAACAGGTTGCCGCCCGTGGGGTTGATCGACTTCTCCGTCGGCGCGACCGTCGGGGAAGACGGAGCGGTCGTCGTCGTGGTCGTCGTTGTCGTCGTGGTCTCGGGAGCCTTCTTCTCTTCCTTAGCGCAAGAGGCGGTTACACCGACCATCGCCACGATCGCCGCACCACCGACAACAGCGGCGATACGACGCGCCATAAGACCTGACTTCATGATGCAGTCCTCACAATCGGAGACCAATGCCAGCTGCATTTGAAGACATGTCTGGCGAACAAAACTCTAATCGAATGTCCTAACAAGCGCACAGCGTTTCCCCAGGGGCGAAACGGCCAGGGTTTAACTGCGCCTTCTCGGGCAACACCGGTCATATCGTCGTATCGCCGTACCCCCGTGGCGTTCCTCGCATTGCTGTGCGTGCTGTCCGCGCTGCAGTCATCCAACGTGCACTCGTGGATGGTGTCCTGACCGCCATCTGACTGATCCGACTGGCGGCCAACATGTTTCGCTATTGACGGCTTGCCCTCACGGCGCTCAACGCTTCCGCCCGTGTGGGGTACAGCTCGAAGATCTCGTCCAGACCGGTCAATTGGATCGGCCTGCTGGTAGCGGCCCCCTCGGCGACCACCGCGAATTGACCTGACGAGCTGAGTCGTTCCTGCGTCGTGACCAGCGTCTGGAGTCCGGCGGAGGCCAGGAATTCCACGGCGGACAGATCGATGATCAGCGCGGTTGGCTGCGTGGCAAGCGCTTCATCGATGCCCGCCGCGAGCGCGGGGACCGTGGCCAGATCGACCTCACCACTGACGCTCAGCACGGCGATACCGTCCTCATAGGCGACCGCCGTGGCGATCGCATCCATATCCGACAATCGCCATCCTTCATCCGGTGCCCCAACCCGTTTACGGTGGACCTGCGTCGAGCCTAACGTTCAATGGCGGCTGCAGATTGATAACTTCGGCGGTTGCCACGACGACGCTCAAGCTAATGTCTGCACGGAATGTGCGCGCTGTCATGGCGCGCGATTGGAGCCGGGAGGTCAAGTGTCCGAGTCGCCGACGGATTTCGGAAGTACCAGCACCGCCACACAGCCACCCGAACTCACCGGCGACAGCCTGCTGCCCCAGCTCGTGCAACACCTCCGGCAAAATCGCACCGTCCTGCGCGAGGAGTGGGCCCGACGGATCAACGAAGCCGAACTGCTGACGGCGATGTCGCCGCAGGAGCTGTTCTCCGAAGCAACCGCCGTGTACGACAACTACGTCGAGGTGCTGGAGACAGGTAGCGTCGAGGCGCTGCAGGCCTACGCGCGCGACCTGTCGGAACGCATCATTCCGCGGGGGGTGGAGACCGACGAGGTCATCGGGATCGTGTTGCTTCTGCGCGACGTGCTGGCGCGATCGTTGTTCGAGAAGTACCAGTCGGAGTTCGGTCTGCTCAATAGGGTGCTCGACGCCTACGAGCCTGCGGCCAACCGCATCGCCAACACCGTGGCCGTGTCCTTCGTACAGGAACGCGAGCGCGTCATTCGCCAGCAGCAAGAAGCCATCCGCGAACTGTCTACGCCAGTGCTGCAGGTGCGCGAACAGCTGCTGATTCTGCCGATCATCGGCGTGCTGGACAGCCAGCGCGCCCGGCAGGTCACCGAACAGCTGCTGCGGGCCATCCGCGCGAACCGCGCCAAAGTGGTGGTTATCGACATCACCGGTGTGCCGACCATCGACTCCACGGTGGCCAACCACCTCGTGCAGACGGTCGACGCATCGGGCCTGATGGGTGCAAGCGTCATCATCACCGGCCTCTCGTCGGACATCGCGTTGACCCTGGTGACGATCGGCCTTGACCTGTCGAAGATGAATGCCGTCGGCGACCTGCAGGGCGGTATCGAAGAGGCCGAACGTCTCCTTGGTTACGAAGTGACCCGCACCGGCGAACTAAACGGCTGACCACCGCTAACGCGGCCCACTCATGCCAGTACCCATCCTGAAACAGGGCACGATCCTCATCGCCTCGGTGCAGGCCGCGCTCACCGACTCCGACGCCGAACGGCTGCGCCACGATCTGATGGAGCGCGTCAGCCGCTACCGCGCCCACGGGATCATCGTGGACGTCACCGCGATCGACGTGATGGATTCGTTCGCCGCCCGCTCGATCCGCACGATCGCCCACATGACCCGGCTGCGTGGCGCGGACACTGTGATCGTTGGGCTGCAGCCGGAGGTGGCCTTCGCAATGGTCCAACTCGGGCTGATGTTCGACGACATGCACACGGCGCTGGATCTGGAAGAAGGCCTGGCACTGCTGAATCGGCAGCTCGAATCGAAGAAGCCTGCGAACGGACGCGATGGTGGCGGCTGACTTCGTGGTCGACGTCAACAATTCCGACGACATCGTCACCGCCCGCCAGGCTGGACACGAACTGGCCCGTCAGCTCGGCTTCTCACTGACCGACGTCACGATGATCGCCACCGCGATCTCCGAAATCGCCCGCAACATCACCAGTTACGCGGGCCAGGGCGAGGTTCGGGTAGGGGTCCAGTACCGCGACGGCCGACAGGCACTCGTTGTCCGTGCGGAGGATGACGGACCGGGGATCGCCGACGTCGAGCGCGCGCTCGAGGACGGCTATTCGACGGGACGCGGGCTTGGTCTCGGCCTGCCGGGTGCACGCCGCCTGATGGACCGGTTGATCGTGGAGTCGTCGCCCGGCAAGGGCACAGTCGTCGAGATGTGGAAGTGGATCCCGGCCGATGCGTAGAAAAGGCTGGATCGGATCGATCGAGTGGGCCGCGGCGCGCCGCCCGCTACCGGGCGAAGAGGTGTGCGGCGACTTTCCGATCGCCGTCGAAGTCAGCCGCACCGCCGCGCTGTTCGGTGTGGCGGACGGGCTGGGGCACGGCGCGGCCGCCGAGACCGCGGCGCTGCGGGCCGACGAGGTGATCAACCGCTCCCGCACCGAGCCCCTCGACGTGATGCTGCAGCGGTGCCATCGCGGCCTGGCCGACACGCGGGGAGCCGCAATCACGTTGGCCCGCATTGATTTGGAAACCGACACGCTCAGCTGGATCGGCATCGGCAATGTCACCGCCGACCTTGTCGCCAAGGGCCCGGGCGGTGTCCAAATCCGCGCGTCGGCACTTTTGTCCGGCGGCATCGTGGGCTATCGCATCCCCCACGCGCTGGCCACCCATCAAGTACCGATCGGCCCGGGCGACCTCCTCGTCATCGCCACCGACGGCATCCTCGAAGACCACGTCCAGGGCATCGACTTCGCCGCACCGGCGATGGCGATCGCCGAACACATCCTGGGCGCGTACAGCAGGGAATCCGATGACGCGCTGGTGCTCGCCGCGCGTCATCGCGGCGTCTCGTCATGACGGATGCCGCAGACTTCCATGTTCAGTACGCAGCCGCGCTGCGGGCTTACCTGACGACGCAGGGCGAGGACACGCTGTCCGTCGGCCATGAGCTAGGACGCCGGGCGCTGCAGGAGCGGATCAGCATGCTGGAGATCATCGAGAACCATTCCCGGATGGTCGACGACCCGAACGGCCGGCTCGATTCCGTGGCCGCCCTGCGGTTCCTGCTGCAAACGCTGGCCGCACTCGACGTTGCAACGCGTGGATTCCTCGACGGCACACGGCGATACGAACAACAGCGGGCCCGCGCCGATGTGCTCGCCGATCGCAACGAGTTCCGTACCGCGCTGGTCAATTCCCTACAGGAGGGCTTCTTCGTCGCCGACGGCAGCGGAGCGGTGGTTGAGATCAACGACGCGTTCGCCGACATCACCGGCTACGGTGCCGACGGCTTGCCCTATGCGTGGCCCCATCCGTGGATGGGTAACGACAACGACGCAAACGAGCGGCTGTCCCGGCTGCTGGCCCAGGGCAACCTCGACGCGGAGGCGCCGATCAGGCACCGCGACGGACACACCGTATGGGTGGCGATGAGTGTCAACGGCGTCAAGTCCCTTGGCGACGAGGACGCTTACGTGGGCACGGTTCGCGATATCACCGCCGCACGCGCCACGGCCGAACGAGAACGCGCGGTGGCCCACCTTGCGACCACGGTGAGCGTCGCCAGAAGTGTGGGAGAAGTGTTGTCCACCACGCTCGAGGAGTGCCGTGCCAGGCTGGGCGTGCAGCGGGTGCTGGCGGTCATGTGGCGGGCGGGCGACCACGACCCGGCCGTGCATATGGCAGGCAAAGCTATCCCATCCACGTGGCGTGACCTCGACCCGGTGATGCGCCGCACGCTCGAATATGCCCGCGACTGGCTTCCGCTGACCGTCGAACCGGTTGGATGGACCTCCGGCGCCGAGGCGGCAAACGGCTTGGTGGCCGTGCTGTCACGGGATGTCACGGTGTGGCTGGAATTCGGTGATCCGCGCCGGGTCAGCGTCGAGGACAAGCAACTCGTCGCTGCCCTTGCCGGGCATCTGAGCCTTGCAATCCAGCACGTGCGCCAGTTCGAGATCGCCCGCGATACCTCTCTGACGTTGCAGCGATCCATGCTGGGACCGATGGAACTGCCGGCGGGTTTCGCCGTGCGCTATGAACCCGCCGTACCGCCGTTGGAGATCGGCGGCGACTGGTATGACGCCGTGCCCGTCGGCGATCACCGCATCGGCGTCATCGTCGGCGATTGCGTCGGCCGCGGGCTGTCGGCCGCGGCGGTGATGGGTCAGCTGCGCAGCTCGGCGCGCGCGCTGTTGCTCACCGGCGCATCACCAGCCCGGTTGCTCGAACAACTCGACTCCGTTGCGGCATTCATTCCAGATGCGTTCTGCACCACTGTTTTCGCCGCCGTCCTCGACACCCAATCCGGAATCTTGGTCTACAGCAGCGCCGGTCACGTACCCGCCGTGGTGGTCGCGCCGGCCAACGCCCCTGTCTTGTTGACCGACGCCCGCTCCGTGCCGCTGGCCGTGCACAGGACCGAATCGCGTCCGCAGGTGACCCAGGAGTTGGTGCCGGGCGCGACGCTGCTGGCGTACACCGACGGACTGGTCGAGCGGCGCGGCCAAGCGATCGACGAGCAGATCGACCGCTTGACGAAGGTCCTCGTCGACACCCTCGATCTAGGAGTCGGCGACGTGGCAGACGTCGTCCTCGACAGGCTGGCCCCTGCCGACGGTTACGAAGACGACGTAGCGATCGTGCTCTACCGCCGACCGCAGAACACGCTGCTGATCGAAAACAACGCTACCGCCGATCAATTGGGCGAGGTCCGCCATCGGCTTGCGGCATGGCTGCACGCCGCGCAGGTGCCAGAGCCGCTGGCCGCCGACATCGTCCTGGCCGTCAACGAGGCGTGCACCAACAGCGCGGAGCACGCCTATCGAGGAGGCAGCCACAGGAAGATGCGGGTCGACGCCGAAGTCGACGGCAGCTATATACATGTGCGGGTCGCCGATACCGGTTCATGGAAGACGCCTGCCGCCAACCCCCTCACGCGGGGCCGCGGACTGCCGCTGATCCGCGCGTTGAGCGAGCGGGTCGAGGTCGATGGCACCCCAGCCGGCACGACAATCGACATGAGCTTTCGACTGCCGCACACCGCTTCGCCGAAGGACCGGTGAGGGCGCGCCGATGCGGATTGCCCGGGTGTGGCACGCGGCGGACGTTCACGTGGTAAGACAACAAACGGCAATTTGCGACTGTCGAGCAGAGGCAGGCGATGCGGGGCATTTCGCGTACGTCCAGGCGGTAGCGCCGCTAGACAATCGGAGGTGCTGGTGACAAGTGTTCCCGGCGCCGACCGGAGCCCTCCCGCCCCGCTGCTGATCCGGATACCAGCCAAACCGGCCAGTCTGGCCGTCATTCGCGCCCGTCTGCGCAGTTGGCTGCAGACTGTGGCGGTCAGTCCGGCCGCGGCCGCCGAACTGCTGCTCGCGGTCGGTGAGGCGGCGTCCAATGCCGTCGAGCATGCCACCCGCGATGCCCGCCATGACGTCGAGCTCGAGGTGAGCGCGCGGGCAACCAGCACCGGACTCGCGGTGACAGTGAAGGACAACGGCCGCTGGCGCGCCCCGCCGAAGCGGCCGGGCACGCGTGGGCACGGCAGTAAGTTGATGACTGCGCTCGTCGACACGGTCACAATCACGCCAACCCCCAACGGGACGACGGTGGAAATGCGCAAGGAGCTGCATCCATGACAAACAGCCAGTTCCGATTGACCCCTGCGATGGCCGAACAGTCGCCGGTCGTCACCGCGACTGGTGACATCGATCTCGCCAATGTCGGTGAATTCCAGGACATGCTGACCAAAGCCGCGGTCGACAGCGATTCCATCACCGTCGACCTGTCGGAGGTGTCTTATTGCGACAGCGCCGCCGTCCGGGCGTTGTTCGCCGTCGCAGCGACGACCAAACTGGCCTTGATCGTGCCCACTGAAGGACCGATCACGACACTGCTCGGCATCTCCGGGCTCGACCGTGTCGCGACAGTAGCCACGCGCAACTGACCGCGATGTCGTCGCCGCATTTTCAGCCCCGTCAGCACCCGCAGTTGCTGGCGCTGCTTCAGCGCATCCTCGAGCGCATACAGTCCGACCTCCACGACGCGGTCGGCCTTGCCATCACGATTCACGACAAGCGCCACGACGAACACGCTTCGGTGATCGCCGGGCTGGGCGTGGACTCTGAGCTCGTCGGCGCGCAGCTGTCGGGGCTCGGCGGGCCCGTCGCCGATGCGCTCGCCTACCAGGTGCCGGTGCTCAGTCTTGATCTGTGGTCCGACGACCGGTGGCCGCAGTTGACCCTCGATGCGGTGAGTGAACGCGCACCTCACCACACCGAGAGCTTCGAGCAGGTGCACGGCGAGGCAGTCGTCCCGGGTGTCTGGGCTGACGACGCGATGGTGGCGGTGTCGTGCACGCTGAGTCAACCGGCGAGCGCGGCGACTGTCGCCAGCCTGATCACCTACGAACAGCTGGTTTCCGCTGCGTTGATCACCACCGCGGCCGAAAACGCCACCGCCATCGAGGACATCATCACGGTGCTGCAGTCTCGTGGTGCCATCGAGCAGGCCAAGGGCGCGTTGATGGGTCTGGTCCGCTGTGACGCCGAGTACGCGTGGAGGATGCTGCGCCGGGCCAGCCAGGAGTTCAACGTCAAACTGCGCGAGCTGTCGGTGGCACTCGTCGAGCACATCAGCGGCGCACCGGCCGAGCAACCCGATACGGGAGCACCGATAACGCCCGACGACCGGACCCGCGAGGCGGCCCGCCTGATGTGGGCGGCGCTGTCCGAAACCCCGTCACCCGAGGGCACCATCTCACGCCGCTAGTGCAACTGCTCTGCTCCCTGCCCGGCCCTCGTGCGCATGATGGTCGGCCGGGGATAACCGGCGTCCGCAACCGCTCGCCGCACCGCCTCACCGACCGCGTCGGCTTTCTCGTCGGGCACCAGCGCGATCACACACCCGCCGAAACCACCGCCGGTCATCCGCGCGCCCAGGGCACCGGCCCGTACCGCGGTGTCGGCAATCAGATCGATATGGGCGGTGGTGATCTCGAAGTCGTCGCGCATCGACGCCTGCGACGCGGTCAGGATCTCCCCGATCGCGGCGTAGTCCGAATCATTCAGGGCAGCAACAACATCGAGTACCCGCTGGTTGTCGGTAAGGACATGGCGGACGCGACGCGCGTCGACCGGATCGGTTATCCCGTCGAGCACCGACACCCCGCGGTCCTGCACCTCTCGTAGTGACGACACGCCCAGATCAGCCGCAGCGCGTTCACACGACGCCCGTCGCGCCGCGTACTCCCCACCCGCATGCTGGTGGGGTGCGCGCGAATTGATCAGCAGCAAGGCGACATTGGAGGCATCTGGGTCGAACACCACGGGCCGCACGGTCGGCCCGCGAAAGTCGATCATCAACGCCTTGCGTGGTTCTCCGCACAGCGAGGCCAGTTGGTCCATCATCCCGGTCGGCGCGCCGACATAGTCGTTCTCGGCCCGCTGTGCGATACGCGCCAACTCGATCCGATCGATGCGCAGGCCGGCCGCCGTCGTGAGCGCCCCGATGACCGCGCACTCCAATGCCGCCGAAGACGAAACGCCGGAGCCCATCTCGACGTCGCTCGTGATCGACATCGTGCCGCCCGTGATTCGGTGGCCCGCTGCGCGCAGCGCCCACATCACGCCCGCCACATACGCAGCCCAGCCGGTTATGCCGCCCGGGGCGGCGTCGAGCGGGATCCGAACGCCGTCGTCCTCCCGGTCACTATGCACGGCGATTTCGGTGCGGTCGTCCGGTAGATAGGTCGCCACCGTGCGCTCCGGCAGCGCGATCGGAAGGGCGCAACCCAAGTTGTAATCGGTGTGTTCGCCGATCAGATTGATCCGCCCCGGCGCCGCGTATCGAATGCTCACTACAGCTCCCGCAACCGGTGGGCAACGCTTTCCGGTGTCACATCGCTGATGAACGCGTCCATCGCCGACTCCGAACCGGCCAGGAACTTGAGCTTGGTGGCGCTGCGCCGCACCGACATCAGCTCGACGTGGAAGTACCCTTCGCGCTGCTCGTCGGTGTCGGCGTACTGGTGCAGCGCCGAAATGTAGGGCAGCGGAGTCGGGTACATGCGGTCGAACCGGCCCAGCACGTCGAGGTAGATCTGCGCGAACCCGGTGAGTTCGGCGTCGGTGAGCTCGATCAGGTTGTGTACGAACCGGTTCGGGTAGATGTGGACCTCAACGGGCCAGCGGGCAGCGAACGGCACGAACGCGGTGAACAGCTCGGTTCTGGCGATGACGCGACTACCGTCGGCAACTTCGTTGGCGAGGATATCGCCGAACAGATTGCTGTCGTTGCGCTTCCGGTGCGAGCGCGCTTCGCGCAGCATCTCGCCGGCACGCGGCGCCAGATACGGATAGCCGTAGATCTGGCCGTGCGGATGGGTCAGCGTCACGCCGATCTCCTCGCCGCGGTTCTCGAAGCAGAACACCTGAGCGATGCCCGGCCGGCTCATCATGTCGGCGGTGCGGTGCCGCCACGCGTCGACGACGAGGCGGGCGTGTGCGAGTTCGAGTTGTGCGAACGAGCCGGTGTGATCGCTGGAGAAGCAGATGACTTCGCATCGGCCGTGGCCCGGCGCTGGGACGAACTGGTCGCCGTCCGTGTTTGGCAGATCGAACGGTGCGCTGCCCGCACCGGACAAGCTCGGGAAGCGGTTCTCGAATACGACGACGTCGTAGTCGGCGGCGGGTATCTCGCTGGTCTCCCCCGACGGGCCGGGGCACAGCGGGCACGCCTCGGGCGGTGGCTTGTAGGTGCGGTCCTGGCGAAGCGCCGCGATGATCACCCATTGCCCGGTCTGCCGGTCGAATCGCAACTGGGACTGCTGGTTTCCGCGGGCCGGCAGCGGACGCCGGTCTGGCACCGGGGCTGGGGTCTGCCCGGGAAGCGAGAAGAGCAGCAAATCCCGGCCGTCGGCAAGGGTCCAACGCATAGGCGTCATGACCGGCCCGCCACCGTGCCCGATTGGTGGCCCGCCACCGTCGCGACCTCCAGCTTGCCGACTTGGGCGGCCACCACGGCGCGGTCCTCAGCCGGCAGGCCGTCGTCGACGATCAAAGTGTCTACTTGCCGCAGGCGGGCGAACACGTTCATGCCGACTTCGCAGTACTTGGTGTGGTCGGCAACCACCGCGAGCTGTGCGCCGATATCGATCAATGTCCGGTCGATCGTGTTCATCGGATGGGCGTTGTTGCGGCCGGTGAAGATCCCCAAAACACCGCCGCCGCCCGGGCCGGCGCAAGCTTCCGGGCCCACAACGGATTCCACGGCAACATAGGCTGGCATGGGCTACGACGAGCGGCGGGCCATCTCGGCCTCGAGCTGTTCCTCGTAGGCTCCCTCGTCGCGGCCGAGTGCGATGGTGGCCGCCGCCATCGCGACAGTGCTGACGGTGATGAGCACCGCGTCGACGCGGCTGACCTCGAGGTGCTCGCCAAGGACAACCGCACCCAACACGACGGCGATGACGGGTTCGAGCACCAGCATCGTCGGCACCGAAGTCTGCAGCGATCCCGCATGAAACGCGGACTGCTGCAGGAACACCGCGACCACACCCAGCACGACAAGCAAATACAACACCGGTGTGGACAGAACCTTGGCCACACCATCGTGGGTGAGCAGATGCATGACCAGCTTGGTGAGCACCGCGACGACGCCGAACAAGACGCCCACGGCGACAGCCAGAAACACGGCGCGGCGCCAGCCCGGGGTGCGGATCGCGACGATTACACAAACCATCACCGCAGCCGTGCAGATCACCGCGACCAATGCCGACAGCGCCACCGACGCCTCATAGTCGCCGGGGCGGGTCTGCGCCAAGACCACGAACACCGCCAGGGAAACCGTGAGCAGCACCGCCCACGCCCATTCGGCGCGGGTGACGCGCCGGTGCGCGAGCCGGGCGCTCAATGGCAAGGCGAACAGCAGTGCGGACACCAGGATGGGCTGCACCAACAGCAGTGAGCCGTTGGCCAACGCCAGCGCCTGAAAGACGTAGCCGGCGATGGCCGCCGCGGTGCCGCCCCACCACAAGGGCCGGCGAAGCAACGTCAAGAACATCACGGAGCTGACGCCGTGCTCCTGCGGGACATCCATGGTGGCCCGCTGACGCACCACGATGCCGATCGCGAGGAACACCGCGGCAAGCATGGCGAGCAGCACCACCAGACCATGGCCTACCAAAGCTTCCAGCTCCTTTCGGGCCACGGCCAATACACCGCACAAGAACAACACACTTACCCGCGCAACGCCCAGCCCGGCCCTGTCTCAAGGCAGGGTCGATATGGTTTCGAACCCGGGCAACCGGGGCATTACCTGGCCATGAATTTGCGTCGGTTGGTTTTGCTGGTAGGTGCGGTCGCATTGATCGCGGGCGTCATCGCTCTGCTTGTTCCTGTGTCGGTGCCGGGACCGGACAACGGCAGCATCGGATGTGGCAACGGTGTCGCCGCGAACGACTCGTCGGCGCGCGACGTGGACAACAACAACCCCGCGAACCTGCCGATACTCAGCGAGGTCATCCCGCACACCGACTACGTGACCCAGTGCCATTCGGCAGTGTCCGGGCGAAGGGCTTGGGCGATTCCGGTCGCGGCAATCGGGCTGGTGGTTCTGGCCGGAGGGTTCTTCGTCGGGGGGCGGACAGGCAGCGTCCGAGCGCCTTAGCGGTCAGCTTGCTTCGCGCCCGCCGACTAGGCGAAGCTGGGGGACGGGTCCGCCCGTGGTGGGGTCGATCTTGTCGTTGACCGTCGCGACGACGGAGTCGACTCGATCCACTGCCCGGTCACAAAGACCGCGAACCCTGTCGCTTGCGGCGTCGACGTCGTCGGCCGCGCTCATCAGATAGGCCCTGACGTTGACGCGCAACCGCTCACCGGCCCGGCGGACTCTGCGGCGCAGACGGTCGTCGATCTCGACGGTGACGTAGGGCAAGACCCGAAGCTTCATGATCCCCGCCTCCCCTTGGTGGATGCTTGGGCTCAGACTAGCCGGGGCCACGCCAACCGGGCAGGTTCGGGGACTCAGCCGCCGGAGCCGGATTGATCCTGCTGGGCTGCCGCGATGGCCGATTTGCCTTCGGGGCTGGCAGCCGAGTTGCCCGGATCCTTCGCAGTCGCGACCGTGGCATTGCAGTTGAGGTTGAGCAGAACCGTATCGGTGACCGGCGCGAAGTTGTTGCCCTTGATCCAGGGTGCCGACTGCGAAGAGGTCACGACGCATTTGTCTTGCGACAGCGTGTCTCCCGCCCGGCTCGCGACGACGGCCTTCTTGCCGGCATTGCCGATCGCCTGCGATGCATCGGCATAGGTCTTCCCGGTGTAATCGTCGGCCGACGCAATACCGGTTCCCAGAAACGCGATTGACACAGCCGTCGCACCCATGACGGTGGCGGCGTAGACGCCCAGCTTTTTCACGGCGACCTCCTTCTTGAGGACAGGACGTTAGGCCGCTCAGCTGGAAAGTCGCTGGGAACAACAGTGGGGCTTCCTGCGAATAGCCCCCGCGCCAGAGTGTTGTTGGACTCAGTCGTCTGCCTCGCACACGGTTTTTGCCGCATTAGCACGCACTTCGCGTTGACGAGGTTGTTTTTTGGACGATATAGTTCAGTTCTAAATACAGATAGGACGCATCATGAGCTCAGGCCGATTGGCTCGGCGGATCGCTGCGACCGCGGGCGGCCTCGCCATCATCTCCATGGGCGTGTTGACAGCCTGTGGTCAGGGCGAGAAGGCACCCGAGACCAGCACCACGACCACCACAACGACCACCACGACACCCGCGCCCTCGGCTCCGCCCGTGGCACCGACGGAGAAGTCGATCAACCCCACCGGTGGCAACCTGTTCACGCCGCCGGTGAAGGCGCCGCCGGCGCCAACCGCCATCCCGGGCGACAACTAGCAGGCTTCGACGGCGGCGGACTGGTCGATCAGGTCCAGAACGCCGCCGTCACTGCACTGCAGCCTCGACCGTCGCAAACGATGAGATGTGTCCGATGGCCATGTTGAGCGCGGCCTGCATCAGGCGCGGATCGCGACCTGTCTGCGACAGCAGATAGCCGCCTTCGACTGCCGCAAGTAGCCCTGTCGCAAGGATTTTCACGTCTGCTTCCGCGCGAAGCGCGCCGGCTTCGCGCATCCGCTCCAGCGCCGCGGCCAGCAGCCCGCGCCATTCGACGAAGTGCTCGGACAGCGAGGCGCGCGCCTTGTCGTCCGTGTCGGACAATTCGGCGGCTAGAGAACCGAGCTCGCATCCCCAAAGCCCGCGCCGCAGGGCGCACCGCTGCACCATCGCATCGCGCCATTGGTAAAGCCCGCGAAACGAGTCCACCTTCTCCAGCCGTAGCCGCTGCCACGACAAGACCTCGTCGGCGCGCATGGTGATGACCTCGTACACCAACTCAGATTTGTCGTCAAAGTGTTGGTAGAACTGGGATTTGCTTGTGGCGCTGGCAGCCAGTACGTCGTCGATCGTCGTCGCCGCCACCCCTTGCACATGCATCAGCTCGGCGGCCGCCAGGACGATCCGATTACGGGTCGCCGCACCTCGCGATGTCAGTTTGGGCCGCGTCGCTTGGTGAGATTGCGACGACACGGATCAACTGTAACTCCGCCGCTATCGTGTGGCGGCAGCCCCGCGAACATCCGGCCCGGATTGGAACATTTCGTCCGACCCGGCGACGCGCAGCGGACGTCGCGCGGTCTCCGGGATGGTGGGCGGTCAGCCCGCTCACGACGTACGGGGTTGTGCCACCGAACGTGGCGACGCAGATGTTGTAGCCGATGGAAGGCGAGCTGACACTTCATCGACGCGTCGACCGGTCTGCCCAGTACGGGCGAGTGACCAAAACGAAGATCACCAGCACGGCGACCGGCGCCACCAACGGCACCCACGGCAGCTGCACCGGAATGGACGCTGCGGCCAACCCCGCGGTCGCAAATCCCACCGCACCGAGCACCGTCGGCGCCGTGGCGGTGGCGGTGTGCCGTAGCACCAGGTACGCCGCTGCGCACAACCCAGAGAGGGCGGCCAGCATCGGCGGCGCGTCGGCCAGCACGATCACGGCCACGCCGATCAGCACGGCGAGCGTCGCCGCGGCCCGAAACACATTGCCTGCCAACACCGCAACCGCGGCAACGGCCGCACCGACCAGGGCCGGCCCATCGGCCCCGACGGCGGCTGCCGCCACCATCACCAACCCAAAGGAGGTCGAAATCGCGCGAGCCGCGGCGAGCTGGGTAGACATCACGTCATCGCCGTCCTGCGGACTCTGCGGCGTCGATCGGGTATCAGCTGCATCGCTTGGTCGAGGGTGTTCTCGCCGCGCCACGACACCAGGTCGACACCGATCGTGCCCATGTCCCGGTACATGAAAGATCGCTGCAGCGCCCACATCCTGGTGATCAGCCGGTCGGGTTCGTGCTCGAACGGCGCGCCTTCCAGCACATCGACGGCGATGACGGTGTGGCCCCGCTTGCGCAGATCGATCAGCGCCAGCGCGAATTCGGTGTCGAGCATCGTGGAGAACGCGATCACGATCGCACCGGGCGGGACTGCCGCGCGCGGCGCCAACGTCCCCGGCGTGTGCTCGAAGCTATCGCCGGCAGCGAGCACGGCGTCGAGGATTTGGTAGAACTGGCGGCGGCCGATATCGGCGCCGAGCCACCGCGGCTGACGGTCGCCGAGCGCGACGATGCCCGCCCGATCGCCACCGCGAAGGGCACTCTGCACGACTTGCACCGCACCGCGCACAGTGCGGTCCGTCGCCTCGGTCGCCGGACCGGGCGGCTGCGGATAGCCGTCGAGAAGCACCACGACATCGGCGGCGCGGTCGGTCAATCGCTGGGTCACATGCAGGCTGCCGCGTCGCGCGCTGACCGGCCAGTTGACGGTGCGAAGCTGGTCGCCGGGAACATAGCGCCGAACGTCGGCGTATTCGACGCCGGGGCCGATATGGCGTGTCAGATGGGTACCGAGGCGGTCAAGCAGCTCGGTGCGCGGAAGGGCGGTCGAATGCGGCGGTGCCGTCGGAAACACATAGACGTCGGCGGCGTCGACGACACCCACTCCCTCAACGAGTCCGCCGCGCGCGATGACTTTGACGTGAGCCCGGATCGGATACCGTCCCCACCGGTCGGCCGTCACCGCGACGGTCTGGCGTTGGCCCGGGGCCGACTCGACGATGTCGAGCTGCATTCCCTCGACGACCGTGACTGCGAGATCCACGGCGGCGTCGTCGGATTCAAGGTGCGCCGAAATCGTCAGCCGGGTCTGTTCGGATTCAAAGCACCGCTGTGACGCCGGCCCTGCGTGCACCGCGACCTGCGGGACAGCCCGCTGCCAGTCGATCGAAACGAGCACGCCGACCAGGGGTGCCGCGAACGCGATCAGCTGCCAGTAAGAACCCACGAGCGCGACGGCGAGCGCGACGGCGGCACATGTGGCGGCTGCTCGCGTCAAAGATGATGGGCGCCAGCGCAACTCGGCTTCAGTGTGGCGTTCGTCGATCACGCTTTGCTCACGCTTTGGTCCGCGGCACAGGCAGGCGCCGCAACAGTTCCTCGACCACATCGGAGCCGTGCACACGCCGCACCCACATCTCGGGCCGCAGGCTGATCCGGTGCGCCATGGTCGGCACGGCCAGCGACTTGACGTCTTCGGGCACAACGTAATCCCTGCCGAGGAGCAGCGCCCGAGCGCGCGCGAGTTGCACCAGGTCGAGTTCTGCTCGCGGGCTGGCGCCGACCGCGACTTGCGGATGCTGGCGGCTCGCGGTCGCAAGCGACACCACGTAGCGCAGCACATCTTCGTGGACGGTCACCTGCTCCACCGATTCGCGCATCGCGATGAGTTCGTGCGCGTCGACCACCTGGTGCACCGTGGGTTCCGCCGAGCCCCGTTCGAGGCGTCGGCGCAGCATGAAGGCCTCCTCGTGTTCGGCGAGGTAGCGCAGTTCGAGCCTGATCGAGAATCGGTCCAGCTGCGCCTCGGGCAGCGGATAGGTGCCCTCGTATTCGATCGGGTTGTCGGTGGCCAGCACGATGAACGGGACGGGCAGCTTGTGGGTGACGCCGTCAACGCTGACCTGGCCTTCGGCCATCGCCTCCAGCAGCGCCGCCTGCGTCTTGGGCGGAGTGCGGTTGATCTCGTCGGCAAGCAACAGGTTCGTGAAGATCGGTCCGGCCCGGAATTCGAAGCGGCCCGACTGCATGTCGTAGACGGTCGAGCCGAGAAGGTCGGCGGGCAGCAGGTCGGGGGTGAACTGAACTCGCTTGAACTCGAGGCCCAGCGCTGCGGCAAACGAGCGCGCGATCAGGGTCTTTCCGAGCCCGGGCAGGTCCTCGATGAGGATGTGTCCGCCCGCGAGCACGGTCGTGAGGATGAGCGTGAGCGCCTCGCGCTTGCCGACCACGACGCGGCCTATCTCGTCGAGCACCGCCTCGCAGTGCGCGGTGGTCGTCGCGGCCGGCAGCCCCATGTTCGCCGTCATAACTGCTCCAACCTCCGCAGAATCTCGTCGAGCGCCTCACGGCCGGGACCGGGCTCGCTGCCCGGTGTTCGCGACACGTTCTGCGGGTCCACCCATGTCCACAGTTCCGCGCCGAACAGCATCTGCCCGGTGGCCAGAAACGCTGCAGGATCTTTCGCATGGCGTTGTCCCGTCGCCATTGCGAACTGCCTGGCCAGCATCGGCCTCAGGTGGCGGTCCCAGTCGCGCCGGCCCGACTCGGCGCGACTGATCAAGGTTTCGGTCCGAGACAGCCAGCGGCGCAACGATTCTGCCGCGTCGTTCACCGGTGGCTCATCCGCCTCGAGTTCGGCTTCTCTGACCCAGAACCAGCGCAAGCTCAGCAGCACCAGGCCGACCATCACTCCCGTTGCCGCCACGACCAGTTGGCGATCCAGCAGAACGACCGCGGCCAGCTCGACGAGGACCACCACGAAAATGCCCGCAGCCACAAGCTTTTTCATGCAATGCTCCTCAGTTCGCTGAGCACGCGCCGAAGCACGCGGACCGCGGTGTCGCGATGTCCCTCATTCATCACGTGCGGGCTGAACCGCGCCTCCTCGAACAACTCCACGAGTTGCGTGGCGCTGTCGGCGTGCAATGCGTGAAGGTGGACCGCGCGTGCCAGCACCTCCATCGGGGTGTCGAAATCCTGAGGAGCGGCACCGGGTACGCGGGTGAGCTCCCGTTCCATCGCCGCATAACAGGCGATGATCGCCTCGCGCGGTTCGCGGCTGAGGTCCTCGATCTCGGCCAGGCCGTGTTCTGCCGCGCGGGCAAGCGAATCCGTCGCTGCCGCAGCGACAGACGAATCGGAACCCTCACCGATGGCCGCCGGTGCAGCCATCGCCCGCTGCCGGCGCGAGGCAACGGCGGTGCCCGCGACTACCAGCGCCATCAGGACAATCATCGGGCCGATGAGGTAGTCGACGACATTCGTCCCCGACTCCGGCGGCGTGTCCGGCGGAGGCCTGTCCACGTCGGTTGGTGGTGGAGTGACGGGTTGCGACGTCGACGCGGTCGGGGACGACGGCTGGTCGAGCGGATCGGGCAGGCCTAACTGCGACAGCGACAGCACGAGCAACAGCCAACCCACGATCAGGCCGAGGGCAATCAATGAGAATCGCCACGTCAGCCGGCCCATCGCACCCGAACCGCGGGGCAACTGCCCCGTCCCTGCTCGTCGCGGAGAGCCGTCCCGCAGTCTGACGATGATGGCGTACCCGATGATCGCCACCGCTGCGGTGAGCAATGCGACGTCGACGATCAGCGCTAGGGGGCTGCTCTGCGGCCGCTCGTGCTCGGCGGACCGCTGGACGCCGGGCAGGTATCCGCGCAAGGCCGATGCGGCGATAATCAACAGCACGATCACCGCGATCACGCGCTGCGTCGATCTGTCCACACCGGCCATCGGCACACCATTGGGCTGGCAGTTCCCGTCACCGCGGCAACGGGCTTACCTCATCCTGGCACAGCGTGGGCAGCGCGCGAACGTTCCTTACCGCTCGAAATCGTGGCGATTTTTCGAGCGGTAAGGAACGTTCGGCAGAGACGTAGCCGTTGCATCGCGATAGTCGGCGATATATCGTCAACCTATCGACTAACGTAAGGACCAACAGGTGACCACCACGCTTCAAGATTCCCGGGTCGCGACAGCCCTCGACCGGATGTATACCGCGTCGGCGGAACAGTTCTCGCAGCTTCGCGGCAACCGCGAGATGATCGATCGCCTCGCGAACGCGAGTGCGCAGGAGCGGGCCGATGCGCTCAGCGAGTTCTACATTCCGGTGACGCCGGAAGCAGGCCGGTTGCTGTACTCGCTGGTGCGGGCGACGCAGCCGAACACGGTCGTCGAATTCGGCATGTCGCTGGGCATTTCCGCGATCCATCTCGCCTCGGCGGTGCGCGACAACGGCATTGGCCGGGTCGTGACCACCGAACTGAGCGCCGCGAAGGTGGCCGCGGCGAAGAAGACGTTCGCCGAGACCGGGCTCGACGACCTCATCACCGTGCTCGAAGGCGATGCGCTCACCACGTTGGCCGACCTCGATAGTCCGGTCGAGGTCGTTCTCCTCGACGGCTGGAAGGAGCTTTACCTTCCGGTGGTCAAGCTGCTCGAACCGCTCCTCACGCCGGGTGCGCTGATCGTCGCGGACAACACCTCGATGGACGACACCAAGCCGTACCTCGATTACGTGCGTGACCCCGGCAATGGCTATGTCAGCGTCAACTTCGCGGCCCGCGAAAGCGACAGCATGGAGATCACCTGCCGCGCAGTCACGTAAGCGCATCCAGGAACGCCGCGATGCGTGCGCGGGTTTCGTCGGACTTCCAGCCGGCAAGCACCTGCGCATCCATCTGCACGCCCGCATCGATCGCGTCACGGGCCGGCCGGTGCAGCTGCTGTTTTGTCAACGCATAGGAAGTCGGCGAATGCTGCCCAAGGGCGGCGGCAACCGCGATCGCGCGGGGCAAAAGGTCGTCTGCAGTGACGAGTTCATCGATCCAGCCGCGAGCCAATGCGGATTCCGCGTCGATGTTGTCGGCTTGCAGGGCGGCGCGGGCCGCTGACGGGCCCATCGCAAACCGGCAGATCTCGAGTGCCGCGACGGGAAAGGGCACACCGACCGCCAGCTCGCGGAGGCCGATCTTGCCGCGTGACATCAGTCGCACGTCGGCGGCCATCGCCAACACACAACCGCCGGCGATGGCATGCCCGTTGATCGCGGCCACGACAGGTGCGGGGTGATCGAAGACCGCCAGGAACCCCGCCGAGACCGCGGCAAGGAAGCGGTCGGCATACGCGGCTTGCCCATCGAGGATTGCACTCAGGTCGACGCCCGCGGAAAAGCAACTCCCCGCGCCGGTGAGGACGACAGGGCCCTCGACGCCGCGCATCGTGTCGACGGCGTCTTCGACGAGCGCGAGATCGAAGGCGTTGACGGGCGGGTGGTCTAACCGCAGGATCGACACACCGTCGGCCACTTCTACGTCCATCGCTTCGCTTCCTTTACGACGGCCGCGGCGTCGCGGCTGGCCTGCTTCGCCTTCGCGTAGGCATCTTCGGCGGCGGCCAACACGCGTTCGGCGTCCTGCAGCCGCCTTCGAGCGTCCTGATGACGCAGCCGTGCGGTCGCGAGGTCGGACTGCAATTCGGCCAGTGCTTCGTCGGCCTCGGCCTTGGCGCGCTCGGCGGCGGCCAATGCGGTGCGGGCCCGTTCTCGTTGCCGGCGCACCGCCTCGTCCTTGTCCTCGCGTGGCTTGTCTTTGGCGGACTCCTTCTTAGCTTCTGGCTTGGGCCTTTCGCGGCGGGTGGACGTGAATACCATTGCGGTGTCGCCGAACTCGCCGAAACCGGACCACTTCTCGGCCTTGGTCAGCCGGCCGAGCCGCTTTGTCACGTCGGGATCGGCAATCGCGGCCTGCAGCGTGGCGGTGACGTCGTCGCGCAGGGCGGCGGTCGGGTTGGTCAGATCGGCTTCTTCGAAGGCGTCCTTGGCCAGGTCCTCGACGAGTCTGCGTTGTTCGGCGGACAGCTCGCGGATGCGCTCACCGTCCATCGCGGCGTGGGCCTCCCGCAGTCCCTGTCCGAGGTCGGTGAGACGCCGGCTGACGTCGTCGTTGCGTAGCGCAAGTCGGTTGACGACCCACGCAGCAGTCGTGGGTCTGCGGGCGGCGGAGATGCGCTTTGCCGCGTCGGCGTCGCCGCGCTGCTTGGCCGCGGTGGCCAGCTTGGTGCGCAGCGCGGTGAACTCCTCGGGCTTGACCTCGTACAGTTCGCCGAGTTCGTCGGCCATGACGCCATCATCCCCGGTCAAGGCGCCTGGCCGTGCGCTTCCAGCCACCGCGCCGTCAACTGCCGGTAAGCCTGCTGACCGATGCTTCCGCGGCGAGCGTCGAAGACGTGATCGGCGTACGGCACCGCTACGAGTTCGACGTCGACGCCGGCGCTGCGCACTCGCTCGGTGAAACGGTACGTGCCTTCGACCGGCACAAGATGGTCAGCCTCGCCGACGATGACCAAAGTCGGTGGCGCGGCGGGGCTGATGTAAGTCCCGGACGAGATGGCCGCGTATCGATCCGGAAACTGCTGTGGCGAGCCGCCGGTGTAAGCCTCCGCCATTTCGCGCGACGTCCCGGCGAGCGCGGGTGCGTCGTTGTCGAAGAAGCCGGCCGGGTCCACTACCGGATACAACGCCGACACCGCACTGATGGCGGGAAGACGCCCACCGCATGACGACTTCATCTTGCCGGTGGCCGCCATGTAGGCGGCGTTGATGGCCA